>NZ_FQUZ01000028.1 GCF_900129055.1 Lampropedia hyalina DSM 16112
AAGTGCAGCAATGCATTGAGCTAACCAGTACTAATTGCCCGTGAGGCTTGACCCTATAACTTTGATGACACATCAATACATTCGCAATGCAAACTCAATACATTGCCAACGCAATCAAATACAATTCGACTCTATGATTTACGGCTCGCAGCACAGCCGCTGCAAGCCAACGTTTTTAGCCTGATGACCATAGCAGTCTGGAACCACTCCTTCCCATCCCGAACAGGACAGTGAAACAGTCTCGCGCCAATGATAGTGCGGTCTCCCGTGTGAAAGTAGGTCATCGTCAGGCTTCTATTCAAAAACCCCCTGCGCTCCAGCTCAGGGGGTTTTGCTTTGGGGGATGCAATGTGCAATGGGATATTTTTTGCGAAGTCATCGATAACTACGGTGATGCAGGCGTGTGTTGGCGGTTGGCACAGGATTTGACACAGCGCGGTGAAGCCGTTCGCCTGTGGATGAACGATGTTTCCATCCTGTCCTGGATGGTCGATTCAAATGATGCCGATTCTTTGCAGGTGGGAAGCTGGGACGATGCCCTGAAATGCCCGATGCCTTTGCCGGATGTGCTGATTGAGGCGTTTGGGTGTGAAATTCCCCAGCCATATTTGCATGATTTGCGGGAGCAATGCACACAATCGACGATTGTGCAGCCTGTGTGGCTGAACCTGGAGTATCTGAGTGCCGAGTTGTATGTCGAGCGGATGCATGGTTTGCCATCGCCTGTCATGAGCGGTGTGGCGAGCAGGTGGTGCAAGCATTTCTTTTATCCGGGTTTTACGCCAAAAACGGGTGGTTTGTTGCGAGAGCAAAATTTGCTGGCCAGGCAGAAAATCTGGGATGAGAAAAAATGGCGCAGTGAGTTGTTGGGAAGGGCAGGTCTTTCGCAAGATTTATCCCACCAGGCACAGTGGTTGTCTCTGTTCAGTTACGAGGCCATGGCTTTGCAGCAATGGCTGGAACATCTGGTGAATGGCTCGCAGGAGACGGTATTGCTGGTGGCTGCTGGGCGTTCGCAGCGTGCATTCGAGAAGGTTTGGCAACGACTGTATGGTCAGGCCGAAACCTTATTGCTTCAAGCGGATGAAGCTGCCTCTGTTCGTACGGTCCGTCGGGGATGTTGCACGGCTTTGCTCCTGCCTTTCGTGCCGCAAGTGGCTTTTGATGCTGTGTTGTGGTCTTCAGACCTGAATGTGGTGCGTGGTGAGGATTCATTGGTGCGCGCGTTGTGGGCGGGAAAGCCGTTTGTCTGGCATATTTATCCCCAGCACGATCAGGCTCACCATGCCAAACTGGATGCCTTTCTGGACTGGATGAATGCTCCTTCTGCGATTCGTCGTGTGTTCCATGCCTGGAATACGGAGGGAGGCCAACAGACATTCGATGGGGTGTGGAGGGATGTCTGGGATGTTCCTGCACAGCGGCAGGCTTGGCAGGCGGTGGTGCATGACTGTCGTGAGCGGCTGGAACAGCAGGATGATCTGGTGAGTCAGTTGCAGCGTTATGCACGACAGTTGGCCTGTGTGTCTTCCGGCACAGATTGAACACTGGTTCTAAAATAGCCCTTGTTTTGTTTCACACCAGAAAACTGGTATTCCAGCATGGTGCGGCAGAGTGGGCCATGCCATTGCATGCCTTCCAACTACCCCATCGCCTTGACAAGAAAGTCCCTGTCGTGACCGACGAATCCACACTTCCCCCCGGCCTGCATGCCCAGACATTGGCCGTGCGCCAGGCCATTGCACGCAGTCAGTATGGTGAGCATTCCGAGGCACTGTACCTTACCAGCAGCTATGTGCAGTCTGATGCAGAGTCGGCTGCCCGCCGTTTTGCCAACGAAGAAGCGGGTTACACCTATACCCGTACCTCCAATCCTACGGTGACCAGCTTTGAGCAACGCCTTGCCGGCCTGGAAGGAACCGAGGCAGCGATTGGCACGGCTACGGGCATGGCGGCCATTTCCTTGCTGGTGTTTGGTTTGCTCAAGGCGGGTGACCATGTGGTTGCATCGCGCTCCATGTTCGGCTCCACCATCAAATTGCTGGGATCGGAGCTGGCGCGCTTTGGAGTGGAAACCACCTTTGTGTCCCAGACGGATATTCAGGCGTGGAAAACAGCCATCCGTCCCGGAACGACCCGGTTGCTTTTTGCCGAAACCCCTACCAATCCATTGACCGATGTGTGCGACATCGCGGCATTGGCGGATCTGGCACACAATGCCCAGGCTTGGCTGGCCGTGGACAACTCGTTTGTCACGCCTGCCTTGCAGCGACCCAGTCACTGGGGGGCCGATCTGGTTGTGTACTCCGGCACCAAATTCCTGGAAGGCCAAGGGCGTGTGTTGGCGGGCGCGGTGTGTGGTTCGCGCGTACTGGTGGAAGAAAAGCTGGGTGCCTTCATTCGCAGTGCGGGCTTCAATCTGTCGCCGTTCAATGCCTGGGTGGTGCTCAAGGGCATGGAAACCCTGTTCATCCGCATGCAGGCGCAAAGCAGCCATGCCCTGGCATTGGCGCAGTGGCTGGAACAGCAGCCGCAGGTGGCGCATGTGTACTATCCGGGGTTGGCCAGCCACCCGCAGCATGCACTGGCCTTGCAGCAGCAGTCGGGCCTGGGGGGAGCGGTACTGTCCTTTGATGTACGGGGAGATACACCCGAAGCCAGACGTGCCCATGCATTCCAAGTCATTAATCAATGTCAGGTCATCAGCAAGACTACCAATCTGGGGGACACCAAAACCACTATTTCGCACCCTGCCAGCACTTCCCACGGTCGTCTGACCGAAGAGCAGCGGCAGGCGGCGGGTGTTGGACAGGGGCTGGTGCGTGTATCGGTGGGGCTGGAATACCCCGAAGACATTCAGAATGATTTGCAGCGAGGACTGTCTGCGCTGCATGGCTGACAGGTCGAGCCGATGGATCAAACCACGATATTTGTGACGGTGGCCCTGGCGCATTTTCTCGCGCTGTTGAGTCCTGGCCCTGATTTCTTGCTAGTGGTCAAGAGTGCCGTCAAGAATCGGGCAGGGGTTGCCGTAGGGGTGGCCGCTGGCATTGCGATGGCCAATGCGCTGTACATTGCCTTGTGTCTGGTGGGAGTGGGAGCCATTTTGAGCCGTTCCACTGCATGGATGTGGGGCTTGAAAATGGCGGGTGGCCTGTTTCTTCTCTATCTGGGAGTGATGGCTTTGCGGGCCAGAAAGTCGGATTACCGCTTTCTGGAACATCAGCCTGCCGCCGACCCAAATGCCCACGGGCTTGCTGTTGGCCCCAGCTTCTGGCGGGAGTTTCTTGTCGGCTTTGCCTCGGGGATTCTGAACCCGAAGAATCTGTTGTTTTATCTCAGTCTTTTTTCGCTGGTACTCCATGATGGGGTGGATATGGGTTTCAAACTGGCCCTGGGGGTCTGGATGACCACAGTCGTGCTGGTTTGGGATGTATTCATCGTTGTGGCGTTGTCCCACGGTACGGTGCGCAGCTTCTTCAACCGCAGTGCGTATTACATCGACAAGGCGACTGGCGCAGTGCTCGGGGCTGTCGGTGCGAAAATCGTTCATTCGGCGGCCTCACAGGGCTAGGCCTCATTTTGATGCAGCTGCCTGCCAACCATTTTTCCCATTCTTGAAAGTCATTTCGATGTCTGTTTCTTCTTCGCCTGACGTGCGGGTGCGTACTCGCTTTGCACCATCGCCCACCGGTTTCATCCACCTGGGCAATATCCGTTCAGCCTTGTACCCGTGGGCATTTGCACGCGCCAGTGGCGGCGATTTCATTCTGCGTATCGAGGATACGGACGTGGAACGCTCCACCCAGGCGGCCGTGGATGTCATCCTGGAATCGATGAGCTGGCTGGGCATGACCCCCGACGAAGGCCCGTTCTACCAGATGCAGCGCATGGATCGCTACAAAGAAGTGTTGCAGCAGTTGCGTGAGCAGGGAGCCATCTATCCCTGCTACATGAGCGTGGAAGCGTTGGATGCCCTGCGCGAACGGCAAATGGCCGCCAAGCAAAAGCCCCGTTACGATGGAACCTGGCGACCTGAATCCGGCAAAACCCTGCCGCCGGTTCCCGAAGGCGTACAGCCGGTCTGGCGTTTTCGCAATCCCCAGGATGGCACAGTCACCTGGCACGACAAGGTGAAAGGCCGCATCGAAATCAGCAATGCAGAACTCGACGATCTGGTGATTGCCCGCCCCGATGGCACCCCCACCTACAATTTCTGCGTGGTGGTGGACGACATCGACATGGACATTACCCATGTGATCCGGGGCGATGACCATGTAAACAACACACCACGCCAGATCAATATCTTTCGTGCCTTGGGCAAGGAACCGCCGGTGTACGCGCACCTGCCCACTGTGCTGAACGAGCAGGGCGAAAAACTCAGCAAACGCCACGGAGCCAAGCCGGTGACGCAATACCGCGATGAAGGCTTCCTGCCCGATGCCATGATTAACTATCTGGCGCGCTTGGGCTGGAGTCACGGCGACGACGAGATATTCAGCCGTGAGCAATTCCTGCAATGGTTTGATCTGGAGCATCTGGGGCGCAGTGCCGCCCAGTTTGACGAGGCCAAACTGCGCTGGGTCAATGCCCAGCACATCAAGGCAAGCGACGATGCCGTGCTGGCAGCCGATATTGCCTTGCGTTTGCAGCAACGTGGCTTTACGGCAGATGCACTGGCCGATGGCCGCCTGCCGCAGATCGTGGCCTTGTTCAAGGACCGTTGCGACACCCTGGAAGCCTTGGCCGATTGGGCGGTTGTTTTCTATGCCAGCGAAGTGCAGCTGAATCCCGACGACTTTGCCAAGCATGTCACCCCGGCGATTCGCCCTGTCTTGCAGGAGTTTGCGGCCCTGCTGGCAGCGGGAGAATGGAGCCAGGAAGCCATTGGGCAGGCCATCAAGGCCACATTGGCCAAGAATGCCCTTAAAATGCCGCACTTGGCCATGCCGACACGGGTTTTGACCGTGGGCGTGGCACAGACGCCATCGGTGGATGCAGTTCTTTTTCTGCTTGGTAAAGAAAAAGTGACAAAAAGATTGTCATGAGTTGCCAAACAGGGAAAAACTGATATACAATGCAAGGCTTGCAACGAACGAAACACAGAAACAAAAACGATGCAAAGCCCAAGTAAACCAAACGGGGGTATAGCTCAGCTGGGAGAGCGCTTGCATGGCATGCAAGAGGTCAGCGGTTCGATCCCGCTTACCTCCACCAAGGTTTACAGCCAGTTTCTAGGTTTTGACCCTATCGTCTAGAGGCCTAGGACACCACCCTTTCACGGTGGGTACCGGGGTTCGAATCCCCGTAGGGTCGCCAAAAACGCTGGGTTTGCCAAAGGCAAATTCAGTCGCTACCAGGAGCGGTAGTTCAGTTGGTTAGAATACCGGCCTGTCACGCCGGGGGTCGCGGGTTCGAGTCCCGTCCGCTCCGCCAAAACTTCAAAAAGCGATCTTCGGATCGCTTTTTTTGTGGGGTGGGTGAGCCGCAAAATCGCATCAACATCCTCCTGCATAAGCTTCCAGCCCCAAAGCCACCACCGTGGCCACATCCTTGCCCACTGCCTGGGTGAATTCCGTTTCTGCCTGGGTGACGGAACGCTGGAAGGCTGCCAGCCACAGCAGGCCTGTTTCCGTGAAGTACACCACACTGGCGCGTCCATCGACGGGGTCGGGTGCGCGCTGCACCAGCCCCCAGGCTTGGCACTGTCGAACCAGTGTCATCATGGCCTGCTTGCTCATGCCGGCCCGGTGTGCCAGTGCCGTGAGGCGGTCGCCCCGCAGCGACAAATGGCGCGTGATGTGAATGTGTGCCGCGCTGACCTTGTTGCGTGCCGCCAGATTGGACAGTGCCAAAGGCACTTCAGCATCGTGTGCCATCAGATACAACACCCGCTCATCGAAACGGCGGGTGGCATGACCCAGCAAGCGTCCCAGATGGGTTTGTCGCCAGGCATCTTCCGGTGGGGTGACTCCGCTGGCGGTGATGGCTTCTTCGGTAATGCCGGGATGGATGTGTGATTCCAGGGTGTGCATGAGAGTGGCGAATGGACTGCAAAATCGCATCATAACGCGGAATATTTGGTCAGCTAAACTGACTAAAAAATCATATATTTTCAATCTATGTGCCGCTACACTGCATCCCAGACACTGTCGGACAGCGAGCGAATACCAGACCGGCGGTGACCATTTTGCAACCGTTTTTTATTCAGAGGATGCCGTATGAATGCCACCGCCAACCAGAACCTGAGCAATGAAAAGGCCAAGGCCTTGCAGGCTGCCCTCGCGCAGATTGAAAAGCAGTTTGGCAAGGGAACCATCATGCGTCTGGGCGAAGACGATATGACGCAGGATATTCAGGTGGTTTCCACTGGCTCCCTCGGGCTGGATGTGGCCCTTGGAGTGGGGGGCTTGCCACGCGGTCGTGTCATCGAGATTTACGGGCCGGAGTCTTCCGGCAAGACTTCGCTGACTTTGCATGTGATTGCCGAGATGCAGAAGCTCGATGGCGTGTGTGCCTTCGTTGATGCCGAACACGCGCTGGACGTGCAGTACGCCCAGAAGCTGGGGGTCAATGTGAAGGAGTTGCTGATTTCCCAGCCGGATACCGGGGAACAGGCTCTGGAAGTGGTGGACAGTCTGGTGCGTTCCGGCGCGGTGGACTTGGTGGTGATCGACTCGGTCGCGGCCCTGACCCCCAAGGCGGAAATCGAGGGTGATATGGGCGACCAGTTGCCCGGTCTGCAAGCGCGTCTGATGAGCCAGGCACTGCGCAAGCTCACGGCCACGATCAAGAAGACCAATTGCACAGTGATTTTCATCAACCAGATTCGCATGAAGATCGGGGTGATGTTTGGCAGCCCTGAAACCACCACGGGCGGCAACGCGCTGAAGTTCTATGCGTCGGTGCGGCTGGACATTCGCCGCACCGGCTCCATCAAGAAGGGCGATGAAATTACCGGCAACGAAACCAAGGTCAAGGTCGTGAAGAACAAGGTTTCACCGCCCTTCAAGACAGCGCAGTTCGACATCATGTTCGGCAAGGGCATCTCCCGCGAAGGTGAAATTATCGATATGGGCGTGGCGGCCCATATTGTGGAGAAAGCCGGAGCCTGGTACTCGTACAGCGGGGAAAAAATTGGCCAGGGGCGGGACAATGCCAGGGAGTTTCTGCGTGAAAACCCCGACATGGCACGAGAAATCGAGAACAAGGTGCGGGCCAATCTGGGAGTGGTGGCGGCCAACCTCGCAGCTCTGCCGCCTGGTGTCGA
This sequence comes from Lampropedia hyalina DSM 16112, assembly GCF_900129055.1. Classification (GTDB taxonomy): domain Bacteria; phylum Pseudomonadota; class Gammaproteobacteria; order Burkholderiales; family Burkholderiaceae_C; genus Lampropedia; species Lampropedia hyalina. Next base: position 7,271 of record NZ_FQUZ01000028.1, read on the forward strand.
TGAAGATGGTGTGGTGGAGGACTGATGGTGAATGGGCCTTCCCGCTCTGGCCGGTCCCCGCTTTCGCTGATGGGCATGGCCTTGCAATACCTCGCGCGTCGTGAATACGGGCGCGAGGAACTGCGCCGCAAGCTGCTGTCCTTGCCTGTGGCAGGCGCAGTCGATGCGGCAGGCGAGGAGTCGGATGCCAAGGAGGCTGAAGTCGATGCGGTGCTGGAGCGGCTGGAGCAGCGCGGGCTGTTGAGCGATGCGCGTGCCGCCGCATCGGTGTTGCGCCAGAAGTCGCCGCGCTGGGGGCAGGCACGCTTGCGGCAGACCTTGCTGGCCAAGGGCATGGACCGGGAAGCTGTGCAGGAGGCACTGACCCCGCTGCAAGAGACGGAACTGGAGCGTGCCCGGCAGGTTTGGCAAGGTAAATTCGGGTCGCCAGTCAGCGAATCGGATGATGCCGAAACGCCCGCCGAACGTGCCAAACGCCGCGCCAGACAAATGCGCTTTCTGCTCTCGCGCGGCTTCTCGACGGATGTGGCACACCGCGTGGTGCAGCATCCGTCAGGGGATGATGACTGATGGATGTCGGGGCGGTGGCGGTGTTACTGTGCCGTCCAGCCGCCGTCCATGTTCCAGGCCACGCCCCGGATGTTGTTGCCAGCGGATGAGCAGAGGAATGCAGCCAGTTCCCCCAGTTCTTCGGGAGTGGTGAACTGCTTGGATGGCTCCTTGGCCCCCAGCAATTGCGCCTGTGCCTGCTCCACGCTCACGCCTTGCTGGGCGGCCAGTGCATCGATCTGCTTTTGCACCAGCGGGGTGAGTACCCAGCCGGGGCAGATGGCATTGACGGTCACGCCAGTGGTGGCGGTCTCCAGGGCGGCCACCTTGGTGAAGCCGACCACGCCATGCTTGGCGGCCACATAGGCCGATTTTTCAGCGGAGCCGACCAGGCCATGCACCGATGCGATATTGATGATGCGCCCCCAGTTGGCCTGGCGCATGGCAGGCAGCACCAGACGCGAGGTGTGGAATACGCTGCTGAGGTTGATGGCGATGATGGCATCCCAGCGATCCAGCGGGAAGGTTTCGACCGGGGAAGTGTGCTGAATGCCTGCGTTGTTCACCAGAATATCGATCTGGCCGAACTCCCGGCTGCTGTAGGCGATCAGGTCTTCGATTTCGGCCACCTTGCTCAGGTCTGCGCCGTGGTAGCCGGTGCGGATGTCGTGTGCAGCACCGGCGGCCTCGACTTGGGCGCGGGGGCCATCGACATCGCCAAAGCCATTGAGCACGACATGGGCACCTTGCGATGCCAGCACCTGGGCAATGCCCAGACCGATGCCGCTGGTGGAGCCAGTGACCAGGGCGGTTTTACCTTTCAACATAGCGAGAATCTCCTTAATGTATGCAGATGTAATGCGTTAATATGCCACGAAGCTGTCATGATGTCCGACGGCAGAGCGCAAGACATATTATTGACCCAAGGGAAACATTCTTCATGACAAATAATACGGAGCAGCAAGAACCCACACTTCAATTCATGCCCTGTGCAGGGGCCAGCAAGGAAAGTCCTCACGGCCCGGCCAATGCACAGACCCACCGCGTGGCGTATTGGGACTGGCAAAGCGGTGACACCGCCCAGCCTGCGCAGCATCTGGTGCTGTGTGTGCATGGCCTCACGCGCACCGGGCGCGATTTCGATGAACTGGCGCGGCACATTCTGCGGGCCTTGCCGGGCCGGGTGCGGGTGGTGTGCCCGGACGTGGCAGGGCGGGGGCGCAGCGACTGGCTGGCCGATGCCAACCAGTACCAGGTTCCGTTCTATGTGGGCGACATGGTGCAGTTGCTGCAATTCCTTGCCAGTCAGGCGCAGCAGGCTGGTGCCCCGATTCAACGGCTGGACTGGATCGGCTCCAGCATGGGGGGGCTGATCGGCATGGGTTATTCTGCCCTGCCCACGCCGCCTGTGCCGATTCACTCCCTGGTGCTCAACGACATTGGCCCCGCGCTGGAAGCTGAAGCTTTGCAGCGCATCAACGACTATCTGGGCAAAATGCCACGATTCGATACAGTGGACGAAGGTGCCGACTATCTGCGCACCATAGCCGCCGGATTCGGCCCCCACAGCCGTGCCCAATGGCTGACGCTGTCGCAATCACAACTGCGCCCCCTTGAAAACGGCCAGTTCACCTTGCATTACGACCCCGAGGTGGCCAGTCTGGTGCAGAACATGGGGCCACAGGTGCTGACTGCCGGCCAGGAACTGCTCTGGCAAATCTACGATGCCATCACGGCACGAACCTTGCTGCTGCGGGGGCAGGAGTCCGACCTGCTCTCGGCTGCCACGGCGCAGGCCATGCAGCAGCGTGGCCCCAGGGCGCGACTGGCCGAATTCGAGGGCGTGGGCCATGCCCCGACACTCGTGGATGCGGCACAACGCGACGTGGTGATGGATTTCTTGCAACAGGATGGATCGCCACCGCCAGAGTCGGCATGAATGGACGACAGGAGACCGGGAGGTGACGGCCATGCAGGCGCACCTTCCCTACAACAAGGATATGGAAATGAACCGCTTTATGGCAGACCTTCAGGCCACAGATCGCTCTGGCGATGGGGCAGGCGGAACTGCTGTGCTCAATCCCGATGCGGCGTGGAACACCACCGCCGTACTGCTGGATGCCACCACCCCATTGCAACCGCACCAGCAGGACATGCTGGCGCGTGCGCGCGCCTTCGCGCTGCCACTGATTGCATCGGAAACGCTCAACAGTGGCGAGAACACGCTCGATCATGCCGATGCCGTGGCACGAATCCTGCATGACATTGGCGGCTCGCATGCCATGCAGGCGGCCAACTACCTGATCTACGCCTCCTTCCACCTCAACAACCCGTATGAGGCAATCGCCAAGCGTTTTGGCGACACCTATGCCGCGCTGGCCGTGGAAACCACCAAGCTGATGCGCGTGCAGGGGCAGGCGCGCGAAGGCTCCGGTGCCATGAAAGAGGGCGATGCCAAGGCCGCGCACACCGAGACCGTGCGCAAGATGCTCCTGGCCTTCTCGCGCGATCTGCGCGTGGTCATGATCCGCTTGGCCTCGCGCCTGCAAACCCTGCGCTACCATGCCGCCGCCAAGGTGGACATGGACGCAGGTCTGGCCGAGGAAAGCCTGTATGTGTTCGCGCCGCTGGCCAACCGGCTGGGCATCTGGCAACTCAAGTGGGAAATCGAAGACCTGTCGTTCCGCTTCCTGGAGCCACAGACCTACCGCGAAATTGCCCGCCTGCTCGACGAAAAACGCCGCGAGCGCGAGCTGTACATGAAACAGGCCTGCGCCCATGTGGAACTGGAGCTGCACCATCTGGGCATCGAGGCCAAGGTGCAGGGCCGTCCCAAGCACATCTACAGCATCATCAAGAAAATGCGCGGCAAATCGCTGCGCTTCGAGCAATTGTTCGATCTGCGTGCCATGCGCATCATCGTGGCCGATGTCGATGCCTGCTACACCGCGCTCAGTTGGGTACACGAGCATTTCCCACCGATTGCCGACGAGTTCGACGACTACATCGCCAAGCCCAAGCCCAACGGCTACCAGTCGCTGCACACCGTCGTGCGCGACAGCAGCGGCCGTGCCATCGAAATACAAATCCGCACCCAGGCCATGCACGACCATGCCGAAAACGGCGTGGCCGCCCACTGGGCCTACAAAGAGGCGGGCACCAAGGGCTATGCAGGCGTGTCGGCCAGCGGCGAATACGACACCAAGATTGCCGTGCTGCGCCAGTTGCTGGCCTGGGAGCGCGAATTCGCCGGCAATGGCGACATGCGCGAACTTGTCCTGTTCGACGACCGCATCTACGTGCTCACGCCCAATGCCTCCATCATCGAACTGCCCAAGGGCGGCACACCGCTGGATTTTGCCTACTCCGTGCACACCAATCTGGGGCATCGCTGCCGGGGCGCGAAAGTCGATGGCGCGATGGTGCCGCTCAACACCGTGCTGCAAAACGGCCAGACCGTCGAGATCATTGCCGCCAAGGAAGGCGCGCCCTCGCGCGACTGGCTCAACAAGGAGCAGGGCTACCTCATCAGCCACCGCGCCCGCAGCAAGGTGCGTGCCTGGTTCAACGCCCAGGAGCTGAACGCCACGATTGCCAAGGGCCGCGACATTGTCGAGAAAGTGCTCCAGCGCGAAGGCAAGACCGCCATCAAGCTCGAAGACATTGCTGCGCAACTGGGCTTCAAATCCACCGATGCCTTTTTCGAGGTGGTGGGCAAGGATGAATTCTCCCTGCGCAACCTCGAAGCCCTGTTGCGTCCGCCACCAGAGCCGGAAGAAAGCAACGACGACGAAGCCGTGCTGATCCGCAAGCCCCGCAAAGATTCGGGCGGCAAGATTCTGGTGGTGGGCATGGACTCGCTGATGACGCATCTGGCGCGTTGCTGCCGTCCGGCCCCACCCGATGCCATCGGCGGCTTCATCACCCGGGGCAAAGGCGTGGCCATTCACCGCAGTGATTGCAGCAACTTCCAGCAAATGCAGCAAAAAACCCCCGAGCGCATCATTGAAGTGGAATGGGGGCCATCCAGCAGCCAGCCCAATGGGCAGATGGCGGTGTATCCGGCAGATGTGATGATCGAAGCCAGCGACCGCCAGGGGTTGCTGCGCGACATATCCGACGTATTCACGCGCGAGCGCACCAACGTCATCGGCGTGCAGACCCGCTCCCACCGGGGCGTGGCCTCCATGACCTTCACCGTGGAAATCCACGACTCATTGCGCCTGCAAAAAGTATTGGCCACCGTCGCCCAGGTACCGGGTGTGCGCACGGTCAAGCGCAAATGAGAAGACAGAGGGGCGACAGGGCAGGGCAATCGGGTGAAGATTTCTGTCATTCCGGGCTTGACCCGGAATCCAGTTATGCCGCATCCAATGGCAGCAACCGCCTATACAGCAACGGCTGCGCCACCTGGATTCCCGCCTTCGCGGGAATGACGGCTCTGGAGTGAAAAGGGCCAAAGCGTCCTTCAGACGTTGATCACACGTTTAAACATTGATCGGTCGGCAAAGGCCTGTGAATGCTAGGTTTCGCTGGGAAATCGGGTCGCGGCCTTTGCGGGAATCGCTGGAAGTACCCCCAGTTGTACCCCCATAGGGGTATTAGGATGATAAATCAGTCTGGATGCCGGTGCCAGGGCTGTGCCTGCCGGATAAAACGGTTACGGCGCAGACCGCATTGTTGGCTGACGCATGGAACGGTACGCGATGAGATGCAGGGGAACGGGCCGCTGTGGCCCAGACCTTGGAGAACTCTCATGGCAGACCATCACACCCGCCACAATCCGCTGGGGCAAGACGCCCTGTTCACCACACCGGCCTCGCTCATGCTCGATGCTCGCCTCACGCCGCTGGAGCGCAATGGTTGGCAGGTTCTGCGCATGCTGCGCTCTGCGGAAAGCATCAGCCCGCTGGCAAACCTGGGGCAGTTGCGTCGCTATCTCACGTCCACCCCGCTGGGGCAAAGGGCCGGGTACGAGACGGCCCGGCGCGTTCTCGTCGTGCTTCGGCTGACGGGGTGGATCAGTCTGGTGGGCCAGCAAAGCGATCCCCTCACCGGCCATGTGCTCAGCGAGCTTTATCAGATTCACGAAAGCGCCCTGGACTTCCCGCAGGCCAGTGCGCTCGATGCCAGCCTGCCAGCGCTTCTACAAGCCTCCATCGGCCACGAAAACAACCAGGTGGATCGGGTGGCCGTCCACATTCAGGCAACGCTGGCACAAGCACCGGAAGCTGCTCCCATTGCGGCCCACGATCAATTGCGCGATGACGATGATTTGCCCCCGATGCCGCCGTCGCCGGCAAGCGAGGCAGCCGACCCACTGCCATTGTCTGGCGATTCCGCTGGCAGCACGCTTGTTCCGCAACAGACCAGGCACGCTCGCCACATGACGGCTGAGCAGAGCAGTACGTATAAGACGTATATGTATAGAAAAGAACGTACGTACCGTGCGCGCGAAGGCGATCCGGCATCGCAGTCGGTGAACTTGCCGCCTTGCCTGAACCATGCCCAGGCAGATCAGAAAAAGGACGTGCAGGCCGCCTTGCGGCGGCTGCCGCCGCAGCATCGCCAGGAAGTACTCGACGAGCTGCAGGCACGCAGCCAGAGCGGCACCGTGCGCAATGTCGTGGCCTACTTCTTCGCCTTGGTGAAGCTCGTTTTTGCGGGCGAGTTCCGTCTGTGGGCCGGACGCAAGGAGGCGTCTGCCACCCCACGACCTGCCGAAAATCGGCCTGCTGGTGTGCCACGCACCGAACACCGCCCAGAACCGCCTGCGCCACCGGCATCGCGTGAAACTGCCCTGGCGCACATCGCCAACATCCGCAAGATGCTGAACGCCTCGACGAACGCTGGGGACATCGCGGCACAGGCAATGCAGGCCAGGGGATGGCAGCCGCATCCTGCGTAGCAAATGCTGCCGCGAAACGGGTCGTCACTGCACGCCGCAGTGACGACCCCGCCTGCGCCAGCAACAATGCGGGCGAATGCGGAATCCTATTGCGTGCGGCAGACATGATGATGGCCGCCCTACACTGACCGGGCAGTTGCCAAGACCGATGGGCTTCGTACATCGGCACCCCCAACAGCGCAGGCTCCTGCAAGCGCTGGCCCGACAGGGTGGAGCCACCCCAGGTATGCCCAGGCTCCGATCGCATACCGGCCCTACCCAGGGCGGAGCCTTCTTCGTCTGTTTGAACTCATCCCTACCGCGCCGCCTGGCGCACTGTCCTTTGCGGCAATTGCCCCTGTGCAATGCACAGGGCTCCCGCTGCATTTCTCATCCCACTCACTTCATAGGAGGACTCGTCCACGTTCGCATCACTTTCGTCTTGTAGTACCTCCGTCCGGGCTTCCAGCAGGGAGCAAGACGAATGCCTCATTCGAGGCTCTGGTGTCTCCTGAACACCATGCCCTTGCCCTCACGGGATCTCGCCTTGGCGAGTTGGCACAAACACTAACCATTGAGTTTCAGGACAACGCAGTACGGCACTTTGCAGGGAGACCGGAAGATGGACGACTTGACCTACACCCTGCGGCAGCTCTGCCAGCGCAACCGTGACGGCAGCTACAACACACAGGCCGACCGGATGCGTTCCCTGTCCCTGGTCGCGCGGCAACTGCGCGAGGCCGGTTTCCGGCAGATGAAGGCCTCGTCGCTCAAGGGCAAGCACGTCCAGGCGCTGCTGGAACGCTGGCAGGGTGAAGGCCTGTCGTCTGGCACCCTCAAGAATCGGCTCTCTCACCTGCGCTGGTGGGCCGAGAAGATAGGCAAGGCTGGCATCCTGCCGGCGGACAACACGCAGCTTGGCGTGGCCGAACGCCGCTACGTGACCAACATCAGCAAGGCCCGTGAATTGGGTACAAGTCTTGAGCAGATCACCGATGTCCACGTGCGCATGAGCCTTCAGTTACAGGCCGCCTTCGGATTGCGTCGGGAGGAAGCGATCAAGTTCCAGCCCAGCTATGCGGATCGGGGTGACCACATCGCCCTCAAGGGATCGTGGACGAAGGGCGGCCGAGAGCGAACGGTGCCCATCACCACGACAGAGCAACGCGACGCGCTCCAGGCAGCACACCACCTGGCAGGCACAGGGTCATTGATCCCGGCAAACAAGACCTTCATCCAGCAACGGCATGTCTACGATGGGCAGTGCAAGGCGGCGGGCTTGAGCAATATGCATGGACTGCGGCATCGGTATGCACAGATACGATATGAAACATTGACGGGGTGGAAGTCACCGGCAGCAGGTGGGCTTGGCACGGCTCAACTCGACCTATCACAGCGCCTGGCCGACCGACACGTCCGGCAGCAGATCAGTCATGAACTCGGGCACGAGCGGATGAAGGTGACGGCGGTCTATCTGGGAAGCTAAGCCGCACGCTACACAAGCGACTGGGGCGACACAGTCAAGGCACGCTGTCACCACCTGGCGCATCCAAGACGCGTGGAGCTACTTCTGCAGTAAGTCCTCCAGAAATTCCGACTCAGGTTTCACTGCTGAAACATGCAATTGGTCGCGGGCACGGGTGCAAGCCACGTACAGCAACTGGCGTTCGGTGTTGTAGATTTCAGTCAGCTCGGCCTCGTCAGCAGCAGTGTCGATGCGCACCTGTGAAGGGATGATTTCATCATCGCAGGCCATTACCGCAACCACGCGGAATTCCATGCCCTTGGCCAAGTGCATGGTGGTGATACTAACGAAGCCCTCTTCCGTTGCCATGTCCTTACCGAGCACACGCCCCTGCAAGCCTGCGGCCTTGACTGCCGCCTGCGCGCGTGGCCGTTCGCTATCAGATCGAACGAAGACGCCGATTTCCTGCGGCAGCACACCGCTGGCACTGCATTGCTGCAACCATACGCCGACGGCCCGGCTTTCCGCCTCGGCATCGGCGTAGCTGCAAATGGTCGGCTCCGGCCCGTTGAATACAGAAATCGTGCCCTTGCGGCTTTCGACATTTCCGTCCACATCGGAGACCTCGGGGCCGAGAAGCCGGTCGGCCTGCGAGCGAATCTGGTGCGAGGTACGGTAATTGATATTGAGCGTACGCGAACGACCACGCACATCCACACCAAGAGATTTCCACGAGAACGGAGTCTGGAAGATGCGCTGGCCAAGATCGCCGGCAAAGAACAGGGCATTGGCGCGGTTGCCGGCGATCGCCGCAAGGAAGCGCAATTGCTGCACGCCGATGTCCTGCGCCTCATCCACCACGATGTAATCGAATACCGGATGCTTGCGCTTGGGCATGGCCTCCGCTAGCTTGGCGAACATCTCGGCCGCAGTGATCTTGCCGGCCTGCTTCAATTGCTCCTTCACCTTGGCGAACACCTGCCAATACAAGGCGCGCTGTGCCTCCGGCAGGCGCGTCTTGCGGCCCAGCCGCTTGGCGTCGCGGTAAGCCTCCCAGCTTTCCACTTGCCAAGTGTCTACCACGTCTTCCCATTCGGACAGCACAAACGCGGCGTTGGCTTTCAGGCCTTCTACCTGCGTGGCCGCAGCCTTCAGCAGCGTGGAAATTTCATCACGGCTAGCGAATACCGATTTGCCGAATTCCGCCGCATACAAGCGGATGCCAAGAGCATCCATGGCGGCCACGTCGATACGTTCGCCGAGCTTGGGCGTGTTCCAGATCAGCCGATACAGATTGCCGCGTAAGGCGTTGGCCAACGTGTCCGAAAACGTGGAAAGCAGAACGCGCGCATCTTCGTCCTGGTGCGCCAGATGCACAGCCCGGTGCAAGGCAACCACGGTCTTGCCCGTGCCCGCCGAGCCAGACACACGTGCCGCGCCGTTGTAATGACGCTCGACCAACTGACGCTGCGCCGGATGGAGGAACACCGTCCACTTGTCCCACGGGTATTCCAGGGCGCGGGCCAGTTCGTCCATATCGGACATGACGCGGAAACGGCGTTGCGCGTCCGGATGCTGGAATGGGTCCGCCCCCTTGGCTGCCACTTCCGGCAACGCCGGCGTGCCGCCGGTCGCCAGTTCGAGCAAGGCTTCGGCCGCCTCGCCGGGTAGGTGGCCGGCCAATTCCAGCAGCGAATCCTCATCGGCAGCCTTCACGTCGGCCAGCCAATCCTGCGGCACGCCATAGGCCAGCAGTTGGGCGTCGGCATATTTTGCGAACAGTTTCGGCTTCTGTTGCGTCGCCGGTCTGCTGTCCTCGACATACTTCGGAACGAGGATCTCCTCGACACGCTCGCGGACCTCGACAAGCTGCGCTGCGCCGGTGGTCGGGTGCACTTCCAGCTTGCGCCGCTCGGCCCACTGATAGGCCTTGTCGTGGTGATCGACATAGCAGAGCAGCAGACTGCCAGCGGTCTTGTGGACGATCAGACGAATGTCACGGCTGACACGCACCGACCAGAAGTTCGGGTCTTTGGCTCTGTCGAGCTTGTGGAGGCTCATGCCGTTGCCAGTCGGGTCAACTTGCAAGTCGAACGCGGTGGTCTTGGCGGCCTTCTGCTCGTCGCCCGTCAGGCGCGCCAGGCTGGTGGTGAAGGTGTCAGCGATGCGGAATTCCATGCGTTACCCCTCCGCGACTACCAACTGGCGCAGCCCATCACGAAACTTGCCAAAACTGTGCGAAGCATTGTGTTCGACATTCATGTGCGGCGTGATCCTCTCTGCCCATTCATGCTTGACTTGACCCGGAAGCGGCCAGCCTGCCTTGCGTATTGCTGCTGAGCCACCAGGGTAAATGGCATCGGCCAGCAATTCCCATGTGCCGCATATGCTGTCTTGCACATAGCGGTTCAACGTATCCTTTTTCGCTTTGGGATATGCCGCCAACAAAGCTGATCTGTCACCCAAAAGCCACGCTTCCATTTCTTCAATGGCCAGACGAAACAGTGTTCTTGGTGCGGGATTGCAACGCGCCAAAATTGCCTTCAATTCCTCCAAAAACACCTTGCAATCCCGGTTATCGTTGTCCAGCACTACCACTACGGCACCCGTACCAGGTGTGCGCCCATGTCCTGCAAGCACGCGAGGCAGCTGGTTGAGCAACGCCCGTTTGGCAGGGTCAGCTCTTGCATCAAGGTTTTTGGGAATATGGCCTATGCCTTTGTATGTATGAAAGCGCCAAGTGTGCGGCTCTCCTTGCGGCCCAATTATTTGCGGCATAAGCGAGTCGATCAATTTCGTTCCGGAACTGTCCTCTACGAGTATCTCGATGTGCATGCTTACCTCGCATCCAGATAGTCGCTGTACCACAGCCCGCCAAGCGGAAGACCCTCCGCGACAAGATTGCGTACCAGCTCAATATCAGAAGCGCGGCGAATGGTCGAGAAACCGTCGCTACCCTTCTCCAGAATCCAGACTTCATTTGCCGCCAAGGCATCCACGAAATACGGTTGGTGCGTGGTAACGAAAACCTGCGGCGCGTTCTTTTTTCCAGTAGCGTGGCTGCGCAATTCCATAGCGAGCGCATCCAACAACCGGTGGTACAAGCCATTTTCAGGCTCTTCGATACAAATAAATGGCGGCGGATCGGGATCCTCCATCAACAATAGATAAGCAAATATCTTCAGCGTCCCATCGGACATCTGTGAGGCATAGAACGGATCAGCAAAGGCTCCATCATTGAATCGGAGCAACACACGCTTGTCGTCGGTGACTTTGGTGTCGATGCTGATCACGCCGGGAATTTTGCCAGCGATGCGATCAAGAATGCTTTGGAAGCGAGCCTTGTGTTCACGCTCCAGGTACTGCACCACATTGCCAATGTTGTCTCCGTGGATGTTGAGGTGTCTTTGCGCTCCTGCGGGTTGGATGCTGCGGGCTGCATCGGGGTGAAAGTAGGATAGATACCAGCCCTTCAAAAAATCACGAAAACGCTTGATGCGTGGATGTTCTTTGAGCGTGCCCAGCGTAGCAATGCCAAGTTGACGTGGATCGGTCAACTCCACACTTTCCTGCAAGTTGTCTTCTTCGCTGCTTTCAACTTCAAGTGCCTCTTCTCCGGCCCAAACCTTGCCAGCGCCATGATGCAGTCGCAAAAATGGAAAAGGACGGCCATGTTTTTGACCCTTGCGCCGTTGCTTGAGCACTTCCGACTCAACGAAAGGTCTACCGCTGGCATCCAGGTTGATGGCCAATTCATAAGTGATGGGACGCTCGCCCGGTGCGTCACGATAGTAAATGTCGAACTGAATAGGTTCATTCACACCCAATGAGCGCATGCGATCAAAGCCGCCGCGCAGTTTGGCATCGCAAGCGGTTTCTACGTCAGTATTTAAGCAATCGGCTACGAATCCAAAAGCATCAAACAGGGTACTCTTGCCAACCCCGTTCTTGCCAATTACTGCTGTGAATGGAGTCAGCGGCTCAGCCCGCTGATCTGCCGAGAGCTTTCCCAGGGTAATGTCGCGCAGCGCCCGGTAATTACGAACGCGAAATCCTTCTATCTGTGCCATGTGCGTAATCCTTATCGAAAATGTTCGCTGCCTTCAGCTCACCTTGAATACTTTCATCACCTCATCGCCCAGATGATTGATGACCTTCACCGCAAACCGCCCGGTGCTGGGCTTCGGGAACGGGCGCGAGGTGTCGGAGTTGAGCGTTGCCCAAGCGTCGGGGTCGATTTCAGCTTTGAGGGTAGTCTTCAGAGCCTTGTACGGGTCGTTCGCACCGAGGAAGTAGGCATGGCGGACGAAGAAGGATTCCTCGTTGTAGTCGGTGTCCAGGAACCAGCAGGCAATGCCGTCCGCGCCGTCGCTGCGGACTTCGCCAGTGCTGGGATGAAACACGTCCACGCCGTTGATCTTGACCACCAGTTGTCCGTCGGCGGGTACGTCGATAATGTCGCGCTTGCCGTCGTATCGGCGGATGCTGCGGCCTTGTGTGTCCAGCACGTCCACATCAGGCTCGCCGAAGATCACGAACAGGTTGCCCTTGCCTGTGTTCTTCAGGTCTTCGGCCATGTGCAGATCGGCGTTCATGCGCGCCTTGAGCACGTTTATGCGGCCCAGCTTGCTGAATTCGGTGGCCGGCGCGTCATAATTGAAGGCACAAGCGATGAGCACATCGAAGTTGGCGTCGCCGACTTCGCGGGCAGCATCGACCAGGTCAGCGCGGGTGACGGTACCGAATTCCGGGCCGACCAGGATACCGGCACGCTTTACCTGCCCGTTTTCCAGATAGCGGCCTTCGGCGCAGATCAAGTCGCCAGGCCACGGCTCCAATGAGGTGAATTCGATCTTGTCAGCCTTGTGCGCCTGCTGCACGCCTGCGGTGCGCAGATTGGCCAGGATCAGGCTGGCGAAGTCCTGGCCGTACTCTGCTTGGGTCTCGGCCACGTGGTCGATCAGGTTGTCTTCCTCGTCCACGCCCAGCACGCGATGCGGCGACAGCGATTCCACAGTGAAGGGGCCGGCCACGCGCACGCGCTTCTTGTCCTCATACGGTTTGTCGTAGAGGTACTCGAACTCGGCCTTGGCAGCGATGGAGGCGTCGATTTCCTTTTGGCGGGCGATGCGTTGCTGCCACCAATCGGCATGCAGCTTCTTGGCTTCGTCGCTCCACTTTGCATCGGCTTCGCGCGGGATTTCCCATTCCTGCCACTGCTTGCCAAGTGTCTTGTTCAGCGCTTCGCGCAACGGTTCCAGCACAGTCTGGAACTTGTCCCAGATAACGTCGATTTCGGCGTTGTTGGCGATGGTTTCCAACATAATGTGCGGCACGCGCTCGTAGATGAAACCTTGCCGGATGTCGCCGTAAGCGGGCCGGTTGGAAGGCGCACTGCGGGAGATCTCGGCTTCCTTCAACTGGCCTTCGCAGGAATCGGCCAGCAGGTAGTATGAATAACGCGCGCCCATGATGCGGGCGCGGGCCAGAGCGAGCGATACACGCGAGGTGTCGATCGTGATCCAGCGGCGCCCCCACTGTTCCGCGACGTAAGCGGTGGTGCCGGAGCCGCAGGTGGGGTCGAGCACGAGATCGCCTGGATCTGTTGCCATCAGCAGACAACGCTCGATTACTTTGGTGTTTGTTTGGACTACATAGACCTTGTCGTCAGTAAAGCTCCCAGAGCCAGTGTCAGTCCAAACGTTTCCGTGAACGCCGACCGCGAAGTCCGTATGAAACCGGACATACTGGATCGAGTTTTCAGCGACATGGATGCGACCTGCCTTTGCAAGGCGATCCATGCCGATTGGATACGACGCTTTCCAATGCGAGTTCTTGCTCCACGAATCGTAGGTCTTGCCGCGAAACGTGAAGGGCTGAGGTTCTTTCGCCCGGCCTTGCGAAATGATGTTGTCTGGTTTGTATGGCAGCGCATTTTTCGGAACGGTGGCTTCGCCACGCTTCTCCGCCGCAGATACGCCGCGATAGGTAAAGTCCTCAAACAAGAGCCATCTGGCGTTGCCTTCACCAAGCTCGAACGCTTTCGGGAACATCGGTGAGCGTGCCTTGCCCCTCGACTTGTCCTTTGCGAACCAGAGAACGTAGTCTGCGATATTGCCGATGTAGTTGGTCTTGAAGCCGGTTGTGGTCTGAACCGAGATCTGGCTGATGAAGTTCGTCGCGCCAAAAACCTCCTCCATCACCGCTCGCACCCGATGCACGTTCTCATCCCCGATCTGCACAAAGATCGAGCCGGATTCCGTCAACAAATCCCGCGCCACCGTCAGCCGGTCGCGCAGATAGGTAAGGTAGGAATGTATGCCATCGCGCCACGTATCCCGAAAAGCCTTCACCTGCTCCGGCTCACGGGTGATGTGCTCCGCGTTGCCGTCCTTCACGTCGCGGCTGGTGGTTGACCACTGGAAGTTGCTGTTGAATTTGATGCCGTAGGGCGGATCGAAATAGATGCACTGCACCTTGCCGCGCAGCCCCTCGCGCTCGGCCAGGCTGGCCATCACCTGCAGGCTGTCGCCCAGGATGAAGCGGTTCTGCCAGTGGCCTTCGTGCTGGTAGAACTCGGTGCGGTCTGCGCCCTCGGGCAGGCCATTGAAGTCCCCGAACAGGTCCAGCATGTCCTGTTGCGGCGCAGCGGCTTCGCGGCGTTCTTCGGTCTGGCGGCGCAGATCGTCGATCAGCGCCTTGGGTTTGACCTTTTCCTGGATGTAGAGTGGCGGCGCATTGACGACCAGATCGGACCAATCCTGCTGGTCCTTGCCGCGCCAGATGAGCTGTGGGTCGAGGTCGCGGTTCAGCCGCTGCTGGAATTCCGTGGATGCCTTGCCCGCGTCGTGCAGGGCGCACAGTTCTTCCAGCCATTGTCGGTTGGCGCGCGGGTAGGCCACCTTCACCGGGTCCTGCTCGTGCTGCTGCATCACCGACTGGTGTTCCACGGTCGGGATGTTCTTGCGTTTGGCCTCGGTATGCGTGATCTGTTCGATACTCTTGCCGGGCATCTGTGTTTTCTTCGTTGCCATCTCAGTGTTCCTTGTTTCCCGGCGCGGGCACAGCCGATTCAATCATTTGGTTGAACTTTGCTTCGACCTCTTTGGCAAAGTCTTCCTGCATTTCGTACACATCGCCGAACTCGGCAAAGGCCCAGCGGCCGTGCGTGCCGAGGTGGTTCACGCCGGGAATCCAGTAGGTGTCCATGGTGGACTTCTTCTCCTTCGCGTCCTCGCGCCGGTAGCCCTTGATCTCGACGATCAGGTTCAGCGGGTCGTTCTTGCCGTGACCATCGTCCACTTGCACGATGAAGTCCGGAATGTAGATGCGGTTGGCCGAGCCGAAGCGGTAGGGCACTTCCAGCCCGAGGTTGTGGTTCTTGGTGTAGGCCAGCACCTTGGGGTGGGACTCGGCGACGCGGCAGAATTCACTCTCCCAGCCACTGTCCAGGATGACCCAATTGACGTGGTTCTTCGGCTGGTTGTCCACGCCAAGGGTTTCCCAGCGTTCTTCGCGCGAGGTGTTGAAGCGCACATGCGCGGTGCTGCCAGTTGCGTTGAAGGGGTCGAGGATGGCCTTGACCTGCCGGCCCTTTTCCAGCTCCTTCGCGGTGATGCCCTTGGTAATGCGTTGGCAGGCCATGTCCGCCAGCTCGCGGTACATCAATTGCGCCGGATAGGTTCCGCCCTTGCATTCCAGGCATTCATCCAGCCACTGGCGCACGATGCGTTTGATCTGGCCAAACAAGGCAATTGGCGCATCCTGGCCTTGATCGCGCCAATGCCCGAACAACAAGTGCTTGGTCAGCTCCATCAGCAGGGTGGACTGGCGCACGTCTCCCAGATGCTTGATGTCCAGTTCCACCGCTTCACCGATGATGCCGGCGTTGTGGGTCTTGGTCGCACCGACCATATCAGGCGTCAGACTGAGGTGGTGATCGTCGTTGAATTCGGCTTCGAGTTGTTCTTCTGGCAGCTCGACGCGATAGCCCTGCACGCGCGGGAACCGGATTTCCAGATGGTCGCGTTCCGGACGCAGTGCTTTGACTGTGACGGTTTCACGGGGCTTAGGCGGCGTGACAACGACAGGCTTGGCCGTGAAGTCGAAGGGAATGCCGAATACGTCGGCATACTCTACGTCGAAGAGGCCTTGCTCGTTCAATTCATAGGACTGACGACGCAGGGCACGGCCGATCACCTGTTCGCACAGCAGTTGAGTGCCGAACGCGCGCACACCGAGAATGTGGGTAACGGTATTGGCATCCCAACCTTCCGTGAGCATGGACACCGACACCACACAGCGGATTTGCTCTCCCAAACGGCCATGTTTGCCAACGGTGTTCATCACCTCACGCAGTAATTCGCTGTCACTCAGGTTCTCAGCCTGGCGGCGATCGCCGGTGCGCTCGATGATCTCACGCTTGAAGCGTTCGATTTCGTCCGCAGCCATGCCTCGGAAGTTATCGTCCAGCGCCTCGCCGGATTCGAGTTGCTCGCTGTCGATCAGCAAGGTTTTCGGACGCGCCAACGGGTTGCCGTGCTCGTCGAAGTTGCGGAACAGTTGCAGACGCCCCTCCACGGGCGTGACGGAGCCATCTTCATTCGTGCGCTCGAAGCCGGAGATGTAATCAAACACCAGCTTGGAAGTTGCAGTGTTGTTGCACACCACGATGAAACATGGCGGAACATTGATGCCTGCCTGCTTCCACGCCTCGTAGGTTTTGAGATAGTGGCCGTACAAGGCTTCCAGCGCGGTCTGTAATTCCACCGGGATAGCCAGCGGATCGAGCTGGGCGTTCTTGCCCCGCCCCTTCTTCGGCATCTTTTTGCCGATGTGCTTCCAGAGCTCGCGGTAGATGGGCATTTCCGCGCCAGGGATGTTGTCGGCCACCGGCACGCGCGGCAATTTGACGATGCCGCATTCGATGGCGTCCATCAGCGAGAAGTCGCTCATCGTCCAGGGAAACAGCGTACCTTCCACGTAGCCAGAACCGGCTAGGAAGAACGGCGTGGCCGACAGGTCGATCACCTGTTGCAAGCCCAGTTTGCGGTTGACGGCCTCCAAACCGGAAATCCACAGGCGCGCGGCTTCGTTCTCGTCCTTGACGTGTTCCTTAGCCGCCTTGAGGTCATCACCGGTCAGGGGGTTACCCTTGTCGTCGATGAAGTCGTCGTCGGAAGCGGGCTTCTCTCGATAGCAATGATGCGCCTCGTCGTTGATGGCGAGGATGTTCTTCAGTGCCATCAATTCCGGCATGACTCGCTGGAGCATCTGGCCCTCAGTTTCCAGCGTGTCCAGCTCGCTGCCGGTACGGCCTTGCAGCAAGCGACGGCCTCCCTTGGACAACTCCATGCGCTCGCGCAATTTGAAGGCGTGGTAGTTGGTGATGACGATCTTGGCCTTGTCCAAATCCGCCAACATGTCGCGAGGCACGATCTCGCGGCTGGCGTAGTAGCTGTCCGCATCGTTGGGCAGCAGCACACGCAAACGATCCTTGATGGTCAGGCCTGGAGCGACCAGCAGGAAGCCTCTGGTGAATTTCTTGCTCTGCGGATGACGCACGGCATTGACCGTCTGCCAAGCGATGAGCATGGCCATAACCGTGGTCTTGCCAGCACCGGTGGCCAGCTTCAGCGCCAGGCGCATCAGGCCGGGGTTGGCATCGTTGCTGACTTTCTTCAGGTGATCGAGAAAGCGTTCCCCACTTTTGCCGAGCTGCGGGACGACCTCGGTCAGCCAGATCGCGGTTTCGGCCGCTTCTACCTGGCAGAAGAAGGGGCGCACCCCAGCGAACTTGTGGTTGCGCCAGTGCTCCAGCAGACGGGCCGTTTCGGGGGTGACACGCCACTGCGTCGGCGGCAAGCGACGCCACGCATCGACCTCGCGCCGCACCGAATTGATCAGTTCAGAGTGGCGGTAACGCTGCCCGTCGTCGGCCAGGTTCTCGACTTCATCCAGCGCCAGAGTAGCCTGCTCGCCGCGGTGCCGGCGGGGCTTTGGAATCGGACTGATGAAGCTGGACGCTCGGCGTGACTCGACGATTTGCTGCGTAGGTTGTCCGCTGTCGTCCAGCTCCCAGTGCCGCGACGGGTAGCCGTAAGGCGAATTGAGGATTGGCTGGTTGAAAAACTGGTCACTCACTTCTTTGTCCCCTGATTTTTGGGCTGTTTCGGGGCCGGTCGAAGCACAAGGCTCCGATCTGCAGCCGTGCCCCTGGCCGAATGACTTGCTTGAGGTCATCACCCAATAAGCGGCTGATGTTGTCAATCAGTTCCATCGTGCTCCCCTTACGCTCGCCTGATCCATTTCGCACCTCGCCCCTTGCCAGTCGATTCGATCAACCCCTCTGATTTCATCGCCCGCAGCACTAGTCGAACCATGTCCCGGCTCACGCCCGGGCAAGCTTCTTCGATCTCGGAAATCGAAAACGGCAGAGTGCGCCCCAGGACTTCCGCACGCACTCGATCGCCTTTACTTCCACGGCCACGCTCGATGGTGCCGACACGCTCCTCGAACTCACGGTAGGCCCGCAGCAAGGCACTCCAGAAGTAGTCGAGCCAGGGCTTAACGTCGTGCTGCCCCTGGTGCCATCCCTGCGAGCTGGCTTCCAGTGTCTCGTAATAGCCTTCCTTGGTGTCCTCGAAGATGCGTTCCAAGCTGATGTAGCGGCCCACGGCATAGTCGAAGTGATAGAGCAACAGCAAGGTCAGCAAGCGGGACATGCGGCCGTTGCCGTCGGGAAACGGGTGGATGCACAGGAAGTCGAGCATCGCCAGCGGTGCCAACACCAGAGGGTCGGCCAGATGCTGGTCCAGAGCGGTGGCGTAGCGCCCGGCCAGATCAGCCATGGCCATCGGCGTGAGATGCGCAGCCACCGGCTGGAAGCGCAGGCGTGAAGTGCCGTCTGGGTGACGCTCGATGATGTCGTTGTTCGTAGCCTTCCAGCGCCCGCCCGCCTGCGGCATGTAGCGGTACAGCAGGGTATGTAATTGCAGCACAACACCCTCGCTGAAGGGCATGTGCGCGGCGGACTCGTGGATCAGTGCCAGAGCATCACGGTAGCCGGCGATCTCCTGTTCGGAGCGGCTCTTTGGCGTTGCGTTGCGGATGACCAGAGACTTCAACCGCGAGGGTGCGACGACAACACCTTCCAGCCGGTTGGATGACTCGGTGGACTCCACCACCGCGATCTGGCGCAGGCCCTTGAGGGCTTCGGGCGACTGCGCGGCGTAGAGTTGCTGCTTGCCCTGGTACTCGCCCAGTGTGCGCAACGTGGCGGCCTGGGTGCCATCGAAGCGAAGCGCGGCAAGGTACTCGGGTGTGAGCGAGTGCATGGAAATGTAAGCCTGGGCTGTGTAAATGGGGTAATTATAGCTATTAAATGGGGCATTGTCTCTAAAAATACCTCATTACTGGTGTTTGATTACCCCATTTCCTGAGCATTGGACCGGTCGTGAGGGGCTGGCATAGGCGACCAGGAAAGAAATGAGCGACATGAATCTCAAAAAAGGGGCAATTAAATCAAAATTACCCCATTCAATCCATTGTTTACCCCATTTCTAGCGCCCAGCCTTGGGCAAAGGCAAATGGCAAGGGAACGGCACTCAAGGGACAACGGCCCTATCAAGAAAAGGAAAAGGCCGCCCTGTCCATTGGTTCTGCAACACCCAGCCAACTATTCCCTATCCCGTTCCGCTTCCCTCCGCAGCACTCAGATAATCCGCCCAGTCCTGCAACAGCGTCCTCCTCTGATCCAGCAGCAACGCCTTGTTGTACGTGGCCCGCACCTTGTTGCTTTCCACGTGAGCAAGCTGCCGCTCAATTGCATCAGGCCGGTATCCGTTCTCATTGGCCCAGGTCGAAAAGGTCGTCCGCCAGCAATGCGGCGTCGTGCCCCGGCCCAGGTTCATGTCGCGCATGGCATAGGTCAGCCGGTTTGGTGTGGTGAAACCCTTGCCGCTCCGGTGTGGGAACAAATAGCGCCCGCCACTCGTGATGCGCTGCAAGTCTTTCAGCACCGCTATGGCCTGCGTAGACAACGGGCTGACATGGTCACGCCGCGCTTTCATCTTCGCCGCTGGCCGACGCCACAGTGCATCCTCAAAGTCGAACTCCTCCCACTCGGCATCCGCCGCTTCCCCTGGACGGCAGGCGGTCAGCGCAATCAGCCGCAGGCACAACGAAGTTTCCGGATAGCCCCGGTAGCCGCGCAACTCCTGATAGAACTTCTGGATTTGCTCTCGCGTCATCGCCGCCTTGCTCTCGCTGAACGGCACGCGTAGCAGCCCGCGCAGGCTGGGAATTGGATTTGCCTCGACCAGACCCCGCACCACCGCGAATTCGAAGATGGCTGAAAGATCGCCTTTGACATGGATGGCCGCCCACGCGCCGTGGGCCTTGCACTCCTCCAGCAACGGACGAATCTGTTTGACCCCAATATCGCTCATCGGCATCCCATCGAACTTGGGCGACAGGTACTTCCTGATACGGGACTCTTTGGTGCGGTAGGAACTGAGCGCAAAAACAGGCTTGATCTCGGCCAGGTACGCCTGCGCTACCTTGGCGAACGAGCTTTCACGAGCGCGCTTGCGTTCCTCCAGCGCCTCCAGGTTGCGCTGCTTGACCTGCTGCCGCTCATGCGCAGGGTGGATGCCTTGCTTGACCAAGGCACGCGCTTTCTCTCGAACCGCGCGCGCCTCCGCAAGACTTACTTGAGGAAAGCCGCCAATGGCAAAGAGGTTCTCCTTGCCTTGCAGGCGGTACTTCCACCGCCAGAGCTTGCCGCCGGTGGGCTTGACCAGCAGGAACAAGCCCCCGCCGTCTGAAAGTTTCCAATCTCGATCAGTCGGTTTGGCCGACCTGACCTTGGCGTCGGTGAGTAGATTCTCGGGCATCGTTGGACTTCACTGCGGGGAAAAGTACCCCCACGGTTGAACACGAGTACCCCCAACGCTACCCCCGAATTTTTCAGATCTCGATGAACAATAGGAACGCTCAGCAGACCGTATTGTTTGGCGAGCCCTTGATTTCAAAAGGCCTACCCAATCCACCAAGCGCTACCGAACGCTCCTGAGTTCCTAAAAATTCGTCAGACACGAAATCATGCGTTCATAACCTTATGCACGAGAAGGGTAGCCTTCACCCGATTGCCCTGAACTACAGGGCAGGCGATATGGGCCTGCCAATGAGTTATGCGGAATGATCCGTGTGGAATGCCCAGATGTAGCCTCCCGATACAAGGCGCGCAGGCTCGGGCGAATTAATCAGCGTCTCCTATATCAAATTCGAGTGTCTTGTAACGTCCGCGTCCTACTCGGAATGGATGGCTCGATACCTCTGCCTGGTGTGCTGACAGAACGTCGTCGTGGCGAGCGGGGAGGTTTGGATTCAATAGTAAAAAGAATAGAAAAATCAGCACAAGAAATGTCAGGCCAATTTTTAACAACTGGCGAATTTTTTCGGTTGCTGAAGCGGTGAGTAATATTTCTGTCGGTGATTTCATGGGGTACATTATTTGGATGAGTGGTTGCCGATAAGCGTGATCGCAATCCCTAAATCTCAAACTTATACCAACCGCTGGTGCCCGGAAACTTTGCCCCGGTAATCCCCTGGACAGGCACCTGTCCATTTGCGAAAGGCCCGGTAGAACGCGCTGGTTTCGGCAAAGCCGCTCTGGCTGGCCACGTCGGCGATGCTCAGGCGGGGGTCGGCCAGCAGTGAGATGGCCATGTCCTTGCGCAGGTCGGCGATGATCTGGCGGTAGGACTGGCCTTCGGCTTCCAGTCGGCGGCGCAGAGTCGCTTCCGACAGGTGGAACTGCCGTGCCAGTGCCGCCATGTCCGGCCAGTTCGCCGGGCTGCTTTTGCGCAGTCGCCTGCGGATGCGTGCGGTCAGGCCGTCGCTGTTGCGGTACTTGACCAGGAAGTTGGCCGGGGCCTCGCGCAGAAAGGCTTTCATGCGCGCCTCGTTTTGGAGGTTCGGCATGTCCAGATAGCGGCTGGCAAACCGGATGCCGCAGACGGCTTGGTCGAAGTGCAGTTCCGGCGAGAACAGCACGCGCCATTCGGCACTGAAATCCGGTTCGGCGCAGCGGAAGTCGGCGCGTTCCAGTGGAATGCGCCGCCCCACCAGCCAGCAGGCGAGGCCGTGCAGCATCATCAGCCAGGTGCCGTAGGCAAATGCGCGTTTCGGGCTGGCTGCATGGGGGCTGTCGTGCAGCACGATGCGGGCGGTGCTGCCCTCGCGCACCAGTTCGCCATGCAGATCGTCCAGCACCACGCGCATAAAGCGGATGGCGCGCAGCAGGGCGCGCTCCAGTGTGGGGCTGTGAATCAGGGCGTGGCACATCAGCGTGAAACTGCCCACTTTCATGCGGTGGCTGTCCATGCCGAAGAATTCATCGTCAATGGCCTGGGCAATGCCATGCCACAGGGCACCGTAGTGCTGGGACGTGACCCGCGCATGGGGCTGGTGCAGCAGGGCAGGGGCAATGCCAGCGCGGTGCAGCAGTGCGTCGGCATCCAGCCCGCGTGCGTGAATGCACGCCAGTGCCTCGCGCACGAAGGCAATGGCAATGGTGCCTTTTTCGGTTTGCTGGAGTGAGCGGTGGTTCATGGTTTTCTGGAGGCACTGGCCGATTCGGGCAGCCAGCTTGAGCGTTTGGGGCATGGCCTTGATGACGATGCAGGTCTATATTCTTTCATATACCAAAACTGACACACAGGAGACATGTTCATGCAGATCGAAGACAAGGTGTTCGTGGTAACAGGTGGTGGCTCTGGCCTGGGTGCGGCCACGGCGCGTGCGCTGGTGCAGCGCGGGGGCAAGGTGCTGCTGGCCGATGTGAACGAGGCCGCTGGCACAGCCGTGGCCGCTGAACTGGGCAGCCAGGCCCGTTTTGTGCCCACCGATGTCACGCAGGACGACAGTGCCCGTGCGGCTTTTGCCGCAGCGGCAGAACTGGGCGAGTTGCGCGGTCTGGTCAATTGTGCGGGCGTGGCCCCGGCCGAGAAGGTGGTCGGGCGCAATGGGGCGCACAGCCTGGACGGCTTTGCCCGTACCATCCAGATCAATCTGGTGGGCAGTTTCAATATGTTGCGCCTGGCCGCCGAAGCCATTGCCCTGCAGGACGCGCTGGAAGACGGCGAGCGCGGCATCATCATCAATACGGCTTCGGTGGCGGCCTTCGATGGCCAGATCGGGCAGGCGGGCTATGCGGCATCCAAGGGCGGCATTGTCGCCTTGACCCTGCCGGTGGCGCGTGAACTGGCGCGCAGTGGCATCCGCGTCATGGTGATTGCCCCCGGCATCATGGAAACGCCCATGCTGATGGGCATGCCGCAGGAGGTGCAGGACGCGCTGGGCCAGATGGTGCCCTTCCCCTCGCGCCTGGGCAAGCCTGCCGAGTACGCCGCACTGGTGGAGCACATCATCGGCAACCGCTACCTCAATGGCGAGGTGATCCGCCTGGATGGCTCCATCCGCATGGCGGCCAAGTAACGCTCAACCTTCTCTCACTCTTTCCGTTTTTTCTGCCAGTCCGTTCCCGGCCATGCCTGCCGGGGCGGTGGACTGCGCCTGTTTTTTTCCTGTTCTGACTGGAGATTTTTTCATGTCTGCTGATCCTGTGGTGATTGTTTCTGCCGTGCGTACCCCGATGGGGGTGTTTCAGGGAGCGTTTTCCAGCCTGACGGCGGCCAATCTGGGCGCGCTGGCGATTCGGGCGGCCATCGAACGCACTGGCCTACCCGCCGAATCCGTCGAGGAAGTGCTGATGGGCTGTGTGTTGCAGGCCGGGCAGGGACAGGCTCCGGCACGGCAGGCGGCCTTGCAGGCGGGGCTGCCGCTGTCGGCGGGGTGTACCACGGTGCACAAGGTTTGCGGCTCGGCCATGAAGACCATCATGCTGGCGCACGATGGACTGGTCGCCGGTTCGCATGCGGTCAGCGTGGCGGGCGGCATGGAGTCGATGACGAACGCACCCTATCTGCTGCCCAAGGTGCGTGCTGGCCTGCGGCTGGGGCATTCCCAGGTGATCGACCACATGTTCATGGACGGGCTGGAAGATGCCTACGCCCCCGAAACCCGAGGCCGTCTGATGGGCACATTCGCCGAAGATTGCGCCAGCAGCTATGGCTTCACCCGCCAGCAGCAGGACGAGTTTGCGATTCTCTCCACCACACGCGGACAGGCCGCCAACAACGAGGGCCGCTTCGACTGGGAGATCACCCCCGTCACGGTGGCGGGGCGCAAGGGTGAGGTGGTGGTGAGCAAGGACGAAGGCCCGTTTGCCGTGAACATCGACAAGATTGCCACGCTGCGCCCCGCCTTCCGCAAGGATGGTACGGTGACGGCGGCCAATTCGTCGTCCATTTCCGATGGGGCGGCCGCGCTGGTGCTGATGCGCGCCTCCCAGGCAGAAAAAATGGGCGTGCAGCCGCTGGCACGCATCGTCGGCCACGCCAACCATGCCGACTTGCCCGCGCTGTTCCCCACGGCTCCGGTGGGCGCGGTGCAGAAACTGCTCGCCAAGGTGGGCTGGAGCACCGACAGCGTGGACTTGTACGAACTCAATGAAGCCTTTGCCGTCGTGCCGATGGCCGCTGCGCGCGATCTGGCCATTCCAGTGGAAAAAATCAACATCCACGGCGGGGCATGTGCGCTGGGACATCCGATTGGTGCATCGGGCGCGCGCATCGTGGTCACGCTGCTGGGAGCCTTGCGCCAGCACGGCCTCAAGCGCGGTGTGGCCAGCCTTTGCATCGGCGGCGGCGAGGCCACGGCACTGGCCGTGGAACTGCTTTGAACCGCTAGGAAGGCCTGCAAAACCCTTGCGGTAAACCCGCGCCCAGTGGCGGGATGCGGGCGGCGCAATGGGTTTTGCAGACCTTCCGTAATACATCAGGAGAGACTCATCATGATCTTGACGCAAGAGCATCAAATGGTGCGCGATTCCATCCGCGCATTCGTACAGGAGCAGATCGCACCCCATGCCGCCGACTGGGATCGGCACCACACCTTCCCCGCCCAAGCCCTGCGCGGTCTGGGTGAGCTTGGCGCACTGGGCATGGTCGTGCCCGAGGAATGGGGCGGGGCAGGGCTGGACTACCTCTCGCTGGTGCTGGCCCTGGAAGAAATTGCCGCCGGGGATGGGGCCACCTCCACCATCGTCAGCGTGCAGAACTCGCTGCCCTGCGGCATCATCCACCGCTATGGCACGCCAGAGCAGAAGGAGCACTGGCTCCCATCGCTGGCACGCGGCGAAAAGCTGGGCTGCTTCTGCCTGACCGAGCCGCATACCGGCTCCGATGCCGCTGCCATCCGCACCCGTGCCGAGCGCGATGGCGATCATTTTGTGCTCAACGGGGTCAAGCAATTCATTACCACCGGCAAGTACGCGGCCGTGGCGATTGTCTTTGCTGTTACCGACAAGGCAGCGGGCAAGAAAGGCATCTCCTGCTTTCTCGTGCCCACCGACACCCCCGGTTATGTGGTGGCGCGGCTGGAAGAAAAAATGGGCCAGCACGCTTCCGATACCGCAGAAATCCGCTTCGAGAACTGCCGCGTGCCCGCCTCTTGCCTGATCGGGGCCGAGGGTGAAGGCTACAAGATCGCTTTGGCCAACCTGGAGGCCGGGCGCATCGGCATTGCCGCGCAATCGGTGGGCATGGCACGCGCGGCCTACGAAGCCGCCGTGCGCTATGCCAAGGAGCGCGTCACCTTTGGTGTGCCCATCATCGAGCACCAGGCCGTCTCGTTCCGGCTGGCGGACATGGCCACGCAACTCGATGCCGCACGGCTGATGGTCTGGCGTGCCGCCACCCTCAAGGATGCCGGGCTGCCCTGCCTGAAGGAAGCTTCGATGGCCAAGATGTTCGCGTCGGAAGTGGCCGAGAAAGTCTGCTCCGATGCCATCCAGATTCATGGCGGCTACGGCTATGTGCGCGATTTTCCGGTCGAACGCTACTACCGCGACGTGCGCATCTCGCAAATCTACGAAGGCGCGAACGACATCCAGCGGCTGGTGATTGGCCGCGCCATTGCCGCAGAGTAAGTGGCTGTTTCTGGCTCCAGACCACGCCTTGTCCTGCTGTCGAGCAGGGGAAAAACCGGGTGGTCGGGTGGCCTGTCTTTCACCACAATGATGGGTTGTTTATTGCAAACCATCCATAAAAACAAGGAGACAAAATCATGAACGCATTCCATAGCCAGTACGCCAGCAAGTGCCGCTCTGCCAGCGATGCCATCCGCGCTGTGCGCAACGGTGACACCATCGTGGTGCCCACCGCCGTAGGGGAGCCTCCTGCGCTGCTGACTGCATTGTCCGAGGCGCGGCGCGATTTTCAGGGCGTGCAGGTCTCGCAGATTCTGCCGGTGCGCAAGTATGGCTACATCGACCCGGACACGCTGGAACATGTGCGCCATACCGCCTACTTCTTCAGCGGTGCGACCCGCCCCGGTGGACACGAGGGCTGGATCGACTACCGCCCCGCCTACTTTTCGGAAATCCCGCAAATGATGCGCCGGGGCCATATGCCCACGGACGTGGTGTTCAGCATTGCGTCGCCCATGGATGAGCACGGCTATTTTTCACTCTCGCTGGCCCCCGACTACACGATGGCCGCCATCGAGAAAGCCCGCGCCGTGGTGCTGGAAGTCAATCCGAATGTACCGTTTGCGAATGGCAACTGCCTGGTGCATATTTCGCAGGTCACGGCTCTGTGCGAAAGCAGTGATGCCATCACCGAAGTGGGCCTGCCCGCCATCGGCCCGGTGCAGAAGGCCATCGGCGGCTATGTGGCCGAGATGATCCCCGATGGCGCGACCCTGCAAATCGGCTATGGCGGCATTCCCGATGCCGTGGTCATGCAGCTGGTGGACAAGCAGGATCTGGGTATTCACACCGAGATGGTGGGCGACGGCATTCTCTCGCTGGTGGAGGCGGGTGTGGTCACCGGCCAGCGCAAGAACTGCCACCGGGGCAAGATCATGGCCACCTTCGCGCTGGGATCGAAAAAACTCTACGACTACATCCACCGCAACCCGGCAGTGGAAATGCACCCGGTGGACACCACCAACGACCCATTCCTCGCCGGAGCCAACGACAAGCTCCATGCCATCAACGCCACCATGCAGATCGACTTCATCGGCCAGTGCGGTTCCGAAAGCCTGGGGCACCGGCCCTATTCCGGCACTGGTGGGCAGGCGGACTTTGTGCGTGCCGCCAACCGCTCCGAAGGGGGCAAGGCATTCATCGTGCTGCCCTCCACCGCGAAGAACGACACCATCTCGCGCATCGTGCCCACGCTCACCCCCGGCACCCATGTCACCACCGGCAAGAACGACGTGGATTATGTCGTCACCGAATACGGCGTGGCGCAGTTGCGCGGCAAGACCGCCAAACAGCGATGCGAAGCCCTGATTGCCATTGCCCACCCGGACTTCCGGGGCGAACTGCGGGCCGAAGCCGTGAAACTGAAACTGCTGTAACCTAGGGAAGGTATGCAAAACTCTTGCGGTAAGCCCGCGCCCGCCAATGGGATGCAGCGCAAGGCGGCTTTTGTGGTCAATAGCGGGGCTATTGACCACAAAAGCCAACGCGGCGATGCGCCCAGTGGCGGGATGCGGGCGGCGCAACGGGTTTTGCATACCTTCCCTCGCGGGCGGAATACGGGCGCAGGTGGCCTGTTGCAGGTCTTGCCGGGGGCTGGTAGTGTGTGCGCCATCGACTTTTCCAGCCCTTCTGACCGATGCCCACTTCATCCCGTCCCCGTATCCTTGTCGCCACTTCGGTGTTCCCGTCCGTGCTGGAGCGTTTGCGCCAGCATTTTGAAGTGGATGCGGAACATCCGCACTATCCGCTGAGTCCGGCCACCTTCCGGCAGTTGCTGGCCGACAAGGATGGATCCTTGCTCTCCGGCTCCCAGGCCATCCATGCGGAGGTGCTGGCGCAGGCTCCCCGGCTGAAGATTGCCGCCAATATGTCGGTGGGCTTCAACAACTTCGATCTGCCGGCCATGCGGGCAGCCGGTGTGGTCGGCACGAACGCGCCCGGAGTGCTCACCGAAACCACGGCCGATTTCGGCTTTGCCCTGCTGCTGGCCACCGCCCGGCGCATCACCGAAGCCGAACACTATCTGCGTGCCGGGCGTTGGAAGGAATGGCGTTACGACACCCTGCTGGGGCAGGATGTGCATGGCACGACGCTGGGCATCATCGGCATGGGGCGCATCGGGCAGGCGATTGCCCGCCGGGGAGTGCTGGGCTTTGGCATGAAGCTCATCTACCACAACCGCAGCCGCCTCGATGCTGCCACCGAAGCGGGCTTGCAGGCACAGTACGCCCCCACCAAGGAAGACGTATTGCGCCATGCCGACCATGTGGTGCTGGTACTGCCCTATACGCCAGCGGCCCACCACCTGATTGGTGCAGAGCAAATCGCGCTGATGAAACCCACCGCCACGCTGGTGAACATCGCACGCGGGGGCATCGTGGACGATGTGGCACTGGCCGAGGCCCTGCGGCAAAGGCGCATTGCCGCAGCCGGGCTGGACGTGTTCGAGAATGAACCAGCCATTGCCGCACCGCTGCTGGAGCTGGACAACGTGGTGCTGACCCCGCATGTGGCCAGTGCCACCGCTTCCACCCGGCTGGCCATGGCGAATCTGGCGGTGGACAACCTGGTGGCTTTCTTCACAGAAGGCAAGGCTCTCACGCCCGTGACCTGAAGCGCGGGATGCGGGGCCGCAGTGCAGCGGCGGTTCAGTTCAGCGGGAAACGGTGTGCCAGTGCCTGCTCCAGTCCCATTTCGGTGAGGATGGCTTGCAGGCGTTGGGCGGCACTGTGTTTTTTCTGGCCGGTTTGGCGTGCGACGATGAGTTCGTTTTTCATGCTGTGCTCCCAGCCGATCAGCTCGGTGACGGTGACTTGGTAGCCCTGCGATTCCAGATACAGGCAGCGCAGCACGTTGGTGAGGTGACTGCCCAGTTCGCGGGTGTGCAGCGGGTGTCGCCACAGTTCGGACAGTGGGGTGCGCGAGAGGTTCAGAGCCTTGCTGGCACGCAGGCAGGCGGCCACTTCGGCCTGGCAGCAGGGCACGAGCACCATGGCAGCGGCATGTTTTTGCAGGCCGAAGGCAATCGCATCGTCGGTGGCGGTGTCGCAGGCGTGCAGCGCGGTGACGATGTCCACGCCATCGGGCACGGTATCGTGCTGGCCGGATTCGGCCACAGCCAGCGCGAGAAATTCCATGTTGTCGAAGCCGAAGCGGGTGGCTAGCGCACGCGACTGTTCCACGAGTTTGGCGCGAAACTCCACGCCGATGACGCGCCCACGCCCCAGCGGGCGCAGCACCATGTCGGCCAGCATGAAGCCCAGGTAGGATTTGCCCGCGCCGTGATCGACCAGCACGGGTGCGCGGTCATTGCGGGCGGCTTCGGCAATCAGCGGTTCGATGAAGCGGATCAGGTGCAGCACCTGCTTGAGCTTGCGGCGCGAGTCCTGGTTCAGGCTGCCTTCGCGGGTGAGGATGTGCAGGGCCTGGAGCAGTTCGACCGACAGATCGGGCGGCAGTCCCAGCTCTTGCAGGGCGGTGGCGGGGCTGGGTGTGGCACGGGTGCGGCGGCGCGGGGTAGGGGTCATGGGCTTGTGTTTGGGAGGGTCAGATGGCGAGAGGGTCCACGTCCACCAGCCAGCGGATCAGGCCGTGTTCGCGCTGGCGGCTGGCGTGCAGCAGGGGTTGCAGGGCGCGCAGGAATTGTTGCAGCGCGGCACGGGAGTGGCTTTCCAGCAGCATCTGCGCGCGCTCGACGTTGGCCACGCGCTGGATTGCCAGCGGCACGGGTGGGTAAAGGGTGACGTGCGCGGCCCCCGGCAACGGTTGCTCATGTACCTGTTGCACCACGGTTTGCAGGAAGGTCTGCGCGCCTTCCTGGGTGCGTGCATCGGCGCGCAGCAGGGCCTGGTGGCAGAAGGGGGGCAGGTCGGCCTGCTGGCGTTCCAGCAGTTGTTGCGTGGCAAATGCGGTGAAGTCGTGCCGGTGCAGCGCGCGGTACAGCGGGTGCTCGGGTTCGTGGGTTTGCAGCCAGAGTTCGGGCGGGCTGGGCTGTTCCTGCGCGAAGGCGGCATCGCGTCCGGCGCGTCCGGCGGCCTGCATGAGCAGCGCGAACAGGCGTTCGGGGGCGCGGAAGTCGGCAGCGTACAGCGCGCCATCGGGCTGGATGACGGCCACCAGCCCGATGCGGCGAAAGTCGTGCCCTTTGGCGATCATTTGCGTGCCGACGATGACATCGACCTCGCCCGCGTGGATGCGCGCCAGTTGCGTTTCCAGCGCGCCCTTGTGGCGGGTGGAGTCGGCATCCATGCGCAAGACCACGGGCGGTCTGCCGTGGGGCAGGCTCAGGCGGGCGAGTTCGTCCTGCACGGCCTGCTGCACCTGTTCCGTGCCCCGGCCTATGGGGGCGAGGTCGGGGCTGTGGCAGTCGGGGCAGTGACGTGGCGCGGGGGTGGCAAAGCCGCAGTGGTGGCAGCGCAGACTGCGGTCGCTCAGGTGCAGCACCTGGTGGGCGGAGCAGTGCGGGCAGTCGCTTTTCCAGCCGCAGTTCTGGCACTGGAGCACGGGTGCGTAGCCGCGCCGGTTGATGAGCACCATGCACTGCTCGCCCTGTTGCAGGCGTTGGCCGATGGCTTGCACGACCACGGGTGCGAGGATGGGGTTGCGCGGCTGCTGGCGCATATCGACGATGCGCAGTTGCGCGAGTGTGCCTTCGCCCACGCGCACCGGCATGGACAGCCGCCGGTAGTGGCCACCGGCATCCTCTGGCCCCAGTGTGCCGGGCGGGCGGCTGTTGTGCCAGCTCTCCAGCGAGGGCGTGGCCGAGGCGAGGATGACGCTGGCCTCTTCCTGCCGACCGCGCCAGACGGCCAGATCGCGCGCATGGTAGCGCGCGCCTTCCTGCTGCTTGTAGCTGCTGTCGTGTTCTTCATCGACCACCAGCAGGCGCAGGTGCGGGATGCTGGCGAAGATGGCCATGCGCGTGCCCAGTACCAGCCGCGCGCGCCCCTGGTGGATGGCCAGCCAGTGCGCCAGCCGCTGGGCCGGGGTGAGGCCGCTGTGCAGGCTGGCGACGCAGTCCGCGCCCAGCAGCGGGGCGAAGCGTGCTTGCAGTGTGGCTTGCAGTTGCGGGGTGAGGTTGATTTCGGGCACCAGCACCAGCACCTGCGCTTGTTCGTCGTGTTGCAGCACCTGCTGGGCGCACTGCATGAAGACTTCGGTCTTGCCGCTGCCGGTGGCCCCGTGCAGCACGAAGCAGCCCTGCTCGCTGGACTCGACGATCTGCGCCACGGCCTGCTGCTGCTGGGGCATCAGTGCGAGGGCAGGGCTGTTGTGGCCATCAGCGGTTGGGGGCACGGGGGCAGGCTGTGCCCGAAGGCGACGCAGGCGGCGGTCGATCTGTTCCTGACTGAGGCTGCGCAGTGTGGGCGGCAGTGCCGCTAGGGCCACTTCGCCCAGACTGCGCTGGTAGTAGCGGGCGGCAAATTCCACCAGCCGCAGCCAGTGCGTGCCCAGCGGGGCAATGCCCTTCAACACACTGTGCAGCGGGCGCAGGGTCACGGTTTTGTCGCCATCGGGCAAGGGGGGCGGCGTGCTGTCCCAGACGATGCCCAGCACTTCCTTCTGGCCCAGCGGCACGCGCACCAGTGTTCCGGCGGGCAGGGCTTCGCCCCAGGTGTAGCTGA
Source organism: Lampropedia hyalina DSM 16112 (assembly GCF_900129055.1). Lineage (GTDB taxonomy): Bacteria > Pseudomonadota > Gammaproteobacteria > Burkholderiales > Burkholderiaceae_C > Lampropedia > Lampropedia hyalina. The sequence continues at coordinate 38,911 of NZ_FQUZ01000028.1, forward strand.
GCAAATGCCCGATGCCGCTGTGAAACGGTGCATCGACTGCCACGGCCAGCAGCACATGGGAAGGGGTGGGGGCAGTCATGGCAACGTGGGCAGAAAGTCATCCACAGGGTCTGTGGATAAGATTGTGGGAAACCACGGGAAAAGACCTTCAAGTGATTGATGCGGCAGTCTTCGCAACAGAGTGCCGCTTCGGCAGGCAGGGCGGCAGGGTTTCAAACGACGGTCATTGCGGCTCAAGGTCCACGGTGGTTCGGAATGTTGGGAGGGGGCTGCCAAGGTGGCCATTTCAAATGCTCTTGACCCCCCGCCCGCTACGTCATGCCGGACCTGATCCGGCATCCAGTCGCAACGCAAGCCATTGGCAAGCAAGGTGTTTTTGCAAGCGTCGTCACTGGATGCCGGATCAAGTCCGGCATGACGGCGTTGGGTGCTTGGAGTCTTCGCCGCAATGACGGTATGGGGTAAGTTCACGAATGATGCTGTGAACGCAGCCAGCACTGTGGCTGCATCAACGGGATTCGGTTGGTGTGGCTTCCAGGTGGTAGCGGGTGACGCGCTCGACTTCGTTTCTGGAACCCAGCACCACGCTGACGCGCTCGTGCAGCGACTGTGGCTGTACGTCCAGAATGCGCTGGCGGCCATTGGTGGCTGCGCCACCGGCCTGCTCGATCAGCCAGCTCATGGGGTTGGCTTCGTAGAGCAGGCGCAGCTTGCCGGGCTTGTTCGGCTCGCGCTGGTCCCACGGGTACATGAAGATGCCGCCGCGTGTGATGATGCGGTGCACATCAGCCACCATGCTGGCAATCCAGCGCATGTTGAAGTTCTTGCCGCGTGGCCCTTGCGCGCCTTGCAGGCATTCGTCGATGTAGCGTTTCACCGGCTCGTCCCAGTGGCGGTAGTTGCTCATGTTGATGGCGAATTCCTTGGTGTCTTCGGGAATCTGCACGTTTTCCTGGGTGAGCACGAAGGAGCCTTGTTCGCGGTCGAGCGTGAACATGGCCACGCCATTGCCCAGCGTGAGCACCAGGGTGGTCTGTGGGCCATAGACGCAGTAGCCTGCGGCCACCTGCCGGGAGCCGGGTTGCAGGAAGTCGTCGGCGGTGACTTCGGCGTGGTCGTGGTTCTTTTGCAGCACGCTGAAGATGGTGCCGATGGAGACGTTCACATCGATGTTGGACGAGCCATCCAGAGGGTCGAACACCAGCAGGTATTCACCCTGTGGATAACGCTTGGGAACCGTGTAGATGTCTTCCATTTCCTCGCTGGCCATCGCGGCCAGATGGCCGCCCCACTCGTTGGCCTCGATCAGTACGTCGTTGGCGATGATGTCGAGTTTTTTCTGGACTTCGCCCTGCACGTTTTCACTGCCCGCACTGCCCAGCACGCCGCCCAGCGCGCCTTTGTTCACGGCGTGGCTGATGCCTTTGCAGGCGCGTGCGACGACTTCCAGCAGCAGACGCAACTGGTCGGGAATGTGCTGGTACTGGCGTTGCTGTTCGATGAGGTAGCGGGTGAGGGAGATGGGTTTCGTCATGGTGTGGCTCGTAAAACAAGGTGGGGAAAGGGTAAGGGTTTTGCAGACCTTCCCAAGGGTTCAGGTGCGGCTTTTTTCGATGATTTCGCGCACGTCCTTGCTGAGGTTTTTCTGGCTGGCCACCCGTTGCAGCGCGGCATTGGCGTGGCTGCGGTATGGCTCGGCCAGTTTGCGCCAGGCATCGAGGGAACGCGCCAGCCGCGCGGCCACCTGGGCGTTGAGGCCGTTGAGGGCGATGACCTGATCGGCCCAGAACTGGTAGCCCGCGCCGTCGGCACGGTGGAAGGCGGCGGGATTGGCATTGCACAGCGTGAAGATCAGGCTGCGGGCGCGATTGGGGTTCTTCAGCGTGAAGTCGGGGTGCTGCATGAGCTGCTGCACGGCGGGGAGGATGTCGCCCTGCCGGTCGGGGACGCTGGCTTGCAGGCTGAACCACTTGTCCAGCACCAGGGCTTCGTTATGGAACTGCTGGTGAAAACGCGCCAGTGCCGCTTCGGCCAGCGGCTGGTGCGTGTGCACCAGGGCCAGCAGGGCGTTGAAGCGGTCGGTCATGTTGTTGGCATCCTTGCTCTGCTGGTAGGCCTTGCCCGGCCAGATGCCCTCGCCCGTGTGGCTGGCGTGCAGGCACAGCATGAACAGGGCCTTGCCCGCCAGCGCGCGCCGCCCGCTGGAGTGGGCATCGGGGCGGTACGCGCCGGTGTCGTGGTGCTGTTCCCAGAGGGTGCGCCAGTCGTCGTGCAGGGCCTGGGCTAGTTGCTGTTGCAGGCTCTGGCGCACGGCGTGGATGCGCTGGGGATCGACGGTGTCGAGCTGCTCGGCCAGGTAATTCTCGCTGGGCAGGGTCAGCACCAGGTCTTTGAAGGCGGCATCGAGTTGCGGCTCGCGCAGAATCTGGCGCAGTGCGGCCACCAGGCGTTCGGGCAGGCGGGCGGGGGCATCGGTGGCCTCGGTATGGGGCTGGCGGATGGCTTCCAGCATGACGCGCTGTGCCCATTGCTGCCCGGCTTCCCAGCGGTTGAACGGGTCGCTGTCGTGTTGCAGCAGGGTTTCCAGTGCATCGTCGTCCAGCGACTGGTGCAGTACCACCGGCGCGCTGAAGCTGCGCAGCAGCGAGGGCACGGGCGGCTGGGGAATGCGGCCAAAGGTGATGCGCTGCTCGCTCTGGTGCAGCACCAGCGTATGTTCGTGGCCGCAGTCCTGCTCGCCATCGTCGGTTTGCAGCCACAGCGGCACGGGCTGGCCGTCGGCCTGCAACAGCCCCAGTTTGACGGGGATGACGGCCGCCTGCCTGTCGGGCTGGCCGGGGGGGGCGGTCAGGCTTTGCGTCAGGTGCAGGGTGTAGGTTTGCTGCTCGCTGTCGTAGTGGCCGCTGGCGTGGACGTGCGGGGTGCCAGCCTGGCTGTACCAGCGTTTGAATGGCTCCAGATGCTGGGCCAGCGGGCTGTCCGGGTTGGCATCGGCAATGGCCTGGGCGAAGTCGTCGCAGGTGACTGCTTGGCCATCGTGCCGCTCGAAGTAGAGCTTCATGCCGCGCTGGAACCCGGCCTCACCGACCAGCGTGTGCATCATGCGCACCACTTCCGCGCCTTTTTCGTAGATGGTGACGGTGTAGAAGTTGTTGATTTCCTGGTAGGCATCGGGGCGTACCGGGTGAGCCTGCGGGCCGGCATCCTCGGCGAACTGCACGGTGCGCAGCAGGCGCACGTCTTCGATGCGCTTGACGGCGCGGGCACTGGCACTGCCGGCCATGTCCATGCTGAATTCCTGGTCGCGGAACACCGTCAGCCCTTCCTTGAGCGAGAGCTGGAACCAGTCGCGGCAGGTGATGCGGTTGCCCGTCCAGTTGTGGAAGTATTCGTGGCCAACGACGCTTTCGACGTTGGCAAAGTCCACGTCGGTGGCGGTGGCCTGGCTGGCCAGCACGAACTTGGTGTTGAAGATGTTCAGCCCCTTGTTCTCCATCGCGCCCATGTTGAAGTCGCTGGTGGCGACGATCATGAAGCGGTCCAGATCCAGTGGCAGGCCAAAGCGCGTTTCGTCCCAGACGATGCTGGCGATCAGCGACTGCATGGCGTGTTCGGTTTTTTCCAGGTCGCCGGGGCGCACATACACTTGCAGCAGATGCTCCTTGCCGTTGCGCGCACGGATGGCCTGCTCGCGCGCCACCAGCGTGCCTGCGACCAGCGCGAACAGGTAGCTGGGCTTGCGGAACGGGTCGTGCCAGCGGGCAAAGTGGCGGCCATCGTCCAGGTCGCCTTGCTCGACGAGGTTGCCGTTGGACAGCAGCACCGGATAGGCCGCCTTGCTGGCGCGCAGCGTGACGCTGTAGATGCTCATCACATCCGGGCGATCCAGGAAGTAGGTGATGCGGCGAAAGCCCTCGGCCTCACACTGGGTGAAGAACGTGCCCTGGCTGACGAACAGGCCCGAGAGCAGGGTGTTCTTCTCGGGCTGGCAGGTGGTGAAGATTTCCAGCTCGACGGCTTCGTCGCCCTCGGGCAACTGGCTCAGCACCAGTTGCTGGCCCTCCAGCTTGAAGGACGCGCCCTGGCCATTGACCAGCACCCGCGCCAGATTCAGGCTGTCGCCATCCAGCCGCAGTGGCTGGACGGGCACATCGGGGTTGCGGCGCAGGCGCATCTTGTTGAGCACGCGGGTCTTGGCTGGGTCGAGATCGAACGTGAGATCGACCGTATCGATCCACCAGGCGGGCGGTGCGTAGTCCTGACGGCGCACTTCAGGGGGACTGATGGCATCGGCAGTGGTTGGGATATTGGGCATAAAAGGTAATTCTTCTGGAATGAAAAGGCATGGCCGGGAGCGGCAGCTCCGGCACGGTCGGCGGCGGCATGGCCTTGGACGGGCCGCAGGGTGTGCGGCCAAACCTTTGGATGGTACTGGATATTGACATCCTCCCCTGCCTAAAGGCAGGGGATTCCTCCTGCGAGACGGCAATGTCCTGCCGCGAGAATGTTGCGTGCTGCGTTCACGTCGCGCTCGTGTGCCGCCCCGCAGTCGCTGCACGTCCATTCTCTTATTCCAAGACCTGCGATACCTTTGGGCCTCTGCGGCGGCAGACTGCCGCACGCAGAACAGGTCTGGGTTGAATACGCTTCGTTCACTTCCTCAAAAACCACTCCGGCCTGATGGCACTTGTATTCCAAAGCGGTTTTCAATGACGACCAGCCCGCGTCCAGCGTGGACTTGGCCATCCCGGTTTTGACCAGCTTCGCGCTGGCCACGTCGCCCACGAAGATGGCGGCGTTGTTCTTTACAAGCTCGG
>NZ_FQUZ01000041.1 GCF_900129055.1 Lampropedia hyalina DSM 16112
GTGCGCGCTACGGCATCGCCTGGGGCGCGCTGGGAGCAGCGGAAGACTGCCTGGCCGTGGCGCGCCAATACACACTGGATCGCAAGCAGTTTGGCCGTCCGCTGGCGGCCAACCAGCTCATCCAGAAGAAGCTGGCCGATGCGCTGACGGAAATCCACCTGGGGCTGCAAGGCTGCCTGCAAGTGGGGCGGCTCAAAGACCTGCATCAGGCTCCGGTGGAGATCACCTCCATCATCAAGCGCAACAGTTGCGGCAAGGCACTGGAGATTGCGCGGCTGGCGCGGGACATGCTGGGGGGCAACGGCATCAGCGACGAGTTCAGCGTGGCGCGGCATCTGGTGAACCTGGAGGTGGTGAACACCTATGAGGGCACGCACGATGTGCATGCGCTGATTCTGGGGCGCGCCATTACTGGTATCGCCGCTTTTGCAAACTGACTGAACGACTGATACAGGAGCGTGTGATGGCCGCAGCCTTGTCCCATATTCGCGTGCTGGACCTCTCCCGCATTCTGGCCGGCCCGTGGGCCGGGCAGTTGCTGGCCGATCTGGGAGCCGATGTCATCAAGGTCGAACGCCCTGGCGAGGGCGACGATACCCGAGGCTGGGGGCCACCCTGGCTCCAGGACGAAGCAGGGCAGGACACCCCGGTGGCCGCCTACTACCTCTGCGCCAATCGCAACAAACGCTCCATCACCATCGACATCACCCAGCCCGAAGGACAGGCACTGGTCAAGCAACTGGCGGCCGAGTCGGATGTGGTGCTGGAAAACTACAAGCTCGATGGCCTGAAAAAATACGGGCTGGACTACGCCTCGCTCAGTGCCATCAACCCCCGGCTGATTTACTGCTCGATCACCGGCTTTGGCCAGACCGGGCCTTATGCACCGCGTGCGGGCTATGACTTTCTGATTCAGGGACTGGGCGGCCTGATGAGCCTGACGGGCCGACCCGATGGCGAAGAAGGCGCAGGCCCCATGAAAGTGGGCGTGGCCCTCACCGACATCCTCACCGGCCTGTATGCCAGCAACGCCGTGCTGGCGGCACTGGCCTGGCGTGAACAAAGCGGCCAGGGCCAGCACATTGACCTCGCGCTGCTGGACGTGCAGGTGGCATGCCTCGCCAATCAGGCCCTGAATTACCTCAGCACCGGTGAAAGCCCCCGGCGGCTGGGCAATGCCCACCCCAGCATCGTGCCCTACCAGGACTTTCCGACGGCAGATGGCTACATGATTCTGGCCATTGGCAACGATGGCCAGTTCCAGCGTTTCTGCACCGAAGCCGGACGGCCCGAACTGTCGCAGGATGCCCGCTTCGCCACCAACCGCGCCCGCGTGGCCCACCGGCAGGAGCTGATTCCGCTGCTGCGCCGCATCACCGTCACCCGCACCACAGCCGAATGGATTGCCGCGCTGGAAGCCAAGGCCGTGCCTTGTGGCCCCATCAACACGCTGGCCGATGTCTTTGCCGACCCGCAGGTGATCGCCAGGGGCACGCAAGTCACCCTGCCGCATGCGCAGGCAGGCACGGTTTCGCTGGTGGCCAACCCGATGAAACTGTCGGCCACCCCTGTGGACTACCGGCTGCCGCCCCCGCAACTGGGCGAGCACAGCGACAGCATCCTGCAAGACGTACTGGGGCTGGATGCCGCTGCCATTGCCGCGTTGCGTGAACAGGGCGTGGTGTGAGTGCTTGCCGGGGTTGAAAAGCTTCCAAATGGCACGGGTTCAATCAGTGGCAGTACGATATGACCATCGTGTGACAATCTGATTTTTTTCCCACCATTGAAAGAGCCTCCCCATGTTGAGCCACAAGACTTTTTGGCCCGCCCTCGTGGCCTCTGTGCTGACCCTGCCTGTGCTGGCACAGGATGCCAACCATGCGCATGGCAGCGCAGAGCCTGCCCCGCATTCCGCCCACGCCAGCCACGCTTCTGCCACGGACGGCCATGCGAACGAGGCGGACAGCACCCGAGCCTACCGTGCCGCCAATGACCGGATGCACGCAGGCATGGACACCGGCTTCACCGGCAATGCCGATGTGGACTTTGCGCGTGGCATGATCCCCCACCACCAGGGAGCCATCGACATGGCGAAAATTCAACTGCAATACGGCAGCGACCCGCAGTTGCGCAAACTGGCCGAAGAAGTGATTGCGGCCCAGGAACAGGAAATCGCCTTCCTGCAACAATGGCTGGAACGCAACGGGGCTGCCAAACCCTGAAAATGGCATAGGCAGATTGGGGATTGCCTCTTCTGGGGCAGGTGTTTGTTTGCTATTATGAGAATAATTTTCATCCAATAGTCGCACCGTTACCTGTATGTATGCTGCCAACGCCGATGTCGCCCGCCTCTACACCGATCACAACCTCTGGCTGCAAATGTGGCTGCGCAAGCGTCTGGGCAACACTGCGGATGCGGCAGATATTGCACACGACACCTATGTGCGCATCATAGAGGCCGACATCCACCCGCCGCTGCATGAGTCGCGTCGCTACCTCAGCCGCATTGCTGGCGGGCTTGCCATTGATCTGGTGCGCCGCCGCCAGATCGAAGCGGCTTATCTGGATGCCCTTGCTGCAAGACCTGTCGAATTGCAGCCATCCGAAGAGGCGCGTGCCATTGCTGTGCAAGCCTTGATGGAAGTCGATGTCATTCTTCACAAACTGACTGCCAAATCGCGTACCGCCCTGCTGATGTACCGGCTGGAAGGCATGACCTACAGCGAGATTGCCGACAAGCTGCAAGTCAGCCCCTCGTCGGTGGAAAAGTACATTGCCTCGGCTATGGTGGCCTGTCTGCAAGCGGCGCACCGGCGCAATTGATGGTATATGCGCCGGGGGCATTGGCATGCAGCACAATCCAATGACCGCACAGCTGCTTCGTCATCTCCATGTCTACAGCCCCAAACCAGCCACTTGACCCCACCGTCATCGAACGTGCGGGCCAGTGGTGGGCGCGCCTGGCGGCAGACGATGCCAGCGAAGCCGACAGAACCCACTGCGCGCAATGGCGTGCCCAGCACCCCGATCACGAACGCGCCTGGCAAGCCCTGCAAGCCTTTGACAGCAAGCTTCTGGCCGTACCTGCCGATGTAGCCCAACATGTGCTCAAGGACTCGGCAGAACGCAAAAAACGCAATGCCCGCACCCGCCGCCAATTTCTGGGCTTTGCCATACTGGGCGCAGGTGTGGGCACCATCGCTTACCTCGGGCGCAATAGCGACGTGTGGCAGATCGCCAGTGCCGACCACCGCACCGGCACCGGTGAAATACGCCAGCTTCAACTGGATGACGGCACGCAAATCGTGCTGGGCAGTGCCTCCGCCATCGATGTGGACTACACCGCCACACACCGTCGCATCCTGCTGCGCGCCGGGCACATCATGGTTACCACCACCGCCGATCCGGCACCGAATTCCAGACCGTTCAGCGTACAAACCCGCCACGGCACTGCCACCGCATTGGGCACCCAGTTTGCCGTGCATCTGCACGATGAACGGACGACGCTGGAAGTATTTGAGGGTGCCGTACTCATCAGCCCGCATGCAGCCCCCGGCCAAATCCTGCGCGTCGAGGCAGGCCAAGCCACCGAGTTCAACGCTATGCAAGTACAAGTCCCTGAAGCAGTCGATGCCGCCGCCCAGGGCTGGACGCAAGGCATGCTCTCCATCACCGACATGCGCCTGGGCGACGTGATCGAATGGCTGGGCCGCTACCGCAGCGGCATCCTGCACTGCGATCCCGCCGTTGCCAACCTGCCGGTGACCGGCACCTTCCCGCTGCACGATACCGACCGCGCCCTGCATAACCTCACGCTGGGCCTGCCCGTGCGCCTGCGCTGGCGTACCCGCTACTGGGTCACGGTTGTGCCGCGTTGATCAGGGCGGGTGCATCCGCCACCTGGAAGATAAAATCAGGGCATGTCGTACGGACATTCGGCGTACAATAGCACCCGAGCATCAACGCATACCGCAAGAGAAATCCCATGCTGAACACGCCAGAAACCACCCAGAACAGCCGCAGTGCCCGTCTTGAGGCCCGAGTATCCAGCGCGCAGAAAGACCTGTTTCAACGCGCCGCCATCTTGAGCGGCCGCACCTTGAGCGAACTGGTGATCGAAAGTACGCAAGCCGCCGCCACCCGCATCGTGCAAGAGCACGAACTCATCCAGCTCACGCGCAGCGAACAGCAAGCTTTCGTCGCCGCCCTGCTGAATCCGCCGCCGCCCGGTGTACGCCTGCGCAGTGCCATTGCCAGCTATCGCCAGAAGACGGAGGGCTGAGTGCCTGAACCCGCCAACCCAGGCAGCCGCCGCATCCGTCTTGGGCTGGATGCCATCCAGCCGCTCGGCAAGGTGCATGATCGCTCGGCCTTTGACTGTGGCAACCATGCGCTCAACCGCTATCTACAGCAACAGGCCAGACAGGATGCCCAGCGTCACGTCGCCGCAACTTTTGTCCTGTTAGACGACGATGGCATCGTGCGCGGCTTCTATTCACTCTCGGCATCCCTGATCGCCTTGCCCGAGATACCTGCAGCCCTGTCTCGCAAACTACCGCGCTACGACCACCTGCCTGTCACCTTGCTTGGGCGTTTGGCGGTGGATCAAACCATCAGCGGCCAGGGTGCAGGCCAATTCCTGTTGGCCGATGCCTTGCGCCGCAGCCTGGAAAGTGCCCTGCAAGTCGGTGCCATCGCAGTCATCGTTGATGCCAAGGATGCAGAGGCAGAGCGTTTCTACAAACACTTTGACTTCCTGCCATTCCAGCAAACGCCACTGCGCCTGTTTCTGCCCATGCAGCAGATTGCAGACTTGTTTGATGCTCCGGCAGCCGAGACTGGATAAGCAAAGGCATGTTGTTTCGTTTTTTTACAAAAAAACATTGAGGCTTTTTCGCGTTCGTTCGGAAAACAAGATGAGAGGGCAACAAATGCCAACCCATCATCCGAGCAAAAAGGAGCTTCACCATGCTGCAACGTCGCGCCAGCGCGCCTCAACACCGCAGAGTCAGCCTCATCCCATGCACCAGCGCACAGCCGCAAGCCGCCCACATACCGCACCAGCCGCGTGCGCTGGCCATTGCGGCGCAGTGTGCTTTGCTGGCGAGCCTGTCTGCGGGGGCGATGGGGTTGCTGCTTGCGCCTGAATTCGCTCACGCCCAGGCGGCGCAAAGCGCGCAGGCCAGCCAGCCCGCGCAGGTGAAAAGCTACAACATCCCCGCCAGTTCGCTGGCCGAGGCATTGCGTGCCTTTGCCAGCGCAGCGGGGGTGGAACTGACGGTGAATGGCACCCTGGTGCAAGGCAGGCAAAGCCGTGGTTTGAATGGCAGCTACAGCGTGGCCAGTGGCTTTGATGCACTGCTCAGCGGGCACAACCTGCAGGCGGTGCGGCAAGGCAATGGCAGCTATGCGTTGCGGGCAGTAGAGATGCTGCCGGAAGTGACGGTGACTGCGCCGGGTAGAGGCAGTGGCAGGGGTGACGTGGCGACCTTGCCGGAAGTGGTGGTGACGGCGGGTGCATTGGGCGTAACCGAAGGCACGGGCAGTTACACCACAGAAAGCACCAGCGCAGCCACTGGCCTCTCCCTCTCTCTGCGAGAAACACCCCAATCGGTAACAGTTTTCACACGTCAGCGTATAGATGATCAACAACTGAACTCGTTGGCCGATGTGGCACAGCAGACACCTGGGCTCTATTTATCCAACACAGGCTCTGGCACAGACATTGGTGGCTATTCCGGCATTTATTCGCGCGGTTTCGCCGTCAGCAGCTACCAGATCGATGGACTGCCAACATCGGGTGCGGCGTTCACATTTACCGGTTCGGGCGTCGGCATGACGTCTTTTGATACGGCAATCTATGACTCTGTGGCAGTGGTGCGCGGTGCAACTGGTTTGCTGACTGGTGCTGGCGACCCCAGTGCCAGCGTTGGTCTTACACACAAACGACCAACTCATCAATTCCAGGGTTCTTTGGAAGGTAGTCTTGGTCGATGGGATAAACGTCGCGTGGTGGCCGATGTGGGTGGGCCTTTGAATCGGGGTGGTACTGTGCGCGGCCGACTGGTTGGACTCTATGATGAAAGTTCCTCTTGGATCAGTCGCTATCAGGGAGCAAGAAACACCGTATATGGCGTGGTCGAGGCGGATCTGACGCCTGATACCTTGGTGAGTTTAACTCTGGAACACAACAACGAGCGCAGCAATAGTGCCGAAAGTTACGGTTTTCCCGTCCTATATAGTGATGATAGCACCTTGACGCCATTTACCCGCCACGATGCAATTTTTGCAGAATGGAGCAACTGGCACAATCGACGTAGCAGTGTACAGATCGCACTGGAGCATGCATTCAATGAAGACTGGGGGCTCAAAATAAATTATGGTCATACTGACCGTCAGTTCAATCAAAAAAGAAATAATTTGGTAGGGATAAGCTCGGATCATGTGGCAGGACGTATTACAAGGGTTGTGAATAATTTAAAGTACGACTCAGATTCCGTTAGCGCAACTCTGAATGGTCGGTATAGTATTTTCGGAACAAGTCACAATTTAATTGCAGGATTCAATAGCCATAGGCTGACTCAAAAGCAAGGGCCTGGAAACGGAGCTGATAGTTTAATGGGCTACCAACTCCCAATAATTAATGGAATTCCGCAGATTTCAGAGCCAGACTGGGGCGGATATAACTCCAACCTTGGAGGATCAAGGGGTAAAACCAATCAATCTGGTTTTTATCTTGCTACACGTCTAAAACCGACAGATGATCTCGCTCTGATACTTGGGGGCCGCTGGAGTGACTGGGATTATCGCAGCATCAGTGCAAGTGGCGTCAGTTCGGGGCGGAGAAATTACAGCAATGTATTTACACCCTACGCTGGGGTTGTTTACGACCTAACCAACCACCTCTCGATTTATGGAAGTTATACAGAAATATTCAATCCGCAATCCGCAAGGGATATAGCGGGCAATCTGTTGGATCCCGAAGAAGGCATCAACTACGAACTTGGGTTGAAAGGTGATTGGTTCAATGGCAGATTGAATGCCAGTGCCGCAGTTTTTGAAACGGTCAAGGACAATCTTGCGGTTGCGGACGGAAACAACATCACACCAGAAGGCGGACAGGCTTATATCGCGGAAAACGATACCAAGACTCGTGGCTGGGAATTGGAGGTTCAAGGAGAATTGGCTCGTGGCTGGAGCATGCAAGGCGGTTATTCTCGGACATTCTCCCGTGATAACGACGGCGAACGCCTTTATACCAACCGACCGATCCATATGTTTAAGCTATACACCGCTTATACGCCTCAAACCATGCCACAGATGACTTTGGGAGGAGGGTTGTACTGGCAGAGCAAAACCTATTATTCATCTGCACCTGAGTCATTCCGCCATCTGGTGACCCAGAAGAACTATGCAGTAGTTAACCTCATGGGGCGTTACGCTTTCAGTGATCAATTGAGTGTATTGATAAATTTAAACAATGCATTCAACAAAAATTATAGAACAAGTCCAGGAGATCATGTTTACGGTGCCGAGCGCAATCTAACGGCAACTCTGAAATATCAGTTCTAACCAATAGGGAAGATAATGAAGCATATGCGAATTAAAATAATTGCTATGATGGCCGTGGGTGTGCTGGCTGGTTGCGATTCTTCACAAACCCTGACCAAGGTTGATGAATCGAAACTGATTGCCACAACGACTGCCGAGCATTTAGCTACTGAAGCTGATTTAGCTCCTGCGGTGTATGAATTAATTCATTCAATTCACCAAAAAGCCGTTTTCGTTGCTGCGCCTGACTGGAAGGATGACAACAAATCACGAGTGCTTCGCATTCACTCTGACACCCTGGCGGTTCAAGGCGAAATCGTATTGCCACATGTCGGTTTCAGCCTTGCTCTGGATGATGCGAACGACCGGCTGTACGTCGGTCATGGAGGCGAGGGGTTTGTCAGCGTAGTGGATACGGCCAATAACCGTCTCATTGAAACCATTGCGCTCGCGCCTGGCTTTGACAAGTTTCCCTACCATGTGCGCGCACTGCGTTTGGATGCCTCTGGCAAGCACCTGTATGTGCCGGGTATCGTCAGCGATCCCGGCGCGGACAGCGTGCTGTTTGTGCTGGATACAGAGAAGTTACAGGTGATCAAGACGATTCCCGGTTTCGGTTTCTACGGTATCGGCGTAGCCGTAGACGATGCCCGCAATCGGGTGCTGGTAGGCAATGGCGAAGGGTTAATCAAACTGGTAGACATCAACTCTCTTGCGATCACAGGTGAATTTGAAGTCAATACGGGCACACGCCTTTTCAATTTGGCACTGAGCACTGATGGAAACTACCTCTACGCCACAGATAGCGGAGGTGTTGAAGACAAGCAAGCTTTCCGCAAGAACTACCCGAACCAGCGCGTGATGGGCGACTTGCCACGCACCGCCGTGTTCGATGCCGCAACCGGGGCAGAGCTTGCCAGCTTCACCACCGCTGCGGCGGCGGCACCATCCTTGGCAATCGTGGAAGACGGGAAACGCCAACGTCTGTATGTGAGCAACCGGGGTGATGGGGGCAAAGGCTCGGTCTCTGTCTACGACACGACGGATTTCCGGTTGGTGCGCACCATCGACCTGCCCGCACACCCCAACAGCCTTGCGCTGGATGAGGCGCGCAATGTGTTGTTTGTCTCGGTCAAGAACGATGAGGCTAGGCGCAAGGCGGGCAAGGCTGAGAGCGTGGTTCGCATTGATCTGAATGCGCTTTGACGCGTACTCGTAACCGGAGCCTCTTTTGCTAAAACAGCACCGCGTATCCAGCGCAGTGCGCTGGCTTTTCTTTGCCTGCTCACTATCAGGAATCGCCTTTTTACTCTGGCACGCCTTCTTCCGCACTGAGCAGGTAATCGAGACTGCCCCTGTCGAGCGCGGCCGCATCGAGCAGGCCGTGACCGCCCCCGGCACCTTGCAGCCGCACCGCTATGTGGATGTGGGCGCGCAGGTATCGGGCCAGATTCGGCACATTGCGGTTGCCGCTGGTGATGTGGTGCGGCAAGGCGATTTGCTGGTGGAGATTGACCCAGCTATCCAGCAAGCCACGGTTGCTGCAGACCGCGCTGCATTGGCCAGCCTGCAAGCCCAGTTGCTGGAGCAGGAAGCTTCCCGCGATCTGCTGCGCCAGAAGGCCGACCGCCAGAAGGTGCTGGTCGAACGCGATGCCGTGAGCCGCGAGAGCTTTCAAACCGCTGCTGCCGACCTGCGCATGGTGCAGGCGCGCATTGCCAGTTTGAAGGCACAGATCGATGGCGCACGTTCCACGCTGTCAGGCAATGAAGCCCTGCTGGGCTACACCCGCATCTTCGCGCCGATGGATGGCACGGTGATCTCACTGGAAGCCCGTGAAGGCCAGACCCTGAATGCCACCTACCAGACGCCCAATCTGTTGCGGCTGGCCGATCTCTCGCAAATGACAGTGTGGACGGAAGTCTCCGAAGCCGACATGGGCAAGGTCAAGGCCGGTATGCCTGTGTACTTCACCACCCTGGGCTTGCAAGATGTGGGCGGCAAACCCCGGCGCTGGAATGGCACGGTGCGGCAGATTCTGCCTGCGCCGCCTTCTGCGGGTTCGGGCGAAGGCGGGCTACACGCGAGCAACAGCAAGGTGGTGAACTACACGGCCTTGTTCGACGTTGCGAACGATGACGCCGCCTTGCTGCCGCAGATGAGCGCACGGGTGTTCTTTGTGGCGGCCGAAGCCGATGACGTACTGCTGGCCCCGCTGGCAGTGCTCAAGCCCACGGGCGAGGCAGACAGCTACACGGCGCAGGTGATGGAAGGTGAACAAATCACCGAGCGCAACGTGCGCATTGGTGTGCGCGACCGGCTGAATGCGGCTGTGCTGGAAGGCTTGCGTGAAGGTGACTTGCTGGTGACCGACATCACCGAGCAGCGTGGCAGCCGGAGGTTGCGGTGGTGACGTTGCGGACGCGCTGGATGGCGCCGTTTAGACGCATCTCAACCACTGATGGGCAGCAGTTTCGCACCCTCATGTTTCGCCAGAGCCTTGTCGAACGTGACGGTGTGCTGGCAGCCCAGACGGCGGTGGCGTGCCACGATCAGGCAGTCTGCAAATCCTGCCTTGCCGTGGCGAAAGGCGTTGGCGGCTTGCTCCAACGTGGCGCGATGCTCGAAGGCAAAGGTCTTGACGGACAGCAGCAAATCGATCACGCCGGCCAGGGCGGCTTTGCCCATGCCATAGCGGGCCTTGAGCACCCACAGCGTTTCGACAATCACCAGATCGCTGATGAAGACGGCTTCCGGCGTGTCGTTGATTGGTTCCAGCAAACGGCGCACGGCCTGCGCCTGCGCTGCGTCGTCATTGACGAGCAGGCGCACCAGCACGTTGGTATCGAAGCCAATCATGCGTTGTTGCCTTGGCTGTGGCTGGCCTGGGTGAATCTGACGTTGGCTTCAGCCTCGATGGTCTGCTCCATTTCCTGCACGCTGACGGGTTTGCGGCCCGGCTCGTGCAGCGCGCCAAAGATGTCCAGTGCAGTGCGGCTGACGGGGCGGGCGCGAATCGTGCCATCGACGATGTCGAAATCCAGCCGTGTGCCTTCGGCAAGGCCAAGCTGGTCTCGGATGGCCTTGGGCAAGGTGATCTGGCCTTTGCTGGTAATGGTGGCGTGCATGGCTTTTCGCTCCTTTGATGATATTTCTGATGATTGTAGATTTGTCAGAAAAAAGTGCAATGGTAAGGATTCCAAAGGATGTGGAGCATTGGCATGACCACAGTATTGATCGAGCTTGCCAATATCCGCAAGAGCTACGGCGGCCAGGATGGCACGCCAGCGGTAGAGGTGCTGCACAGCATTGACCTTTCGATTGGCGCGGGCGAGTTCATCGCCATCGTCGGCGCATCGGGTTCGGGCAAATCCACGCTGATGCACATCCTGGGCTGTCTGGATCAACCTTCTTCCGGCTCGTATCGGTTTGCAGGCAAGGACATTGCTGCGTTCTCAGCCGACCAGTTGGCCCAGTTGCGCCGTGAAGCGTTTGGCTTTGTGTTCCAGGGCTATCACCTCATCCCCACGCTGGATGCCTCGCACAACGTGCAGGTGCCTGCGGTGTATGCGGGGGTGGATGCTTCTGTTCGGTCCGAGCGGTCTGCATCCTTGCTGACCCGTCTGGGATTGGGTGAGCGGCTGGACTATTTCCCCAAACAGCTTTCAGGCGGGCAGCAGCAGCGCATCTCGATTGCCCGTGCCTTGATGAATGGCGGGCAGGTGATTCTGGCCGATGAACCCACTGGTGCCTTGGACAGTGCGACCGGCATGGAGGTAATGAAGCTGCTCTCCGAACTGGCCGAGGCTGGACATACGGTGATTCTGATCACGCACGACCTAAAGGTGGCGGCACAAGCCAAGCGCGTGGTGCGTATTCACGATGGACGCATCGTCGAAGACCGCATTCCCGTCATGCCGGACTCGATCCGGCATCCAGAGGGTACATCTCATGGCTCTGCCGTTGCTTCTTCATCGGCAGTGACTGGATTGCGGGTTCAGCCCGCAATGACGGACTCGGGTCATGCCATCGGTCTTGCCGAAGCCTTCGCCAGTGCCTGGCGCACGCTGTGGGTCTCGCGCTTTCGCACGCTGCTGACCCTGCTGGGCATCGTCATCGGGGTGGCTTCGGTGATTGTGCTGATGGCTGTGGGCAAGGGTTCATCGGAAGCCACGCTTTCCAATCTGGCCGCCTTCGGCAGCGTGCACCGCGTGCAGGTCTGGCCCGATACCGATCCGAACCACGGCCAGAACGCCGGTTTGTCGCTGGTGGATGTGGAGACGGTGCGGGAAGTGGCGAATGTGCAGGCCATCGTGCCGTTCAACCCGCAGCAAGGGCTTTTGGTGGCGGGTGAACAGTCGTTCTCCACCTGGATTCTGGCCACTGGCTCTGAAGGCATGGAGGTGTTCAACCTGCGCATGCAGTCGGGCAGCTACATCACCAGAGAGGATGAAGAGCAGATGGCAGCGGTGGTGGTGCTGGGCATTGGGACACGGGGGAGGCTGTTTCCCGATGAATCCATCAATCCACTGGGGCAGTACATCCAGATCAATGGCCTGCCATTCCGGGTGATCGGGGTGTTGCAGGAGACGGGCGACGATGAGGAGGACAATACGGTGATGGTTCCCTTTGCCTCGGCCGCCCATCGGCTCTGGGGCAGTCAGGATGCCGGGGCGGTTCAGTTGCGTGTGGGGGATCTCGCGCAATTGGATCAAACCGTCATCGGCATTGGCAATGCGCTGGAGCTTGCAAGGGGTGCCAGAGACTTCCGCGTGTTCAACGATGCGGTGCGAGTCAGGGCACAGAACGAGGCGAGCAGACAGCAGGCGTTGTTGCTTTCGCTGATTGCTGGCATCTCCCTGATCGTGGGCGGTATTGGCGTGATGAACATCATGCTGATGAGCGTGAAGGAGCGCACCCGGGAGATTGGCATTCGCATGGCAACCGGGGCGCGGCAGAGCGACATTCAAAGGCAGTTTCTGAGTGAGGCGGTGGTGGTGTCGCTGACCGGTGGGGCCATTGGGCTGGTGCTGGGCATGGGCATCGGTGCGGTGCTGATGCTGCTGGGGGTGCCGGTGGTGTTCTCGGTTCGGGCGATGCTGCTGGCGTTCGGGTGTGCGCTGGCGACGGGGCTGGTGTTCGGGTGGATGCCAGCGAGGGCGGCGGCGCGGCTCAGGCCGGTTGCCGCATTGGCCGGAGAGTGACGATAGACGCAATGAACGTCACCAGCATGGAGAGCGTGGGGGTGAACCTGAATGATGGCAGGCTTGAGATCGTAAACACGTTCTTAACCCGAATGGCACTTACTTAGACCTGTTTCCCGTCATTCCGGGCTTGACCCGGAATCCAGTGACAAAGCAAGCCAAGAGAAACGAACGTGTTTTTTCTCCATGTCGTCACTGGATTGCGGCCTTCGCCGGAATGACGGCGTTCAGTAAGTGCCATTCTTCTTAACCCAGCGTGACGATGACAGGCGCGTGGTCGCTGGGCTTGGGGTATTTGCGGGGCGCGCGGTCGATGCTGCATTGCGTCACGCTCGCTTGCAGGGCATTGCTGACCAGAATGTGGTCGATGCGCAGCCCCCGGTTTTTCTGGAAGCCCAGCATGCGGTAATCCCACCAGGAAAAGCTTTTTTCGGCCTGCGGGAACAGCCGGAACGCATCGTGCAGCCCCAGGGCTTGCAGTGACTGGAAGGCGGCACGCTCCTCGACGGTGTGGTGAATGGTGTCTTTCAGGCCCACCGGATCCCAGGTGTCCCGGTCGTCGGGGGTGATGTTGAAGTCGCCCAGCAGCACCAGTCGGGGGTGCAGGCGCAGTTGTTCGTGCACCAGGGCATGGAGGTGCTCCAGCCATTGCATTTTGTACTGGAATTTGTCGCTGCCCGGCTCCTGTCCGTTCACAAAGTAGCCGTTGATGATGCGGATTTCGCCCTGCGTTCTGGCATCGACTGTGGCACTGATGACACGCGCCTGCTCGTCTGCAAAGCCGGGAATGTTGCGCATGGTATCGTGCAGCGGCAGGCGGCTGAGAATCGCCACGCCGTTGTAGGTTTTCTGGCCGAATGCCTGGGCGGCATAGCCTATGGCGGCCAGTTCGGCATGGGGGAATTTCTCGTCCACCAGCTTCAGTTCTTGCAGGCACAGCACATCGACCGGGTTCTCGGCCAGCCATTGCAGCACCTGCGGCAGGCGTACATTGAGCGAATTGACGTTCCAGGTGGCAATGTGCAGCGAAGGGGTGGTGGGGGTGGTGTTCATCTGGGAGGCGTGAATGAAAAGATCGGCAGTTTTACAACAGTTGCGGCAAAAAACTGGAAAAAACCGCCATGCGTCTGGTGCCCAGAGGCACAAGTGCGATGGCTGGCTGGTGGCCGTTGCCTGTTTCCCATATGGGTCTCGGCGGTGATACGGGGTGCAGGGTGGAGGATGCAGCGGT
This sequence comes from Lampropedia hyalina DSM 16112, assembly GCF_900129055.1. Lineage (GTDB taxonomy): Bacteria > Pseudomonadota > Gammaproteobacteria > Burkholderiales > Burkholderiaceae_C > Lampropedia > Lampropedia hyalina. The sequence goes on from NZ_FQUZ01000041.1 coordinate 13,987, forward strand.
CTTGTTCTAAGCTGGAGCCGACTGTGAAATATGCCTATCCTGTTGAATTTGCGAGATTTTTGAGAATACAGGGTTTTTCCGGTTGTGGTGCGATACGCTGTGATTGGGAGGGGGGAAATCAATGCAGGGGTTGCCTCTGATGGCTGTGCTGGCCTGCATGGTGCTGCTGTTTCAGAACTGCAATTGCGTGGCAAATTCGTCCCGATCATTATCATAAATATATAAAAGTTATATTGAATGAATTTTAAATAATTGAATTAATATAATTTTTTCATAAAATAGTCGGCAGCAACCACAAGTTGCCGGGCCAGACACTGCGCCGACAGCGTTTTCTGGCCCCTTCAACCGGGCATTTCTTCGTGCCCCAGACCGGTGGGTGGTGTCTGCGCCTCCGCCGCTGATTGTCGGCTGTCCACGGGTCATGGGTATGGCGCGCATGGATGGTGTCTCTTGATGGCAGACAGGGGATTGGTGGGCCGTGGCCGCAATGGACACGGGTATGCCGCGCGAGCCATGGGCTGGCGCAGGCTCCAATCGGTAGGTGTGCGGGCTGCGGCCATCGGCACACGCGACAACAGGCTGGTGCGCGGCATGAGCGGCCAGAAGAAATGATGAATGCTTCGACAATGACTTTTCGCCCGGCGGGCCGTTCCTCCGGCCTGGTTTTCTGGGTAAGGAAGATGGTGCGCATGGCGCACAAGACCACGGTGTGGTATGGCACGGCCACGGTGCTGGCACTGGTGGTGCTGGCCTTGCAACCGGGTCTGCGCAGTTCTGCCGAATCGTGGCTTTATGGCTTGCTGCATGAGCGCAAGGTGGCCAGCACCGGGCTGGACATCCAGCCCCAGGCACACGAGCGCGCCACGGCCATCAACTGGCTGGACCTGACCGAGGAGCAGGCGGCCGTGGCCTACTGGCTGAGCAAGAAATACCGGGTTGCTCCCGAGCCGCTGGGGGCACTGGTGGCACAGGCCTATACGCTGGGGGAGCGGTACCGGCTGGACCCGACGCTGATTCTCTCGGTGGTGGCGATTGAATCCGGCTTCAACCCGTTCGCCCAGAGTGCGGTGGGGGCGCAGGGGTTGATGCAGGTCATGACCACGGTGCACGAGGAAAAATATGCCCTGTTCGGTGGCAAGCATGCGGCGTTCGATCCGCTCACCAACCTGCAAGTGGGAGCGGTGATTTTGCAGGACTGCATTCGTCGCTTTGGCGGCGTGCAGCCCGGATTGCGTTGCTATGTGGGGGCGGCCAAGCTGCCCAGCGACGGTGGCTATGCCGCCAAGGTGCTGGCCGAGCACACGCGCTTGCAAAAGGTGAAGGCCGACGGCTCGCGCGGCCTGCCTGCCCGATACCGGGAACAGTTGCGTGCCAGGGCACGCGAAATGGCCGCCGGAACCCCCAACAGCCAGAAGTGGGCGCAAAGAGCAGCCCCAGACCACGCATCCAAGGCTTCTTGATGAGGGTAGGCGGCGCGCCTATTCGTTGAAGTGGTCGAATGAGCGGATGGCATGGGGCAGGGCGTTCCCGTGCGCATCCCGCAGTTCGATGCCTTCTCCCGCCACGATCTGGCCGATGCGGTGGACGGGTGTGTGGCTCTGGCGGGCAGCATGGGCCACCTGCTCCCGCAAGGATGCGGGTGCGGTGAAGGCCAGTTCGTAATCGTCGCCACCCGACAGCCCGTAGTGGTTTTGCCGCTCCAGGCTCCAGGCGGCCAGTTGTGGGTCGTGCCAGATGGTGGAAGTCTGGCGCACGGCATCGGCCACCACCTGCGCGCCCACGCCCGAGGCACTCAGTATGTGCCCCAGATCGCCCATCAGCCCGTCGCTCAGGTCAATGGCGGCAGTGGCCAGCCCGCGCAGGGCCTGACCGAGGGCCAGGCGGGGCTGGGGCATTTCGATGCGGTCGATCAGGTGCTGGCGCAGCACGGGGTTGTCGATGGGCACATGCCCGAGTTGCACGTCCAGGGCCAGTCGTGCCTCACCCACGCAGCCGCTGACGTAAATATCGTCGCCCACGTTGGCTCCACTGCGCAACAAGGCCTGCCCGGCTGGAATCTGTCCGAATACGGTGATGCTCAGTGTCAGCGGGCCTTTGGTAGTGTCGCCGCCCAGCAGCGGGCAGCGGTGTTCGGCGGCCAGTGCCAGCAGCCCTTCGGAAAACGGGGCCAGCCATGCGGCATCGGCCGCTGGCAATGCCATTGCCAGCGTGAAGCCCAGCGGCTGTGCGCCAGCGGCTGCCAGGTCGCTCAGATTCACTGCCAGTGCCTTGTGGCCCAGCCGGTACGGATCGCAATCGGGCAGAAAATGTCGCCCTTGCACCAGCATGTCGCTGGAGATGGCCCACTGCATGGCTGCCGGGGGCTGGACGATGGCGCAATCGTCGCCAATGCCCTGCACGATCTGTGCGAATGCCGCAGAGCCATCGGCATGGAAGGAAGGGAACAGCTCCCGGCTGCGGGATTGGAAAAACTGCTGGATCAGGTCAAATTCGCCCATATCGACGGTGGTGGGGTGAAAGGTCAGGAAAAAGGAAGTGGAGGTGAATCAGTGCAGCACCCGTTGAGCGGGGTCGGCGGGTTCGTCCGGCCACACGGGGGTGGGGGTGGTGTGTCCCTGTGCGTTCAGCTCGAACAGCGGAATGGGGCACTCAAATGCCTCTGCCGTTTCGGTGACGCACAGGTAGCGGCCTTGCATGGTGCCGGTGGCGGTGCTCAGGTGGCAGCCGCTGGTGTATTCAAAGGTCTCGCCCACCGCCAGCAGGGGCTGTTGCCCCACCACGCCCAGACCGTGAACCTCCTGCTGTTCACCGTGGGCATTGTGAATCAGCCAGTGGCGACCCACGATCTGCACGGCCATCGTGGCCGTATTGGTGATGCGGATGCGGTAGGAGAAGCGGTAATCGCCCCGTTCCACCTGGGACGAATCGGATTGAAAGCTCACGGATACCGTGATGGACAACGGAGGCGGGGTCTGGGGCATGGCAAACAACGACTTGGAAAGATTCAGAACAGATGGCGGTGATGGTGCTGGCTATATCGAAAACGGAAAATTGTCGCCGAAAACCCTTTCGCGGGGCTGCAAGGCCGGGGCAGGTTTGCGACAATGCGGGCATGAGCCATACCTACCGCATAGCCCCCTCGATTCTCTCTGCCGACTTTGCCCGTCTGGGCGAAGAGGTGCAAAACGTCATTGCCGCCGGTGCAGACTGGATTCATTTTGACGTGATGGACAACCACTACGTTCCCAACCTCAGCTTTGGCCCGATGGTTTGTCAGGCCATCAAGCCCCATGCCCGCACCCCGGATGGCCAGCCCGTGCCGGTGGACGTGCATCTGATGGTGCAGCCGGTGGACGATCTGGCCGCTGCCTTTGCCAGGGCAGGCGCGGATCTCATCAGTTTCCACCCCGATGCCTCCACCCATGTGCATCGCAGCATTCAGGCCATCACCGCCCAGGGCTGCAAGGCCGGGCTGGTCTTCAATCCGGCTGCTTCGCTGGATATTCTGGAATGGGTGCTGGACGACATCGATCTGGTGCTCATCATGAGCGTGAACCCTGGTTTTGGTGGCCAGAGCTTCATCGATTCGGCACTGCGCAAGATCGAGCAGGTACGCGAGAAGATCGACCGCCACGGCAAGGACATCCGGCTGGAAGTGGATGGCGGTATCAAGATCGACAACATCCGCCGCGCAGCCGATGCCGGAGCCGATACCTTTGTGGCTGGCAGTGCCATTTTCGGTGCCAGCAGCTACCGGGATGTGATCGACGCAATGCGCCAGCAACTGGCCTGAGCCGTCACGATGCACACGATGATGGCCCGGCCTGGGCCATCATCGTGTGCCCTTCCGACTCACTGTGGAGTTTCGTCAAAGTCGGCTGGATTGTGCTCACCGCTGTAAGGCTTGACTGGTGTGGTGTCCTGCAACTGGGCCTGTTGCCGGGCAGCTTCTTCTTCCGAGATGAACTCGAAGTACTGCACCACCTTCTGCACCCCGGATGTGGTGCGTGCCACTTCGGTGGAGAGAGCGGCTTCGCGCCGTGTCACCAGTCCGCGCAGATACACCACGCCCCGCTCGGTGTGAATGCGCAGGGAGTTCGATGGCAGGTTTTCCGTGCCGATGATGCGGCTGCGCACCTTGCTGGAAGTCAGCAGGTCGTTGGAGCGTTGTGACAGGGTTGAACTGGGGCCGACGACCAACTCGTTGCGCACACTGCGCACATTCTCGATTTGCCGTGCCACTTCCTGTGCCCGTGTGCGGTCTTGTGGGGTGGGAACTTCGCCGGTCAGCAGCACATGGCGGTTGTAGCTGTTGGTGCTGATGTGGTAGCCCTCGGTGATGTGCTCTCGGTAAGCATTGGCGGCTTTCAGCTCGATGGCCTGGTCTTCCACCTGGGTACCGGATGTTCTGCGGTCGGTGGCGACCACTCCGGCAGTGACCACACTGCCCACCAGCAGTGGGGCGCAGCCGCTCAGAAAAGCCGAACCAGCCAGCAAAATACAAAGAGCCGATTGAGAAGCGCGAATGGACATGGGCTTGAATCCTTGTGATGGCGTGATCGTGTGATAGGCAGCGCGCACGATAGCATGGAAATGGTCATGGCCACCTGCGCTGCATGGCCTCGTATAGAAGCCCGAGTGTATGCAAAGTTGCCAAGGCACTGCGCAAACCTTGCAAAAATTCCGTGTATCCCCACTGGAAGCAGGCTGGAGTTCACACAGAATGAACGGTTTTCGTATGGCTGGATATTTGTTCTAGGTACGCCCTGATGCGAGAATGCCAGGATTTGCGGGCAATGATCGCCTACGTTCAGTGTCTGAGAACGTGTTCACGATCTGATGAAGAAGGAGAACCACGCATGACCGCCAACCTGCCCGCCAATCCTGATCTGGTCATGCTGCCAGACCCTCAAGGGCGCGTCCAGCTTCGACCCAGTGACCACGGTGAGTTGCTGCTGTGCCGCCCCAGTGGGCCAGATACCATCGTGGCCGTGCAACCCGTCGCATCCTTCAGCCTGTCGGCTCCACGGGAGTGCATCAGCCTCGTGGATGCCCACGGCCGGGAGCAAGCCTATATCCAGCGACTGGATGACCTGCCACCCTCCCAGCGTGCCCCTGTGGAAGCCGCGCTGGCATGGCGAGACTTCATTCCGGTGATTACCGCCATTGTCTCGGTTTCGAGCTTCTCGACCCCCAGCGTCTGGCAGGTCGAAACCGACAGGGGCGAAGCCACCTTGCACCTGCAAAGCGAAGACGACATTCGCAAGCTCGATGCCGAAGGCCAGCATCTGCGCATCACCGCCAAAAATGGCCTGCAATTCGCCATCCCCGGTGTGGCTGCATTGCCCAAGGCTTCCCGCAAGCTATTGGCGCGGTTCATTTGATGGCCGATGGGATTTTGTCGAGCACTTGTACAATTTCCAGCACAATCCCTTTCGATTCTTTGAAACGTCTTCAACCGATACAGGGCAGGACAGCGGCATGACACACCTTCAATTCTCTACATGGGCTTCCTGCACCCTGATGGCTGTGGGTGCGTCCGTGGTTTCCACGGCCACTGGGGCACAGCAGTTGTCGGATACGGCATTGGTTCCGACCGCCGGGGTCACCTATACCCGCAGCGACGACATACTCTGGCTGGAGCGCACGCGCGACTTCACCCATGATTTTTCCTACAGCGTGGCCAAGACCGTGGATGGCTGGTTTGGCAACGACCCGTTTGCCGAAAGCGGCGGCAAGGTGTCCGGCCATGTGCGCCTGAATACCTTGTGGGATCAGGACGATGGCCTTGATGGCAATGTGCGCTTTCGCCTGCGGGCCGATCTGCCGAACCTGCGCCGCCAGGCCTACGCCTTCGTGGGGCAGGACAACGAACGCGAGGAAGTCACCGATCAGCCGGAAAACTTCAGCCGCCAGCAACTGCTGTTGCGCGAAAGCCGCCGCGATGACCAGTCGTTCTTTGCCGGGCTGGGGGTGGACCTGAAGAAAAATGTGGATTTTCGCGTCGGGGTGCGTGGCGGGCTGAACTTCTATGTGCAGGCACGCTATCGCGACCACTGGCTGCTGTCGGATCGTGACCGGCTGGATTTCCGCCAGACCCTGTTCTGGACGGTGGACGACAGCATCGGGGCCACCACCGTGCTGGATTACGAACGCGCCTTCTCTCCCTCGCTGGCATTGCGCTGGAGCACCACCGGAACCATCACACGCAGAAGTCATGGCTTCGAGTGGTACTCGGGCATTGGCCCCTTCAAGACCCTGAACGAAAAGCAGCTGGTGGCTCTGGAAGCCATCGTGCAGGGCAAGACGGGCGCAGTCGATATTTCCAACTATGGAATGCGGGGCACGTTCCGACAGACCCTGTACAAAGACTGGCTGACCGGTACGGTGACCGTGGGGCATTTCTGGCCCAAGAACGACGACGACCCCCTGCGCCGCAAGGCCTGGGCGGTGGGCGTGGGCGTGGAAATGCAGTTCTGACTGCGAGGGCTTGGTCAGGTGGCCGCTTGGCTCGGATATGTTTCCGTTTCCAGCCAGCGCGTGGCCAGCGAAGCCAGGTAGCTGCCTCCCAGCGGCAACAGTGCATCGTTGAAGTCGTAGCTGGGGTTGTGTACCAGGCACGGGCCTTCGCCATGCCCGTCCAGCCGGTGGCTGCCATCGCCATTGCCGATGAAGGCATAGCAACCGGGAATTTTTTCCAGCATGAACGAGAAATCTTCTGCTGCCATGATGGGAGTCTGCTCCAGCAGATTCTCCGCTCCCACCAGATCGTGCAGCACCTCGCGGGCAAAAGCCGTCTCTGCCGCATGGTTGATGGTGGAAGGATAGATGCGGTTGAACTGGAAGTCGGCCTTGGCCCCCCAGGTCTGGCAGACCAGTGTTGCCATTTCTGTCATGCGCGTCTCGATCAGATCCAGCGTTTCCGTGGTGTAGGCGCGCACCGTGCCGCCCAGCTCACAGGCATCGGGAATCACATTGAACGTGTCGCCCGCATGCAGGGTGGTGACGGAAATCACCGCTGCCTCCAGCGGCTTCTTGTGGCGGCTGATGATGGTCTGCCAGGCATTGACCAGGTGGGTGGCCACCGGAATCGGGTCAATCGCCAGATGCGGCATGGCCGCATGTCCGCCCCTGCCCGTGATGCGCAGCCGGAATTCGCTGTTGGAGGCCAGCACCGGCCCGGCAGACAGCGCGATCTGCCCGGCTGGAATCCCCGGCATATTGTGAACGCCAAAAATGGCCTGCATCGGAAAGCGCGTCAGCAGCCCGTCTTCCAGCATCACCCGACCGCCTGCGCCAAACTCCTCGGCGGGCTGGAACACCACGGCCACCGTACCGGCAAAATCGCGGTGCTGTGCCAGATAACGCGCTGCGCCCAGCAGCATGGTGGTATGGCCGTCGTGGCCACAGGCGTGCATCTTGCCCGCAACCGCACTGGCATGGCTGAAGCGGTTGTGCTCCTGCATGGGCAGCGCGTCCATATCGGCGCGCAAGCCCACCATCGAGCCGTTGTCTGGGCGTGCGCCCCGAATCAGCCCTACCACGCCGGTACGGGCCAAGCCCCGGTGGATTTCATCGATTCCCCATTCGTGCAGCTTCTGCGCCACCAGATCGCTGGTGCGGGTCTCTTCAAACCCCAACTCGGGATGGGCATGAATATCACGGCGGATGGCCGTCAATTCCTCATGCCATTGGGTAATCGTCTCGAATGCATTCATGCCGTCAGCCGATCCAGGGCTTCCTGGTACTTGGCAGCGGTTTTTTCGATGACTTCGCGGGGCAGGCGTGGCGCAGGTGGAGTCTTGCCCCAGGGTTTGCCGTTGATGCGCACCTGCTCCAGCCAGTCGCGCACGAACTGCTTGTCGTAGCTCGGCGGGTTGCTGCCGGTGCGGAAGGCTTCTTCGTAGCCTTCCACAGGCCAGTAGCGCGAGCTGTCGGGCGTCAGCACTTCATCCATCAGTACCAGCGTGCCATCCTGATCGAGGCCGAATTCAAACTTGGTATCGGCAATAATCATGCCCTTGGTCAGCGCGTAGGCGGCAGCTTCCCGATACAGGGCGATGCTGATGTCGCGGATACGGGCAGCCAGCTCTGCACCCACGATTTCCACGGTTTTCTCGTAGCTGATGTTCTCATCGTGCTCACCCATTTCTGCCTTGGCCGCCGGTGTGTAGATCGGCTCAGGCAGTGGGGCTGCGTTGGTCAGGCCCGCTGGCAGGGAAACGCCACAGACGGATTGATCGTGCTGGTACTCCTTCCAGCCACTGCCGGCCAGGTAGCCGCGCACCACGGCTTCGATGGGAATGGGTTTGAGGCGTTGCACCAGCATGGCACGCCCTTCGACCTGCGCAATCTCTTCGGGAGTGACCACGCTTTCCGGTGTCTGTCCGGTGAGGTGATTCGGGCAGATATGGCCCAGCCGGGCAAACCAGAACAAAGCCATCTGGGTCAGCAACACCCCTTTGCCGGGAATGGGTTCACCCATGATGACATCAAAGGCGGAAATGCGGTCGCTGGCAACCATGAGGATGCGATCATCTCCCACAGCATAATTGTCGCGCACCTTGCCGCGTGCAATGAGGGGCAGGGACTGAAGGGAGGATGTGTGCAGGGCAGGAGAAACAGCGGTCATGGTGAAAAGCAACCCAAAAAGGAACAAATGCCATTGCTATTATCGGCTGTTTCATCGCGCATTGTGCCCAATTCAGCGGAGCTTGGAAATATCACCCCACAGTGGACATGGCAGGGTGTGGGACATACTTGTCAAAGTCCAGCCTCTGGCGCATAGTGGCACTGACAGCCCGATTCATGCAAGGGTTGATCGACAGACCAACAGACAGAAGGAGATTCACTATGAACCTGACCATCAGCGGCCACCACCTGGAAGTCACTCCCGCCCTGCGCGAGTATGTCAGCAGCAAACTGGTGCGTGTCACCAAGCGATTCGACCAGGTGATTGATGTTCGTGTCCTGTTGTCGCTGGAAAATGCGAAGGAAAAGGAAGAACGCCAGAGTGCAGAATGCACCATGCTGGTCAAGGGTGGGGATATTCACGTCAAGACCACCCATGAAGACCTGTATGCAGCAGTGGACGAACTGATCGACAAGCTGGATCGTCAGGTCGTGCGCTTCAAGGACAAGCAAAAAGAATTCGAGCACAAGTCGCACAAGGATCTGGCAACCAACTGACAGATTGAATCGATTGAAAAGGCCCCATAGAAGTCAGCATCTTTTATGGGGCCGATTTTTTGCCTTGGCTGGCTGGCTGGCCTGCCTGACGGGGCAACGTACCCCATGAAAAGATCGTAAACAGGTTCTTACAGCAACTGGTTCGGGTCTTCGCCGCGTTCGTACATCACGTTGGCACGCCCCACGATCAATGGATCCAGCCTGCCCACAGTTTCTGGGTCGCGGTTGCTGTATGGCAGCTTGCGCAGCGCATACCGCATGGCGTTGAGCCTTGCCCGTTTCTTGCAATCACTCTTGATGACAATCCAGGGCGAATCGGTTGTATCGGTATTGAAGAACATGGCTTCCTTGGCACGCGTGTAGTCATCCCACTTGTCCAATGATGCCATGTCAATCGGGCTGAGCTTCCACTGCTTCAGGGGATGCACCTGCCGCTCCTTGAAGCGGCGCAACTGCTCCTCCTGGCTGACACTGAACCAGAACTTGATCAGGTAAATGCCACTGTGTACCAGTTGGTGCTCGAACATGGGAACCTGGCGCATGAATTCCTGATACTGCGCATCGGTGCAGAAGTTCATGACCCGCTCAACCCCTGCACGGTTGTACCAACTCCGATCAAACAGCACAATTTCCCCATGGGTGGGCAGGTGCTGCACATAACGCTGAAAATACCATTGCCCCTGCTCTGTGGCACTGGGCTTTTCCAAAGCCACCACGCGTGCACCACGCGGATTCAGGTGTTCCATGAATCGTTTGATGGCTCCCCCTTTGCCTGCCGCATCCCGTCCTTCAAACACAATCACTACCCGCTGCTGCGTCTCCTTCACCCATGCCTGTAGCTTCAGTAATTCCGCCTGAAGTCGGAACTTTTCTTTCTCATAAGTGGAGCGGCGCAGCAGATTCTGGTAGGGATATGCTCCGTCGCGCCAGTTTTTGGCCAGTGCCTCGTCTGGATTGGGGGTACGGGCAGTACTGCTGTCGGTGCGGTTGAGGAACACATCTTTCAGAAATGCCTTGTCATCGGCAGAAGCCCCCTCAATCAAGCTGCGCAGTTCCTTGGCGCGTGATGCGAGCGGTCGCTGACTGAACACGATGTCGCTGGCAGCTTCCTCAAACTGCTTTTGTGCGGCTGCCTGAGCATCTTCAATTTCAAACCGCTCAATCGAAGCCCCTGTTTTCAGCGGAGCAGTATCACCTTGTACAGTTTTGCGAGGAGTCTTCTGTTTGGATGCCACGCCTTTGCGCCCAGTCGCCTGAGGCTTGGAAGCAGGCGCGGAGATGATGGTAGGGTTGAGGTCGGAGGGTGGGTTGGTATGGGATGTGGTCATGCTCGGTTGTTCTGTGTGGTCAGACTTGGGGAAATTCGGGGAGACCATCCGATGCCGCACGACCGCACTCAAGCAACGTCATGGCAGAGTGTGCAGAAGCAATAGAGAAAGATGCCCACTGCGGGTCTTGAATGAAGCCATCGACATCGAAACATGTCACTAAAATGTCATTTTGTCACTCAATCACAGGCATGCACAAGAAAATTTGTGTGCGTCTGACGTGCATGTCATTGTTTTTCAATGAATGTGAGTGCTTTTCGCAAAAAAGAAGATAAATTCTTCAGTGTTTGTTGGCAAGGCTACCGAAAACCCGTGGTATAGTATCGATCTTTCGCGGGACAGAAGAAGTGTGAAGACGCTTCGAAGTCTTGTTTGGCAGTTTGGCTTTAAGCTGATGTGCCGAGGGGTTGAGAGTTGATTTGAAGAGCTTGCAAAAATTCTTCAAATTATTTTCAAAAGCTTCTGAAAGTTGTGTTATAGTAGAGGGCTTCACTGATCGCGGTGAGGTTCTTAAAAAAGAAGACGGATTAGATAGTTTGTTTTCTTTGGTGTTCGTTAAAAACATACAGCCGATAAGCGTGGGCGTTTGGTAATTGCTCAAGTTCTTAGGAACAAAGGCAGAGATGCCTGGCAACCATTATATATGGAAAGCCAAACGCTCATGAACAGAACATGAAGTGTGTAAGTCTTATGATTTACAAATCCACTTCAATTCCGTTTTGAGTGAGTTTAACAAGATCGAACTATAGAGTTTGATCCTGGCTCAGATTGAACGCTGGC
>NZ_FQUZ01000021.1 GCF_900129055.1 Lampropedia hyalina DSM 16112
GGCCAGCGTTGCAAAGAAATGAAGGTAACGCCCTCCATGGGGACGGTGGGTGATGCCTACGACAACGCCATGGCTGAGAGCTTTTTTGCGAGTCTGGAATGTGAGTTGATTGACAGGAGAAGTTGGCCAACAAAGGCAGGAGCCAAGCGCGACATCTTTAGCTGGATCGAGGGCTGGTACAACCCGCACCGGCTGCATTCAGGCATCGGTTACCTGTCGCCTGTAGAGTTTGAAAAAAGGAGGAAAGGCAGCAAGAAATCTGTTTCCAAACCAACGCCAGAAATGGCCGATCCAGTGTTCTATACCCTCCGGTAATGTGGGGGAACTTCAGCAGTGACAGAGATGGGGATCCCTTGACCTATCAATGGAGCTTGGTGTCAGTGCCTTCCCTGAGTCAGGTAGCTTTGTTGAATGCAACTGTAGAAAGTACGAAGTTTACGCCAGATCAGCCTGGGACCTATGTGGTGGAACTGGTTGTCAATGATGGCCGTGCCGATAGTCTGCCCAGCCGGGTTGTGGTAACGGTAGATCCTGTCAATGCAGTTCCCACGGCGAATGCGGGTAGTGCAAGCACTATTCTTGTGGGCAGCAATGTGCTCCTGGATGGCAGAGCCAGCACGGATGCTGAAGGAGAAAAACTCAATTATCGCTGGACATTGTCTGGGCCTAGAAACAGCGTCGCAGTTCTCTTGGAAGCAGATACCGCGACTCCCAGTTTTCTTGCAGATGTGGCTGGCGATTATGTAGCAACCTTGATTGTCAATGATGGTGAACAGGATAGCGAGCCAGCACAAGTGGTTATCAAAGCAGCCAAGGGACTCAAACTCTATTCAAGTTCGGGTGAAAGTTCTTTGCCTTACTATGCACAGACTTCTAGATCTAGTGTCTCTATCGGCGGATCCAATGTGATGGATATTGACAGATTTAGATTGCAGGCAGAAATCGGCACTTACACGATCGTTAATGTATCGGCCACCACAAACATGAATGCACAATTAATCAATCCAAGATTTGACGGCTTGTATGAAGGTTTGGTCATTACACCGGGTAATGTTGCAGAATTTACACTGCGGTCAAACAAGACAAATGGCCAGACAGTGGAAATGACGTACCGCTTCACTATCAAGGAGACGGGTGAAACGTTTATCTATACGGGAAACTTCAATTTCCGGTGAGCAAAGCACAAAATTGTGCTGAACAGTGCCTTGGGGGGGATGCGGGCACAGTTCATCGGAGTTGATGGATTTTATTTGACGATCAGTGTTCGCGCTCGTTGTGGGCGTGGCCGTGGGTCACTTCCTATGCGGATGCGGGCGTATCGACAGCATGTGCGCCATGAAGCGCACATGCTTGCCAGCGAGCGGGTGGTGCCATTCAGCAGCACTTGCTGGCCTTGGATATCGTGGGCTATGCTTGCTCCCTACTTTCTAGGTACTGGCAAACTGGGTAAAAGAAACACGATGTAACCATAATGTGATCGCCCTGTCGTGACGGCATTGTTCCTTGTAAAAAGGTGTTTTTCTATACAAAATAAATGCATTGAATCAATCAATCTGTATAGAAAAATGTCGATATGAAGTCCTGCACCCTGTAACTGTATTGCCAGGATCAGTGGCATGACATGGCCGAGCATATGCAGGTGCTGGCCTGAGGAGGGAGTCGCATGGATAAACGCTACAAGGCCTTGAGCCTGCCGGAGCAGTTGCTGCTGCGCAAGCAGGCCATCGATGACGTGCTGGCCCACCCGGAGTGGACGCTGCCACAGTCCGTAAGGCACCTCAAGCGCACCATGCGCCTGACCAGCGCGGAACTGGCCGGCATGGCGGGTATTGCCCAGAAAACGTTGCTCGACATCGAGCAGGGACGCAGCAGTGGCAACGTGCAGACGCTCAACAAGCTGTTGGGTGTGCTGGGCCTGCAACTGGGTGTGGTGCGCAAGAGTGCCCGCAACTGACTGCCCTGTTGGGCCTTGCTGATCTGAGGCGCGCCCTGTGCCGCAAGAAAATCAATGGTGGTGGCCGTGTTCGCCGTGGGCGTGGCCGTGGGTCACTTCCTCGGCGGATGCGGGGCGTACCGACAGCACGCGCACCACGAAGCGCACATGCTTGCCTGCCAGTGGGTGGTTGCCATCCAGCAGCACTTCCTGGCCTTTGATCTTGAGGACGTGGTAAACCCGTTCGTTGCCTTCTGCATCCGGGCCACGCAACTGGCCGCCGACTTTCACACCCGCCGGAAACTCGGCGCGGGGGATGCTTTTGAGCAGGTTCTCGTCGCGCACGCCAAAGCCTGTTTCCGGTGGCAGGTCGATGGTGGTGGAATAACCCACCTCCTGGCCTTCCAGGGCGGTTTCAATGGCGGGCAGCAGGTTGTCGTAGCCGCCGTGCAGGTAGGCGACTTCTTCCACGCGCGATTGCAGCGGCTGGCCGTGGGCGTCGTCCAGACGGTAGCGGATGGTGACGACGGAGTCTTTTTGGATGAGCATGGTTGGCAGTCAAGTAAGAATGAATGAAAGGCAGGAATATACCGGCCTTTTGCCCTGTTTTCTCTCGCTTGGCACCGCAATGCTCAGAGGCGTTGCGTTCCGGCCTTTTGGCCCGCTGGCAGCCACTGCGGCCACGGCAGCAGGCTGCACAGGAACAGTCCCAGTGCCGCCACCACGATGGAGGGGCCGGAAGGCGTGTCCCATTGCAGCGACCCCCACAGCCCGCCTGAGACCGCCAGCATGGCCATCACGGCCGCCAGCACCGCCATGGCTTCCGGGGTGCGCGAGAAACGCCGTGCCGCCGCTGCCGGAATGATGAGCAGCGAGGTAATCAGCATGATGCCCACCACCTTCATGGCAATGGCGATCACTACGGCCATCAGCAGCATGAAGCACAGTTGTGCCCGTTGCGGATGCAGGCCTTCGGCTTCGGCCAGTTCGTGGCTGATGGTGGAGGCCAGCAGGGGCCGCCACAGCCAGGCCAGCAGGGCCAGCGTCAGCAGCCCGCCCGCCCAGATCAGGGCGATGTCGCCGGAGGTGACGGCCAGAATGTCGCCGAACAGAAAGGCCTGGAGGTCGATGCGCACCCAGTACATGAAGGAGACGATCACCAGCCCCAGGGCCAGTGTGGAATGCGACAGGATGCCCAGCAGCGCGTCGGTGGAGAGGGCGCGGCGGCGTTGCAGCAGCAGCAACAGCAGCGAGATGGCCGCTGCCACCACAAACACGCTGAGCAGCAGGGGAAGCTGCATCAGCAGGGCCAGTGCCACGCCCAGCAGCGAGGAGTGCGCCATCGTGTCGCCAAAGTAGGCCATGCGCCGCCACACCACAAAGCAGCCCAGCGGGCCGGCCACCACCGCAACGCCCAGACCGGCAAGCAGGGCGCGGACAAAGAAATCATCGAGCATGGGGGCGGGTCTCCGGGGTGTGCGCAGGCGCGGGCGGGTGAGGGTGGGGATGCGCGTGGGGATGGGTGTGGGGTGTGCCATCCTCCGGGCCGTGGTGGTGGCCGTCGCCGGGGTGGCAGTGGTCGGTGATGCTGCCGTCGGCGTGCTGGGTGCGGCCATCGGGCAGGTGTACATGGTCGTGGTGGTGCTGGTAGATGGCCAGTGCGCGGGCGGCGCGGGGGCCGAACAGGCGCAGGTATTCCGGGCTTTCGCTCACCACCTGGGGCGTGCCCCGGCAGCACACATGGCCGTTGAAGCAGATGACGGTGTCCGTCTCGGCCATGACCACATGCAGGTCGTGGGAAATCAGCAGGATGCCGCAGCCGGTGCGCTGGCGAATGTCACGAATGAGGTCGTAGAGCGCGATCTCTCCTGAAAAGTCCACGCCCTGCACCGGTTCGTCCAGCACCAGCAGGTCGGGCTGACAGGCGATGGCACGCGCCATCAGGGCACGCTGGAATTCGCCGCCCGACAGGTGCTGCACGGCGGCATGTTCCAGGTGCGCGATGCCGGTGGCTTCCAGGGCGGTGCGGATGGCGGCATCGTCCAGCCGACCGGCCAGCGTCATCAGGCGGCGCACTGTCAGCGGCAGCGTCCAGTCCACAGCCAGCTTCTGCGGCACATAGCCCACGCGCAGGCCGGGCATTCGTTGCACCGTGCCTTCGCTGGGGTGCAGCACGCCCACGGCCATTTTCGCGCTGCTGGATTTGCCCGAGCCATTGGGGCCTATCAGCGTGACGATTTCGCCACGGCGCACGCTCAAGTCCACCCCCCGCACCAGCCAGCGGCCTTCGCGCAATACCCCGGCGTTGTGCAGGGACAGTAAAACTTCATGAGAGGGAGATGAGGGCGGCGCAGCCATGAGAGTCTCTGAAAAAATGATATTGAGTTATTATTGTGACGATGCTGTCGGAAAACCGCAACAGACCTCCATTGTATGGATTCTCATCTCCTCGCCATGCCACTGAAAAAAATCACATTGACGGCCTTCGCGCTGCTGGCCTGCGGGCTGGCTCAGGCACAGACCGCTTCCGTGCCTGCACCTGCTCCTGTCGCTTCCACCCGCACTGCCCCGGCCGGGCAGACTGCGCCACGGGTGCTGGTCTCCATCAAGCCCATCCACTCGCTGGTGGCGGCCATCATGCAGGGCGTGGGCACGCCCCAGGTGCTGCTCGATGGCAATGCCTCGCCGCATACCTTCCAGTTGCGGCCCTCCCATGCCCGCCAGATTCATCAGGCCAACGTGCTGTTCTGGGTCGGCCCCGATCTGGAAAAGTTTCTGGAAAAACCGCTTCAGGCACTGGGCGACAAGGCTCAGGTGGTGACGCTGGCCGATGCACCGGGCCTGCAATTGCTCGATTACCGCAGTGGCGGAGCCTTCGAGTCGCACGACCACGATTCTGCGCACGATCGGCATGACCATGCAGACGACCACGACCACGACCACGGCGAAGGCAAGGACCTGCACTTCTGGCTGAACCCGCTGAACGCGCAGGCACTGGCAGGTGAAATCGCTGCCCGCCTCACCCAGGCCGACCCGGCCCATGCCGAGCACTACCAGCGCAATCTGCAAACGCTGCAACAGCGTCTGGCGGCACTCGACAGTGAGCTGTCCAGTCTGCTCCAGCCCGTGCAGGACAAACCGTTTGTCGTCTTTCACGATGCCTACCAGTACCTGGAGGCACGCTATCACCTCAACGTGAGCGGTTCCATCACCGTCAGCCCCGAAGTGGTGCCGGGTGCGGCGCGCATTGCGCAGATGCGCCAGAAAATCCAGTCGCTGGGGGCTGCCTGTGTGTTCTCGGAACCGCAGTTCGAGCCGCGCATCATCCAGACGCTGGTGCAGGGCACACCGGTGCGCACCGGCGTGCTGAACCCGGAAGGCGGAGAGTTGCCAGCAGGCGAAAACCTCTACTTCGACCTGATGCGCAGCAACGCCAAGGCACTGCGCGATTGCCTTGGTCAGGGCCTTTGAGATCGTGCGCGAATCCTGACCCTCTGCGGCGTGCCATCCCTCGCGGATAATACGCCTCTCGCCCGCTTGGACTGGCCCAGCCGCCGCCACGTCAGCCACCGGATTTTTTCTGTCATGCCCGTGATGGAGGATGGCGTGGCCAATTCACTCTCGACCCAGAACTACCAGGAACTGCTGAACTTCTGCACCCGGCACACCCGTAACCGCGATGATGCCGCCGACCTCGTGCAGGAAACCTATGCCCGCGCACTGGCCCTGATGCAGGCGCAATCTCCATCCACCGATGCCGTGCAGGATGTGCGCGCCCTGCTGTACCGCACACTGCGCAACCTCCTCATCGACCAGCACCGCCGCCGTCAGTTGCGCCAGCATGAATCACTGGAGCATCTGTCCGAAGCCGAATGGCCGCTGCTGCCTGCCCATCTGCAACCCGAGGCCGTGCTGGCATTCTCCCAGTACGCCCGGGCCATCGTCGCTGCCATCGAGAGCCTGCCGCCGCGCTGTCGCGAAGCCTTCGTGCTCAGCCGCTTCGATGGCTGGCCGCACCAGCGCATTGCCGAACACATGGGCATCTCGCGCAACATGGTGGCACAGCACATGGTGCGCGGCATTCTGGTCTGCAAGGCCGCACACCAGCGGTTTCATCAGTCTCCTCTGCCCGGTGTGGCCGGGCATTGAGCGTATCCCGCCTCATTCCATGCGCCACGTTCCTGCTGCCTCCTCCTGCCCTGCCTCTTCTGGTGATGACGAAGGGCTGGCCGACTTCCTCGCTGGGCAAGACCCGGTGGAAGTCGCTGCCGCGCACTGGCTGGTGCGTCGGCAGGAAGGGCTGAATGCCCAGGAGCAGGCCGAATACCAACACTGGCTGCAACAGGACGAAAAACACGCCCAGGCCATTGCCGAACTGGAAGAAGTCTGGGGCGATATGGACGCACTGCCCGATGACGACGTGCAGGCCCTCCAATCCGGCCTGCCACAGCGCGAGGAACGCCAGCCGTGCGGCCTGCCACCAGAGCCGCAAAATCTTCCCACTCCTGACCAACGGCCAGTCACAGCGGACATCGGCAGGCCGTCATCCAGAACACCCCCGCCCCGCATCCGCTGGCTGGAAACCCTGGTACTGCTCATCCCCCGTCTGGCGGTGCTCCTGTTCATGGTCACCATGCTGGGCGCGGGTTGGCTGGGTTGGGAAAGCTGGCAGCGCAAACCCACCTTTGTACAGGCTTTCCAGACCGAACGTGGCCAGCAGCGCAAGATCGACCTGCCCGATGGCAGTCGGCTCTGGCTGGATGCCGCCAGCCGTGCCGAAGTCGCCCTCTATCGCCAGCGGCGCGAAGTGGTATTGCCGCAGGGGCAGGCCCTGTTCAGCGTGCAGGCCAGCACCACCCAGCCGTTCCATGTGCTGGCCGGGCCGTTGCGCATCACCGTGGTCGGCACGCAATTCTCTGTGCGCAACGACCTGGTGACCGCTGCCGATGGCAGCACCACCGGCAGTGTCAGCGTCGTGGTGGAACAGGGGCATGTGCATGTGGCTCGCCTTGATGAGAAAGCCAAAAACGCCACATGGCCGCTGGAACTGGGCGCGGGCCATGCCATCACCACCGATGCACAAGGCCAGATCACCCGCCAGAGCACCACCGCCACCGATGCCGCCCCTTGGCGACAGGGCCGCGTCGTCTTTGACGGGGCAACCCTGGCGCAGGCACTGGCCGAGTTCGAACGTTATGGCAACACCCACCTTGTCATCCGCGATCCTCAGGTTGCTGCGCTCAGAATTCACGGCAGCTACAGCCTGCACGGCCTGCCATCCTTTGCCAGCGCATTGCCACAGGTACTGCCGGTGCGCCTGATACGCGGGGCGGATGGCAAGACCGAGATCGTGATGCGGCGGTGAAGCTCCAGGGTGTGCATCGACCCGAGAAGATATTGGGTTGTAATAAATCGTAATTGCATTCGTTGTCACCTCAACACAAAACCCCGTCGTGCGTCTTCAGTCCAGAACCCATTGTTTTTTTGGATGGAGAACCATTGCATGCAAGCCCGCATCTCGTTGAAGAAGTCCCCGCCTGGCCGGGGCCGCCGCAGTACCGCTGCACCAAAGGTCAGCACTGCCACTGAAAATCTGTTTTTCAGGCCCGCACCGCTGGCCTTGGCGATGGCACTGGCCGTGGGCGGGGCCGGGTATTGGCCGCAGGCCGTGCAGGCGCAGGCCGCCAGCCGCATCCAGATTGCTGCACAGCCGCTGGGCAGCGCACTCCATGAACTGGCGCGTCAGGCCGGGCTGCAACTCACCGCCACCCCTGATCTGCTGGCGGGCAAAACGGCACCGGCTGTGTCTGGAACCCTGACGGCACAACAGGCACTGAACCAGTTGCTGGCAGGCAGCGGGCTGGTGGCGAACATGGATGGCAATGCGGTGGTGATACGGCCTGCACCGACGAAAACCCCAACCCCGACCGGCAGTGCGGTGAATGCCTTGCCTGAAGTGGTGGTCACGGCTGCGCTGGACAACAGCGGCACCACCGAAGGCACGGGCAGCTACACCCAGACCGGCCCCAGCGGTGCCGCTACCGGCCTGGGCCTGAGCCTGCGCGAAACGCCGCAATCGGTCACGGTCATGACGCGCCAGCGCATGGATGACTTCAAATTGGAGACACTGACTGATGTGATGGAACAGACGCCGGGCATCACCGTCGTGCGCCAAGGCAGCCACGTTGGCTTTCAGGCGCGCGGCGCAAGCGTCAATTTGCAGACCGATGGCAGCCGCCAACGCTCCTCGGGCTACAGCTATTTCACCAGCACCAATTTCTCACTGGACAACCTGATCGACATTGATCGTATCGAAGTGCTCAAAGGATCCAATGGTTTGATTGCCGGCCAAGGCTCGACCGGTGGCACCGTCAATTTGGTCCGCAAGCGGCCGACACGCGAGTTTCAGGCGCGTGCACAAGCAAGTGCTGGCAGTTGGAGCAACTACGGCGTGCAGGCCGACATCAGTGGGCCGCTCAACGACAGTGGCACATTGCGTGGGCGACTGGCTGCTACCCTGAGTGATGGCAAGGGTTTCCGCGATGACGAAGAAAGCAAAGGCCGCGCCCTGTTTGGTACCGTGGAACTGGATCTCACGCCTGATACCACACTGGGAGCGGGGCTGACCTACCGCCAACGCGAAGAGCGCGCCATTTCACTCTGGTCATCCATTCCCATCTACGAGAACGACGTGTATGTCGGCACGCGTCCACGCTCGACCAACATGGGCGGGGCTTTGAGCGGTTACAAGCAAGACTCACTGAACGCTTTCGTGCGGCTGGAGCACCGTTTTGCAAACGATTGGACCAGCAAGGTACAGGTTGCACACGAGAACATTGAAATCCCGGAGATGCTGCTGTACGACGCGGGCGAAGACATCGCCCAGGCCACGCGCTACCTGGATACCAAGAACAAAACCTCCAGCCTGATTCTTGATGTCAAGGGGCCGTTGCACCTTTGGGGGCGCGAGCATGAGCTGTTGCTGGGTGCTGGCATGTACGACAACCAGTCCACGTTCGACTCCAACAATTTTGGCGCGAGCAAGCATGATCGAGAGCAGGCTTACGGCTATGCGGCTGGCCACTTCCGCCTTGCCGAACCGTTGAAGTTGATCACCGGCCTGCGCGTGACACGCTACAAGGCAAGCGATTTAACCTTGTACGGCAGCGGCGGCTACAACGAAAGTGGCGTGCTGACGCCTTATGCAGGTTTGGTGCTGGATGTCACACGCGACATCTCTCTGTACGGCAGCTACGCGAGCATCTTCACCCCTCAGACGGCACAGGACGAGCAAGGCCGCACTCTGGATCCACAAGAGGGCCTGAGCTACGAATTGGGCACCAAAGGTGAATTCTTCGATGGTCGCTTGAATGCCAGCATCGCGCACTTCTGGATGCGAAACGACAACGTTGCCGAGCAAACCGGCGGCAAGACACCCGGCGGAGCCGATGCCTACCGTGCAGTGATGGGGGCCAGCCGCCGGGGATATGAGCTGGAGTTTTCTGGCGAGGTGGCGCGCAACTGGCAAATGCAGGGCGGCTACACGATGAACAGCAGCAGCCTGAGCAGTGCCAGCCGTTATCCAAAACACCAGTTCAAGCTGGGCACGACTTATCGCTTCGGCGACGCGACCCTGCAAGGCCTCTCTGCCGGTATCGCAACGCGTTGGCAAAGCAAAACATCGGTCACCGTTGCCTCCAACGGCCGCTCCATCGAGCAACCCGCGTATTGGCTTCTGGATGCGATGTTGCGCTATCAGATCAATAACCAACTGAGCGTAAGTGCCAACATCAACAACGTATTGGACAAGAAGTATTTCTCCGACGTTGCCAACGCTTCAGGCTATGGGCTTGGTTACACCTGGGGCACCCCGCGCAGCTTTGACATCGGCGTGCGCTACGACTTCTGAGCCAACGCCCTGCATCTGCTCCCTCGGCTGCAAAGTGCAAGGGAGCTTTCTTTCTTCTTCCTGGATTTGCCCTCATGACGATCTCATCTTCCTCCTTCCCGCAACGCGCCCTGCGCCTGGGTGCGGCCGCGCTGGCCTCGCTTTGCCTGCTGGCCTGCACTTCGACTCCTTCCACACCATCGGCCGCTGCACCGGTGTCTGCCACACCATCTGCGGCCATCTCCCAGACCCGTCTGCGCGGCGTGTATGAGCTGGTTTACAGCAGCACCAACAATGCCATCTACGTGGCCAGCATGGGCGAACGCTTCGGCGACGGCAAGGGCGGCTTCATCTACCAACTGGATGCCAATACCCTTGCACTGCAAAAGACCATCGAGCTGCCGCTCAAGCCGTTCGCGCTGGCCATCGACAACCGGGCGGGCATTCTTTATGCGGGCCATTCGCTGGAGAGCACCATCACGGCCATCGACGTAGCCACTGGCGCGGTACGCGGCACGGCGCGGCTGGAGCTGTTGAACGATGAGGGCAAGGCCATTCGCACCCGGCAGTTGCTGGCCGATGAAGCCACCGGCACGCTGTATGTGGGCGGTGTCGGAAAGGGTGGCATTCTCTGGGTGCTGGATGGCCGAACACTGGCGCAAAAGCAGGTGTTGCGCTCGCCCGATGGCAAAAGCATCGGCCTTGTGCTGGATGCCGATGCGCAGCGTCTTTACACCGGTGCCACGGGCGCATTCGAGGTCATCGATACGCGCAGCCTCAGCCGTGTTGCCCTGCACACCGTGCCCAAGCCACCGGGGCAGGAAGACAGCTATGGCCGCTATTTCGTCAATCTGGCATGGGACAGCCGCACTGGGCGGTTGTTGGCGGCTGAATCCACCTATGCGGGTGAATTGTTTGTTTTCGATGCGCAGACCGGCAAGGTGCTGCACACGGTGGAGACGGGCAAATCGCCCGTGGGCATCCGCTTCAATCCGGTGCGCAATGAAGTTTATGTGGCCAACCGCGAAGGCGGCACCGTCACGGTGATCGATGCCAGCAGCTATGCCATCAAACGCCAGATTGCACTGTCGCTGCATCCCAACAGCCTGGCGTTGTCGCCCGACGGGCAGGTGTTGTTTGTGTCGGTGAAGCGGGAGTTTCCGAAACAGGGAGAGCTGGCACCGATGGAAAGCGTCGTGCGCATCGATCTGCGTTAAAAACGTAAACACGTTCTAACAACGGCTGGGTCGGTTGCCCATCACCCAGCCCCAGACCTGCTGGACGGGTCTGGGCTGTACTGGCAATGCTCAGCGGAACAGGTCGTCCAGCAGGTCGGCGCAGTCGTCTTCCTGGATGCCGTCGATCAGGTCGGAGAAGGGCAGGTGGTAGGCGGCTTCTTCCACCAGCCGTTGCGATGTCTTGGCGTAGTTGGGCAGGTCGAAGGAGGGAACCAGCACGCGCACGCCCTTGCTTTGCAGCTTGCGCACCAGCGGGGCGAAGTCGGATGCGCCGGAGAACAGCACGACCACGTCGAATTGCTTGTGGATGGCCAGGTCGTAGGTTTCCAGTGCCAGGTTGATGTCCACGCCTTTTTCCTCGGGGGGCGAGACGGCTTCGTTCATCGGCTGGTAGTGGGCGACCACGCCAGCCCACATCAGAACCTGATCCTGGAAGCGGTCGGTCTCAAGTTGCTTGAGGGGGTCGCGCGTGTTCTGCACGGCCTTGAGGGAGAAGCGACCCCGGAAGAAGTGTGCTTCGGCAATCTGGCATTGGGTCACGCGCCCATCGGTTTCGAGGGCGGCGATCTGGTGGCGCAGGTAGTTGTGCAGTGCGCTGATGTTGAGGTGGCTTTGGCGGTCGTGGCTGAAGCGGTAGTAGTTGCTGATGCGCCAGAAGAAGCTGCCATCGTAGATCACGGCGATATTGAGAACGGATTTAGAAGACTGCATGTAGTGTGCTGGTTGGATGAGATGGGTGTTGTGCAAAACGTCTGATTGTCAGAAAAAGCGATCAAAAATGAGTTGATGTTTGGTGGCAATCGAGGGTTTTGGCGGAGGTTTCCCTGGGGGTGAAAAAAAGAAACGTGGAGGGTATCCACGCACGATGCGGTGCTGGCATGGATGGTGTGGCGCAGATCGCAGGGAGTTCCCACGCCGACTTGCCGGTGCGGGTTGGCGAAGACAGCCAAGGATGACTTGTGCTGGCGACGGCCGAAAATGATAACAGCGGTGGGCATGTTTCGCTGTGTAAAGACCCGTCAGTCGGTACTGTGCGCATGGTGCAGGGCATGCAGCCGCTCCTGTACCGCGCGTGCAGGCAGGTGCTTGAGGCGGTGGTCGCTCCAGGTCTGCCGCCATTTGCGCGCACCGGGCAGGCCGCTGCGCAGTCCCAGCAGGTGGCGGGCGATGCTGTACCAGGAGGTGCCGTGCTGCTGTTGCTCGGCTTCCATGTAGGCGACCATTTGCGCCTCCACGGCTTCGCGGCTGCGGGCCGTGGCCGGGTCGGGGCTGCCGAAGAAGTGGCTGTCCCAGCCTGCCAGCCACCAGGGGTTGTGGTAGGCCTCGCGGCCTATCATGGCTCCATCGACCTGCTGCAACTGTGCATCGACTTCGGCGGTGGTGCGCAGGCCGCCATTGACGACGATGGTCAGGTGCGCAAAGTCCTGCTTGAGCCGTGCGGCCACGGCATAGCGCAGGGGCGGGATGTCGCGGTTTTCCTTGGGGCTGAGTCCTTGCAGCCAGGCGTTGCGGGCATGGACGATGAAGACCTGACAGCCTGCCTGGGCGATCTGGCCGACGAAGTCGCGCACAAAGCCGTAGTCTTCGTCCGCATCCAGGCCGATGCGGTGCTTGACGGTGACGGGCAGGTGCGTGGCATCGGTCATGGCCTTGATGCAGTCGGCCACCAGCAGCGGCTCGCGCATCAGGCAGGCCCCGAATGCGCCGCGCTGCACGCGTTCGCTGGGGCAGCCGCAGTTGAGGTTCACTTCGTCGTAGCCCCATTCCTGCGCCAGCCGGGCGCAGCGTGCCAGGTCGGCGGGTTCGCTGCCGCCCAGTTGCAAGGCGATGGGGTGCTCGCAGTCCGAGAAGCGCAGATGCCGTGCCACGTCGCCGTGCAGCAGCGCGCCGGTGGTGACCATTTCGGTGTAGAGGCGGGCGTGGTGGCTGAGCTGGCGGTGAAAGTAGCGGCAGTGCCGGTCGGTCCAGTCCAGCATGGGGGCCACGCACATGCGCCAGGGGCTGGGCGCAGCGGTGGCCACGGCAGTGTCGGTGGCAGGCAGGGACGTTGGCATCAGTGGGGTGTGCAGGCAATAGAAGGAGGTACAACAAAACCCCCGTGCTGCACATGACAGGACAGGGGCGTGGACAGAGCGGCGATTCTACTGGAGTGGCGGGCCACTCGCTTTCGCCCTGTTCTGCCACCGGGGTGGTGGCAGCCGGTTTTATGCCGGTGCGCTGGTGCGGATGAGGTGGTCGAAGGCACTGAGGGCTGCCTTCGCGCCTTCTCCGGCAGCAATCACGATCTGCTTGTACGGCACGCTGGTGCAGTCACCGGCGGCGAATACGCCCGGCACATTGGTTTTGCCGTGGGCATCGACGACGATTTCGCCCATGCGGTTCAGCTCCACGGTGCCCTTGAGCCAGTCGGTGTTGGGCAGCAGGCCGATCTGTACGAAGATGCCTTCCAGCGGCAGATTCTTCACTGTGCCGGAGACACGATCCTTGTAAGTCAGGCCATTGACCTTGCCTTGCGCGCCGGTGACTTCGGTGGTCTGGGCGTTGAGGATGACATCCACGTTGGGCAGGCTGCGCAGTTTGCGTTGCAGCACGTCGTCGGCCCGCATCTTGTCGGCAAATTCCAGCAGGGTGACGTGGGCGACGACACCGGCGAGGTCGATGGCGGCTTCCACACCGGAGTTGCCGCCGCCGATCACGGCCACGCGCTTGCCCTTGAACAGCGGGCCGTCGCAGTGCGGACAGTAGGTCACGCCCTTGGTGCGGTATTCTTCTTCACCGGGCACGTTCATGGAACGCCAGCGTGCGCCAGTGGCCAGAATGACGGTCTTGGCCTTGAGGCTGGCCCCGTTCTCCAGGCGCACTTCCACGCCGCTGTCGGTGGGCACCAGCAGCTTGGCCTGTTGCAGGTTCATGATGTCCACTTCGTAGTCGCGCACATGGCGTTCCAGGTCGGCGGCGAAGCGTGGGCCATCGGTCTTGGGCACGGAGATGTAGTTCTCGATGTCCACGGTGTCCAGCACCTGCCCGCCAAAGCGTTCAGCGGCCACGCCGGTGCGGATGCCCTTGCGGGCGGCATAGATGGCTGCGGCTGCGCCAGCAGGGCCGCCGCCGACGATCAGCACGTCGAACGGGTCTTTCTGGTTCAGGGCCTCGGCGGCACGGGTGGCCGCACTGGTGTCGATCTTGTTCACGATCTCGGCCAGTTCCATGCGACCCTGGCCGAATGGCTGGCCATTGAGGAATACGGCGGGCACGCCCATGATTTCGCGCTCGTCGATTTCCTTCTGGTAGAGCGCGCCGTCGATGGCGGTGTGGGTGATGCCGGGGTTGAGCACGGTCATCAGGTTCAGGGCCTGAATCACGTCCGGGCAGTTGTGGCAGGTGATCGAGTAGTAGGTCTCGAAGTGGTACTGTCCCTTCAGGCCGCGAATCTGCTCCTGAAGCTCTTGCGGTTCCTTGGAGGGGTGGCCGCCGATTTGCAGCAGGGCCAGCACCAGCGAGGTGAATTCGTGTCCCAGTGGCACACCGGCAAAGCGCAGGCCGCTGATGGTGCCGGGGTTGGTGATGAGGAAGGAGGGCTTGCGCTCGTTGTCGTCGAGGCGTTCGACGACGGTGATTTTCGTGCTCAGGGCCTTGATCTCGTTGAGCAGGCCTTTCATCTGGCGCGATCCCTCGCTGTCGTCCAGCGAAGCGACCAGCTCCACGGGCTTGGTCAGACGCTCCAGGTAGGCTTTCAATTGGGTTTTGAGGGTATCGTCCAGAATCGACATGGCAGGTTTCTCGCGCTAAAAAACGGTGTAAACGGTGGAATTGTTGTGGATTTAACAACAATCAGACGCAAGCTAGGGATTTCAGGGTGAAAAAAACCGGGTGACCAGCACCCGGCATGGCTCATGAAATAGGCGTCTGTCTCAATGGGGCAGTGGTTTAGATTTTGCCGACCAGGTCGAGCGAGGGAGCCAGGGTGGCTTCGCCTTCTTTCCACTTGGCAGGGCAGACTTCGCCAGGGTGGGATGCCACGTACTGGGCGGCCTTCACTTTGCGCAGCAGCTCCTGTGCATCACGGCCGATGCCACCGGCGTTCACTTCGATGATCTGGATCTTGCCATCGGGGTCGATCACGAAGGTGCCACGGTCGGCCAGACCAGCTTCTTCGATGTACACGTCGAAGTTGCGGGTGATGGTGCCGGTGGGGTCGCCAATCAGTGGGTACTGGATTTTGCCGATGGCGGGGGAGGTGTCGTGCCAGGCTTTGTGGGTGAAGTGGGTGTCGGTGGAGACACCGTAGATTTCCACGCCCAGCTTCTGGAAGGCTTCGTAGTTGTCGGCCAGGTCTTCCAGCTCGGTGGGGCAGACGAAGGTGAAGTCGGCAGGGTAGAAGAACACCACAGACCATTTGCCCTTCAGGTCTTGTTCGCTCACATCGATGAACTTGCCGTTGTGGAATGCGGTGGCCTTGAAGGGCTTGACTTCGGTATTGATTTGGGACATTGCGGTTTCTCTCCAGAGTGTATGAATGCAATCGATGGCAGTCCTGCTGCCTGTGCCGTGAAAGTCAGGAAACGACTTGTTTTCAGCGACAGACGAAGATTAACCCAGTTTTCATCATTGAACAAATAGATTGATTGGATTATCTCGATAGCTAATGGTAATCAAAAGGCCACGGGCTTGTCACACATGGCCGCAGCCGTTCAGCGGGGGCGGGCGGACAATTCGCGCTGGGCTGCCCATTCCTGCATGCGCGAGACCAGCCGGTCGCGGTTAGCGCGCAGGGCGAAGTCGCTGGCGGTGAGGCCCTGGTCGTTTTGCAAGGCGGTGTCGGCACCGCTGGCGATCAGCAGTTGCACCACGGCCTCGGAGCCGTAGCTGGCGGCCAGCATCAGCGGTGTGGTGTTGTTGGGGGAGCGGGCATTGATGGGCGTGCGATAGACCAGCAGCAACTGGATGATGGCCTGCTGCTCGTCGGTCTGGCCCGAGGCCGCGTAGTGCAGGGCGTTCCAGCCGGGGGTGTTCACGGCCGCGCCCCGGCGCAGCAGGTGCTGCACCATCTCCAGGTTGCCCGTCAGCGCGGCAATCATCAGGGGCGATTCCTTGCGGCGGTTGCTGAAGTTGATGTCGATGTGCTGGGACACCAGCAGCGCGTACAGTGCCTTGTCGCTGTCCAGTTGCAGCGCGAGGGTCAGCGGGGTCTGGCCGTCCGGGCCGATGACATTGACGTTGAGTGCCTGCTCTTCCAGCAGGCGGCGCAGTTGCCTGCCGTTGTTGCGCTTGACGGCGGTGAATATGGCTTCTTCGGGCTGGTCGTTGCCCCGTGCCACGGGGGGCAGCAGCCCTGCCATCCCTGCCAATGTGGCCAGCAGCACGGAGCGTCGGGTCATGCGGGCGCGCGGGCTGGGGCAGGGCCACGATGGCGGGGGCGCAGGGGTCATGGGGCGTTCACTCCCTGAAACAGAGCGTTGAAGTTCGCGCTGGTGGCTTGGGCCAGCTCATCCACGGCCATGCCGCGCAGGCCGGCAATGTGGTGGGCGACATGGGCGACGTAGGCGGGCTGGTTGGTCTTGCCCCGGTAGGGCACGGGTGCGAGGTAGGGGCTGTCGGTTTCCACCAGCATGCGATCCAGCGGCACGAAGCGTGCCACCTCCTGCAGCGTGCGGGCACTCTTGAAGGTGACGATGCCCGAAAACGAGATGTAGTAGCCCATGTCCAACACCTGCCGGGCCACGTCCTGGTCTTCCACGAAGCAGTGGAACACGCCACCGGCCTGGTTGTGGCGGCCATCCTCGCCTTCCTCGCGCAGGATGTGCAGGGTGGCGGCGGTGGAGTCGCGGGTGTGGATGACCAGCGGCTTGCGTGTCTGGCGGGCGGCGCGGATATGGGTGCGGAAGCGTTCGCGCTGCCACTCCATGTCGGCAATGCTGCGCCCGCCCTTGCGTTCTTCCATCTGGTAGTAGTCCAGCCCGGTCTCACCGATGGCAATGACGCGCGGACGCTGCGCCAGTGCGGTCAGCTCCTCCAGCGCAGGCTCATGCACCCCTTCGTTGTCGGGGTGTACGCCCACGGAGCACCAGAGGTTGTCGTGCTGCATGGCCAGGCCGTGGACGGTGTCGAATTCTTCCAGCGTGGTGCAGATGCACAGGGCGCGGCCGACCTGTGCGGTCTGCATGGCAGTGAGTACGGCGGGGATGTTCTCGATCAGGCCGGGATAGCTCAGGTGGCAGTGGGAGTCGGTCAGCATGGGGCGATGGTGTGCAGGGCAGGGCGGGGGAGCGCGTTCTTACACCGTATGGGTGGGTTTCTCGGAATTGAGGGCCGCGCCGAGTTTGTTTTCGATGGTATGGCGCAATTGTGCCGATTTTTCGTCGGCAGGGAAACGCACGCCCACGCCCTGGGTGCGGCCACCGGGCGCGCCCGCCGGGGTGATCCAGGCGACTTTGCCCGCAATCGCGTATTTCTGTGGATCGTCGGGCAGGCTGAGCATGACGAAGATGCTGTCGCCCATTTTGTAGGGTCGCTGTGTGGGCACGAAGATGCCGCCTTCCTTGAATAGCGGAATGAACGAGGCGTACAGTGCGGCCTTTTCCTTGATGTTGAGCTGGATGACGCTGGGGCGTACCGGACGCGATTCGGTGTCGGAAATGTCGGACATGGCGGAACTCCAGGGTTCGGGTCAATGAATGGGAGGCTATCGCCTGCGTCCCCAGTGTAGGGCGTTTCGGGCCTGTTCCACCAGGCTGGCCAGCATCAGTTCGGGAGCCAGCGGGTGTTCGGCGGTGCGGGCGGTCTGCGCCAGTTGCTGTGCCCATTGTCCCAGCGCGGCCCACGCGGTGCTGGCAAGGGGCGCGTCGGTGGCGGGTTGCCACGCGGTCAGGGACTGGGGCGGGAAGTAGCGTGGTGCGCCGCCTGCCAGCAGGCTGTGCAGGTCGTGGCAGAGTTTTTGCAGCACGCGCACGGCCTGCGCGGGCGGCAGCGGAGCGAGCAGGCCGGCATGGCCCTGCGCCAGTGCCTGGGGCAGGTTCAGCCAGTCCTGCACGTTCATGCCGCTGTGCGCCAGTGCCAGCGCGTCGAGTGGGCGGCCACCAACGATTTGCAGCAGCGTCGCCGCCTGCGCCTCGGCCACGCCGTGCCGGTGCAGCCAGTCGGCGGCTTCGCGGGCATCGGGCCACTGCATGGCCCAGGTGTGGCAGCGGCTGCGGATGGTGGGCAGCAGCCGGTCGGCGGCATCGGAAACCAGCAGAAATCGGGTGCCGCCGGGCGGTTCTTCCAGTGTCTTGAGCAGGGCATTGGCCGTGACGGCATTCATGTTTTCGGCCGGGTACACCAGCACCACCTTGCCGCGCCCGCGCGAATCGGTGCGCTGGGAAAAGGTAATCATCTGGCGCATGGCATCGACGCGAATATCGCGGCTGGGTTTGCGCTTGGTGGTCGATTTGGCTTCGCCATCGGCGGCATCGCCACTGTCCACCGTCCAGCCCAGTTCCAGTTGGTGGGCTTCGGGCATGAGCACCAGCAGATCGGGGTGGGTGCGCACGGCAATGGCGTGGCAACCGGCACAGTGGCCGCAGGGCGCGGCCGCCGGTGCATCGGGCGGGCGCGATTCGCACAGCCAGGCACGCGCCAGATACAAGGCCAGCCCGAACTGCCCCAGCCCCGAGGGGCCTTGCAGCAGCAATGCGTGGCCGGGCTGGTGCAGCAGGCGGCTGGCTTGCCGTGCCAGCCAGGGCATGTCAGCGGCATTGGTGGTGGCCGCCGCAGCGTTCATGGGGGTGGAGGTGGTCTTGCTCATGCGTACACAGGCGGCGTGGTGGGGCCGGACAGATAGCCGCGTTGCGCAAGGCACTGGCGCACCTGAGTGGCCACCTGCGCAATGGGCTGGTGGGCATCGATGCGGCAGAACCGCTCGGGAGCCTGCTGGGCGCGGCGGGCATAGCCAGCGGCCACGTTGGTGAAGAAGGCCAGCGTCTGCGCCTCGAAACGGTCGGGGGTGCGGGCCTTCTGCAAGCGTTCGGCCGCAATCGCCGGGGGCAGGTCGAACCAGAGGGTGCAGTCCGGCGACTGGAAGTGTGGGCTGTCTGCGGCTGGTGTGGTCTGCACCCATTGCTCCAGCCATTCCAGTGCCACCCAGTCCACGCCCCGGCCCGCGCCCTGATAGGCGAAAGTGGCATCGGTGAAGCGGTCGGACACCACCGTGTGTCCTTGCTCCAGAGCGGGCACGATGGTCTCCAGCAGGTGTTGGCGGCGGGCGGCAAACGCCAGCAGGGCTTCGCAGCGGGCATCCATGCCTTCGTGCAGCAGCAAGGCGCGGATTTTTTCCGCCAGTGGCGTGCCGCCGGGTTCGCGTGTCAGCACCACGGTGTGGCCAGCGGCTTCCAGGGCCTGGGCGATGGTGGCCAGATGCGAGGATTTGCCTGCGCCGTCAATGCCCTCGATGCTCAGGAACAGCCCTTTTCTGGCGGGGGTGGGCGCAGCAGTGTGGCAGGTGGGCATCAGCGTCCCCGGATGTAGCGATCGACTGCGCGGTTGTGCTCGGGCAGGCTGTCGCTGAACTGGCTGCTGCCATCGCCGCGCGATACGAAGTACAGCGCGGTGGTGGCTTCGGGTTGCACGGCGGCCAGCAGCGAGGCACGGCCGGGCATGGCAATCGGTGTGGGGGGCAGGCCCGCACGGGTGTAAGTGTTCCACGGCGTGTCGGTGTCCAGGTGCTGGCGGCGCAGGCGGCCTTCAAAGTCCGGCCCCAGACCGTAGATCACCGTGGGGTCGGTTTGCAGGCGCATACCGCGCCGGATGCGGTTGGTGAACACCCCGGCCACCTTGCCCCGGTCGCTCTCCAGCCCGGTTTCCTTCTCGACGATGCTGGCCAGAATCAGGGCTTCCTCGGCCGTGCGCAAGGGCGTGGCAGGATCGCGCTGGCTCCAGGCGGCTTCCAGCATATTGTCCATGGCCCGCATGGCCTGGCGCAGCACGGCCAGATCGCTGGATTTTTTCGCCACCGTGTAGGTATCCGGGAAGAAGCGGCCTTCCGCCGCCATGCCCGGCCGCCCGAGTTGTTCCATGATCTGCGCGGCCGTCAGTCCCTCGGTTTGCGCCAGCAGCGGCTGGCGTGCCAGAGCCTGGCGCATCTGGTGGAACGTCCAGCCCTCGATGAAGGTGATGCTGACCAGCGTCTGCTCCCCATTCACCAGACGTTCGAGCAAACGCCGGGGCGTGGTGCCCGGCTCCAGTTCATAGTAACCGGCTTTCAGCGAACGGCCATGACCGGAGAGGCGAAACCACAGATGCAACACATCCGGCGGAGCCTGCACGCCCGCTGCCACGGCAGCCCGTGCCACGCCCTGCGCCGACGCACCGCGCGGCACGGTCAGTTCGACGGGTGCATGTTGCAGCTTCAGAGGCTGTTGCGTCCACCACAGGCCATAGGCTCCCAGGCCGCCCAGCAGCAGGAGGATGAAAAAAATGAATAAAGCCAGCTTTCGCAGCAAGGGAGTGAATCCTCTGTTAAAACAGGTGGCAGATTCCGCCTGGCCGCGCAGTGATCGTGCAGTCATCAAGGGCAGGCGGATGTTCTGAAAGCATCGAATCATAAAGTAAACCAGCACTTCGACTATGGCCAATTCCTTTCACGGTATCGCCCCGATTGCCCATCTGGGCGTATTGCTTGCCAGCGGCGAGGACTCCCGCCAGTTCCTGCACAGCCAGCTCAGCAATGATTTCAAGCTGTTGGGGCACGACAAGGCACGACTCGCCGCTTTTCTCACCGCCAAGGGGCGGATGCAGGCCAGCTTCATCGGCCTGCGCCATGGCGAGCAGGACGTGCTGCTGATCGGCGACCAAAGCCTGCTGGCCGCCGTGCACAAACGCCTCTCCATGTTCATCCTGCGCAGCAAAACCCGCCTGACGGATGTATCGTCACAATGGCGGCTCTACGGACTGGCCGGGGATGCCGTGACAGCCCTCGCACCCCAGACCCAACAGCCCTGGGATGTGCAGCAGCCTGCGCCAGGGCAGTACGCCATCCGCCTGTACCCGGCACTGGGCGCAGAGCGTGCCCTCTGGCTCGCTGCGGCAGAGACTCCCGCGCCGGGCGAACTGAACCTGTCCGCATCGGACTGGCTGCACAGCGAGGTCGAAAGCGCAGTGGCCACGCTCAGCGCGCCGGTGATTGATGCCTTCGTGCCACAGATGCTCAACTACGAATCGGTGGGCGGCGTTCACTTCCAGAAGGGCTGCTATCCCGGCCAGGAAGTGGTGGCGCGCAGCCAGTTCCGGGGGGCCATCAAACGCCGCACCTTTGTGGCACACGGCCAGCAGGCCACTTCCGAGCCACCGATTGCCGCTGGCGATGAAGTATTCGCAGAACACCACCCCGCTGCCGATGCCTCGCCCTGTGGTCTGGTCGTGCAGGTGGCTCCCGTGGGCACAGCAGAGACCGGCGCATTCGCTGCACTGGTGAGCCTGCAAACCAATGCCGCCGAGGGCGAGCTGTCCGTGCGCAAGGCCGGTGCCGAAGCCGCCACCGCCCAGGCCGTGCCCATTACCCTCGCACCCCTGCCGTATCCGTTGCGCGACGATATTTGAGATGGGGGAAGGGCCTGCCTCAGAAGTGGGGCAGAGCCGTCCTTTGCCAGGCATGAAAAAAGCCACGCGGGCCAGAAACCAGCGTGGCTTTTTGTGCCGCAGCACCCAGGCGGATTAACGCTTGGAGAATTGCTTGCGACGGCGGGCGGAGTGCAGACCGACCTTTTTACGTTCCACTTCGCGGGCGTCGCGGGTCACATAACCGGCGGCACTCAGTGTGGGCTTGAGGGTTTCGTCGTAGTCGATCAGTGCGCGGGTAATGCCGTGGCGCACTGCACCGGCCTGACCGGATTCGCCACCGCCATTGACATTGACCAGAATGTCGAAAGTCTCGACATGATCGGTCAGCACCAGTGGCTGCTTGGACACCATGATCGAAGTCTGG
Source organism: Lampropedia hyalina DSM 16112 (assembly GCF_900129055.1). GTDB lineage: Bacteria > Pseudomonadota > Gammaproteobacteria > Burkholderiales > Burkholderiaceae_C > Lampropedia > Lampropedia hyalina. Next base: position 22,017 of record NZ_FQUZ01000021.1, read on the forward strand.
CGGCCAAAATATTCCTGAATGTCCTTGCCATTCACGGTAATCTTGCCCGAACCTTTTTTGAGGAAGACACGTGCCACGCTGGATTTGCGGCGGCCGGTGCCATTGTTCCAATCACCAATTGCCATCTGAAAGCTCCTTAGATTTCAAGCACTTTGGGCTGTTGGGCGGTATGCGGGTGCTCTGCGCCGCCATACACCTTGAGCTTCTTGATCATGGCATAGCCCAGTGGCCCCTTGGGCAGCATGCCCTTGACGGCCTTTTCCAGCGCGCGGCCGGGGTGCTTGGCTTGCAGATCACGGAAGTTGATGGCCTTGATGCCGCCGGGGTGGCCGGTGTGGCGGTAGTACACCTTGTCCAGGTCCTTGTTGCCAGTGACCTTGAGTTTGGATGCGTTGATGATGACGATGAAGTCACCTGTATCAACGTGAGGTGTGTAAATGGCTTTGTGTTTGCCGCGCAGACGCAGGGCAACTTCGCTGGCTACCCGGCCAAGCACCTTGTCGGTGGCGTCGATCACAAACCATTCATGTTGCACCTCAGCGGGTTTTGCGCTGACTGTATAAGACATGAATAATCCTTTGATGGATGAATAACAACCCTTTTCCACGGTCGGTGCTCTTCTTGTGATGGAGCCTCTTAGGTGGGAGGTGCCATGCCGCACTGCAAGCGGTGCGGCGGGCATTTTGCTGCGGGGTCGTGCAATCGCTGCAAAACCCGACATTATAGCGTTCATTCAAATAAATCAGCCATTTTTTTCTGCGAAGCTCTTGCCCCCACGCCAGACCGCTACCATATCCGCCATGTTCAGTTATCGACACGCCTTTCACGCAGGCAACCATGCCGATGTGCTCAAGCACACGGCCCTGCTCTGCATTCTCCAGCACCTCACGGCCAAGGAAACCCCGCTCAGTGTGGTGGATACCCATGCCGGGGCCGGCCTGTACCGCCTCGACGGGGATTTTGCCCAGACCAGCAACGAGAGCGAGGAGGGGGTGTTGCGGCTGTTTGCCAGCCAGCCCGCTCCCAGGGCCGCTGCCATCCAGACCTATATGGCGGCATTGCGGCACTACAACCCCGGCATGGCCGATGGCGGCAAGCTGCGCATCTATCCCGGCTCTCCCGTGCTGGCCCAGCATTTGTTGCGTGCGCAAGACAAGCTGCACTTGTTTGAATTGCAGCCTGCCGACATGCGCGCGCTGCGTGGCAATACCGAGCAACTGCAAGCCAACAGCAGGCAGGTGCAGGTGTACCACGAGGACGGCTTTGCTGGCGCGTTGCGCTTGCTGCCACCTCCGTCACGCCGGGGCCTGTTGCTGTGCGACCCCAGCTACGAACTCAAGAGCGATTACGCCCAGGTGCATGCGTTCATCGGTGCGGCATTGAAGAAGTTTGCCACCGGCGTGTATGTGGTCTGGTATCCGATCATTCCCCGACCGGAAGCCCACGAATTGCCGCGCAAACTCAAGGCACTGGCGCGGCAGGCAGGTAAATCTTGGCTGAATGCCAGTGTCACGGTCAAATCCAGTGCAAAGTCGGGTATTCAGTTGCCTGGCGAGAAAGTCAAACGCCCTGGCATGGCTGCCAGTGGTATTTTCATCATCAACCCACCCTATCCACTCAAGGGCGCGCTGCAATCGGCCTTGCCGGAACTCAGCCGTGCCCTGGGGCAAGACCATCTGGCAGGATTCAAGCTGGAAAATGGTGAGGCCAGCAGCCAGCGTCCATAAATACACCATGTCCATGCCTTCCGAAACCATCGCCGCAGTTGAACCTCTGCCGCGTATTACCATTCGCTATTGCACCCTGTGCCAATGGCTGTTGCGGGCAGGCTGGATGGCGCAGGAGCTGCTCAATACCTTTGGCACGGCACTGGGTGAGGTCGCGCTGATTCCCGATACAGGCGGCATATTCCAGATTCACTGCAATGGCGTATTGATCTGGGATCGAAAAGTCGATGGCGGCTTTCCCGATGTCAAGACACTCAAGCAGCGTGTGCGCGATCAAATTGCCCCGGATGTTTCTCTGGGGCACATTGATCGTTAGGGAAGCTCTGCAATAGGGAGTCGTGTGGCCATGGAACCGCGCATGGCGTTGGACTCATGTAAAAACCCTGTATGGCGGGTAATGGTTATTTCGAGAGAATAAATCCATATATAATGGCTTCACTTCAATTATGGATAGTTTCCCAACAAGGAAAATCATGAGCAACCCTACACTCGACGAACTGCTGTCGCAACAGCAAACCCTCCAGCAACAGATTGACGAAGCACGCCTTCGCGAAAGCGGAGAGGCCCTGCAACAAATCAAGGCATTGATTAAAAAGTTTGACTTCACACCCGAGCAGGTGTTTGCTGCTGGCAAAAGCAGCACCGAAGTCAAAAAGGTTCAGCCCAAGTACCGCAATCCGGCTACTGGCGAGACATGGACTGGCCGTGGCAAGCCACCGCTGTGGATTCAGAACCAGGATCGCGAGCAGTTCCTGATTGCCTGAAACCCCGGATAAAAAACGGGCTGGCATTCACTGGCATGCTCATACAAAACCCCGCATTGGCGGGGTTTTGTATTGGAGCGTTTGCTTGTATTCTGAATCAGTGGTCGGGCTTCTGAAAGGTCTGCGCAGATACGCATTTTTCCGAGGAATTGCACGCTTCTCACACCATCTGTCCGACTTGTTTGGGTATCCAGAAACAAGGATGCGTGGGCCGGATCGAATCATTCAGTGTCTCCCTGGGGGCTGGACTATGGCTTCAATCCGTTTTGCCACTAGATATGGCCAAAAATACAAACTGTGCAAGGCATTGCGCGGGGCTTTCCGATTGACCGAGAACCCTGGTGTCTGAGTCGTGAATGGTATAAGGGTTAATGGTTTTTGGTCCGCATGGATTGCCACAAGCGGGTGTATTGGTGTGGTTCGCAGACCATCTGCCTTCTTCCTGCCAGCATCTTTCGTATTCGACGAATATGCACGATTGAAATCGTGGTTGGGGTTTGTAAAAAACATTTCCATCAGTAGGGTTTTGGGTTCTTGAATGGATTGCATGCAGTGATGGCAGTGGGAATGGGGAATTCTTCCGAAATGGTTTTTAATACCAGTGTGCGGATTGGTTGATGGGTGAGCATCAAAATGGCGTGGGTTTTTCTGGACTTTGCAGGTTTCTCGAATGGCTGATTCATTGCTTCCCCTACCCTTTCCTTCCTATTCATCTGGCGATGACCATTTGCCGCCGCGTGCCTTGTGCATCATGGTGCTGGGCACCAGCAGCCATGCGGGCAAAAGCTGGCTGGCCACCGCGCTGTGCCGCTGGTACAGCAACCGGGGCTATCGGGTGGCTCCCTTCAAGGCGCAGAACATGAGCAACAACGCCCGCGTGGTGGCTACGCCCGATGGTGGGCAGGGCGAAATCGGCAGTGCGCAGTATTTCCAGGCTCTGGCCGCACGCACGGTGCCCGATGTGCGCATGAACCCGCTGTTGCTCAAGCCCGAAGCCGATACCCGCAGCCAGGTGGTGGTGCTGGGGCAGGTGAGCGACACCTTCACACGCATGCCGTGGCGTGAGCGTGGCCCCCACCTCTGGCCGGTGCTGGCGCAGGCTCTGGATGCGCTGTGCGCCGAAAACGATGTCGTGGTTATTGAGGGAGCCGGTTCCCCCGCTGAAATCAACCTGCACGACAGCGACATGGTGAACATGCGCGTGGCTCGGCATGTGCAGGCGCATTGCCTGCTGGTGTGCGACATCGACCGGGGCGGGGCATTCGCCCATCTCTACGGCACCTGGGCACTGCTGCCACCGTCTGAGCAGGCATTGCTCCGGGGCTTTGTGCTCAACAAGTTCCGGGGCGATGCCGCCTTGCTGGAGCCAGGGCCGCAGATGCTGCACGACCTGACCGGCGTGCCGGTGGTGGCCACCATTCCGATGCTGTGGCAGCATGGTCTGCCGGAGGAAGATGGCATGTTCCACTCCGCTGCCCCGGCATCTGGCACGGTCAGCCCGAAGGCAGCACACACGCGCATTGCCATCGTGGCCTACCCGCGCATCAGCAATCTGGACGAGTTCCAGCCGCTGCACAACGTGGCCGGGGTGCAGCTGGTGTGGGCACGCACGGTGGCCGATCTGGCCGATGCCGACTGGGTCATCCTGCCCGGCTCCAAGGCGACGGTGGCCGATCTGCACTGGTTGCGCCAACAGGGCCTGGACCGTGCCATTGCCGACCATGCCGCGCAGGGGCGGCGGGTATTGGGCATCTGTGGGGGCCTGCAAATGCTGGGCGAGGCATTGGTCGATAGCCACGGTGTGGACGGCAATGCCCACGGTCTGGGCCTGCTGCCGCTGGTGACGCAGTTCGCCCCAGACAAAACCGTGCGGCACAGCCAGGTGCGCATGGGCACGCTTACCGGCGCGTGGCAGGCCCTGTCGGGGCTGGAGCTGCATGCCTACGAGATTCACCACGGCCAGACAGCCGTGCATCCGGCCATGCTGGCCGCAGGGCAGGGTGTGCAGACTGCCATGGAGGGGCTGGCATGGGCGAATGCGTCAGGCCATGTGCTGGGCTGCTACCTGCATGGCCTGTTCGAGAGTGCAGCGGTATTGCAGGCCCTGTTCGGTGCGCAGGCACAGGATATGGATGCTGTGTTTGACCGTCTGGCCGCAGGGGTGGACTCCTGGTTTGCAAGGCCCGTTGCCTGAATTCATTTTTTTCTGAAACTTTTCTCCTGCCTTTCATGACTGCTTCCATTCCTTCCCCGCTGGCCGATGTGCTGGCCCGTATCGTGGCACCGGGCACACCGGCTCTGGCCGACGCGCTGCAACATCTGCTGGATCACAAGACCAAGCCCGTGGGGTCGCTGGGGCGGCTGGAGCCGCTGGCACGGCAGATCGGCGGCATTCTGGGCACCACCGAACCCCGTCTGGAAGCTCCGCAGATGCTGCTGTTCGCCGCCGACCACGGTCTGGCGCGGCAGGGCGTATCGGCCTACGGGCAGGAAGTGTCGTGGCAAATGGCGCAGAACATCCTGCACGGCGGGGCGGCCATCAGCGTGCTCACGCGCCAGCATGGCATCGGCTTGACGCTGATCGATTGCGGCATCGCCCAGCCTTTGCCCGCCCACCCGCAATTGCGCAGTGCCAAGGTATTGCCCGATGGCAGTGCCGATGCCAGCGAGCAACCGGCCATGACCCTGCCGCAGTGCCTGCAAGCCATCGAGGTGGGGCGCGAAGCCGTGCGCCACGCCCCCGGCAATGCCATCCTGTTAGGCGAGCTGGGCATTGGCAACACCTCGGCGGCTGCCCTGTTGCTGGCACGGCTGGAAAACCTGCCGATTGAAGACTGCACCGGCGCGGGCACCGGCATGCACGGCGCGGCCTGGGAACACAAAGTGGCCGTGTTGCGGCAGGTTCTGCACACCCATGCAGCCGTGACTGAACCGCTGGATGTGCTGGCGGCCCTGGGCGGGCTGGAGCTGGCCGCCATGGTGGGCGCGGTGTTGCAGGCTGCGCTGGAGCAGCGCGTCATTGTGGTGGATGGCTTTGTCACCAGTGCTGCCGTGCTGGTGGCGGCGCGCTTGCAGGCGCAGGTGCTGGGCTATTGCGTGTTCTCGCACCTGTCCCACGAGCAGGGGCATCGCCTGATGTTGCAGGCATTGCAGGCCAGCCCGCTGCTGCAAATGGACTTGCGCCTGGGCGAAGGCTCCGGCGCGGCACTGGCCTGGCCACTGCTGGAATCGGCCTGTCGCATTCTGTGCGAGATGGCCAGTTTTGCCAGTGCCGGGGTCTCCACGGCACGAACTGCGGTCTGAAATCAATTGGCATATTGACCCCACTGCGTCATTGCGGCGAAGGCCGCAATCCAGTGACGACGTTGAAAAAACACCGGTATTGCCCAATGGCACATGGGGTGACTGGATTGCGGCCTTCGCCGCAATGACAGGCGGCTTCAGAACCCTGTGGATGAACTCAGACGGTGGCCGATGGGGCCGGGTGTTGGTGGCCTGCCTCTGCGGCATCGACCTGATCGTCGCGCCGCTCTCCCGGTACGCGCTGGCGGGCCAGCAGCAGGTAGATGGTGGGCACCACGAACACCGTCAGCAGCGTGCCCACCGTCAGACCGCCCACGATGACCCAGCCGATCTGCATGCGGCTCTCGGCCCCGGCTCCGCTGGCCAGTGCCAGCGGCAGCGAACCCAGTACCATCGCGCCGGTGGTCATCAGAATCGGGCGCAGCCGCTGCTCGGCGGCATGTACCAGTGCGTCCACCTTGTCCATGCCTTGCTGGCGCAACTGGTTGGCAAACTCCACGATCAGAATGCCGTGCTTGGTAATCAGCCCCACCAGCGTAATCAGGCCAATCTGTGAATACACGTTCAGCGTGCCACCCGTCCAGCGCAGGGCCAGCAGTGCCCCCACCATCGACAGCGGCACCGACACCATGATGATGAGCGGATCGATAAAGCTCTCGAACTGCGCCGCCAGCACCAGATAGATGAACACCAGTGCCAGCGCGAACACCAGCGTCATGGCCCCTTGCGAATCGCGGAACTCGCGCGACGCGCCATTCAGGTCCACCGAATAGCCGTTGGGCAGAATCTGCGCCACGGTGGCATCCATCCAGTCCAGGGCCTCTCCCAGTGCGTAATCGGGCGGAATCTGCGCCGTGAAAGTGGCAGAACGCCGTTGCCCGAAGTGGTTCAGCTCGCGCGGACTGGCCGTCTCCTGCCAGTTCACCAGGGCCGACAGCGGCACCATCGCCCCCGCTGCCGTGCGCACATGAATCTGCTCTATCTGCGCCGGGGCCAGCCGTTCGCCCGGCCCGGTCTGCACCAGCACATCGTATTGTTCGCTGCCCTTCTGGTAGCGCGTGACGGTGCGCCCGCCCAGCAGCGTCTCCAGCGTGCGCGAGACCGTCGCCACGTCTACGCCCAGATCGGCGGCGCGTGCCCGATCCACCTCCAGCCGCACTTCTGGCGTGTTCATGCGCAGATCGACATCCAGCATGGAAATGCCGGGGTAATCTTCCACGGCCGCGCTGATCTGCTGCACCACTTCGTGCAGGGCTTCGTAGGATTCGCTGGTCTGAATCACATACTGGAACGGGCGGGAGCTGATGCTCATGCCCAGCGGCGGCGGCATGTTCAGAATGCTGAACACCCCCGGCAGTGTCTGGGTGTCGCGCCGGATGTCGCCCATCAGATCGAACACGCTGCGTTCGCGCTCGCTCCAATCGACGGTGCGCAGAATCACATTGCCATTGACCACGCTGGGGTTGCCGATGTTGGCAAAGATGCGGTCGAACTCCGGGTACTTGCGGGCAAAGTCTTCCACGCGCTGCGCGTGCGCATCCGTGTATTCCAGCGATGCACCATCAGGAGCCGACAGGCGCACCTGCAAGGTGCCCCGGTCTTCCATCGGGGCCAGCTCCGAGGGCAGGCGCGGGTACACCCAGGCCAGGGCCACGCCACAGGCCAGCATGGCCAGCAGCACCAGCCAGCGCGCTTGCAGCAGCTGACCGCGCGGGCCGCTGGCGCGGGCCGTCACCAGCCAGCGAAGCAGCCGCCCATACGTCTGCGACATACCCGTCAGATGCCGCTCCATGAAACGGTCGAAGCGATTGGGCTGGGGGTTGTGCTTGAGCAGCACCGAGCACAGCATGGGCGAGAGCGTCAGGGCCACGAAGCCCGACACCAGCACCGCCCCGGCCAGTGCGAGCGCGAACTCGGCAAACAGCCGCCCCGTGCGCCCCGGAGTGAAGGCCAGCGGCGCGTACACCGCCACCAGCGTCAGCGTCATGGCCACAATCGCAAAACCGATCTCCCGCGCACCCTGGAGTGCAGCGGCAAACGGCTCCATGCCCGCCTCGATGTGGCGATAGATGTTCTCCAGCATCACGATCGCATCGTCCACCACCAGCCCGATGGCCAGCACCAGAGCCAGCAGCGTCAGCGTGTTGATGGAAAACCCCGCCAGAGACATCAGCGCAAACGCGCCGATCAGGCTCACCGGAATCGTCACAATCGGAATCAGCGAGGCCCGCACCGTGCGCAGGAACACAAAAATCACCAGCACCACCAGCACCACCGCCTCGGCAAGCGTGGCGTACACACTCGCAATCGAGCGTTCGATGAACACCGTGTTGTCGTTGGCAATGTCCACCTGAATGTCATCGGGCAGTTCCTCGCGCAACACCGCAAGAGCCTCGCGCACCCCGGCTGCGACCTCCAGCGGATTGGCCGTGGCCTGCCGCACAATCCCCATCGACACCGAATCCACGCCATTGAAGCGCACCCGGCTGCGCAGGTTCGCCACGCTTTCCTCCACCCGCGCCACATCGCGCAGGCGCACCGAAAACCCATTCACCGTCTTGATGACCACCGCCTCGAACTCTTCCACCGTGGCCAGATTGGTCTGCGACACCACATTGAACTCGCGCTGCTGCGATTCGATGCGCCCTGCAGGCAATTCGAGGTTCTGGCTGCGGATGGCCGCCTCCACCTCGGCCACCGTCACCTGATAGGCCGCCAGCCGCTGCGGATCGAGCCACACTCGCATGGCGTAACGCCGCGCCCCGTAAATGGGCGTATCGGCCACGCCCGGCACGGTTTGCAGGCGGGGCCGTGCCATGCGTTCCATCAGGTCATTGATCTCCAACTGGCTGCGCTGCGCACTGGCGAAGGCCAGGAACATCACCGGAAAGGCATCGGCCTCTACCTTGGCGATCACTGGCTCGTCCACCTCGTCGGGCAGGCGGTTGCGCACCCGCGATACCCGGTCGCGCACCTCGGCGGCGGCCGTGTCGGCATTTTTCTCCAGCAGAAACCGCACCGAAATCTGCGCCTGCTCGGCCCGGCTGATGGACGTGATCACATCCACGCTGTCGATGCCCGCAATCGAATCCTCCAGCGGCTTGGCCACCTGCGACTCCATCACCCGCGCCGACGCGCCGGGGTAGTTCACCCGCACCGTCACCACCGGCTCGTCGATCTGCGGATACTCGCGCACCGGCAGGCCCAGGAAACTGACCGCACCGATCAATAGAATCAGCAGCGACAGCACGGTGGCAAACACCGGCCTGCGAATGGAAATTTCAGAAAGGGACATGGAGGTGGCAAGAGCAGCAACAGACGCAGAAGCAAACAGAGGCAGCGTCAGTCACGCCGCTACCCCGAATGCCGAAAGTATAGGCTTACAGGGAAAAACCCTGCATGGCCAAGCCACTCACCGGATGCCATGGATCGTTCCCACGCTCCTGCGCGATCTGCTCAGACCGCCTTGCACTGAATGGCAGCCATTCTTCCAATCTCCAGCGTCAGATCATCTCCCTTGCCACGGATGGTGTTGGGGCCGTTGCTGTAGATGAACCCGGAGCCGCTGGGCTGTTGTTTCAGTTCCACCGTGGCACCTGCGCGCTCCAGTTGCGCCCGTTCCTGATCCACAAAGTAGGTCACCGTCACGTTCTGTTGCGGCTCGCAGCGATAGCGAACCACATTGACCTTGGGTAGGGTGGAGGATGCCTGGCTGCTGCGGAACAGCTCCCATTCATCGATCTCTCGTCCATCGGGCAAGACACAGATGCCAGCCTCTCCCGCCGGGGTTTTCTCGATGCGCAGTGTTCCGCCCGACTGCACACAGAACTGCGAGGCTGGATTGGCGAGTTGAACCGGAGGTGCTTCTTTCTCGGGCGCAACCGACGAACAGGCGGCCACAAGAGCTGTCATGGCAATGGGAATAAGGTATTTCATGCGGCCAGTTTACCCCATAGTCCTTTTCAGAACGCCCGCTCCAGCGTCAGGGCCAGTTGCTTTTCGTCGCGGTCGTAGGCATACAGATTGCTGTTTACCTTGGAGTAGCTGAAGTTGATTTTCGGCGTGAAGCCCGCCACCTGCCAGTGGCGTTGCCACAGCGAGGCATCCAGCCCGTATTCGTCATCGCGGCGCAGGCGCAGCAGGAACAACTGATAGGGGTCATCAAAGCGGCGGCGTGTGTAGCGCACACTGGCGCGGCTGCTCAATCCGTTGCCGAAATTCTTCACCGCCCCTGCCTGTACCGTCTGGCGCAGCGAAGACTCCTCCCCGCCACGCGCATTTTCGTCCTGCACTGCCAGAGCACCGAACACCCACCAATCCGGCGACATCACCCGCACCAGACTCAGTGACAGCGCGTGAATATTCCCTTCGTAATTGCGGTAGTTCTCGCCCGAATAACTGCGCTCCAGCCAGGAATAGGTGCCCGACACCTGCCAGCGCGTGCCCAGCCAGCGGCCATGTTCCGCGCTGATGCCCCAACTGCGGCTGTAGGAATCACCTCCCAGCCACATCTGGTTCACATTCGGAGTGATGGCATACCAGGAACGAATGTCCTGCCAACGCCAGCCCGCCCGCGCATTCACCGCAGTCTCGTTGTAGTCCGAAGCATTGCGGTATTGCGCTGCACTGCCACCTGCTCCCAGCGTCAGGAAATGATTGCCGCGCAGATTGAATTCCCTGCCGACATGCCCCGCCACGTTGAAGCCGTGGGCACTGCGCGGCAGGTCCTTGGCATCCTTCTCCATCTCCCAGAAGTAATACACATCGTTTTCGTCCTTGCCCACCGGCAGGTACAGAAAACGGTTGTCGCTGGCATTCTGCACGTTGCTTGTCCATTCATGCCCCAGCGTCAGGTTGCCACTCCAGCCCTGTCGTGCGGCCAGAGCCTGCTGGTATTGCAGGGCACTGTGCCGCGCGGCAGGCACCAGGCGCATATCGCGCAGCACCGTCTGAAGGGCTTCGCCCGCATCCCGGTACGCCTTGTTCTCCAGCAGCATGGCGGCCAGATCCAGGCGTACATAACTCAATGTCGGATCATGGGCCAGCATGCGACGGTAGCGCGTGATGGCCTCGTGGTGGCGACCCGCACGGCGTGCCAGCGCACCCTGCACAAAATCCACCAGCATGGCATCCGCCCCCTCCATCTGCGGATAGAACTGCATCACCCGCTCCAGCGTATCCCAATCCTCGCGCAGCATGGCCGTGTTGATGACATGTTCGGCCAACGGGCGATTGGCTTGCAGGTCTTCATCGGTCACCTGTGGCAATGGCGCATTGGCCTGCTCACCCCCAGCCGATGCCCCACTGGGCCGCCCGATGGGAGCCTGTTGGCGCAGTGTGGGCAGAGGCTGGGTGAGCAGGCGGTCGTCCTGGGGCGTGGCTGTGACTGGCATGACTGGCGCGGTCGGTTGTGCCGCCAAGCTGGTCGCGCAGACTGACAATGCGAGCAAAAGAAAGGGGCGATGGGGCATGGCACTCCTGAAAGACAAGAATTGTCGCTTTGTTCAGGTATCAAAGGGCGTATTGCGAACCAGTCGAATATGCCTCGAGTTGCTGGCCGCTCTTGTCCAGCAATGGCTTGGTGCCTTCAGGCGTACCGTCAGTGACCCAGAGCTTGGCTATGTTGCTGGTTGAACTTCCTTCGTGAATCTGGAATATGGCCCGATTGGAACCAGCTTGCTGCCAGCCAATTGAGATGTTTTTAGTAAGAAAAGCATCTACACCTGCGGTGGACAAACGTTTGGTGCCGTTAGCAGTGCCATCGGTACTCCAAAGGTAGTATGGGGCTTGACCGCTGGTAACGCCTTCTGCAGTCATGAAAACCAAGCGATCGCTTAAGACAAAGACATTTTGAGGATTAAGACCACTGGGTCCGGGAATGGCATCCTTGACGATTTGTGTGCCTGCTTCGGTGCCATCGCTGACCCACCATTCAGAGCCAGTGACACCTCGGTCGTTGACGGTAAATAGCAGCTTTCCATCTAACACAGCATGGAGGCTGACACGCATGATATCTTTGACTAGCCGAAGGTTTGTGCCATTGGGATTAATCGCATAGAGCTTGGCGGTCTCATTATTGGTGGCTGCTCCACTGAAATAAAGTTCACCGTTGAATTCAATCGGGGTATTGTTGAACCATGCTGCATTGAATTCTGTAGTGCCAGCCGCTGTGCCGTCGGAAAACCATTGTTTCTGGTTGGCGTCCTGTAAGTATATTCGGCTACCTACTACATAGAAAGATCCTGCTGTCTGATTCAAACCCAGATCTGTTACCGTGCCGTTGTTATCTATTGCATAAACCTTGTTTTGTGACTTGAAAAACAGTTTGTCTCCAGCAATGGTTAAGTTTTCTGCTCCGTTGAACGCACTGCCATTGAAAAGCACTTTTTGTGTACCTGTCTCGGAACCATTGCTGACCCATAAGGAGCCACCTGAGCCGTCATTTGCTGTGAAATAAAGCTTGCTGCCCAAGGCCACTAAGTTAGAAGGTATGGAGCCCGTACCGACGCCAGCAGTTACAGTTGTGTGGATATCTTTGACCAAACGGGTGATTGTCCCATTAGTGGCACGCAACTCCCAGCCGGTGGCACTATTGACATCATCATCCTTGGCTGATATGTAAAGTTCATTATCTACCAGTGCAGATACGCTGTTGGTAGTTGTGTTGTGAACCATTAATGCAGGGTTTAGCCATTGAGCCTGTGAGCCATCAAGTTTGGCAGTAAGAACATTTAGCCCACTACCTGCTGTAGAGGGGAGTACCGAGACTAGCCTTTGTTGCACCACTGCGGTGATTTTCTGATTGCATTCTACGACCTGTGATGTATCACTAGTTAAGCTGGCCAGCAAGCTGCCATTGGCTTGTAATGTGCCGGCCAAAGGCTCAGAAAACGCGCAATTCACCAGGTAAGGTTGTTCGGTGGTTAGCTTCAGATTACCCAGTGTGATCTGGGTGTTGTTGGCGTTCTCGATGGCAAGGCTGGCACTTGACGATGTGAGGTTGGCATTGGCACTGCCGTAGGTGACAGGCAGTGTAATTCCCTCGGGAAGACCTTGTATCTGAAGGGTGAGTGTGCGGCTAACTGGTTCAGTACTAGAGCCGCCGCCATTGTTGCCTGTATTCCCTCCGGGATTATCGGGCTGTGTTGTGGAACTATCGCTGCTGCCACCACCACCACAGGCAGCAAGCATTAGTGCAATGCTCAGGCAAGTTAGTGTTTTTGCACCGGGGAAGGAGAGAGAATGATTTGTCATGATTGGCAGAAGAGGAAGAATGCTGTGTGGGGTATATTTCGGAAATAGCCCCATCCCAAACAGGGAGGGGCTTTGGGATGGTTTATTCAGCGATTACCGTTTGCCGATGATGGCCACGCCGCCAATTCGCTCGGGCAAACCAATGATGGTACCGGCGACTTCTCGGGCTACATCAGTGCCACTGTTGGTGCCAAAGAAGTTCAGGTAGTATTTGGGATCTACCGTGGTAGTACTGTTGGCAACAACGATGTTCCACAAGGCGACTTGCGAGGCGTCGCTCGGGTTCTGGGCTCCAGCCGTGACGGAGCCGCCTTCAATACCTGCTGAGCCGACAATACCGTTGGCATCCGCTATCAGGCTGGTACTGTCCAGTGTGCCACTGACATTCAGGCTGCCTTGCGTACCGCCATTCCAAGAGGCGGGCACAAGAATATTGTCAAGTGTGAACAAGCCAGCCCCAGTCTGAGTGAGCAGATCCACTGTATAGCTGAAATTACCCGTTGGGAAATTGCTGAATGCAATGCCGTTATAGGTATAGCTGTCTTCTGGCAAAGCCTGCAATGCGGTCAGTGTGCTACCTTGCCCGACTACAGCCTTCACGAAGTGTTTGCGCTCCTCTTGTTCGTGGTTTGCACCCTTGGTCAAATTACCGGCAATCGCGGAATATTCCTGGTAGTAGAAACGGTAAACCACATTGCTGCCACGGGTGCCATCGGAGTATTTATAGGTGCCAGCATTCCCGAGTTTGATGCCGTTTTCGTCTGTCGAAATCAGCGAATTGGCGGAGCCAGTAAATGCAGTTTCCAGGTTGATGCTGCTGGCGGATGGGGCGGATACGCCGGTGGTGGGGTTGGCGACCCCATTGATGGGGCTGTTTGTCGGGCCGTAAACCACTCCTTCGTAAGTGAAGGATCCACGGAATGCCGGAGTGTCACCGGCGATGTTTTGCGTGCTGTTGAAGTCAATGGTCAGGTTTTGTGCCTGCGCTGCACCGATGGCAGCAAAGGCAGCGATGGTGACCAGGGACAGGCGGCCAAGTTGAATAGCCATAAAGATTTTCCTTTGAATGATATATAAAAATGCCAGTGGTGTGAAATAATTCCACAGGCGGATATTTGACGTTTTTCAGACGTCAAATTCTATGGCTACCCGACATTTGATGAATGTTGAAATGTTGGGTTGCCTTGAGTTTTTATCGTGGTGTGTGGCATTGTTGAAAAATGCTGTTTTTGTATCTGTTATCAATGGTGTGTAATGTAAGTCAGTTTTTATGTTTTTGATATATTCCATGAAGATTTTGTGGATATTGGATTTTAAAATGGCAATAATCATCCATGAGGCTAATTTAATGGCCTCGTGATTTTTTTATGGAGTGCAGCCTTTTTTTTATGAAACTATTTGTCTGGCCTGTTGAGAAAATATACTGTCTTGTGCAATGTTGATGCTGCTGAAATTTTTTATTACATGTCAAAATTTCATACTGATGCTGGCAGTGAAGCTGCGTGGTATTCCGTAGTTCCCTGTGCTGGAGTTGGTGAAATAGGTCTTGTCGAACAAGTTGTTCACATTGACCCCGATGGTGCTGTTCTTGTTGATGCGCCAGCGAGCCATCAGGTTGTAGGTGGCATAACTGCCTTGCCACCAGTAATAGTCTGTACCATCTTCTTTGACATATCGAATATTGCCTCGTCCGGCGGATTGCCAGTAGGCTCCACCACCTATGGTGAATTGGCGGTTGTCGCCAAAGTCGTAGCTGCTGAATAGCTTGAAGGAATTTTTTGGAAAGAAGAATTGTGATTCGAAATCTTCGCCCGTTTCGATGCCCCAGAAGTCGCTGGGCAATTTCTGACGCTGGTGTACATAGCCACCCATGACTTGCCAATTAGGGGTAATTTGGCCAGCGGCATTGAACTCCATTCCATAAACGCGGTATCCGTCCAGGCCGACATAACCTTGCCAATAGGTACCGGGGTAATTGGGGTTTTCGATGTAGCGGTTGGTTTGGATCGGGTAGTTGTCCTGCGTCATCGTGAAGTACGTCGCAGCGATATTGAGGCGGTTGTCGAAGAAGCCACCCTTGATGCCCGCCTCAACGGTGTTGGCTTTCAGAGGATCAAGCCAGTCGCCACTATCGACATCAATGGGAAATGCGTTGTCGAGGGTGTTGGGTTTTTCGATGCGTGCATAGCCGGCATAGACGTTGATGCTGGGAGTCAGTTCATAGACCAGACCGCCATAGGGCTGGAAGGTGGAAGGCTGGCTGTAGATTTTTTCACCCTTGCCGTAGCGGGTGCCGAGGATGACTTGCAGGCGTTCAAGCGGGCGCAGACGTACGGAGCCGTAGATGCCTTTCTGGTCACGTTTGAATTGGTCGATGCGGTAAGGGGTTTCCCATGAAGGCACCAGACCGATTGCAGCCCAGTTGGGAAGATCGAGTGCGGGCATGGCGATGTCGCCATCATTCCACTGGCTGGGGCGTAGCCATGCTTCGGTTCGCCAATAGGTGCTGTTGGGATCGTCCACCTGCGATTGCTGGTTGGGGCGGGTGACGTCAGACATGGAGGGATGGTTGTAATTGGTGCGGTCGGACTTGGTCTGGTTGGCACCGATGACGAAGTCGTGCTGGCGGCCCAGCAGGTCAAACGCACCTTTGAGATATACGTCAAAGGCATTGGTGGTGTTGTCGTAGTGTTCACGGCCCCAGGCGTAGCTCGCTACATCCCACTGTGGCATGTAGAAGGTGGTGCCCATCACGCCATAAAGGCGGTCGCTTTTGGCGTTGAAGTGGTTGTAGGCACCGACGATTTGCCAGCCGTTGTCGAACATGTGGTCGGCATGGACGAAGATGTTGCTGTAGTCGAAGTCGCGGTAGCTCCAACGGGTGGCGTTGTTGTAGCTGCGGCCCAGCTCGGTGTTGGGGCTGTTTCTGTTGGTTGTGCGTGTGATGCCATGCGGACCGGTACCGTCGAGGCGACGGTTGATTTGGGTGCCGCCCAAGCTCAGGCGGGTTTGCGGCGTGATGTCCAGTTCGGTGATCGCATACAGGGTTGTGCCTTTCTGCTTGACGCGGTCGATATAGGCATTGCCGTGGTCGCCGGTAGCAACAATGCGGCCGCGCCAGGTGCCACTGGTGTTGAGGGGGGTGGAGAAATCGAGTTCGGTTCGTTTGGTACTCCAACTGCCATATTTGAAGTTGGCCAGCAATTGCCGCTCTTGCCGCGGTTTCTTGCGTACGAAGCTGAGACTGGCAGAAGGATCGCCTTGGCCGGTGGTCAAGCCTGTGGAGCCTCTGATGATGTCTATTCGTTCGTAGAGGAACGAGTCCTGCATGCCGACGGCAGTGCGGTTGCTTTGGTTGTTTTGCGCACCGAAGGCGGCTCCATCGGTCATCAGGCCGTCGATTTGGAAGCTGTTGATGGCAAAGCCGCGTGAATAGTATTCCACCCGCCCCGCACCGGGTACGCCGTTTTCGACCACGGTGACACCGGGTGTGTATTCGAGGACTTCGCTGATGTTGGTGGCATTGAGGTCCTGCACCAGTTTTTCGGTGAAGGTGGTGATGGTTTGCGGGGTTTCCTTGACCAGCAAATCCAGCTTGGCGGCACTGCTGCTCTGGCTGACGGTGTACTGGGTGGCGGATTCCACTGCCTGGGGGGCTTCCAGCGAGGTGATGATGGTCACTTCGGGGAGGGTGTTGGCATTGCTGCTGTGGCCGCTGGTGGGCTGGGCCTGGGACGCAGGGCGGGGCCGCAATGTGTATTCGGTCGCACTCTGTGGCTGAACTTCCAGGTTGGTGTGGCGCAGCAATTGTGCGAAGCCTTGCTGCACGGTGTATGGCCCTTGCAGGCCGTTGCTGTACTGGTCGGCGGTGAGTTCCGGCGCGAAGGAGAGGCTCACCCCGGCTTCTCCGGCAAAGCGCGACAGTACCTGGGTCAGGCTGCCTGCGGGGATGCTGTAGTGGTTTTGTGGGCTGGTCGCGCTGTGGGTGGCGGTGGCGTGGTTTGGCTGGGTCTGCGCGATACCGGCTGTCGGGTGGAGTGCGCTGGCTCCCAGTGCGAGCAGGGCCGCACAGGCCAGCAGTGAGCGAGGGAATTTATTTGAATAGTGATGGTAATAGTCATGCAAATGAGATGTTTTTATTTTGTTGGGCATGGCAGGTTCTGGTGTGGTCAGGGGTGTGAATGGGGGAAGGGAGTGCCTGAATGGCTTACTTTGGATATGCCGTTTGGGAATGGCAAAAAGGGCCATGTTTGGCGTTTCATTTTTGTAAAAAAATGAAACGCCTTGGTGGCTTGGTGCGAGAGCCGATGCGGTGGATGCAGCCCGCAGGGCACGGCTTGACCGTGCGGGACTGTTCAGAGAACCTTGAACAGGTTTTTACAGGGTATTGGTATTGGCTTCGACGCTGACCCAGTACGGGCGTTTGCGGATGCGTATGGGCAGGGTGGCGGCGACGATGTCGAGGATTTTGTCGGTGTCGCGCAGTTGGTATGCACCCGAGAGGCGCAGGTGTGCCACTTCGGGGGCGCAGCGAAGGTGGCCGGGGCGATGGCGGGCGAGTTCGCGCAGGAAGTCATCCAGTCGCATGTTGTCGGCGTAGAGCACGCCGTGGCTCCAGCCAGTGGCCAGCGGGATGTTGGCGGGGCTGTGGTGAATGTGGTGTGGGTCGAACCAGGCTTGCTGGCCGGGGTGCAGTTGCAGGGGCGTGTCGTGGCTCTGGCCGGGGTGAATGGCAACGCGGTGTTCGAGTACGGCCACCCAGGTGAGCGTGTGGGTCGGTTGCCAGTGAGTGGGGAAGTTTTCGCGTGCCGCTGTGCCGATGCCCGAGGCAGGCAGGATGCGCACGGCAAACCGGGTGCCCAGTGCCTGTATGCGGCCTTGCGGGGTGTGTACCCAGAAGGGGCGTGGCGGGGAGGCGGTGTCGGGAGCGGTCTGCACCAGGATTTCTCCCCGGTAGAGTTGCAGGCGGCGTTCGTCGGGGTGGTAGTGGATGTCCAGTGCGGTGGCGGTGTTGAGCTGGATGCGAGTGCCATCGGGCAGGGTGATGTCCTGCCGTTCGCCGGTGGCGGTGCGGTAGCCGGCTTGCCAGCTTTGCCAGAGGGCGTGTCGATGGGCCTGCCAGGCCAGTGTGCCCACCAGGCCGATTCCTGCGATGGATTTGAGGACGGTGCGGCGCGGCAGGGAGGGCGGGCGTGTGAGTACGGGGACTCCCAGAGTGGGCGGGATGCTGCCGAGTTTCTGGCTGAGTTGCTGGGCGGTTTCCCAGGCTTGCTGGTGGGAGGGGTGGGCCTTGCACCAGGCATCGAAATCACGCCATTGCCGGGGGCTGGCCTTGCCGGAGTGCAACAGTGCCAGCCATTGCGCGGCTTCGCGGATGATGCGGGCAGAGTCGCCCTGAACGGCCAGCCGGGTGTGCGGTGGTGGGTCGGGAGAAGCGGAGGCGGGCATGGCGGTCAGTGGCCGAGTGCGTCCTGCATCATCAGGGTCAGGCAGACTTCAAAGGCGCGGGCCATGTGGCGTTTGATGGTGCGTTCCGAGAGTTGCAGCTCCTGGGCAATGTCTGCATAGGCGAGTCCTTCCAATTGCGAGAGCAGGAAGACCTGGCGCACGGTGGGGGAGAGTTCGCCGAGCAGCCGGTCGAGTTCTTGCAGGGTTTGCCAGACGATCAGCCGTTCTTCCTCGGAGGGCAAGCTGGCGGGGGGCAGGGCTGCCAGGGTGTCCAGCCATGCCTGTTCGACGGCCATTTTGCGCCAGTGGTCGTGCAGCAGCCCTTTGGCAATGGTGGTGAGGTAGGCGCGTGGCTGGCGCAGCTCTCCAGGCGGCAGGTGCTTGCCGAGCAGGCGCACAAAGGTGTCCTGCATCAGGTCGGCGGCGATGTCGGGGTTCTGCACCCGCTGCTGCAACCAGGTCTTGAGCCACGAATGGTTCTGCTGGTACAGCATGGCAACTTGTTCGGACGGGGATGATCCTTGCATGGTCATGGTTTGACAGGGGCGAAGCCCGACAAAAGATGGAAGATGCCACGAGGCAATGCACCTGCACTGTGCGATTGCGGGCAATGGCAGGCTGCGTGCGCCCCAACGCGCTATGGTAAACCCGCAGTGGGGCACATGGGGCATCGTCCACCCCGCTGACATGGGATAGCCAGTCTATGCGTCGGATGGCGCAGAGGTTGCTTGCGGTGATGCGCAAGAGGAGGCCAGACCATGAAAGTATACGGTGAAGGCGTTGCCCGCCACCATGCCGCGCTGGGTGGGAATGTTCTGCCGCTGGTAGCCGATGCGGGCATGGTGGCGTTCGCAGAGTTCACGGCAGAGGAACAGCCCCAGCCCCGATGAGCGGCTTTCCGAGGAGAAGAATGGCTCGAACAGATGGCGTTCGACGGACTTCTCCAGAGGCTCGCCATCGCTCCAGACTTGCAGGAAGGTCTGGCCGCTGGAATCGATGCCGGTGGCCACTTGCAGGGAGTCGGGGTGCGGCCCCATGTAACGCCGGGCGTTGTCCAGCAGGTTCAGCAGAATGCGGCGTAGATGTTCGTGGTCGAACGGGACGTGTACCTCTGGCGCGTTCAGGTGCAGGGCGTGCGGTGCCGGGGCCATGCGGTGCTGGCTGATCCAGTCCTGCCAGACTTGGGCGGTGGTTTCGTCCAGGGGCAGCGTGCTGTCGCTGGCAGTGCCGGTTTCGGTGGCCTGTCGTTGCACCCGCACAATGTCCAGAATGTCTTCGGCAATGCGCCTGAGGCGTTCGGCGTTCTGCCCGATCATGGTGGTCAGGCGTTGTGATCCCGGATCGGGCAGGTCTTCGGCGAGCAGGGCATTCGCCTGCACGATGGCCGACAGCGGATTGCGGATTTCATGTGCCACAGCCGCCGACATGCGCCCCATGGCAGCGAGTTTCTCGGTGCGCAGTTGTGCCTGCATGGCGCGCAGGTCGTGCAGAAAAATCACGCACTGCACTTCCATGTTGCGGCGCAGCCGGGTAGGCTGTGCGGTCAGCCATGAACGGGCGTGGACACCCCAGGGGGTTTGCTGCCCACTCGCCAGCGTCAGATCGGCAGATTGGGGCTGGTGATGGATGAAGGTACTTTGGACCAAGGCCACCAGCGGCTGCCAACTGGCATCCTGTGTCAGCAAGAAGGGCAAACGGTGTTGGGCTGGCAGACCGAGAATCTCCCGTGCCGCAGGATTGAGGGAATTGACCGACAGGTCTCGCCCCAGCACGATGACGCCATCGTTGAGGTTGCGGATGATGAGTTCGCTGATCTGGCTTTGCAGCAGCGCGTGGCGGCGGCTTTTGCGCGCTTCCTGCTCCTCGCTGGACAGGCGGGTGGCCAACTGGTGTACCAGCAGGGCCAGCACCAGAAACCCCAGCCAGGTGACGAATGCCTGGTAATAGACCTGGGGACTGGTGGCACTGAACCCTTTGGGCCAGCCACTGACCAGCATCAGAACAGCAAAAAGCGTGGCAATCGTCAGTGCCATGACGCTGGTACTGCCCATGGCCGCTGCCATCAGCACAGGGATGCCGAACAGGGCCAGAAAACTGATGGAGCCACCGGCATACCACAGTTGCAGCAGGGCGCAAACGCCGATGTCGAACCCCACCGTCAGCAGCCAGTGCCAGGCCAGTCCACGGCGGGGGCGCACATGGCGCATCAGTCCCCGCAGCAGCATGGCTTGCGAAAAGTAGATGCCCACCAGCCACAGCACCCTGGACGAAACCGTGCCATCCATGACGTGCTCGGCCAGCAGCAGCACACCGATGGCCAGTGCCAGCATCAGGCGACCGGTCAGAAAACCCGCCCACAGCCGCTGGAATGGCTCGGAAGAGGCCACCAGTGAACGCCGCAGGCCCAGCATGTGCAGAAGGTCGGAAAAGCCCATTTTTGGAAGTGCAGAGTGACGCAAGACGCAGAGCTACCGCTACAGGATGATTTCCTGTACGAAGCGCGAACCCACATAGGCCAGCAGCAGGAACACTGCACCCAGGTTGAGTATATTCAGTGCCTTGCGCCCACGCAGCCCCGTGCGCCAGCGTCCCAGCAGCAGGGCGGCAAACGTCAGCCAGGCCAGCACGGCAAAGACCTGTTTGTGCTGCCATGCCCAGGCACGTCCATACACCTGTTCGCCAAACAGCAGGCCGGCCAGCAGGGTGGCCGACAGCAGCACAAAACCAGCCGTGACAAAACGGAAGGTCAGCCGCTCCAGCGACAGCAGGGGAATGCCCTCGTGTGAGTCGATGGCATTGCGCATCTTGCGGTCGGCCTGCCGCATCAGCCAGCCGTGTGCCACGGCCGTGGCAAACAGGCCATACGAGGCAATGCCCAAGGCCAGATGCAGTGCCATCCACGGGGTCTGGTGCGCCTGCAAGTTGTTCAGTGCATGACCCGGAAACATCGTACCAATGACCACGGCCACCGCCCCGAACAGGGCCAGTGACCAATGGGGCCGAAAACGCGGCATCAGCAGGTACTCGATGCCGTAGATGGTCAGCACCAGCCAGGCCGTCACCGAAATGGCCGAGCCAAAACCGAAGTGCGCCTGCTCCTGCCCCAGACTGCTGACCAGTGCCATGCCGTGCAGCAGCCAGGACATCCAGACACTGGCCTGCGCCCATTTCGGGTGCGAACGGCAATGAAACAGGCCCGCCAGGCCATAGGCCAGCACGGCCAGACCCGCCAGTACCCAGGTTGCAGGAGAGGAGCTGATTACAATCATGGCCACAGTGTACCTTTTGGTGTTGCAGTGCCGCACAAAGAGCCTGCGGGCATCGACACACCGATCGCCCTAGGGCGAATCTGATGGAGGACACGCCCCAGGCAACCTCTTATTTTTCTTGCTGCGGAGAATCACATGGCATCAGCCCTGAGCGACAAGCTCGCCAAAATCGTCAAGGAAATGCGCGGCCAGGCCCGCATCACCGAATCCAACGTCCAGGACATGCTGCGCGAAGTGCGCATGGCCCTGCTGGAAGCCGACGTGGCCTTGCCCGTGGTGCGCGAATTCATCGCCCGCGTCAAGGAAAAGGCACTGGGGCAGGATGTGGTCGGCTCGCTCAAGCCCGGCCAGACGCTCGTGTCCATCGTCAATAAGGAACTGGCGGCCATCATGGGCGAAGGCCAGGCCGAACTGAACCTCAACGTGCAGCCGCCCGCCATCATCCTGATGGCCGGTTTGCAGGGTGCGGGCAAGACCACCACCACCGCCAAGATCGCCAAGCTGTTGCGCGAGAAGCTCAAGAAAAAAGTGCTCACCGTCTCGGGCGACGTGTACCGCCCCGCAGCCATCGAACAGCTCAAGACCGTCACCGCCCAGGCCGGGGCCGAATGGTTCCCCAGCACCCCCGACCAGAAGCCGCTGGACATAGCCACCGCCGCGCTGGACTACGCCAAGAAGCATTACTTCGACGTGCTCATCGTCGATACCGCCGGGCGGCTGGCGATTGACGAAGTACTGATGAACGAAATCCGCGAACTGCACAGCACGCTCCAGCCCGCAGAAACCCTGTTCGTCGTCGATGCCATGCAGGGGCAGGATGCCATCAACACCGCCAGGGCGTTCAAGGAAGCATTGCCGCTCACGGGCATCGTCCTGACCAAGCTCGATGGCGATTCGCGCGGCGGCGCGGCCCTTTCGGTCAAGCACATCACCGGCGCGCCCATCAAGTTTGCCGGGGTCAGCGAGAAGATCGATGGCATCGAGATTTTCGATGCCGAACGCCATGCCGGGCGCATCCTGGGCATGGGCGACATCGTGGCACTGGTGGAGCAGGTCACGTCCGGCGTGGACTTGCAGGCCGCGCAAAAGCTGGCAGAGAAAGTCAAGAGCGGCGACAGCTTCGATCTGAACGACTTTCTCATGCAGTTGCAGCAGATGAAGCAGATGGGCGGCCTCTCCTCCCTGCTCGACAAGCTGCCCGGTGAACTCGCCGCCAAGGCCGGTCAGATGGACATGGACCGCGCCGAAAAAGACATTCGCCGCAAGGAAGGCATCATTTGCAGCATGACCGCACTGGAGCGCAAGAAGCCGGAACTCATCAAGGCACAGCGCAAGAAACGCATTGCTGCCGGTGCGGGCGTACAGGTGCAGGAAGTCAATCGCCTGCTCAACGAATTCAACCAGATGCAGGGCATGATGAAAAAAATGAAGGGTGCGGGCATGATGAAAATGCTGCGCAAGCTCGGCGGGACCAAGGGGCTGCTGGGCGGTGGCGGCCTGCCGAAACTGCCGTTCTGATGGTGGATGCGGGCGGCGCAACGGGTTTTGCAGACCTTCCCTAAGACATGGAGTAGTCAAGAAACTGAAATGAAGTGCGCTTAGACTGGCCTCACCATACAACGGGCTTTGAGGTGGCCAGCATGTTGATACAGAGAACACCCCACGCCGCAAAGGCATTGTCTGACAGGGCTGCATGCTCGTTGCGCGAACGGCAGCTTTTGATTATGTGCAACGGAACCCGCAGCAGTATGGATATCGTCACTCTGCTGGGGCATGAGGTGCTGCCGTTGCTGTTGCAAATGGAAGGCAAAGGGCTGCTGACGGGTGTTTCGCAGCCCATCAAGGAAGCCATTGGAATCAAGACGATTCCTGTGGAGCCGCCTCCCAAGCCTGTATTGCCGCCACGCTCCAAAAGTCCATCGCTGGCATCGGCCAAGGTTTATGTCATGGATCTGATGCAATTGCAGCAAAACGAAAGTGCCGAAAAGATTGCACGGGCACTGCAAGTGGCATCAGAACCCAATGAAATGATGAAGCTGATGTTGTGGGCCTTGGCCACCATCTTGCAGCGTTCAGGCGAAAGTTATGCCGAACGGGCCGTTCAGCGAGTGTTTGAGGTCATCCCCGCCGCGCACTTGCAGGAATTCATGAACTACGCCCAGGAATTCAACATCCCCCTGTTTGATCGCATCACCCAACTTTATCGCGCACACCTGCCCACGCCCAGCGCGTGACCTGCGGGCCGTGCCAGTGCCAGGGTTTCAGGCAATGCCTTCATCGAGTGCCAGCGTGGCCGGGCCATCTTCCAGATGGGCAATGTCACCCCAGGCCAGCAACGTGAAGGCATCGGGTGACCACAGAAAGCGGTGAATCGAGGCGTTCTCGATTGTCCAGGTGCGCGGTGCATCCAGCCCCTGTCCCGTGGCATGGCGGTAGAGAATGTCCAGCACACCCCCATGCGTCACCAGGACAATGTGCGCATCCACATGGGCCTGTGCCAGATGCGCCACCCCCTGCAATACCCGTTCATGCAAGTCCAGCAGGGATTCTCCATGCTCTGGAGTGAAGTGCAGATCGCGCTGCTGCCACGGCAGGGCAATGTCAGGGAACTGTTCGGCAATCTGCGTGGCTGTATGGCCTTCCAGTACGCCAAAGGCGCGTTCGCGCAGCGCGGGCTGGGGCACAGGGGCGTGCCGAATCTGCTCGCCCAGGCTCTGGGCGGTTTGCCAGGCGCGTTGCAGATCACTGCTGTAGAGTGCATCGAACGCCTCGTCTTGCAGGGCGCAGGCCACCTGCCGGGCTTGCCACATGCCTCGGGCATTGAGCAAGACATCGGTGTGGCCCTGAATGCGCCCCGACTGGTTCCAGTCGGTCTCACCGTGGCGAACGGCCGTGATGCGGGTGGATTGCATGGAAAAATACCAGGTATGCAGACGTTCAGGGAGCCACCGTGTGGTGCAACACCCTCACGCCCTCTGCCGGGGTGGGGAAACCGTCGAGAGCGGCCTTGAGCAGCGCGCGGTAAATCTCGGCTTCGTTGAACCACACGTCGTCATAGCGTGCCTGCGTTTCATACACCACCTGCCCGGTGGAATCGCGCAGCACCAGCCGCACCTCCAGCACATACACAGTGGGCGGGCGATCGCGCCAGTTGCCGTAGTAGCCCAATACCGGATGCCAGCCCCACGGCCCATAGCCCATGCCCCAGGTAAAGCCCAGATCATGCGGCCAGTACGCGCGGTGGCTGCTGGCATGGCTGAACAGCTCCAGCCGGTACGCGCCATTTGCATCGTCGCGTTGCATTCCGTGCTCTGCCAGAGCCTGCGTGGTCACGGCTTCCAGCAACTGGCGTTGCCGCCAGGCACCATCGCGCCGCAGACCCTGCTGGGAGGGCAGACGCTCCAGCCGGTAGGTGGCGGGGTCAGGCTGTGCCGTCAGCGTGGAATAACTCTGTACCTGACTTTCAATCGTGCGGGTGCTGGCGCAGCCCGTGATGAACAGCGCGCTGGCCGCCAAGGCCAGTGCCAGGGAGACTTTTTTGAATCGTTGCTGCATACAAACCTCCTTTGCCGGCAAAACCAACCACCCAATACGGCGATTCAGATACTGTGACTGTGCGCCACAGCACCGATTGTGGCGCAGCCACCGCCACCCGCATGCTTCAAGAACACGCCGACAGTGGGGTTACTGAACCTGAATGGCAATGCCCAGCGTGTCGCCATCGGCAGCCGGGGCGAAATGCTCGGTGAACGTGTCGGGGTCAAATGCCGTATCGCCTGCCGGATCGGCAATGCCTGTCGCTTTGGCGTGGTAGAAATCGTGCAGCTTCGGATCCATCATGTGCGTCGTCACCACGTTCTGCATCGAACGGAACATGCTCTCCAGCCTGCCGGGGTACTTCTTGTCCCAGTCGCGCAGCATCTCTCCCACGATCTGGCGTTGCAGATTGTCCTGACTGCCGCAGAGGTTGCACGGAATGATCGGGAACTGCTGGTATTGCGCCCATTGCACCGTGTCTTTTTCCGGGATGTAGGCCAGCGGGCGAATCACCACATGCTTGCCATCGTCGCTCACCAGCTTGGGCGGCATTCCCTTCATGCGGCCCCCGAAGAACATGTTCAGCAGCAGCGTTTGCAGAATATCGTCGCGATGGTGGCCCAGCGCAATCTTGGTGCAGCCCAGTTGATCGGCCACCGTGTACAGAATGGCGCGGCGCAGGCGGCTGCACAGCCCGCAGGTCGTCTTGCCCTCGGGAATCACCCGCTTGACGATGCTGTAGGTGTCCTGGGTCTCGATGTGGAAGTCCACCCCTTGCGCCCGCAGATAGTCGGGCAGGATGTGATCGGGAAAGCCCGGCTGCTTCTGGTCCAGGTTCACCGCCACGATGTCGAAATGAATCGGCGCACGCTTTTGCAGCTTGCGCAGAATGTCCAGCATCGTGAAGCTGTCCTTGCCGCCGGACATGCACACCATGATCTTGTCGCCTTCCTCGATCATGTTGAAGTCGCTGATCGCACGCCCGACTTCCCGGCACAGGCGTTTTTCCAGCTTGCGCGCTTCGCGCTGGTCTTTCTCGGTTTTGCTGAGGGTACGGGGGGCTTCGGTAATGGCGTTCATCGGCGTGGGCATGGGCAAAAAAGAGGACGGGCCGAACCCGACCCGCAAACCGGCATTTTATCGAATGCCCGCCCATCTGCCACTTCCTTGAGCAAGGAGGCAGGGCAATCGTGCCATGCGATGCCCCGACATGACGATGCCTAGGAGTTTCAGGCGAGGGCAACGCTGCGTTCAGTGGTTTCCCGATGTGGCTGTCGCCTTGATTGGCGGTTTGGCCAGCAGTGACTGGCTTGGAACCTCAATGCTGAAGCGGTAATGGCCATTCTCATCCGGACCTTGCAACTTCTCCCTGGGGATCATCAGAGGCGGCTGGTCTGCGATCTGAATCGTGGCACTGTGGGGTACGGCTCCTGCCGGTGTCTGAATGATTCCATTGATGGTGGTGCTGTCCCCTTCAGGTGGAATGATGAATTCATCGAGTAGGACGACTGGGACAGGTGGTGTGGCCGTTTCGCCAGCGGTAGTGTTGATGCCTGCTGCGAGCGTGGTGGTCTCGCTGGATGGTAGTGGGGTTTCAGTGCCTACCGTGGTGGTTTCGGCGTGGTTTGAGGAGGTTTCTCTCGGCTCTTTTGAAAAAAAAACAGCAACGGCCACCACCACTACTACTATTGCGACCCCTGCGGCTGCAACAGGCACTGTACTTGAGGTCTTTTTAGGTTCTGGGCGAACAGTAGATGGCTTCAGATTGGCTGTCGAATATTTTGGGGTTTTGGCAAGTGCACGAGTTTCAGGGAGTGGGACAGGTTTTGCCAAAGGAATCAGCCGGTTTCTCAGTGGCTTTGCCGATTGGCTGATCAGCAAGGCCAACGGAAGCTCATCCTGCATCAAGGCAAGCAAGTCATTTTCTGCGTATTCCTGCCCATCCACCAGATTCAGCAGGGCCGCAGAGCCTGTTTGTGTGCCGGACAGCAAATCCCGTATGCGTGCCATCCATGCCTGGGTTGCCTGGGGTGAATCCAGTTCTCCCAGCCACGAGCCTTGGGGCGCGTGGGCACTGATGGCGGTGTTGGCAGTGGCCGCAGGCAGTTTTTGCAGAAAGGTGGACAGCAGGTTTGCCGCAGTGTGAGCGGTTTCCAGGCTTCCTGGGTCTGCCAGCAACTGGTCGATATTGACCTGTGTTTCGTTGAAAACCTCATCCAGCAGGCTCGGCAGTGTGCTGCCCGTGCCCTGCGTGCTGAATGTGGTCAGTGCCTGCTGAAGCAGGCACAGCACTTTTTCCGCATCTTCTGCATCTTTCGCGCTGCCGCTGCTGGGGTCGGCCTCCAGCACGAGCGTGTAACGAATGGGCGTACTGACGCGGTCCCGGCGTCGGGATGGCAGTCCGCTGATATAGCCTCGCCATTGGCCAGGCCCTTGGGCTTGCACAATGATGGTCGGTTTCTCAAAAGAGGTGCCTTCTTCATATGGTTTGCGCCACCACGGCTGGGCCGGTGTGGCCCCCAGAAATCCATAATCACGGCCATAACCACGGGTTTGAATGAATATTTTCATGAGGGCTTTTTCCCTGAATGAATGACGCGCATCCGGCTGCCCGGTTTTTTCTTGGTCAGCAGTTGCAGCACTTGGCCGATATTGCGGGCTTTCTGCATGGTAGCTTCTGCATCGTTTTTCTTGAAACGAGCGTATTTTTCATCACTGGTCTCGTAGTCGAACAGCCATGTTCCGATGTCTTCTAGCAAGGTTTTGTTTTCTGCTGCTTGCCGGGCAGAGTATTGCGCCTCGATGGACTTTTCTTCCGCTGAGCGATGCAGCACTTTTTCTTTGAAAGACACGATCTGGTGACTGATGGAAATCAGCAGGCCATCGGCTCCCTTGACCGATAGCTTGCCATCGCCGCGCACCTTGAAGGAGGGCGAGAACGTGTAACCGCCATCCACCTGTCTGTCCTCTCTCCATTCTGCTTCGACAAATTCCACGCAGCCAATCGTATCGACGGGCATGTACAGAATATCGGTGTGCCCTGCATTTTCTTCTTCAATGATGTCGGGAAGGGGGTGGTAAATACTGGTGACGGCACGAAACAGTTCATCGGAGCGATCCGTGGAGCCGCCGTTGTCCGCGAAATAGCTTTCGCACTTGACAGGGCAAAGAATCAGCAATCCGGGTTCGTCGGTGTGCTGTGAGCGCGTTTTTGCCCATGCCCGCACGACATCTTCCACTTCCGCCACATTCAGGATGCCGGGAACGGCTTTTTTTTGCTTGCTGATCATGGCTTCCATGATGAGCGAGGCATCGATAATGACCAGCAATACTGTGCTTTGCTGAATGAACCGCACGCAACGTGCCCAGTCCCCTCCCTGGTCGTTCGCAAGCGAGGTGGGGCTCATCCATTTTCCAGGGAAGTCCAGCAGCTTGAGATTGACACCCTGTTCTTCGTCAGACTGGTTGTAACCCAGGTACAACTGGAACTCGAATGCCTCCTGTGTGCCTTCCATTTTGCCGGCATCGAATTCCCGGGCATACAGTGAGCCGCGCAGGGCGTTGTCGTGCTGGCTGATGCGTGCGCGGGTTTTGCCATCCTTGCTTTGATGCTGACCGGGGAGCCTGCCAGCAAATCCTTGGCGTTGGCGAGAATGGAAGTCACCAGCGAGGTTTTGCCGACCCGACTGGGGCCGACAATGCCGATCTTGAATTCCACGTCGTTTGTATCACTCATTCAATTTCTCCGTAATGGCTGTTTGGTTTATTGGGACAGGGTTTCCCGAATGGCTTTGGCCGCACTCTGGACGTTGGCAATGCGGGTATTGGCCGCTTCCAGTCCAGCAAAAATGCCGGGCCAGATGTCGTCGCGGTACGAGCGCGCCAGCCGGTGAAAGTGCGTCAGCGATTCGCCAGAGCGAATGAACGCATCGTCGAATTGCTCCACCGTGGCATGAATCACCAGGGCCGGAGCCAGGGCTTCTCCAATCAATGCTTTCTTGGCAGAATAAATGGCCTGCCGTGCCAAAGCGGTCATTTCCAGGAAAAGCTGTCCTGCGCCTTCTTCATCGGGGCGGCAGGCGTAGCGTACTTTTTGAACCTGGGGGTTTTCTGGATCGTCGTATTCCCATTCCAGGGCATCCAGTGACTGGCGAACCCGTGGGTGCAGTTGGGTGCGATAGTCCAGGCGCAGATCGAGCAAATCCCGGGTTGCCGATGCCAGGACCGTGCAAGGTTCGGGGGCTTCGTGGAGCAGTTTTTCCAGTTGCTCCAGCGCGGCCTTGCCCTCCTGTTCTGCGAGGAGTCTGCCGAGGTGGGGGCGCAGAATATCGAGGATTCTGGCCCACAGACCATCGGTCGATTGCTGGAAATAGCCATCAATTTCAGCGAACTTGTGGCTGATTTCCACGCGAATCCGGTTGCTTTCATGAATGCCGAATCCACCACTGCCTTTGTCGGCTTTCATGATTTTCAGGGCATCCTGGCACCAGGCTTCCTTGCCTTTGCCAAAACCGGCATCAATCCACGATTTGGCCGATTGGTAGGCGCACTCCACCGCTTCCACATAGCGATTGTCTTCTTCCTTGGCGCGGGCCTGTTTCTTGAGTTCGAGCAGGAAGTTGTGCAGTTCGCTGGCAATGTTTTTGTGCATCTCCCCTGTTCTCTTGTACAGGTCTTCGGCGGCACTGGCTGTGGGTGCATGCGTTCTGCCTGTGCGCAGTGCATTCTCCACGTCGTCCAGAAACTGTTGGATCTGCTCCTGTGTGGCGCGGTAGCGGCTGCGGGTTCCTTCCAGGATTTCGGCATCCATGACCGGCAGTCTTTCTGCCAGATGGCGCAATACCGGGTGCAGCACCTGTTCATAGACCGCTTCTTGCTTCAGGGCATTGGTCTCGTAAACCTGGTAATGGCGGTTGGGTTCGCCATCATTGACATTGCGCAGGACATCGCCGCGCAAGGCCGTAATGAGCGACTCTGTCGCTCCCCCTGTGTTGAGCACCAGCGAGACGAAATCACGCCGGTTCTTGATGAACCCACGCGCCTTGTCCAGCAGGTCGGCAGCAGCTCCGTCTTCCTTGCCCCAGTAGGCCATCCCTTCGACGGGACGCTTGACCATCAATACCAGGTCCACTTCATTTTGCAAGCCCGACAAGTGGTACTCCTCTGCGTTGGCTGCGAGTTCGCCCAGGCCCGGCAGGTCGATGATGCCCAGTTGCTCTACCTGGGCATAGGGAAACTGGCATTCGATGCGCACGTCGCGCACGGCCAGATAACGTCGATCGTTCTCCCCGGCTTCGATCTGGGTGGCGGTAGGGTAGGCGACATATTGGCGCAATTCATCCAGCGAAACGGTTTTTTCGCCGCCGGTGAGGTCTTGCTCATAGGAGGGAAGAGCCAACTGCATTTCCCGCAGGCGGCGCAAGATGGTGATGGCACTGCTTTCCTGGCGTTTGCTTTCGGGCAGTTCCCGTTCCGATGGGGGGTAGGCGTATTGGCTGAAGTCTTCGAGCCGTTGCGGGGCCTGCGGCAACCCCAATTCTGTGTGGTAAGGCTGTAGCACGTCCTGACGGAAAGAGGCGTAGGTGTGCAGAATGAGGGTGGCCCGATGCTGCTGCTCGGAATGGAAAATGCGGCTGCGCACCGCTGTCACAGGCAAACCACTGCCTGTTGGAATCTGTTCGTCACCCAGGCCGGAAATGGCTTGCAACAGGGTGCTTTTCCCTACTCGGGCGCGACCGCTGACCCCGATATTGAGTGTGTTGCGGGAGAACCGGGCCTTGATCTGGTTGAGGTTCTTCAGGGTTTCGGCAATATTGCTGTCAATCTGTTCGATGTGAAACCCTGAAAAATTCCTCTTGAGCGACTCGGAGGTTTCTGGGTGCGTTTTCAGTGTTTCAATCGCCTCCTCCAGTGCGCTGATCTGTCGATCCAGTTTTTTCCACTGCTCGATTTCTTTCTCGACCTTGGCAAGCTGTTCTTTGCGGGAATGGAGGATCGCTGTAATTTTCCGTTGTGCTTCAGAGTGTTCCATGAATGTATTCCTTGCAGTTGGGGTATGTCAGTTGAACCATTGGCGCATTTTCTGGGCGGTTTCTTCCTTGATCTCTTCGGTCACATGTGCCGACACAGTGGCCAGTGCTGCGGCCAGCGCGCCCAGGTCATCGGTGAAGCCTGCGACGGGGAGGACATCGGGGATGGCATCGATGGGCAGGATGAAGTAGGCCAATGCGCCGTAGATGGTGGTTTTCGCCCAGGTGGGGGTTTTGGCATCCTGCGCGGTGTAGTAGAGCCAGAGTGCTTTCTCGATGACTTCCTTGCCCGCACTTTGGCCGAAGTTCTTGACTTTGTCCCAGAAATTGGTGTCGCTGTAGTGTTCGGTGGTGTTCACGGTTTTCTCCTTTTTTCGGATAGGAGGGTGTCGGTTGTCTCTGAATATTGAGATTCATTTGCGAAAAAGCAAGCAGTCGATCTTATTACATGGCGGCGACAGGTGGTGTCGTTCTCGGAATCAGTAAAACAATTTTTGGTATGGGGGGCGATGGTCAGAACAAATCTGGAAAATTCAATAGACACAGCGGCGGTCGGGATGCAACCATGAAATTCGATATTTGTGGCTGGCAGATTAGAATGCCGCCTTTGCAGGCGGTCAGATGGCGCATCGATGGCGCACAGGTACGGTGTTCTGCGGCTGCCCATTTTTTGTTACCCCACCTTCTGGAGTCTTTATGGCCAACACCACCGCGATGGCCAATGCAATTCGTGCATTGGCCATGGATGCCGTTCAACAAGCCAATTCGGGCCATCCGGGCGCGCCCATGGGCATGGCCGACATGGCCGTGGCCTTGTGGGCACGCCATCTGCGGCACAATCCTGCCAATCCGCAATGGGTGGATCGGGATCGCTTCATTCTCTCCAACGGCCACGGCTCCATGCTGCTGTACGCGCTGTTGCACCTGACGGGCTACGATCTGCCCATCGAGGAGCTGAAGAACTTCCGCCAACTGCACAGCAAGACCCCCGGCCACCCGGAGGTGGACATTACCCCCGGTGTGGAAACCACTACCGGTCCGCTGGGGCAGGGCATCACGAATGCCGTGGGTTTTGCACTGGCCGAGAAGCTGCTGGCCGCCGAGTTCAACCGCCCGGAACATGCCATCGTCGATCACCACACCTATGTGTTCCTGGGCGACGGCTGTCTGATGGAAGGCATCAGCCACGAGGCTGCCGCATTGGCCGGAGCCTGGAAGCTCAACAAGCTGGTCGCACTGTACGACGACAACGGCATTTCGATTGACGGCCAGGTGGCTCCCTGGTTCGTGGACAATACCGCCGAGCGTTTCAAGGCCTATCAGTGGAATGTGATTGGCCCGGTGGATGGCCACGATGTGGACGCGGTCGATGCAGCAATTGCCCAGGCCAAACAAAGCGGCGACAAGCCCAGCCTCATCATCTGCAAGACCCATATTGGCAAGGGCAGCCCGAATCGCCAGGACACCGCCAAGGCCCACGGCGAGCCGCTGGGAGCGGAAGAAATTGCCCTGACCCGTGCCCAGTTGGGCTGGGATGCCGCGCCGTTCGAGATTCCCGCCCCAGTGTATGGCGACTGGGATGCCAAGGCAGGCGGCACACAGGCCGAACGCGACTGGGATGCCCGCTTTGCTGCCTATGCCCAGGCGTACCCGGAGCTGGCGCAGGCGTTTTCGCGCCGCGTTGCTGGCGCATTGCCCACGAATTTTGCTGAAATCGCGGCACAGGCCCTGGAACAGGCCCATGCCAAGCAACAGGCCGTGGCCACCCGCAAGGCCAGCCAACTGGCACTGGAAGCCTTTACGGCCGCCCTGCCGGAACTGCTGGGCGGTTCCGCCGACCTGACCGGATCCAACCTGACGAATACGCCATCCACCCCCGCACTGCGGCTGGATGCCCAGGGTGCCGTGGTGCGCACCGACGATGGCCGCATCGGTCGCCACATCAATTACGGTGTGCGCGAGTTCGGCATGGCCGCCATCATGAACGGCGTGGCCCTGCATGGCGGTTTCATTCCCTATGGCGGCACTTTCCTGACCTTCAGCGACTACAGCCGCAACGCCATCCGCATGGCCGCGCTGATGAAACGGCGCGTGGTGCATGTCTTCACGCACGACTCCATCGGTCTGGGTGAAGACGGCCCCACCCACCAGTCCATCGAGCACGCGGCCAGCCTGCGCCTCATCCCGAATCTGGATGTATGGCGGCCTGCCGACACTGCCGAAACCACAGTGGCATGGACGCAGGCTTTGCTGAACCAAGACCGGCCATCGGCCCTGCTGCTGTCGCGCCAGGCCGTGCCGTATGCACCCAAGCGCGATGTGGCACTGGCCGACATCGGGCGCGGTGCGTATGTGCTGGCCGAACCCCAGGATGCCGGACTGGATGCGCCCGCCCAGGCGGTGCTGATCGCCACCGGCACCGAAGTGGCCTTGGCCTTGCAGGCGCAGAAGCTGCTGGCCGGGCAGAACGTGGCAGTGCGCGTGGTCTCCATGCCCAGCACCAGCGTGTTCGACCGCCAGGATGCCGACTACCAGCGTGTGGTGCTCTCCCTCGGCCTGCCCCGCGTGGCCGTGGAAATGGGCACGACCAGCCTGTGGTGGAAGTACGGCTGCACCGCCGTGGTCGGCATCGACAGCTATGGCGAATCCGCTCCCGCTGCCAAACTGTTCGAGCACTTTGGCTTCACACCGGAGAACGTGGCCGCTACCGTGCAGGCGGTGCTGGATCCGTCGTAACAGGTATAAGTATTAATAATGCTGTGAAAATAGTGCCGCTGCGCTAAAGTGTTTGCGGCATCTTGTTCGTTTTTTTACTGTAGTGCCTATGAGGTAATGATATGAAAAAATTTTACTGTTGTATTATGTTTTTTTAACATCTTTGTGTTATGCAGATGGATGGCTAGAATCAGTGGAGCCAGATGCTTATTCCGGGTGGGCATGTGAGTTTGGTAATTCCGGTTATGTTGGAATTCATGTGTGGCGAGATGATGGTTTGTTTTTGGGGGGTGGTAATGCTGCTCTAAATCGTGAGGATGCGGTTAAGAACGCATGTAATAGTGAACATAGCTCACATGGGTTTAATTTGAAATTCGATTTGCCGAATCATGTTTATGATGGAAATTACCATTCTGTGAGTGTTTATGCGATATTTGATGATGGAAGTAATGAGTTATTGGGGAATTCTCCAGTCAATATTTTATTTGTTGATAAAAGTATCCCTCCTAGGCCAACGAGAATAGGGATGGTTGTAGGTAGAGATTTAGATTATCCGTATCCATTATCAATTCAGGGGCATGTTGGAATATGGGATGGATATAGGGTTATAGAGGTTTTTAATGATAATAGTAATAGAAAAAACAGGGTCCAGAAAATATCGTGGGAAGAGTTTTCGCGAGAGACCAAGGCTTGGCCTAATGTGAATAAAGATCTGCCAGATTATTATATATCAACTTGTATTAAGGAGTATTGTGCTGAAAATCCACTGGATTATGAAGAGACTAGATCTCGTTTGAAAGTGTATAAGGCTATTATAAAGAGGGCGGAGCAGATTATGGTGATTGGGGCTTCGTATACATATTCGGCTACACCAACGCCAGCAAAACCTGGAACTTTGGTTCCAGTAATAAATCCGAAATGTTACTCTGGGCCATTTTCGACTACATCAGGAGGTGGCGTAGCTGGGAACTCGAGTTCTTGTATTATTGGGTACAAGGAAAATTTAAAACCTATTCCTGGTGTATATAGATGTGATTCGTTTGTAGTAGATGCTTACGCTTCTACTGCGCAAACTAGATATGCACTTTCGTCTTTTCAAACATCTCTTTCTTTTTATAATAATCAAAGAAAACAGCAGGAAAGTTGGCAAAAAAATATGGTTGAGTTGGCAAATATGTTTCGTACACCAAACCGAATCTATGGAAAAATAAAGGATGGAATGTGGTGAAAAAATTTTTGTTTATTCTTTTGTTTATTCTTTTGTTTATTTATTCTTATGAAAAATATAATAATATTTTGGCAGATGATTTTGGTGATGGCTCTTTGTTGAGTGATGTAGAAAGTAATTATAAAGAAAATAGTGGGTTTAAATTGAAATATAATTCAAGTTCATATAGGAAATTGATTGATGATTTGCAGGCTGAAGGTGATGATTTTGAGTTGGAGAGTATTGTTTATAGGCATCTTGCCAGCAAGGTTAATTTGTCTGATGAAAGGAAGAGTGATTTTGCAAATGAATTAAAATATATTATATATTCGGATTTTCCTGATAGTGCTAAAGGTGCTGCTATTGTTGCATATTCAAGATTGGGGAGGTATGGTGATTTGCATGAGGTTTTAAGGTATGGGAAAAATAACCATCTGATTTCTGAGGATGATTACTATGGGGAGTTGGTTCAAATGATTCCAACTGGTTTTTATGAGAAAGATGATGAAATAATTAATGAATTGATTGTTGCTTCTAATGATTTTGGGAATAATGTATTGATGAGTCAGTTGTCTGGAAATCCTGCTGTATTTTTGTACTTGACAGATATGCAGAAAAAAATATTGCATCAATATATTTTTTCCCATAAGCCTGAATTGCCTCAGAATTTTTCTGAGCTTGGATTGCTTGATGCTATTCGATATGAAAAATGGCTGGGTTCGCTTTTTAATACATCCATTGAGTCAATGGAAGGGGATGTTTTTTTGAATTATGTTTCTGATTTTTATGTGAATGGATTTAGTGATCCTAGAGATGCGGTTTTATTGGGGCATGCTGATTTTATTGATGAGATTCGTGGTAAAAATCCCGAGTTGTTTAATATGTTGGTGAAAACTGTGGAGAAGTATTATGATAGTTATTCAAATAATATTTTGGCCGAATACTTGGTTCGAGAATTTAAAGAGGAAAATGTGTTACTCCATTAGCTTGTGTTTTTTATGAAGAATTTATGGCATGGGTTTATGCTAATAGTGTGGGAACACTTTGCGGCAGAGCAGTGTCACTGCCAACATCGACTGTAATAAGCTTATTTCAAAAAAAACGCTGCCGAAATGAAACATCCAGCAGTGGAATGCAGCGATCATGAACAGGTTCTTGGAACGTGTTTACGATTTCATGGCGATGCCGTACAAGTGGCACCGTCATTGCGCGCTTGACCCGAAAGCCAGTGACGACGTATCAAAAAAACACCTTGCTTCTCAATGGGATAAGTTGCCGCTAGATTCCCGCTTTCGCGGAAATGACGGGTAGTCCCCTTGACTCAACAGCATTGGGTTATGGGGGCAATCACTTCTGCACGCCTTCGCGCTTGATTTTTTCGATGTCGCGGTACTGTGCGGCCGGGTGGTTGTCCGGCAGGTAGGGGCCTTGGCCGAACAGTTTTTCGCGCAGCGTGCCTTCGCGGTATTCCCTGGCATACACGCCACGGCGTTGCAGTTCCGGCACCAGGTGTTCCACCACGTCGGTGAAGGTTTCGTGGGCCACTGCGTAGGCGAGGTTGAAGCCGTCCAGGTCGGTCGCGTCCACCCATTCCTGCAATTGGTCGGCCACGGTGGCTGCGGAGCCGACGAACAGCGGGCCGAGGCCGCCGATGCTGGCCCACTTGGCCAGCTCCTCGATCGTCCAGGTCTTGCCGCCTTCCGAGAGTTCTTCGACGGCCGAGATGATGGCGTTGGTCTCCACCTTGCGCACGTTGTCGCCGGGGGCGTAGCGGCCAAAGTCGATGCCGGTCCAGCCCGAAGTCAGCACCAGGCCACCATCGTAGGAGGCGTAGCTCTGGTATTCCTTGAGCTTGGCGTGTGCCTTTTCGTCGGTTTCGTCCACGATGATGGTAACCAGTGCGTAGATCAGCAGCTTTTTCGGATCGCGCCCGGCTAGCGCGGCACGGGTGCGGATGTCCTGCACATAGGCGCGGGTGGTGGCCTGTGTGGGGGTGGAGATGAATACCAGCTCGGCATTGCGGGCGGCAAAGTCCTTGCCTGCGTTGGAGGCTCCCGCCTGAAACAGCACCGGCGTGCGCTGTGGTGAGGGTTCGCTGAGGTGGTAGCCGGGCACCTCGAAATACTTGCCCTTGTGGCCGATCTCGTGGATTTTCTCGGGGATGGCGAAGATGCCCTTCTCGCGATCGCGCACCACCGCCCCCTCCTCCCAACTGCCTTCCAGCAGCTTGTAGAGCACTTCAAGGTACTCGTTGGCCACCTCGTAGCGGTTGTCGTGGCGTTTCAGGCCGACTTCGCTGATGTTCTTCGCGCCGCTTTCCAGGTAGGACGTGACGATGTTCCAGCCTACCCGGCCCTTGGTGTGGTGGTCGGCCGTGGAGAGCCGCCGCGCGAATGTGTAGGGGTGCTCGAACGAAGTCGATGCGGTGATGCCAATGCCCAGGTGCTTGGTGACCGAGGCAATCGGGTTGGCCAGTTGCAGCGGGTCATTGACTGGAATCTGCACACCGCCCAGGAAGGCGTGGTCGTTGTTGCCCTTGTAAACGTCGTAGTAGCCGATGACATCGGCAATGAATACCGCGTCGAAGATGCCGCGTTCGAGAATCTGGGCCAGATCGGTCCAGTATTCCACGTCCTTGTATTGCCAGGAGCGGTCGCGCGGATGCCGCCAGAGGCCGGGCGACTGGTGCGCCACGCAGTTCATTTCAAAGGCGTTGAAGTGGATTTGTTTGCTCATGCTTGCTGTGTCGAAAAACGGAAAACAGGACAGGAGCAAAACCGGGAGCATGTGCCATGCCAGCAATAATGAGAAATAAAATCAGTAAGTTGTATTTATGATGTGGGTTTGTGCTGATGCTGGAGGAACACTTTGTGGCAGGGCTGTGCCATTGCCAACATCGACTGGAATAAGCTTATTTCCAAAAAACAACCCCGCTGCCGGAATGGAACATCCAGCAGCGGGGTGTAGCAATCATGAGCAGGTTTTTGGAGCGTGTTTACGATTTCATGGCGATGCCGTACCAACAGCACCGTCATTCCGGGCTTGACCCGGAATGCAGTAACGACGTATCAAAAAAACACCTTGGTTCTCCATGGGATACCTTGCTGCTGGATTCCCGCTTTCGCGGGAATGACGGGTGCTTTTCTTGATTGAACAGTATGGTCCTGAGATCGTAAATACGTTCCTATGCCGTCGCGGTAATCATGTGGTGTGGAATGCCCTTGGTGTCCTTGAAGAACTGGGGGGCCAGTGAACCGGCCACCATCGCAATCGCAGCAGCCAGCACGCCCACCAGTTGCGGTGGGAAGTGCTCGCTGAAGTCGCCCCACAGCGAGAAGAAGCCCCACACGACAATGCCGAAAACCACCGAGAGAATCGCACCCTGTGTGGTGGCGCGCTTCCAGTACAGGCCGAAGACCAGCGGCACGAATGCGCCCACCAGTGGCAACTGGTAGGCTTCGGCCACCAGGTCGTAGATGGATTTGCCTTCCATCGTGATGGCATACACCAGCACCATCACGGTGAAGACCAGCACCGAAATGCGCGTGGCCTTGAGGGTTTGCGCATCGTTCAGGCCGGGCTTGATGTTGCGCAGCACGTTCTCCATGAAGGTGGTGGACGGGGCCAGCAGCGTGGCCGAGGCGGTGGACATGATGGCCGACAGCAGCGCGCCAAAGAACAGCACCTGAAGCGCGAAGGGCATGTGCTCCAGCACCAGCGTGGGCAGGATGTACTGCGGATCATCGGCCAGCATGGTGGCCGATTCCTGCGGCATCACCAGAATGGCGGCCATCACGATGAACATGGGCACGAAGCCAAAGATGATGTAGAAAATACCGCCAATCACCGGCCCCCGGCTGGCGGCTTCGGCACTGTTGGCGGCCATGACGCGCTGGAACACGTCCTGCTGCGGAATGGAGCCGAGCATCATGGTGATGAGCGAGGCCACGAAGAACATCCAGGCCTTGCCGTCGCCCCATTCGGGGAACAGTTGCAGCTTGCCTTCGGTGGCGGCGTAGTCAATGACCCGCCCTGCGCCCCCGGCCAGATCGGCGGCAAACCAGGCCACCGCCAGCAGGCCGATGACGATCACCGTCATCTGCACCAGATCGGTGAAGGCCACCGACCACAGGCCGCCGAACAGCGTATAGACCAGCACCACTGCGGTGCCGATCATCATGCCGGCAACGAAGGAAATCTGCCCACCCGATAGCATGTTGAACACCAGCCCCAGGGCCGTCACCTTGAAGTTCCCCCACATTACCGGAGGGTATAGAACACTGGATCGGCCATTTCTGGCGTTGGTTTGGAAACAGATTTCTTGCTGCCTTTCCTCCTTTTTTCAAACTCTACAGGCGACAGGTAACCGATGCCTGAATGCAGCCGGTGCGGGTTGTACCAGCCCTCGATCCAGCTAAAGATGTCGCGCTTGGCTCCTGCCTTTGTTGGCCAACTTCTCCTGTCAATCAACTCACATTCCAGACTCGCAAAAAAGCTCTCAGCCATGGCGTTGTCGTAGGCATCACCCACCGTCCCCATGGAGGGCGTTACCTTCATTTCTTTGCAACGCTGGCCAAACGCCAAGCTGGTGTATTGGCTGCCC
>NZ_FQUZ01000005.1 GCF_900129055.1 Lampropedia hyalina DSM 16112
GATTCACGCCAAGATAGCCAACCGCCGAAAAGACGAAATTCACAAGTTCACAACGAACCTTGTAAAAAACAACGCCGCCATTTTCGTGGGCGACGTGGCCAGTGCAAAACTTGTCAAAACCAGCATAGCCAAAAGCACGCTGGACGCGGGCTGGTCGTCATTGAAAACCGCTTTGGAATACAAGTGCCATCAGGCCGGAGTGGTTTTTGAGGAAGTGAACGAAGCGTATTCAACCCAGACCTGTTCGGCTTGTGGCGCGTTGCCACAGTCGAGGCCCAAAGGTATCGCAGGTCTTGGAATAAGAGAATGGACGTGCAGCGACTGCGGGGCGGTACACGAGCGCGACGTGAACGCAGCACGCAACATTCTCGCGGCAGGGCATTGCCGTCTCGCAGGAGGAATCTCATGCCTTTAGGCAGGGGAGGATGTCAAGTATCACCAGAGCGTGTCATCATGAAGGCGGGTGCCAGAACCTGCGGTTCACCTCGCGTTCGCATTGCACCATTTGGGGTTGCCACGACCACCAGAATAATGCACCACAAATGGGCGTTGTCCACACGGGTATATTCTCGGCTCCAAAACGGTGCAAGACCTCTGGGGCGGGATGGCCGAACGGATTGCGATGCCCAGCCTGCACCACCGCCACCGAAGGGCGCACCAAACGGATGAAACGGGCCGATGAGGAGCCACGGCTGCCGTGGTGTGGCACCAGCAGAAAATCTGCCCGCAAGCCGCTGGGGTGGCGCAAACCCAGGTCAAGCTCCTGCACATGGCCGATGTCGCCGGTCAGCAAGGCCACGGTTCCCGATGCCGCGCGTATCTGCAACACACAGCTTTGGGCATTGTCCGCAGTGGCCTGTTCGCTGGCATGCCGAGGCGGCTGGCCGGGTTGCCACGGCAGGGAAAGCGCGGCGGCAAAAGAGGCAGGCGCAATCCAGTCCTGCCACCGTTGTCCTGGCGGCAGAGGGTGCAGCACCGTGAACTGCACGCCATCCCACTCCCACTGCACGCGGGTGTCGCAGCCGGATGGGGCCGGTGCCTCCGGTCGGGACATGGCAGCAAAGTCGGGGGATACAAAAGGAGCCATCAACTGGGTGCGGGCAAAAGCCGTCAGTACATCGGCTGCACCGCCTGCGTGATCGGTGTCGCTGTGGCTCAAGACCAGCATATCGGGGGATTCGCCCAGGGCACGCAACAGCGGAACCAGCACGCGATTGCCAGCGTTGCTGTCGCTGCCTGCACTGCCACCATAGCGCGGACCGCTGTCGTACAACAGGCTGTGCTGCCGGGTTTGCACCAGCACGGCACTGCCCTGCCCCACGTCGGCGGCCAGCAACTGGAATTCACCACGCGCGGGTCGGGCCGGTTGCCAGAACCACAGCATGGCCAGCACCGGTACGGCCTGCGCCCGCCAATACCAGGGAGCAGGCAACACCAGCGCAATGGCTGCCCCCAATGACACGGCGGCCAGCGGCCACGGTACCCTTGGCAGATGCTGCATGGCTCCTGGCCAGTGCGCCATCCATTCCAGCACCACGCCCAGCCACTGCATGGCATGGGCGGCTCCCGTCCAGGCCAGCGGCAACACACTGCCCAACATGGCCCATGGCGTAATCACAAAGGTCACGACCGGAATCGCCAGCACATTCGCCAGCAAACCCACGATGGAAACCTGACCGAACAGCCATACCGTCAGCGGTGCAAGCACCAGCGAAATGCGCCATTGCAAACGCACCAGATCGGCCAGCCACTGCCCCACCGCCTGGCCGCCGCGCCACCATGCGGGTGCCTGCGGT
Organism: Lampropedia hyalina DSM 16112; assembly: GCF_900129055.1. Lineage (GTDB taxonomy): Bacteria > Pseudomonadota > Gammaproteobacteria > Burkholderiales > Burkholderiaceae_C > Lampropedia > Lampropedia hyalina. The sequence goes on from NZ_FQUZ01000005.1 coordinate 1,797, forward strand.
TCCTGTGCCACGGCCTGTACCTGTGCAGGCAATGGGCGTTCGGCCATGACCAGCAACACTGCCACCGCCACAAAACTGAGCCAGAACCCCGCCTGCAAGAGTGCCAGCGGCTGCCAGACCACCACGGCCACCGCAGCCAGCAACAAGGTGCCGTGCCAGGGCCAGCGCACCCCTGCCAGATGCAGACACGCCCAACACGCCAGCATCAGGGTGGTGCGCTGGGCAGGCACGCCCCAGCCGCTGAAGATGGCATAGGTACTCGCCAGCAACACCCCGCCCAGCACGGCGGCCGTCGGCGCAGCCAGCCACTGCATCAGGCGGCGACTGCCACGCCACAGCCGCCCCACCAGTTGCATGGCCAGCCAGGCGAACATGGTGATGTGCAGGCCGGAAATGGCCATCAGGTGCGCCACGCCGGTGGTGCGAAACACCTCCCAGTCCTGTGCATCGATCAAACGCTGGTCGCCCGTCACCAGTGCCGCGACCACACCGCTGGCGCGTTGCCACTGTGCCGCATCCTGACCCGGCCCATTCTCGGCCAGATGCGCCAGAATCGCATCGCGCATGCGTTGCCGCGCACGCTCCACCTGCCAGTCCCATCGCCACCACGGCGGTGACTGCTGCCACACCGGCGGCTGCACCGCCTCGCCCAGGCGCACATACGCCGTGGCGTGAATCCCCTGCTCCCACAGCCAGAGCGCGTGGTCAAACCCGTGGGGGTTGAAGCTGCCGTGGGGTTCCCGCAACCGCACGGTCATCTCCCAGCGGTCGCCCGCCAGCAAGGCCGGGGGCATGGCCAGTGCGTCGGTCGGTGGCTGCTGCATGAAGCGGCTGCTGGCATACCAGCCTACATCCACCCGACGCGGCACAGCCACTGCCGTGGCATTGTCCACCCGACGCGCTTCTTGCACCGCCAGCCGAAACCGCACCCCATCGGGCTGTACGCGCGGCAAGGCATCCACCACACCGACGATGCGCACATCCACGCCTTCGAGTGCCGGGTCCAGGCGTTCCTGAGACTCCCCATGCGCACGCCAGCCAGCCCAGGCAAACAACAGCAGAGCACCCACCAGAAATGCCAGCACCCCGCTCCACGCCACAGACGGCTTGTGCTTGCGCCCCCACCATAACCATGCCACCCACACTACCAGCGCAACCCATGCCAGCACAGCATAGGTCGCCGCCGACCACAGTTGCGGCTGGCGCATCTGCCACAAGGCACCGGCCAGCACCCCCAGCCCCATGCCATAGCCTGCCACACCACGGGCTGCAAACCGTGCCTGCCAATCCTCCATGTGCCCCCATTGCCTTTCCCGGATGGGCCTGCTTGGCCATCCGACCAAATCCACACCTCCGCACATACCAGCCACGCATGATATAAAAGAAGCATTCGATCATTCTCAAGAAAGCCCGCCATGAGCATTTACGACAAACTCAACGAACTGAATATCCAGCTCCCCCCCGTCGCCACCCCGGCCGCTGCCTATGTGCCTTTTGTGCAGAGCGGCAATCTGGTGTTTTTGAGTGGCCATATCTCCCGCAGGGACGGCAAGCCCTGGGTGGGCAAGCTGGGGCAGGAGTTGAGCACCGAAGAAGGCCAGCAGGCCGCCCGCGCCACCGCCATCGACCTGCTGGGCACGCTGCACGCTGCCACGGGCGGCAACCTCGACCGCGTGGAACGGATTGTCAAAGTGCTCAGCCTGGTCAATTCCGCACCAGACTACACCGAACACCATCTGGTCACCAATGGTGCGAGCGAGCTGATCGCCCAGGTCTTCGGCGAGAAAGGCTCACATGCCCGCAGTGCCTTCGGCGTGGCCCAACTGCCACTGGGCGTGGCCGTGGAAATCGAGCTGATCGCCCAGTTGTCGCCCGAAACCCCGGCCTGACCGCCCACGGCATCCCCGCGAAGCAATTTCACACACTCCCGGCGAGATGCTGTCAAAATAGACCCCGATATTGTTTCTGTTTCAAACGAGTAAAAGAGTAGAAAAATGGCAAGTGAACTCATCAAACACGTCAGCGAAGACAGCTTCCAGAGCGACGTTCTGGACTCCAACGTTCCCGTCCTGCTGGACTTCTGGGCCGAATGGTGCGGCCCCTGCCGCCAGATCGCACCGGTTCTGGACGAACTGGCTGCCCTTTATGAAGGCAGGCTGCAAATCGCCAAGATCAACGTCGATGAAAACCGCGATATTCCCGCCCAGTACGGCATTCGCGGCATCCCTACACTGATCCTGTTCAAGAACGGCAAGCCCGCAGCCACCAAAGTGGGCGCGCAGAACAAGGCACAATTGACGGCATTCATTGATGGCGCACTGGCCTGAGTCTCGCACTCGTCTCATTTAAACCACAAACCGACCATTGCCAGCGGCTTCCCAGCCTCGCGGCAATGGTCTTTGGGTACCTTCATGGGGTTCACAGCCGCCAAAAACCAACCAATGGCTGCTGAAACGCAGCAACAGGGGCTGAACACACCCCAGCAGCGCAAAAACATGGCGAACGGAAAACATTTCCTGTCATAATTACCCCCCAGAATCAGCCAGACGCCACTCTCTCACCTCGCTGATCTCCCGGCAGTTCACGCATTCTCCCCACGCCAGCCGTTGCGGAACCTGCCAAAAACGCCTTCTTACCTGCATTCGCAGCGTCCGGGCATCCCCCCTTTTCAAGACTTTCTGTATTTTTCTTCTACATCCCCTCCAAGGGAGTCTTTTTCATGCACTTGAACGAACTCAAGGCACTGCACGTGTCTGAAGTATTGAAGCAGGCCGAAGCACTCGGCATCGAAAACACCGGACGCATGCGCAAACAGGAACTGATGTTTGCCATCATCAAGAAACGCGCCAAGGAAGGCGAACAGGTCTTTGCCGATGGCGTGCTGGAAATCCTGCCCGACGGTTTCGGTTTCCTGCGCAGCCCCGACACCAGCTTCACCGCCAGCACCGACGACATCTACATCTCCCCCAGCCAGGTGCGCCGCTTCAACCTGCACACCGGTGACATGATCGAAGGCGAAGTGCGCACCCCCAAGGACGGAGAACGCTACTTTGCCCTGACCAAGCTCGACAAGGTCAATGGCGGCCCGCCGGAGCAGAACAAGCACAAGGTCATGTTCGAGAACCTCACGCCGCTGTTCCCCAAAGAGCAGATGCGGCTGGAGCGCGACATTCGCGCCGAGGAGAACATCACCGGCCGCGTCATCGACATCATCGCGCCCATCGGCCGGGGCCAGCGCGCGCTGATCGTCGCGCCACCCAAGAGCGGCAAGACCATGCTGATGCAGCACATTGCCCACTCCATCACCGCCAACTACCCGGACGTGCACCTGATGGTGCTGCTGGTGGACGAGCGGCCCGAAGAAGTGACGGAAATGCAGCGCACCGTCAAGGGCGAGATCATCGCCTCCACCTTCGATGAACCGGCCACCCGCCACGTCCATGTGGCAGAAATGGTCATCGAACGCGCCAAACGTCTGGTGGAACTGAAAAAGGACGTGGTGATTCTGCTCGATTCCATCACCCGCCTGGCACGCGCCTACAACACCGTGGTGCCTTCATCGGGCAAGGTGCTCTCCGGCGGTGTGGATGCCAACGCCCTGCATCGCCCCAAACGCTTCTTCGGTGCGGCCCGCAACGTGGAAGAAGGCGGCTCGCTGAGCATCATCGCCACCGCACTGGTCGATACCGGCAGCCGCATGGACGAGGTGATCTTTGAAGAATTCAAGGGCACGGGCAACAGCGAAATCCACCTCAGCCGCCGCCTCTACGAGAAGCGCGTGTTCCCCGCCATCGACCTCTCCAAGAGCGGCACACGCCGCGAGGAACTGCTGCTGGCACCGGAAGTGTTGCAAAAATCACGCATCCTGCGCCAGTTCCTGTTCAACATGGACGAGATCGAATCCATGGAGCTGATGCTCAAGAACATGAAGCAAACCAAGAACAACTCCGAGTTCTTCGACATGATGCGCCGGGGCGGCTGAATTTCAACCAGGATTCAAACCATCCAGACACTACAATGCGCGGTGTTCTCATCCATCCACCCAGATTTCAAGTACAGGAGTTGAACCGACATGTCCGAAAACAAAGACAGTGAAACACGCATCGCCCTTTTGGTGGTATCCGCCTTGATCGCCGCCGTGGTGATCGGCGTGGTCTGGTTCGGGGCTGCACAAAGCTCCAAAGGCCAGAACCCGGCAGCAGTGGCTCTGCCTGCCGACGCACCGCCGCCCGTGGTGGCAGTGGAGTCCGTTACCGTGGTCACCGTTACAGAAGAAGCTCCCGTGGCACAGGCCGAAGAGGCCCGCGCAGATGAAGCCTATGTGGTGGTGGAAGATGCCGTCGTCAAGTTCTACTTTGCCACCGGCAAGGCCGAAATTCCAGCCAACGCCGCAGAAGCCCTGCTGGATATTGTGGCTGCCGCCAACTCCGGCAAGAAGATCGTGATTTCCGGCTTCACCGATGCCACCGGCAATGTTGAATTGAATGAAGAACTGGCCAAGCAACGTGCCTTCGCGGTGCGTGATGCCCTGACCGGACTGAATGTGCCCGAAGAAACCCTGGAACTGCGCAAGCCAGAAAACCTGACCGGCACCGGCAATCCAGCAGAAGCACGCCGCGTGGAAGTGCGCGTGACCGACTGAAGCGGTATGCGCTGATACCGATGGCGGACAGAGAGTGAATCACTCTCTTGCGCCACGCAGCAAACCAAAGAGCAAACCAAAGAAAAAGGCGGGTTCATCACCCGCCTTTTTCTTTGGCAACCTTTTGACAGATCATGCACATGGACTGCGGCCCGCGCAGTCCATGTGCAGTGCCATCAGCGGCCCACCATGTTTTCAGGCACGACCCACTGATCGAACTGCTCTGCCGTCAGGTGGCCAGATGCCACGGCGGCTTCGCGCAGGCTGCTGCCTTCCTTGTGGGCTTTCTTCGCAATGAAGGCCGCCTTGTCGTAGCCAATGTGTGGGTTCAGTGCCGTCACCAGCATCAGGGAGCTTTTCACCAACTGGTCGATGCGGGCAATGTTCGGCTCGATGCCCACCGCGCAGTTGTTGTTGAAGCTGATGATGCCATCGGCCAGCAGGCGCACACTTTGCAGGAAGTTGTGGGCCACCACCGGGCGGAACACGTTCAGCTCGAAATTGCCGGACGCGCCGCTGAAGTTGATGGCCACGTCGTTGCCGAACACCTGGGCGGACAGCATGGTTACAGCTTCGCTCTGGGTCGGATTGACCTTGCCGGGCATGATCGAGGAGCCAGGCTCGTTCTCGGGGATGGTCAGCTCGCCGATGCCGCTGCGCGGGCCGCTGGCCAGCCAGCGCACATCGTTGGCAATCTTGGTCAGGCTGGCGGCCAGCGTCTTGAGCGCGCCGTGGGCATGTACCAGCGCATCCTGCGAGGCCAGCGACTCGAACTTGTTGGGCGAGGTGATGAATGGCAGGCCGGTGATCCTGGCCAGTTCATCGGCCACCCCCACGGCATAGCCCTTGGGGGCGTTCAGGCCGGTGCCGACGGCCGTGCCGCCCAGTGCCAGTTCGTAGAGGTGCGGCAGTGCATCCTGCACATGCTTCTTGCCGTGTTCCAGTTGCGCCACCCAGCCGGAAATCTCCTGCCCCAGCGTCAGCGGCGTGGCATCCTGCAAGTGGGTGCGGCCAATCTTGACGATGTGATCGAACTCCTTGGCTTTCTGTGCCAGCGTGTTCTTGAGCACGTCAATGGCAGGCAGCAGCTTGTTGGTCAGGGCATCCACGGCCGCAACGTGCGAAGCGGTGGGGAACACATCGTTGGAAGACTGGCTTTTGTTCACGTCGTCATTGGGGTGTACCAGACGGCTTTCGCCCCGCTCGCCGCCCAGCAGTTCGCTGGCGCGGTTGGCAATGACTTCGTTCAGGTTCATGTTCGACTGGGTGCCGGAGCCGGTTTGCCAGACCACCAGCGGGAATTCATCGGGGTGCTGACCTTCGATGACTTCCTGTGCAGCGGCAATGATGGCATTGGTTTTCTTCTCGTCGAGCAGCCCCAGCGCGTGATTGACGGCAGCCGAAGCGCGCTTGACCTGTGCCAGTGCCTTGATGATTTCCTTGGGTTGCTTTTCGCCGGAGATATCGAAGTTTTGCAGCGAACGCTGGGTCTGCGCACCCCAGAGTTTGTCGGCAGGGACTTCGATGGGGCCGAAGGTGTCTTTTTCGATGCGGACGGCTTGCGTACTCATGGTTGGTTTGTCTCTTGGAAGTGGAACGAAATCAGGAGGAGGACGGCCTTTGCCCGCTCCTGCCATGCAGCAGGCGGCACAACAACGCGCCAGCCGGTGGCGGGCGCGTTGTGGTTCTGGGCGAGGTCATCCCGTGAGTCCGGTGGGGAGGAGCGACCTGATCCTTGCTGTGGGCTTCGGAGGATTCTCGCACCGGGGGTTGCAGGCTACGCACCAGAGAATGGCTGGCACAGAGTCCCTGCAACAGGTGTATGGTAATAAAAAAAGTTTGTGTTTCCACGCTGCCACGGGCTGTTTTGCAGAAATGCTGGCTGCGGCCCTTTGCTTTTTCACGATATGACAAATTTTTGCCAATTTGGCAAAGGTCCTGGTCTTTTACCTCAGAAATTCTATAATTAACGGCTTATTTCAATTTCGCTCGTGTTTGTGAGCCTGCCCGATGGGCGCAAGCACGAACCTTTCAACCGCCATGCACTGCGTTTTCTGCGCAGGCATGGACACCCCGATGGTCGTGTTTTCTCGACCCGATGCCCGGCGACTGCTGCGGTGCGTTGTGTTCAACGCCTTTCACAGCAATCGCTTGTGTGGCTTCAGATGCTTTCTGATGCCACCCGGCAGCCAGATTCCTTGCCGCTTCTGCGAAGAACGGCGGGTTTTTGACTGAAGGCTTTCGCTTGTTTTAGCGTCTTTTCTTCGCTGGCGTTTCCGTCGGCTCCCTGCTCCTGTTGGCTTGTTCATGCAGTCACAGGGTCTGCCACGGGGCGTGTGCTGCCAGAGGCATTGTGGCCTGCCTGCATTCGATGCGGCAGGCCCAGTGCGCGTATGCGTGCTGCATTTTCCACAGAAAGGAATGCTGAACGTGGCCAAAAGTATCCAGATCGAACATGTCTTCAAGGTCTTTGGCGAGCACCCGGAGCAGGCCTTAGCACTGGCGCGGCAAGGGCTGGACAAGAGCACCATCCTTGAAAAAACCGGCCATTCGATTGGTGTGTACGACGCACACTTCACCATTGAGGCCGGCGAGATTTTCGTCATCATGGGCCTGTCCGGTTCGGGCAAATCCACCCTGGTGCGCATGCTCAACCGCCTGATCGAACCCAGCAGCGGAGCCATCCGCGTGGAGGGCGAAGACATCCATTCCCTCAACGAGCGCGAATTGCGCGCACTGCGGCGCAAGGACATCAGCATGGTGTTCCAGTCGTTCGCCCTGATGCCACACATGAGTGTGCTGGACAACACCGCGCTGGGACTGGAGCTGGCCGGTGTGGACAAGGCCACGCGGCAGGCTGCCGCACAGGACGCGCTGGAGCAGGTGGGACTGGGCGGCTGGGCGGCCAGCTACCCGGACGAACTCTCGGGCGGGATGCAGCAGCGTGTGGGGCTGGCCCGCGCGCTGGCGGCAGACCCGTCGATCTTGCTGATGGACGAGGCGTTTTCGGCCCTCGACCCCATCATCCGCACCGAAATGCAGTCCGAATTGCTGCGTTTGCAGGAAATCCGCCAGCGCACCATCGTGTTCATCTCGCACGATCTGGACGAGGCCATGCGCATCGGCAACCGCATTGCCATCATGAAGGACGGCCATGTGGTGCAGGTGGGCACGCCGGAGGAAATTCTGCGCCAGCCTGCCAACGAGTATGTGCGCCACTTCATCAAGGGCGTGGATGCCTCGGTGGTGTTCAAGGCGGGCGACATTGTCAGCGGGGCGCACCCCGTCATGCAGGAGCAGGCCGGACACGGTGCGCGTGCCGCGCTGCGCATGTTGCAGGATCGGGATCGGGAATTTGCCTATGTGGTCTCGGCAGGCCACCGCTTCCGGGGCATCGTCTCCACCGATTCGCTGCGCAGTGCGCTGGAAGGGCACGAAGGGCCGCTGGCCTTGCAGCACGCCTTCCTGCCCGATGTCGCGCCAGTGCAAAGCGACGAGCTGGTGGCCGATCTGCTGGGGCGCGCTGCCACCCATGCCTACCCGTTGCCGGTAGTGGCTGGCGATGGCCGCTTTCAGGGGGCAATCAGCCGCACCCGATTGCTGCGTTTTCTGGATCGGGACACTCCACCCATTCCCCCCGGAGGTTTCGATGCCGCACACGCCGCCCCTGTTTCCGCTGAGAAAGGTTTCGCATGAGTTCTGCCATTTCCCCTGAATCCGCCCCCGCCGCGACGACCGACAATCCGTGGCTGTCGGCCAATACACCGGCCCCGTTTGACGATGCGGCGGGCAGCAATCCCTGGGGCAGCATGGCCGATGCCTCGAACGAACAGGCAAACACCCCGGCCACCAGCAACCCCTGGGGCACGGCCAGCGACACGCCAGCCACGCCCTCTGCCGATGCAGGAGCAGACTGGCTGTCTGCCGCGCCCGATCACACGCCTGCCGCAACCGGCTTTCAGTGGAGCCAGCTCTGGGATGGCAGCCTGCCGGTGCAGGACTGGATCAACCAGGCACTGGAATGGTTTGTGGCGCAGTTCCGCCCCTTCTTCCAGGCTGTGCGCGCCCCCATCGATGCCACCCTGGGCGGCATTCAGGACGCGCTGCTGTTTGCCCCCGCACCGTGGATGATCGCCCTGCTCACGCTGATTGCCTGGCAACTGGCCGGGCGCGGCATTGCCATCGGCTCGCTGCTGTCGTTGCTGGTGATTGCCGCGCTGGGCATCTGGCCGCAAGCCATGATTACCCTGGCACTGGTGCTGACCTCCCTGCTGTTCTGTCTGGCCCTGGGCCTGCCGCTGGGCATGGTGCTGGCACGCAGCGACCGGGCCGAGAAAATCGCCCGCCCCTTTCTGGATGCCATGCAGACCACTCCCGCCTTCGTCTATCTGGTGCCGGTGGTGATGCTGTTCGGCATCGGCAACGTACCGGGCGTGATCGTCACCATCGTGTTCGCACTGCCCCCGCTGGTGCGCCTGACCAGCCTGGGCATCCGGCAGGTACGGCCCGATCTGATCGAGGCTGCCAAGGCTTACGGCGCATCACCCTGGCAAATGCTGGTGAAAGTGCAGTTGCCACTGGCCATGCCCTCCATCATGGCGGGCATCAACCAGTCGCTGATGCTGTCGCTATCGATGGTGGTAATCGCTTCGATGATCGCCGTAGGCGGCCTGGGCCAGATGGTGTTGCGCGGCATTGGTCGCCTCGACATGGGGCTGGCGACCGTGGGCGGCGTGGGCATCGTGCTGCTGGCCGTCATGCTCGACCGCATCACCCAGAGTATGGGCCAGGCCCGGCGTGGCAGTGCAGCGCAACGCTGGTACCACAGCGGCCCGGTCGGGCTGGTGCGCCGCCTCCTGCAACGCGGCACTACCTCTACCAAGACCACCACACGTTGAATCCTCCCTTTTTCTTTCCTCTCGACCTTGCAAGGAGCCATTCCATGAAATTGCCATTTTCCCTTCGCCCGCTGCTTTCTTCCACCCTGCTGGCCGCCAGCCTCATCGGGCTGGGCGGTGCTGCCACAGCGCAGACCGCCACGGCTCTGCCCGGCAAGGGCATCACCGTGCAGCCCATCCAGAGTTCAGTGGCAGAGGAGACTTTTCAGACCCTGCTGGTCGCTCGCGCACTGGAGCGGCTGGGCTATACGGTATCGGGCATTCAGGAGACCGAATACGTCACCGGTTTTCTGGCCATTGCCAATGGCGATGCCACGTTCATGGCCGTGAACTGGCGGCCCCTGCACGACGACTTCTACCGCAATGCCGGTGGCGACGACAAGTTCTACCGCAAGGGCACCTACATCACCAATGCCCTGCAAGGCTATCTGATTGACCGCAAGACCGCCCAAGCGCACAAGATCAGCAACATCCAGCAACTCAAGGAGCCAGCGATTGCCAAACTGTTCGATGCCAACGGCGACGGCAAGGCCGACCTGACCGGCTGCAACCCCGGCTGGGGCTGCGAGGCCGTGGTGGAACACCATCTGGATGCCTACGGCCTGCGCGCCACCGTCAGCCACAACCAGGGCAGCTATTCCGCGCTGATTGCCGACACCATCAGCCGCTACCGCGCGGGCCAGCCAGTGCTGTACTACACTTGGGCACCGTACTGGGTCAGCGGTGTGCTCAAGCCCGGCTCCGACGTGGTCTGGCTGCAAGTGCCATTCTCCAGCCTGCCCGGCGAGCAAAAGGACATCCACACCGCCCTGCCGGATGGCTCCAACTACGGCTTCCCCATCAACACCCAGCACATCGTCGCCAACAAGGACTTTGCCGCGAAAAACCCCGCTGCAGCGAAATTGTTTGAAGTCATGCAACTGCCCATTGGCGACGTGAACGCCCAGAACCTGCGCATGCAGCAGGGCGAAAACAGCAGCGCGGCCATTGCCCGCCATGTGGACGGCTGGATCAAGGCCAACCAGGCCACTTTCGATGGCTGGATTGCCCAGGCACAGCAGGCCGGGCAATAACTCAGAACAGTTCGTGCTTCACGCGCTGTTCCAGCAACAGGTTCTGCACGAAGGTGTGGGCCTGTTCGTCGTCCAGTCCGCCGGACTGGCGGGCGATGTCGTGCAGGGCCTGCTCCACGGCCTGACCCAAATACGCCTTGTTGCCACAGACATAGACGCGTGCACCCTTGGACAGCAATGCCCAGAGGGAGTCGGCATGTTCCAGCATGGCGTGCTGGACATAGCGGCGCGGGGTGGCGGTGGCGGCACTGCTGGCCTGCCCCCCGGCATCCGTGGGGCTGTCGCCGCGTGAAAATGCCGTCACCACAGACTGGAGGATGCCCTGCCCTTGCCATTGCTCCAGTCGCTCCCGGTAGAGAAAATCGCTGTCGGCATGGCGGTCGCCAAAGAACAGGCTGGTGTGCGGTATGGGCTGGCCCTGAACGTGTGTCTGCTCCAGTTGCGCCAGAAAGCCAATGAATGGGGCAATGCCTACGCCGGTTCCGACCAGAATCAATGGTGCAGTATCGGTGGGCAGGTGAAAAGATGGATTGCTCTGGGTGAACACGCCCAGCGTGTCGCCCACCTGCACATGGCCGAGGTGGCCGGTGGCAATGCCCTGGTAGTCGCGCCCGCGTGCGTGGTAGGCGACATCGCGCACGCACAGGTCAATGTGGTCGGGGTCGCTGCTGGCAATCGAATAGGCGCGGGGCAGGCATTCGGGCAGCAGACGCACCAGATCGTTGAGGCGCACGGTGTCGGGCGAGCAGAAGTCTTGCAGCACGTCCAGTACATCGCGGCCATACAGGTAGGCATCGAGCTGTTTTTTCTGGCTGATTTTCAGCAGTTCCTTCAGCTCCTCGTTGCCGGACAGGCGAGCGAGTTCGCGCAGGCTGGCGCGGCCCAACTGGCGCAGCTCACGCCCGGCCAATGCCGTGCGATTGCGGTCATCGGGCAATGGCTGGGCTGAAGCATCCGGCTCCAGCCAAAAGAGGATGCGTTCGATGAGTTCGGGTGGGTTGTCCGGCACGACGTAGAGGGTGTCACCGGGACGGTAGAACATGCCACTGCCGCTGATGTCCAGCCGCAGGTGCGAAGCCAGTGGCGCGCGGCGATTCAGGGTTTCCCGCTGTACCACCACAGCCGGATAGCTGTTGTTCTCGCTGTAGGCCATGACCCGCAGATTCAATGCCTTGCCCGCCTTGGCATCGCCTTGCAGCACCTTGAACAGGGTTTCCCGCCAGAGCGGAAAAAAGACTTCATAGCTGGAGTCGGCATCGACGCGGTTCACGAAGGCGGTGGCGGCGCGGCTTTCCAGCGTTTCGTCCAGATCCTTGCTGAATCCGCAGAAGGTGGGATAGGCGGTATCGCCCAGCCCGAAGATGGCGTAATGCAGCTCGTGCAGGACATCGGCCATGCGCACGGCATCGAGAAAGTCGCTGGCATTGGCCGGCGGCTCGCCATCACCGAAGGAACTGGTGATGATGATGAGCCGGTCTTGCACCCCCAGACCATGGGGATCCACCATGCCAAGCTCCTGTAGCTCGACGCGTTCGCCCAGTGCCTGCATGAATGGCTCCTGTGCCAGGCGTTGCGCCAGATGCTGGGAGTTGCCCGATTCAGAACCGTAGCCGATGACGATGCGCCCGGTTGCCGTGACTTGACCGATGGATGCTGACATGCTGAAGTCTCTTATGCCTTGTCGTAATAGTTGTCGAACTGTTCCTTGGCAAACTCGACGGATTCAAAATCGGACATCAGGTCGTTGATGACGCGACGAATGCTGATGTAGGAGGTGATTTCGCCCTGTTCGTTGCGAAGGGGCTGCACGGTAGTGTCCACCACATAGAGTGCACCGCCCTTGCCACGGTTGGGAATGATTCCCGTCCATGTATTGCCTGCCTTGATAGTATCCCACATCTGCTTGTACACGGGCTTGGGCACGGAAGGATCGCGCACAATGCTGTGCGGCTGGCCCAGCAACTCTTCGCGGCTGTAGCCGGTGAGCTGACAGAACAGATCGTTCACGTAGGTGATGTGGCCTTGCAGGTCGGTGGTGGAGATCACCATGACTTTGTCAAGGGAGGCGAGAAGGGTCTGGGAGTCGAGGTTGCTCATGGCCGTAATCCTATGGAAAAAAACAGAAAAACCACATGCCCTACGCGATTCATGGGTCTATCGACATAAGGTACATTTATTGTACATCTTAAAAAAACACAGCCGAGACAAAAGATATAAATTCCGCACACCTTCAAGCATGAAACTGACACTTCGCACCGATTACGCACTGCGTACCCTGATGTACCTGGGTATGCAGCCTGAACGCATGGCCTCGATCCGGGAGATCGCAGCGGCCTATGGCATTTCAGAAAACCACATGGTGAAGGTGGTGCATGAGCTGGGGCGTGGCGGCTTTATCGAAACGGTGCGCGGCAAGGGCGGCGGCATCCGCCTGGGGCGAGCTGCCGAGAGTATCCACATTGGTGATGTGGTGCGCTGGATGGAGGAGGACATGGCCCTGGTGGCCTGTTTTGCGTCCAATGGCGCAGCGGACGCGGCCACAGGCAAGCACGCTGCCGTGCCCTGTGTGCTGGAGAATGCCTGTTCACTGCAATACCTGTTGCAGCGTGCGTTGGCCGCGTTTCTGGAAGTGCTCGATACGCACACGCTGGCCGATCTGCTGCACACCACGCACGGCGCAACCACCAGGAAACGGCAGGCAACGGAAGTGCTGCTGCAACGCCTGCAAATCGCCCCGGTCAGGGTTGAGCAGAAGTGACGATCTGCTCCAGCGGCCAGCGCGGGCGCACATCGAAAGCATAGTCGGTATCGGGCTGCTGCTGGCCTGCCTGTATGCGCATGGCTGCGGCCAGTGCGATCATGGCCCCGTTGTCGGTGCACAGGTGCAGCTCCGGGTAATGCACGCGCACCCCGGCACGCTGGCAACGCTGGTTCAACTGGCGGCGCAGTTCGCGGTTGGCTCCCACGCCACCGGCGACCACCAGACGCTTCAGCCCGGTGTGTTGCAGGGCCAGCATGGATTTTTTCACCAGCACTTCGACGATGGCCGCCTGGGTGCTGGCAGCCAGATCGGCCTTGTGTGGCTCCAGTGCCTCCGGGGTTTGGCCCAGTTTGCGGGTTTGGGTGAGCACGGCGGTTTTCAGGCCGGCGAAGGAGAAGTCCAGGTTCTTGCCCTTGAGCAGCGGGCGCGGCAAATCGAATGCCTGCGGGTTGCCCTGTTCGGCCAGGCGCGAGAGAATCGGCCCGCCCGGATACGGCAGGCCGAGCAGCTTGGCAGATTTGTCGAAAGCCTCGCCTGCGGCATCGTCAATGGTTTCGCCCAGCAGTTCATACTGCCCCACGCCCTCGACGCGCATCAGTTGCGTATGCCCCCCGGACACCAGCAGGGCAACGAACGGGAACTGCGGTGGGTCGGCACTGAGGAAAGGCGAGAGCAGATGCCCTTCCAGATGATGCACGCCCAGCACGGGTTTGCGCAATGCCATGGCCAGCGAACAGGCCACGCCCGCACCGACCAGCAGCGCACCCGCCAATCCGGGGCCTTTGGTGAAGGCAATGACATCAATCTGCTCCAGCGACACGGCGGCATCGGCCAGTACCTGGCGGGTCAGCGGCAGCACGCGGCGAATGTGGTCGCGGCTGGCCAACTCCGGCACCACTCCGCCATACAGGCGGTGCATGTCGATCTGGCTGTAGAGGGCGTGCGCCAGCAACTGCGGCACGGCAGGCTGCGCGGTGGTAGGGCCTGCCGTGGCTTCGTATTGCACCAGGGCCACGCCGGTCTCGTCGCAGGAAGATTCGATGCCCAGCACCCGCACGAGTCTGCCGCCCGGCCCGGCATCGATGGTGCTGGCAGCGAGTGAGGCAGCGGCAAGCGTCATGGCTTCACACCCTGGCGTTGCCCCGCCCAGAACCAGATGGCGGCACCGCCCACGATCATCGGCACGCACAGCCATTGTCCCATGCTCATGTTCAGCGGCAACAGGCCCAGGAAGCTGTCAGGCTCCCGGAAGAATTCGGCAATGAAGCGCAGTACCCCATAGCCCATCAGGAACACGGCGGCAACACGGCCCTGTGCCCGTTCCTTGCGGGAATACACCCACAGCAGAACGAACAACATCACACCTTCCAGCATGAACTGGTAGAGCTGCGAGGGATGGCGCGGCAACAGACTGCCGCTGTGTGGAAACACCATGCCCCAGGGCAGATCGGGCGGGGCGAAACGTCCCCAGAGTTCGCCATTGATGAAGTTGCCGATGCGCCCCGAGGCAAAGCCCAGCGGCACGCAGGGTGCGACGAAATCCGCCACCTGCCAGAACGGGCGTTTGCGCGTCAGCGCGAAGAACAGAATGGCGAAAATCGAGCCAATCAATGCGCCGTGGAAGCTCATGCCACCTGTCCATATCTGCACGATTTCCAGCGGATTCGAGAGGTAATAGCCTGGCTTGTAGAAGAATACATAGCCCAGCCTGCCCCCAATCAGGATGCACAGCACGCCAATGAACAGCAGGTCTTCCACATCGCTGCGCGTCCACACGCCCTGCTGCACCAGCCGGTCATACGGCGGCCGCCCAAGGCGCAAACGCCCCAGCACGATGAACAGCACGAAGCCGACGATGTAGGTCAGGCCATACCAGTGGATGGCCAGCGGCCCCAGTTGCAGGGCAATGGGGTTGATGTCAGGGTAGGTCAGCATGTTTCAATCCGTGCCCGTGCGGGCCGGGCGACAAGTGCGGGGGAGGAGGGGATTTCTGATAAAAGCACGACAATCGGCAAGCGCGTGAATCAGCGTCCCGTAGCCCAGAGTTGTTCCAGCGTTTGCAGTTCCGCATCGTACATGCTGTCGATGCGCTGTTGTTCGGTCTGCTGGTTGGCGATGAGTTTTTCCTGTTCGGCAATGTCCTGGCGGTTCTCGTCGAGCCTGCGTCGCAGTGCCGCCGGAGCCTTGCTGGCATCCCCGGCATAGAACTCCAGCTCCTGCTGGAACTTCTGTTGCAGCTGGTGCAATTCCTCCAGCCTTGTTTCAGCTGTGGCCACCACCTGTCCCACCTGTTCCTTGGCAGCAGTGCGTGCGCGATCATGGCTGGTCTTGTCGGGGTAGCGCATCAGCAGAATGCGGTGCCGCTGGCGCAGATCCCGTTCCTCCCGCTGCCGCTCCAGCCGCTCTTGTTCTTCTCTGCGCAATTGCGCACGCTCTTCTTCGGTATAACTGGGCGGCAACACGCCTTTTTCATGCCCCGTCTCGGCCCCCAGAATACGCTGTGGACGGTCAATGCAGGCGAGGATGGGCCGGTCGGAGGTCAAGGTACGTCCCTGTGCATCCACACAAGTGTAGATCACCCCAGTGGTAGCATGAACCAGCATTGGCAAGGACAGCACCAGCCCCACACCACCCGCCCGCACCGCACGCCATGTCATCGACAAGACGGGCTGGTGAAGGCATGTAGGAGCCGTGCTGCTTGCCACCATCCGCACTCCTGTTCTTGCAGTCACACGCCATCCACCCCGTAACGCTGGCGATACGCCTGCACCTGCTCGCGGTAAGGATGCAGCGGCGGCGCAGTGGCAGTGTCTGTCTGTACCGCCTGCAAATACCCCAGCACATCGGTCAGTGTGGCAATCGCGCACACTTGCAGGCCCATTTGCCTGCGGGCGTACTGCACGGCACTGTAGGGCACGTCCTGGCCGTTTTCAGTGGCTTTTTCCTGGCGATCCAGCGCAATGGCCAGTGCGTGCGGCGTAGCCCCGGCCGCGCGGATCAGGGCCATCGATTCGCGCACGGCCGTGCCGGCGGAAATGACATCGTCCACGATCAGCACCCGACCTTGCAGGGGCGCACCCACCAGCAGGCCGCCCTCGCCGTGATCCTTGGCTTCCTTGCGGTTGTAAGCAAATGGCACACTGCGGCCCTGGCGGGCCAGTTCTGCGGTGACAATCGCGGCCAGCGGAATGCCTTTGTAGGCGGGGCCGAAAACCATGTCGAACTCGACTGCGCCTTGCAGGATGGCATTTGCATAGAATTGCCCCAGGCGCACCAGTTGATGGCCCTGGTTGAACAGCCCGGCATTGAAGAAATACGGGCTTTTGCGCCCCGCCTTGGTGATGAACTCACCAAAACGCAGCACGCCGCTTTCGATGGCAAACTGCACGAAGTCCTGTGCCTGCGGCAACGGTTGCGGGGTGTGGGAATCGGTCATATTGTTTGGGAGTTTCATGAATCAATCGCTTTTCCGTCTCACCAGCCTGAACCTCAACGGCATTCGCTCCGCAGTCAGCAAGGGGTTGCCACAGTGGCTGGAACAGCATCGCCCCGATTGTATGTGCGTCCAGGAGGTCAAGGCGCAAGAGCCTGACCTGCGCAAAGCGCAACTGCTGCAACTGGGCGACATGCAGGGCTATTTTCAACTGGCGGACAAAAAAGGCTATTCGGGTGTGGGCATCTACACCCGCCATGCCCCCAGCGATGTGATCTATGGCTGGGACGGCAGCGAGTTCGATGCCGAAGGCCGCTGCATCGAACTGCGCTTCGATACCCCGCAGCGCAAGCTCTCCATCATCAGTGCCTACTTTCCCAGCGGCTCCTCTGGCGAAGAGCGGCAGCAGGCCAAGTTCCGGTTTCTGGACGGCTTTTTCCCCTATCTCGATGCACTGCAACGCCAGCGCGAGTTCATTCTGTGCGGTGACATCAACATCGCCCACCAGGCCATCGACCTGAAGAACTGGCGCGGCAACCAGAAAAACAGCGGCTTTCTGCCCGAAGAACGCGACTGGATGAGCCGCCTGCTCGGCGACAGCACCCACAGCCGCATCCCGCTGGTGGATGTCTATCGCCAGCTCCAGCCCGATGCCACCGATGCCTGCTACACCTGGTGGAGCAACCGGGGCCAAGCCTATGCCAACAACGTGGGATGGCGGCTCGATTATCATCTGGCCACCCCGGCACTGGCCACGCTGGCGCGCCACGAGCACATCTACAAAGAACAGAAATTCTCCGACCACGCCCCGATCACCATTGGCTATGACTTCCACCTGTGATGCGCACTCCCCTCTCCCTTCAGACCGACCACGCGCCTGACCGCCGCCTGTTCCTGCACCACGCCCTGCGCACCACTGCCGCCGCTGGCGCGTTGCTGCTGGGCGGCTGCGCCCTGCGCCCCGATACCGCCATGACCGACTCCCGCACTTTCTCCCCGCTGCCAACATCCCCGCTGGCCGACCACCCCATGCACCCCACGCAACTGCCCCTGTCGGGCTGGCTGGACTGGGAAGACCCGCGCTCCGGCCACACCTGGCGCGTCTGGCTGCAAATGCCGGAATTCCCGGCCCCGCCCGAGGGTTATCCCGCACTGGTGGTGATGGATGGCAATGCCATCTTTCCGCTGGCAGCACAATGGGCACGCTTGCAGCAGACCCGCCCGGTCTATGTACGCGGCGAACCCTGCGTCATCATCGGCATTGGCCATCCCGGTGACGCACTCTTTCACAGCGACAGCCGCAAGCGCGACTTCACCCCGCCCGCCCCGGATGTCAAGCCCCCCGAAGGCGGGGCCGATGTGCTGCTGGACTTTCTGCAAAACGTGTTGCTGGCCGACTGGATGGCACGCATTCCACTGAACCCGCAACGCCTGGGCCTGTACGGCCACTCCCTCAGCGGATTGTTCGTGCTGCACGCCCTGTTCACCCGCCCCGCGCTGTTCACCGATTACTACGCGGTCAGCCCCTCCATCTGGTGGCACGATGCCTGGCTGCTGCAAGAGCAGGCCCACTTCATCGCCAGCCAGCCGAACCATTATCGGCAAGGTGCAGACCAGCGTGCCAACGTCTTTCTCTACGCCGGATCGCTGGAAGAACCCAGCGGCGAACGCCCGGCCAATGCCCCGCCCACCGGCCAACGCCACACCGTGCGCCTGCAAATCACCCGTACACGCGAGATGGCGCAACAGCTCCAGGCCCTGCAATGGCCACAGCTCCAGTCCAGCTTCCACCTCTGGCCCGACCTGACCCACGGCGACACCATGATGCCCTCGCTGATGCAGGCCGTTGGCAACATGAGCATGCCCAAGGCCTGGAAAGATGCCGACTACGGCCTGCGCCGCGAATAACACCCTCACTACATCACACCCATCACCCCATGCTGAAACACCACACCATCCCCGTCACTCCCTTCCAGCAGAACTGCACGCTCGTCTGGGACGATGCGACGCTGCAAGCCGCCGTCATCGACCCCGGTGGCGAACTGCCGCGCATCCTGGCCGCCGTGCAGAAACTGGGACTGAAGCTCGAACAGATCTGGCTCACCCACGCCCACATCGACCATGCGGGTGCGGCCGGTGAACTGGCGCAAAGCCTGCAACTGCCCATCATCGGCCCGCACCCGCAAGACCAGTTCCTCATCGACAGCCTGCCCCAGCAAAGCATCTCCTACGGATTCCCACTGGCACAGAGCTTCACCCCCACCCGCTGGCTGGACGAAGGCGACACCGTGCAGATCGGCAGCGAAGTGCTGCATGTGCGCCACACCCCTGGCCACACCCCCGGCCACGTCATCTTCCACGCCCCGCAAATCCGCCATGCCTTCGTCGGCGACGTACTCTTTGCCGGCAGCATCGGCCGCACCGACTTCCCGCGTGGGGATCACGACCAGCTCATCGACAGCATCATCCACAAACTCTGGCCGCTGGGCGACGACACCCGCTTCACCCCCGGCCACGGCCCCGACAGCGACTTTGCCCGCGAACGCGCCAGCAACCCCTTCGTGCGCGGCACCTGAAGGCCCCAGGCAATGAACCCAAGCCAGCGTGTTCAAGTCGCCACCAGCAGGCTGCTGTGGATGGCGGTGGTGATCCTCTCGATCCCGCTGATCGCCATTTCTGCGATTCGGTTTCAGGCCCCACACCTGCTCATGCAAAGCAAGGTGCTGACCGATTTCGATGCCTTCCACATTGCCGGAACCATGGCCAACCAGGGGCAGGCGCATGCGACCTATCAGGCAGCCGCCACATTCGCCGCACAGCAGGAAATCACAGGCACCCAGAACTTCATGCCCTGGACCTACCCGCCCCCGGCCCTGCTGCTCACCCAAGGGCTGGCATCGTTGCCGATTGGTGTGGCCTATGCCCTGTTCATTTCGGCCAGTTTCTGCTGCTACCTGCTGGTATTGCGCCAGATGGCCAAGGAGTATCTGCCCGGTGTGCTGATCGCCACGATTCCCACGCTGGTGTTGACCCTGCGCACCGGCCAGAACTCCTTTCTGATTGCCGCGCTCGCGGGCAGTTTTCTGCTGGGTTTTCTCCGCCAACGCCCGGTCGCAGGCATTCCCCTGGGCCTGATGGTCATCAAGCCGCATCTTGCGGCGGGCTTTGCCCTGCTTTCGCTGCTGGGCCAACGCTGGAGCAGCATGCTGTGGGCTGCCTTGACCGTCATCCTGTCGCTGGCCATTGCCACCATCGCGCTGGGTACCGGCATCTGGCCCGCCTTTCTGGGAGGTGTTCGTGAAGCCGGTCAATTTCTGAGCGAAGGCTATTACCCTTTGTTCAGAATGATCTCCCTGTACGCTTTTTTCCGCTCCCTGGGAACTCCCGCTGATATCGCCTTTGCACTGCATGCCGTGGGAACCGTGCTGGCATTGGTCATGTTGGCCATCACATGGCGCAGTTCATTGCCGCCTCGCATGGTCGCGGCCACCGCATGCGTGGCTTCGCTGTTTGTCAGCCCCTATGGCTATGACTACGACCTGACGCTGCTGGGACTGGCCATGGCCCTGGTGATGCGCGACATCATCGAATACGCCACCTCCCGGGAACTGATCGCCCTGCTCCTGCTGTCGTGGTGGGCCACCGGCTATGGCTTCTTTTTCGGTGCATTCCAAGAATTGTCATCATCAGGCATCAACCACCTGGAACCATCCACCGAATGGTCATTGGCTGCGCCCGCGCTGCTTGCACTGGTCATCGGCAGTGCGCGCGTGCTGCGGCGAGCCACCCCCAGACCGATACCGGACGATCATCAGGCACGGCTACCCACCAAGGAAAGTTTGCCAAATTCTTGAGGCAAGCCCGCACCCGCCGGGGAAATGCAGCCCAGGTGGGATTTGGCAGACCTTCCCTCACCAGTTCCCAGACTGTACCCACCCCTGCCAAGGCCATGGACTACCCCACGGTCGGACTGTCGGAACGTCCATATAATGCGCGATTGGTTTTGACCAACATCGCACCTTGCGTGCCGGCTCCCTCCAGCAGTCCATCTCCGGGGTTATGCCAGCATTGCATCCAGAAAAATGACAGGTCTTTCGTGACACCAGCAGCCAACACCCAGCACAGCACCAGCACCCCGGAGACCGGGCTTCATCTGATTGCAGCAGACATGCAGGCGGTGGACGCGGTGATTGCCCAGCGGCTCACCACCAGCGTCCCCCTGATCGGGCAGGTGGCGCACTACATCATCTCTGCGGGCGGCAAACGCCTGCGCCCCGCCATGCTGCTGCTGGTGGCCAATGCCCTGGGTTATCAGGGTAGCCAGCACCACGCGATGGCCGCCGTCATCGAATTCATCCACACCGCCACCCTGCTGCACGACGACGTGGTCGATGAGTCCACCATGCGCCGCAGCAAACCCACCGCCAACTACACGTTCGGCAACCCCGCCAGCGTGCTGGTGGGCGACTTCCTGCACTCCCGTGCCTTCGAGATGATGGTGGCCACGCGCGAATTGCGCGTCATGGAAGTGGTGGCCGCTGCCACCAACATCATTGCCGAAGGCGAAGTGCAGCAACTGCTGAACATGCACGATGCCGCGCTGGACGAGCAGGGCTATCTGCACGTCATCCGCTCGAAGACCGCCAAGCTGTTCGAGGCCAGCACCCAGGTCGCGGCCATCCTCACCCAGTCCCCTCCTGCCCTGGAAGCCGCCGCCGCCACCTATGGGCAGGCACTGGGCACGGCCTTCCAGATCATCGACGACGTGCTGGACTACGACGGCGCGCCCGCCGAAATGGGCAAGAACGTGGGCGACGACCTGCGCGAAGGCAAGGCCACCCTGCCGCTGATTGCCGCCATGCAGCACGGCACAGCCGGGCAGGCCGCCATCGTCCGCCATGCCATCGAACAGGGCGAGACCGAACAGTTGCAGGCCATCATCCAAATCGTGCGCGAGACCGGAGCCATCGACCTGGCCCGCGAAGCCGCCCACCGCGAAGCCGAACGCGCCATTGCGGCCCTGGCTGCATTCCCGGACAATCCCTACAGTCAGACCCTGCGGGAATTGCCCGCACAGTTGCTGTTGCGGCGCAAGTGAGCAGGCAGTCTGGCAGGAACCCCGGCACACCGTCCGAACTCCATAGTGCATTCATTTCCACCAGCCGATTGACCCCTGTACCGACGAGGTAACACCATGTCCCTGCACTTTCCCTCTGCCAAAGCCTTCTGGAGCACCACTGCCGCTGTCGCGCTGGCCGCCTGCGCCAGCACCGCAGCATTTGCCGAAACCCTCAAGGGCCGGGTGGATGTGGTGAACCAGGGCAACAAAACGCTGGTCGTGGCCGGAATCACCTTCCAGACCACCGCAGAGACCCGCTACAACGAGGCACTGCAAACCTTCACCAACCTCAAGCAAGGCCAGAAAGTCACCGTCGAATTCGACCGCTCCGGCAGCAACCTCTACACCGCCAAGGCCATCGCACTGGAGCCTTGACGCAGGCTTTTGAGCCGCATATCGGCGGCGGTTGAAACGCATGGAATCCTCCGTGATCTTGACCGGTGCGGTAGTGGCCGCAACCATCGCCCTGTGGGCCACCGGCAGGTTGCCCGAATATCTGACCGCGCTGCTGTTCTTCGCCCTGGCCATGGTGCTGGGACTGGCTCCACCATCGGTGGTGTTTTCCGGTTTTGCATCGGCGGCGTTCTGGCTGGTGCTCAGCGGCTATGTCATCGGCCTGGCCATCAGCAAAACGGGGCTGGCTGCGCGCATGGCAGGGGTCTTCGCGGGAAGGCTGACTGTGTCGTACCCGGTCATGGTGCTGGGGGTGGTCGGGCTGGCCTACGCACTGGCTTTCGTCATGCCCTCGAACATGGGGCGCATCGCCTTGCTGATGCCCATCGTGCTGGCCCTGGCCGACCGCGTGGGGCTGACAGCGGGCCGTCCGGGCCGCACCGGAATGGCACTGGCGGTAGGCTTCGGCACCTTCCAGCTCTCTGCCTCCATCCTGCCCGCCAATGTGCCCAATCTGGTCATGGCAGGAGCCATTGAGGCCAACTATGGCCTGCACCTCTCCTACCTGCCCTACCTGATGCTGCACGCGCCGGTGCTGGGTGTGCTCAAGGGCATCGCGCTGTGGCTGTCCATCGTCTGGCTGTTCCATGACCGTCTGTCGGCACCCTCCATTGATGCGCCTGCCAAGCCGTGGACATGGGCCGAGAAGCGTCTGGCCTGCTTGCTGGTGGTGACGCTGGGGCTTTGGCTGACCGAGAGCCTGCATGGCATTGCACCGGCGTGGGTCGGGCTGGCGGCGGCATGTCTGTGCCTGCTGCCCTCCATCGGCTTTGTCAGTGGCGAGGCGTTCGGCAAGGAAGTCAATCACCGCATGACCCTCTATGTCGCCGCCATCCTCGGTCTGGCGGCACTGGTCGGGCACAGCGGACTGGGAGAGGCCATCGGTCAGGCATTGTTGCGCATGGCCCCGCTCGACCCACAGGCTCCGTTCACCAGCTTTGCCGCGATCACCGGCATCACGGCCCTGCTGAACTTCGTCGTCACGGCCAATGGCGTGCCCGCCATATTCTCGCCGCTCGCCCAATCCCTGGCCGATGCTGCGGGCCTGCCGCTGATGACCGTGCTGATGATTCAGGTGCTGGGCTTTGCCACCCCACTGCTGCCCTACCAGGCATCGCCCATCATCGTGGCCATGGGGCTGGGCGGCATCCCGCTCGCTGCCGCATTGCGCCTGGGACTGGTGTTGGCAGCCATCACCTTCGTATTGCTGCTGCCTTTGCAATACTGGTGGTTCCAAGCCTTGGGCTGGTTATAGAGAAGACCAAGTCATGCGCCATGCCAGGCACTCGCCAGTTCGCGGGCGGCCTGCTGCGCATCGGTTGCGGCGCAAATCGCACCAATCACCGCCACGCCATCGGCCCCGCTCTGGCGCAGACGCGGCACATCGGCCACAGTGATGCCGCCAATGGCCACAGCGGGCAGGTGCGTCTGCTGGCGCAGGCGTGCCCAGGCTTCATGCCCCAGCGGGGCGTAGGCATCGGCCTTGGAAGCGGTGGCGTGCAGCGGGCCGATGCCCACATAGTCCAGCCATGCCGCATATTGGTTAGCAATCAGCAGTTCCGAATCGCTGTCTGCCGTCAGGCCGACGATGGCCTGTTCGCCCACCAGTTGCCGCACCACCGGCACCGGAAATTCCGACTGCCCCACATGCACGCCATGCACCCGCGCGCCCTGCGCCCGTGCGGCCAGATACACGTCCACGCGGTCGTTCACCAGCAGCGTGACATGGGCAGGCAGCTGCTGGGCCAGAGCCAGCACCAGTTCCAGAAAATCCCGCGCAGTGGCAGTTTTTTCGCGCACCTGCACGGTGGTCACGCCCCCGGCCACGGCCTGCTGCACGGTGTGCAGCACACTGCGCCCCGCACGCTGGCACTTGGCGGTATCGGTGACGAGGTAGAGGGACAAATCCAGTGGAGAACGGGCAGGCATGGTCATGGTGTGGAGCATGGGTGAGAAACGACTTCAGGCGACGCGGATGTCCGCCCACTGGCGCAGATGCGAGGCTTGCACGCTGGCAAGTGCATCGAGAAACTGCACGGCAAAGCTGCCGGGGCGGTCTGCCTGTGCGGCGGCCATCTGCGCGGCTACCGTGTAAACCAGCACCGCTGCCACGCTGCTGGCCAGCCGGTCTTCGTGCAGCGCGGCAAAGGCCGCCAGCACCGCGCCCAGCGCGCAGCCACCGCCGGTCACACGGGTCAGCAAGGGTGTGCCATTGGCCAGACGCACCTGCCGCTGGCCATCGGTGAGAAAGTCCACGGCCCCGGATACCGCCACCACACTGCCGTACTGTTGCGCGAGTGCCATAGCAGCCTGCTCGGCCTGTGCCACCGAGTGGGTGGCATCCACACCCCGGCCACCCTGCCCCTGTCCGGCCAGTGCGAGAATTTCCGAGGGGTTGCCCCGGATGATGTCGGGGCGCAACTCCAGCAGTTGCCGCGCCAGTGCCGTGCGAATGGGCAGAACACCCACGGCCACCGGGTCCAGCACCCAGGGCGTACCGGCAGCACGGGCCGCCTGTGCCGCTTCCAGCGCAGCTTCGGCCTGCACCGGTGTGGGAGTGCCCAGATTGACCAGCAGGCACGATGCCATCTGCGCAAAAAGTCCAGCCTCGCCCGGAATGTCCGTCATGGCCGGGGTCGCTCCCAATGCCAGCAGCGCGTTGGCGGTGAAGTTGGTGACGACGTTGTTGGTGATGCAGTGCACCAGCGGAACCTGCTGGCGCAATTGCGTGAGTGCCGCTGTGGCGTGGTCGAGATAGGTGTTTGTTGTCATGTGACAATCCCTTCGCTAGTGCGAGATAGATCAGGTTCAACGGGTCTGCTCTCAGCTTTACCAGATGACGCATCCGGTAAGGCACCCCGTGTCACGGTCAATGGAAATCAGGCCAGGGCTGCGCGGTGGCGGGCAATCTGCGCACGCACCTGCGCCGGAGCCGTGCCGCCCAGGGTGTTGCGGGCATGCAGCGAGCCGTGCAGCGACAGCACCTCGAAGACATCGGCCTCGATGGCCGGGTTGAATTTTTGCAGATCGGCCAGAGCCAGTTCGCTCAAGTCCACCCCCTGCTCGATGGCAATGCGCACCGCATGTGCCACGGTTTCGTGGGCATCGCGGAATGGCAGTCCTTTCTTGACGAGGTAATCGGCCAGATCGGTGGCGGTGGCATAGCCGCGCAATGCCGCCTGCTGCATGGCTTCGGCATGGACGGTGATGCCGCCCTCCTTCTGGCCGGTCTGTGCATTGGGCTGGCCGCCAATCATTTCGGCGAAGATACGCAAGGTATCGCGCAGTGTATCGACGGTGTCGAACAGCGGCTCCTTGTCTTCCTGGTTGTCCTTGTTGTAGGCCAGCGGCTGGCCCTTCATCAGGGTAATCAGGCCCATCAGATGCCCGATCACGCGCCCGCTCTTGCCCCGCGCCAGTTCCGGCACGTCGGGGTTTTTCTTTTGCGGCATGATGGAGCTGCCGGTGGTGAAGCGGTCGGCAATGCGGATGAAGGCGAAGTTCTGGCTCATCCAGACAATCAGCTCTTCCGACAGGCGGCTGACGTGCACCATCACCAGCGCGGCGGCAGCGGCGAATTCGATGGCAAAGTCGCGGTCACTGACGGCATCGAGGCTGTTCTGGCAGATTTGTGGCTCGCCCTGCGCGTCCACCATGCCCAGAATCCGCGCCACCTGCGCCCGGTCCAGCGGGTAGCTGGTTCCCGCCAGCGCGGCCGAACCCAGCGGCAGCACATTGGTGCGGCGGCGCACGTCCTGCATGCGCTGCACGTCGCGGCCAAACATCTCCACATAGGCCAGCAGGTGGTGGGCAAAGCTCACCGGCTGCGCCACCTGCAAGTGGGTGAAGCCGGGCAGGATGACCTCGACGTTCTGCTCGGCCACGTCCACCAGCGCGGTCTGCACCTGCCGCAACAGGCCAATGATGCCGTCGATCTCGCCGCGCAACCACAGCCGCACATCGGTGGCCACCTGGTCGTTGCGGCTGCGGCCGGTGTGCAGGCGTTTGCCCGCATCGCCAATGAGCTGGGTCAGGCGTGCCTCGATGTTCAGGTGCACGTCTTCCAGATCAAGCTTCCACTCGAACTGCCCGGCCTCGATCTCCTGGGTAATCTGCGACAGACCATGCTGGATGTCGGCCTCGTCCTGTGCCGACAGAATGCCCACGCTGTGCAGCATCTGCGCATGGGCACGGCTGCCCGCAATGTCGGCCTGCCACAGCCGCTGATCGAAGAAAACGCTGGATGTGTAGCGTTTGACCAGATCGCTCATCGGCTCGGTGAACAGGGCGGACCAGCCCTGGGCCTTGCTGTCGAGTTGGTTGGCGGACGGGGAAGAAGCGTGATGGTCGGACATGCGCGAAGGGATAATAAGAGAATCAAAAGGCTGGATTCTAGCCCCCTGCCCCACTCGCCTGCGGCAATCTGGCCGTCATCCCTCTGCCACCCATGACACTTTCTCCCGCCCGCTCCCTGCTGTTCGATGCCTGCCAGATCGGCGTGGTGCTGCGTGCCATCGCCCTGGTGCAGGCCACCGTGGGGCTGGCTGGCCTGTTCGGCAGTACCGATCTGGACGACTGGCTGGGCCGCTTCGCCCTGCACACCGCAACCGCCCTGCCTGCCCTGCTGGCCTGGCTGCTGCTGGCCTGCGCCCTGAAGCGGCCCCTGCACCGGCTGCACCCGCCACTGCAATGGAGCGTAGGGCTGGCTCTGGGGCTGGCATGCGGGCTGATGGCCTGCGCCCTGTACCAGGCCATCATTGCCCAGCCGGTGCAACCCCTGAGCTGGCTGGCCAGCGCGCTGGCCGGCGTGGCACTGGCAGCCCTGCTGGTGAACATGCTGGCCCTGCGCCAGCGCGCGCAGTTGCCCGCCGAAACCACAGCCCGGCTGGCCGAACTGCAAGCGCGCATCCGCCCGCACTTTCTGTTCAACACCCTCAATACCGCCATTGCCCTGGTGGGCGAAGACCCGGCCCAGGCCGAGCGGGTGCTGGAAGACCTCAGCGACCTGTTCCGCCACGCCCTGCGCGATGGTGGCCGCAACCAATCCACGCTGGGCGAAGAAGTGCAAATTGCCCGCCAATATCTGGGCATCGAACAGATCCGCTTTGGCGAGCGGTTGCGCGTGGCCTGGAGCCTGGACGAAGATGCACTGACCGCCAGCGTACCGCCGCTGCTGCTGCAACCGCTGGTGGAAAACGCCATCCGGCATGGCATCGAACCCAGCCCCGATGGGGGAACCGTGCATGTGCTGGTGCGGCGCAAAGGCACACGCGTGCATGTGCGCATCAGCAACAGCCTGCCAGCCACACCTGCTGCGGCCCGCTCCGGTGGCCACGGCATGGCACTGCACAATGTACGCACCCGGCTGCGCCTGTTGCACGACCTGGAAACCGAATTGCAGACACGCAGCAGAAACGGCCTGTTTGAAGTTGCCTTCAGCCTGCCTGTTCGACCCACCCCCCGAAGCCCCAAGCCATGAATATCCTGCTCGCTGACGACGAGGCCCTGGCACGCAAACGCCTGCGCCACCTGCTGGAACAATGCTCCGGCATCACCCGCCTGCATGAAGCCGTCTCGGCAGAGCAGGTGCTGGAGCGGCTGCGCCAATCGGCCAGCGATCCGGTGGACATCCTGCTGCTGGACATCCACATGCCCGGCATGAATGGCGTGGGGCTGGCACGGCAACTGCGCGACAGCGACCACGCGCCCGTGGTGGTATTCGTCACCGCCGACCCCGATTTTGCCGTGCAGGCATTCGATCTGGCCGCCGCCGATTACCTGACCAAACCCGTGCGGCTGGAGCGGCTGCAACAGGCCCTGCAACGGGCCGCGCTGCTGCGCGGTGTGGCACAACGCCCTTCGGCCCGCGCCCCTACCGGACAGCACTTCATCCCCGTGCACCAGCATGGGGGCACCGAACGGGTCGCACTCGACAGCGTGCTGTTCTGCAAGGCAGAGCAAAAATACGTCAGCATTCACACGCCCCACAAAGCCTATCTGTACGATGGCTCGCTCAATGAGCTGGAAGCGGCCCACCCCCAGCTTTTCCTGCGCATCCACCGCAATGCACTGGCGACCCGGCAGGCCCTGCGCGCACTGCATCGCACTGTCGATGGCAACGACACCTGGCTGCTGAGCCTGCACGGCACCGAAGAATGCCTGAGCGTTTCGCGACGGCAACTGCCTGCCGTGCGTGCGGCCATTCAGGAGCGCACGCCCTGACATCCGCCCCATTGGCAACAGGGATTGCGCACGATGGTATAAACCCTTAGGGCATGTCATCATTGAGATTCGCCCACTCCACCGATTTTTTCACGCCCATGTTGATCTACCACTGCATCGAAAACTACCACGCCATTGCCCATCAGGTCTCCTGGCTGTCCACGCTGTGCCGGATCGACCTGAGCAACCCGGCCGTGCTGGACGCGGTCATCGACGGCGATGCGGCATTGCGCCAGGGCAATCCCGAAGCTTTCGACAAGATGCGCGGCCTGCTGGTGCTGGCCTTCCAGTTGGTGGAACGCTCGTCCCAGCTCCACGGCAGCACCCGCACTGCGGAATTCGTCGTCGCCACCATCACGGAAATCGAGAAGCGGCGCGCAGGCCACTGACCGGATGGTGAGTGCCGACCTTCCCTATGCCACGCGGCTGCGGGACTTCAGGCGGCGGTACAGGGTCTGGCGGCTGATGCCCAATTGCCGCGCGGCCTCGCTCATATTGCCCTGAGTGCGTTGCAGGGCCTGCACGATGGCCTGTTGGGAAAGGCTCTGCAAGTCCTGCACCAGCGGACGTGAGGCAAAAGCAGTTGCCGCAGTGGCCGCAGTGGTCGTTGCGGCAGGGGCATCACAGGTGCAATGAATGGCGCAGTGGCCGCTGCCAACCGCTGCGGCGGTTGTGCCACTGATCGGCTCGCAGTCCCCCACAGGCGGCTGCAATGCGCGTGGCGGGCGGCGCAGTTCATACAGCACATCGTCGGCCAGATGCTGCCAGTCGATGCAGGTTTCGCCCGGCTCCAGCATGGCGCAGGCGGTTTGCAGCACGCTGTTGAGCTGGCGCAGATTGCCCGGCCAATGGTAGCCCTGCAAGGCTTGCAACAAGGCTGGCTGCACTGCCGGAGGCTGCCGGGGGCAGGCATGTTCGAGAATCTTGGCGCACAGCAGCCCGAAATCATCGCGCTCGCGCAGGGCGGGCAACTGCACGGTCAGGCCATTGAGCCGGTAGTACAGGTCGCCACGAAACTGGCCGCGTGCCACAGCATCCTTGAGCTGGCAATGGGTGGCGGAGATGAGCGCGAAGTCTACCTCGACGGGCCGCCCGCCGCCCAGCGGCGTGACCTGGCGTTCCTGCAACACCCGCAACAACCGCGCCTGCATGGCCAGTGGCATGTCGCCAATCTCGTCCAGAAACAGCGTGCCCCCATGCGCCTGCCGCAACAGGCCGGGGCTGCCCTCGCGGCGCGCACCACTGAAGGCCCCCGGCGCGTAGCCGAACAGTTCGGCTTCAATGAGGCTTTCGGGAATGGCCGCGCAGTTGATGGCGACGAACGCCTGGCCCTTGCGCGGGCCGCTTTCATGCGCAGCGCGGGCGAACAATTCCTTGCCGGAGCCGGACTCGCCCTGAATCAGCAGGGCAATCGGTTTGTCCAGCACGCGCCGCGTTTTCTGCGCTGCCAGATGCCAGCGGCTGTCGCCGGTGTCCAGCAGTTCAAGTGCATCCCCTGCTGGTCTGTGTGGCGGCAGGGGAGGGATGCTGTGCGTGGATGCTCCGGCACTGCCTGCTGCCCGCCGTGCACTCGAGGCCGTGGTGGAAGCCGCATGCCAGACCGCTGGCGGATTCGCCACCTTGCTGCCACGCAGGCGCGCATGAAAGAACTGACCGTTCTCGTGCCGCAGACGCAGTGTGTTGCCCTGCTGGTGCTGAAGCTGCTCCAGAAGGCGCGGCCACGGCAGCTCGAACAGATGGCTCAGGTGCAGGCAGTCCAGATCGCTTCGCTCCAGCCCCAGCATGCGCATGGCTTCCGGGTTGGCCCCCATGAGAATGCCTTCGACCGAAGCCACCACAATGCCTTCGGCCACGGTGTCCAGCCCCTGCGGCTGGGGGTGCAGGTGCAGACGGATGTGGTGGCGGAAGTCCGATGCGATCCAGCGGTTCTCGATCATGCGGGCCGCCATGCGCACCAGCCCCAGCGCGTGGGCGTGATCCTGCCCGGTGTCGCCGGAAATGTCCAGAATGCCGACCACCGCACCCCGCGCCGACAGAATGGGTGCGGCCACACAGTGCAGAAAGCCATTGCGCTCCAGAAAATGCTCCCCACCGTGAACGCGGATGGGCTTCTGCTCGGCCAGGGCCAGCCCAACGGCGTTGGTGCCCCGGCTGTGCTCGTGCCAACTGGCCCCCGGACTGAGGGCCACGCGCTGGGCTTTTTCCAGAAAGGTGGGAGCACCCAGTGTATGCAGCAGGGTGCAGTCGCGGTCGGCCAGCACCATCATGCTGTGGCTCTGGCTGATCTGCTCGCCCAGGTAGTCCATCACGGGCTGGGCGTGTGCCAGCAGGTCATGGTTCTGGTCGCGCACCTGACGCAACTCGGCCAGGCTCAATGGCTCGGGGACACGGGCAGTATGGATGGGTTGCAGACCGGCACCCAGACTGCGCTGCCAAGACTGCGCCAACGGCTCCTGCAACATGCCGGGCAGGCATTCGCCAAATTCCAGCAGATGCCTGCGTGCGATTCGTATCACCTGCTCGGTTGCAACATGATGGCCCATTGGGTGTCTCCGTGCCGCTGTGGCTGCCTGCGGCTTATGGCTGATGGCTTGTGGTTTGATGACAGTTCTGCGACTGATTCAGGCCGATTATAGGGAGCCTGCCCACGATGCCGCCACGGCACTAACCCCTTGTTCGCCCAAGCCTTGCCATCGAGGCCAGACACTGTCACAACCAGTACGCGCCACCGTCTCAGGCTGTGACACCACAGTGTTCCACTCTGCAACACCCCGCCCAACGGCAATCCTCATCTCCATTTTTACTTATTCAAAATCAAATACTTGCATATCACCCCAAGTTGGCACGCAACTTGATTGTCTTCAGGCAACCGGCGCAGCAGACTGCACCCTCTGGCCGGTTCTTATCCCCTACAACGATCAAGGAGACCAACATGGCAGTATATGCAGCACCCGGCACCGACGGTGCCAAAGTGGCCTACAAGGCCCGCTACGACAACTTCATTGGCGGCAAATGGGTCGCCCCGGTCAAGGGACAGTATTTTGATGTGCTCACGCCCACCACCGGCGCGGTCTATACCCAGGCAGCCCGCTCCACCGCCGAAGACATCGAGCTGGCACTGGATGCCGCACACGCAGCCGCCGACAAGTGGGGACAGGCCTCGCCCACGGAACGCGCCAACGTGCTGCTGAAGATTGCCGACCGCATCGAGCAGCACCTGGAAACGATTGCATGGGCCGAGACCGTGGACAACGGCAAGCCCATCCGCGAAACGCTCAATGCCGACATTCCGCTGACCATCGACCACTTCCGCTACTTTGCCGGGGCCATCCGCGCCCAGGAAGGCGGCATCAGCGAGATCGACGCACAAACCTACGCCTACCATTTCCACGAGCCGCTGGGCGTGGTCGGGCAGATCATCCCGTGGAACTTTCCGATCCTGATGGCCGCCTGGAAGTTGGCCCCGGCACTGGCCGCCGGCAACACCGTGGTGCTCAAGCCCGCCGAGCAAACCCCCATCAGCCTGCTGATTCTGGTGGAGTTGATTCAGGACCTGCTGCCACCGGGCGTGCTAAACATCGTCAATGGCTTTGGCCGTGAAGCCGGTGTGCCGCTGGCCACCAGCAAGCGCATTGCCAAGATCGCCTTCACCGGCTCCACCAGCACCGGGCGGGTGATTGCCCAGGCCGCCGCCAACAACCTGATTCCGGCCACACTGGAGCTGGGCGGCAAGTCCCCCAACATCTTCTTTGAAAGCGTGCTGGATGCCGACGACGGCTACCTCGACAAGGCCATCGAAGGGCTGGTGCTGTTCGCGTTCAACCAGGGCGAAGTCTGCACCTGCCCATCGCGCGCACTGATTCAGGAATCCATCTACGACCGCTTCATCGAGCGCGTGCTGCCGCGCGTGGCAGCCATCAAGCAGGGCAATCCGCTGGATACCGAAACGCAGATCGGCGCGCAAGCCTCCAACGAACAGCTCACCAAGATTCTCTCCTACCTCGACCTGGGCCAGCAGGAAGGCGCAGAAGTGCTGATTGGCGGCGCACAGGCCCGGTTCGGCAACGAGCTGGATCAGGGCTTCTATGTGCAGCCCACGCTGTTCAAGGGCCACAACAAGATGCGCATCTTCCAGGAGGAAATCTTCGGCCCGGTGCTGGCCGTCACCACCTTCAAGGACGAAGCCGAAGCCCTGGCCATTGCCAACGACACCCTCTACGGCCTGGGCGCAGGCGTGTGGAGCCGCAACGGCAACCAGGCATTCCGCCTGGGCCGCGCCATCAAGGCCGGGCGCGTCTGGACGAACTGCTACCACCACTATCCGGCACACGCCGCCTTCGGTGGCTACAAGGAGTCGGGCATCGGGCGGGAGAACCACCTCATGATGCTCAACCACTACCAGCAAACCAAGAACCTGCTGGTGAGCTACAGCGAAAGCAAGCTGGGCTTCTTCTGAGGAACCCCCTCATCCCTTCACACAACCTGCCACAAGGAGACAAAGATGACACAGACCATGAAAGCCGCCGTGGTGCGCGAATTCGGCAAGCCACTGACCATCGAGGAAGTGCCCATCCCCACCCCCAATGACGACCAGATTCTGGTCAAGATCATTGCCACCGGGGTGTGCCACACCGACCTGCACGCAGCCGAAGGCGACTGGCCGGTCAAGCCCAACCCGCCCTTCATTCCCGGCCACGAAGGCGTGGGCACCGTAGTGGCAGCGGGCAAGAACGTGCGCAACGTGAAGGTGGGCGATGTCGTGGGCATCCCATGGCTGCACACCGCCTGCGGCTACTGCGTGCACTGTCTGGGAAGCTGGGAAACCCTGTGCGAATCGCAGCAGAACACCGGTTACTCGGTCAATGGCAGCTTTGCGGAATACGCGCTGGCCGACCCCAAGTACGTCGGGCACATTCCTGCCGGGGTCGATCCCATCGAAATCGCCCCCATCCTGTGCGCCGGTGTCACCGTGTACAAGGGCCTGAAGGTGCTCAACGCCAAGGCAGGTGACTGGGTGGCCATTTCCGGCATCGGCGGGCTGGGACATGTGGCCGTGCAATACGCCAAGGCCATGGGCTTCAACGTGGCGGCCATCGACGTGGACGATGCCAAGCTCGACCTTGCCAAGCGTCTGGGGGCCAGCGTGGTGGTCAATGCCCGCCAGCACAATCCGGCAGACTACCTGCAAAAGGAAGTGGGCGGAGTACACGGCATCCTGGTGACGGCCGTCTCGGAAAAAGCCTTTGAGCAGGCCATCGGCACCGTGCGCCGTGGTGGCACCATCTCGCTCAACGGCCTGCCTCCCGGCGACTTCCCGCTGCCCATCTTCAGCATGGTGCTCAAGGGCATCACGGTGCGCGGCTCCATCGTCGGCACGCGCCTGGACTTGCAGGAATCGCTGGAATTCGCAGCGCAGGGCAAGGTCAAGGCCACCGTCAAGGCCGACAAGCTGGAGAACATCAACGACGTGTTCGAGCGCATGCACAAGGGCCAGATCGAAGGCCGCATCGTGCTGGACATCGCCCAGGCCGCCTGATACGGCCTGCCCCGCCATCGCCCGCCCCTGCATGGGCAGGCAATGGCGGCCTCTTGAATGACGATCCGCAATCTCCTGGCACTTGGGAAAGTGCTTTTGACCGCGTACAGGCTCCGCCGCCAGACCGTGCTGCCCTGTTCTTAGAACGTGTTTACGTTCTTATGGGGGCAGACACTGTGGCAGAAACTCCTCGGGAAGGTCTGCCAAACTCTTGCGGTAAGCCCGCGCCCGCCAGTGGGATGCAGCGCAAGGCGGATTTTGCGGTCAATAGCGGGGCTATTGACCGCAAAAGCCAACGCAGCGATGCGCCCAGTGGCGGGATGCGGGCGGCGCAACGGGTTTTGCAGACCTTCCCTCGGTGCCTGTACGCTGTTTTTTTCCACCCACAGGAGGCCATCATGGTTGAAAAAGTCATTGCCACCCCTGCCGCACTGGAGCTGATCGAACAGCTCAAGGCCCAGCACGGCCCCGGACTGATGTTCCACCAGTCGGGCGGTTGCTGCGACAACAGCGCGGCCAACTGCTACCTGCTGGGCGAACTGACCATCGGCCAGGGTGACGTGTACCTGGGCGACATCGGCGGCTGCCCGTTCTACATCAGCACCAGCCAGTACGACACCTGGAAGCACACCCAGCTCATCATTGATGCCATCGACGGCAGCGGTGGCACGTTCTCGCTGGAAGGCGGCACCGGCAAAGCCTTCCACACGCGCTCGCGCGTATTCAGCGAAGCCGAACGGGCCGAGCTGGCGCAGGAGCCTGCGCCCACCCGGCCATAGAACCATCAGAACCCAGGCTCCAACCGCTCACGGCTTGCGCTGCTGCAACTTCGCAAAGGCCGACTGCATGGCCGATTGCGTCGGTGTGGTCGCCGCGCCCTTCGCGGCAGAGCGGGTATTGCGTCCCGCTGCCTCAAAACGGCCCGTGCGGCTGCTGGCATGGTCGGCAGCGCGGGTGTCAAGCTTCATCGTGAGGCTGATGCGCTTGCGCGGCACATCGACTTCCAGCACCTTCACCTTCACCACCTGCCCGGTCTTGACCACTTCGCGCGCATCGTTCACGAAGCGGTGGCTCAACTGGCTGACGTGTACCAGCCCATCCTGGTGTACGCCCAGATCGACGAACGCGCCAAACTGCGCCACATTGCTCACCGTGCCTTCCAGCACCATGTCGGGCTTCAGATCGGCAATGTCTTCCACACCTTCGTTGAAGCGTGCCACCACGAAGTCCGGGCGCGGGTCGCGGCCCGGTTTTTCCAGTTCGCCCAGAATATCTTTCACGGTAATGGCCCCGAAGCCATCACGGGCGAATTGTTCGGGCTGGAGGCTTTGCAGCAACGTGGTGTTGCCCATGAGCTGCGCCACGCTCTGGCCGGTGGTCTGCAAGATCGCCTGCACCACCGGATAGGTTTCGGGGTGCACGCCGGTCATGTCCAGCGGATTGTCGCCACCGCGAATGCGCAGAAAGCCCGCGCTCTGCTCGAATGCCTTGGGCCCCAGGCCCACCACCTTGAGCAGTTCCTTGCGGCTGCGGAATGCGCCGTGCTCCTCGCGCCAGCGCACCACCGACTTGGCCACCGTGCCCGACAGCCCGGACACGCGCGAGAGCAATGGCGCACTGGCGGTGTTCAAGTCCACTCCCACGCCGTTCACGCAGTCTTCCACCACGGCATCCAGCGTGCGTGCCAGCTCACTCTGGTTCACGTCGTGCTGGTACTGGCCGACACCGATGGACTTGGGATCGATCTTCACCAACTCTGCCAGCGGGTCTTGCAAGCGGCGCGCAATCGATGCGGCTCCGCGCAGACTGACATCGACATCAGGCATTTCCTCGCTGGCATAGGCACTGGCGGAATAGACGGACGCCCCCGCCTCGCTGACCACCACTTTCTGCATGGCATGTGCGGCCTTGTCGCCCAGCAGCTTGATGAGTTCGGCGGCCAGCCTGTCGGTCTCGCGGCTGGCCGTGCCATTGCCAATCGCCACCAGAGCCACCTTGTGGCGGGCGCACAGCGTGGCCAGCGTGTGCAATGCGCCCTGCCAGTCGCGGCGCGGCTCGTGCGGATAGACCGTGGCCGTCTCCAGCAGTTTGCCGGTGGCATCCACCACGGCTACCTTCACACCGGTGCGGATGCCGGGATCCAGCCCCATGACGGTGTGCGCCCCGGCAGGCGCGGCCAGCAGCAGATCGCGCAGATTGTCGGCAAACACCTTGATGGCCACAGCTTCGGCGGCTTCACGCAGCCTGCCGAACAGATCGCGCTCCAGCGAGAGGCCGAGCTTGACGCGCCAGGTCCAGGCCACGGCGCGGCGAATCCAGTCATCGGCAGGACGCTGGCGGTGGCTCCAGCCCAGATGGTTGGCAATCCGGCCTTCGGCGAGGCTGGGTTTGCCAGGCTCCGGCTCCACTTCCTGCGCCAGCCGCACATTCAGCAAATCCTGCGCCCGCCCGCGAAACACCGCCAATGCGCGATGCGACGGCACCGTGTGCACCGGCTCGTCGTACTCGAAATAATCCTTGAACTTGGCCACTTCGGCATCGTCGGGGTTCTTGCCGTCGGTCAGGCGGCTGACCAGCACACCAGTGTCCCACAGCCACTGGCGCATGGACTGCACCAGCGTGCTGTCTTCGGCCCAGCGTTCGGCGAGGATGTCGCGTGCGCCATCCAGCACGGCAGGTACGGTGGTGAAGTCGCTGCCGTCTTCGCCCTTCTCCGGTTTGACGAAAGCCTGCGCCACCTGCTGCGGATCGCCTTCGGGCGCACCAAACAGGGCATCGGCCAGCGGCTCCAGCCCGGCCTCACGCGCAATCTGGGCCTTGGTGCGGCGTTTGGGTTTGTAGGGCAGATACAGGTCTTCCAGTTCCTGCTTGGTGCTGGCCTGCAACAGGCCGGCCTGCAAAACGGGAGTGAGCTTGCCCTGCTCCTCGATGCTGCGGCAGATGGTGGCGCGGCGGTCTTCCAGCTCACGCAGATAAG
Source organism: Lampropedia hyalina DSM 16112 (assembly GCF_900129055.1). Lineage (GTDB taxonomy): Bacteria > Pseudomonadota > Gammaproteobacteria > Burkholderiales > Burkholderiaceae_C > Lampropedia > Lampropedia hyalina. Next base: position 38,911 of record NZ_FQUZ01000005.1, read on the forward strand.
CCAGGCGTTCGTCCAGCGTGCGCAGTTGCGCATCGTCCAGCCCGCCGGTGGCCTCCTTGCGGTAGCGGGCAATGAAGGGCACGGTCGCCCCCTGCCCCAACAGGGCCACGGCAGCTTCCACCTGCCGGTCGGCCACGCCCAGTTCACGGGCAATGGTCTGGTTGATCTGGTGGGCGGTTGTTACGGCATCGAAGACAAGGGTCATGGAGCGTCTGGGCAAAAATGGTAAAAGCAGCGAGGGAAGGTCTGCAAAATCCAACGCGGCGATGCGCCCAGTGGCGGGATGCGGGCGGCGCAACGGTTTTGCAGACCTTCCCGAGTGTGCCACATTCGTGCGGGGGCGTATCGGGCCTGCAAATCCATCGACACCATGGCAACGCGAAACCCCTGCCAGACGGATGGTGTCTGGCAGGGGTTTCAGTAAGGGAGCGGCAAGGCTCAGCGGCTTTTGAGCCAGCGGACGTAGCGATCACCGGCAAACTGCACCACGGTGACCAGTGCCACCAGTACGGCGATGACGATGACCATCACCTGGGTGTCGAATCGCTGGTAGCCGTAGCGGATGGCCAGATCGCCCAGTCCGCCTGCGCCCACGGCTCCGGCCATGGCCGAGGAGCTGATGAGGGCCACCAGCGTGATGGTGAAGCCGCCGACGATGCCGGGCAGGGCTTCGGGCAGGTACACATGGCGCACGATGTCCCATTTCTTGCACCCCATGGCCTGGGCGGCCTCAATCAGGCCGGCATCGACTTCGCGCAGGCTCACTTCGGCAATGCGGGCAAAGAATGGCGTGGCACTGATGGCCAGCGGCACGATGGCCGCCCACACACCGATGGTGGTTCCTGCAACCAGGCGGGTGAACGGGATCAGCGCGACCAGCAGCACGATGAAGGGCGTGGCACGAAAGCCATTGACGATGCCGCCGACGATGCGGTTGAAGGCAGGCGACTCCAGAAAGCCACCGGGCGCGGTGACGATGAGCGAAATGGCCAGCGGAATGCCCGCGATAAAGGCAATGCTGCCCGACACGCCCACCATCATCAGCGTATCGGCCAGTGCCTGCCAATAGCGTTCAAGCGGTATGGAGAGCGTCAGTGACATAGCCGATTACCTCGATCTGGTGTGCAATGGCCTGGGGGCCTTGGGTGAGTGTGGAAAATTCCGGCAGGCTGGCCGTGCCGGGCACAGCCAGCAGCAAGCGGCCGTGGGCGTGTCCCTGGATGCGATCCACGCCGCCATGCACCAGCCGCGTGCGGGCGGGGAAGGCATGGGCGATGCGGACAAAGTCCGGCTCCAGCGAGGCTTCGCCGGTATAGGAGAGTTGCACGATCTGTTCGTGCGCCACTGCCGCGCTGGGCTGTGTGGTTTGCAGGCGTTGCTGCAAGTCATCGGGCAGGCCGTGCTGCAAGGGGGCCAGCAGGGCCTTGGTGGCTTCGTGCCGGGGCGCGCCAAAGACTTTCCAGACTTCGTCCAGTTCGGCAATGCTGCCCTTCTCCAGCACCAACACCCGATCGGCGATTTCGCGGATGACGCTCATCTCGTGTGTGATGAGGATGACGGTGATGCCCAGCCGCCGGTTGATGTCGCGCAGCAGTTGCAGAATGGATTGGGTGGTTTCCGGGTCGAGTGCCGAGGTGGCTTCGTCGCAGAGCAGGATTTCCGGCGCGGTGGCCAGTGCCCGCGCAATGCCCACGCGCTGCTTCTGCCCACCCGACAGGCGCGATGGATAGGTGTTGTGCTTGTCCTGCAAGCCCACCAGGGCCAGCAATTCCTTCACGCGCTGGTCGATCTGCGCCGCACTGGCTCCGGCCACTTTCAGCGGCAGGGCCACGTTGTCGTACACGGTCTTGGCCGACAGCAGGTTGAAGTGCTGAAAAATCATGCCGATGCGCCGACGCAGGGCCACCAGATCGCGTTCGTTGAGCTGGCCGATGTCGATGCCATCGACCACCACCCGACCGGAAGTGGGTTTTTCCAGCCGGTTGATGGTGCGCAGCAGGCTGGACTTGCCCGCGCCACTGCGGCCGATGATGCCAAAGATGCTGCCCGCCGGAATCTCCAGGCTGATGTCGTGCAAGGCATAGACCGGCCCGGCGGAAGATTGATAGACCTTGGCAACCTTCTCGAAACGCACCGACCCGACCGCATTCTGGGCTGCCGTGCCACCTGCCGGTGATGCCACGGCGGCAGATGATGCTTGCGTTGTTGCAGTCGGGGCGGAAGGAGCTGTCGTGCGCAATGCAGACGAATGGCTCATGCAGAAAATTCCTTTTTCGCGGTAATCACGGAAGTCTGGGTTGTGCGGTGTTCAGGAACGCCGCTGAGATCGTAAACACGTTCTTACTGCTTCCAGGGCAGGGTGTAGAGTTTGGCGTCGCTGGCATAGGACTTGTGGATCTGTGCCTTGACTGCGTCCGAGTTCTGGTAGAGCTGCACGAACTTCTGCACCACCGGGTCTTCGGCACGGCTTTCGTGTGCCACGAAACGCAGTGCAAACTGGATGTCATCGATGCCGGTGTACAGCAGCGCGGAACCGGCATCGAACGCCTTGGAGGCGACGATGAAATGCGGGTAGCCCTGCGCCAGATCCACATCGTTGGTGATGCGCGCCAGTTGCGGGCCTTCCACTTCCACAAAGCTCAGCTTGCGTGGGTTTTCCACCACGTCATCCACGGTTCCATTGGAGCCTACACCGTCGCGCAGCTTGATGAGGCCCGCTGTTTGCAGCAGAGCCAGGCCACGCCCCTGGTTGATGGGGTCGTTCGCAATGGCGACCTTGCCGCCCTTGGGAATGTCGTCGAAGCTTTTGTGGCGCAGCGAATACAGGCCGATGTTGGGCAGCACGCCCAGCCCCACGTCCTTGAGCTTGTAGCCACGGTCCTTGACGGCGTTATCGAGGAAGGCGCGGTGCTGGAAGTAGTTCAGGTCGATGTCGCGGGCATCGAGTGCCACATTGGGCGTAGTCCAGTCGGTGAATTCCACCACCTGCACGTCAATGCCCTGCTGCTTGGCATCGGCCACGGCAGCGGCAATCGAGTCCGCAAAGGCTCCGGGGGTCACGCCGATGCGCAATTTGTCGGCGGCATGGGCGGGAAGCAGCACCAGCGCGGTGGCAGCCGCAGCAATCCAGTGCTTGAATGTCTTGGACATGGTGTATGGCTCCTGAAAATTTTCAAAAAAGAGAGCGAATCACATCGGCGATTCGGGCAAAGCGATAAGAACCTGTTTCACGTCATTCCGGGCTTGACCCGGAATCCAGTGAGAAAGCAAACCAAGAGAAACGAATGTGTTTTTTCTCCATGTCGTCACTGGATTGCGGCCTTCGCCGGAATGACGGCGTTAAGTAAGCGGCATTCGTTCTAAGGGGGCTTATTACAGTGCTGCACTGCAAAAAACTCAACAACTTTTATCGCATTTGTTTATGCAATAAAGTTATTTGAAATAGCTTTACATGGCAATAAATACCATAAAAAGCCTTCCCCCTTCCCGCAACCCTGCCATAGACCGTTACCGGGCCACCACACTGGCACTGGCGACCATGTCCTTGAGAAACGCCAATGCGGAAACCGCCGTCCAGTGTTCCGGCTGGGGCGGCCACTGCGGAATGTACTTGAGAATGGCCGAGGGGTTGAGGCTTTCCAGGTTCACGCGCCCCAGGGGCCAGTGGGCGAATGTGCGCTCGCTGATCTCGGAAAAATACAGCAGTTGCGCATGGGCATGTCGTTCGTCGCGCAACACTTCGGCGTAGATGCGGTTGATCTGGCTGCGCTCGCCCTCCATCGCTCCCAGGTAAATGCCATAGCCATAGCAGAGCGCGCCGGTGATGGCACTGTCGGCATTGTGTTTGCGGGCCTGTTGCAGAATCGCTTCCTGGGTCTGGGAACAGGGTTGCGTTGCCACACTGGCAAAAACCAATTGCACCAGCATCGGGTCAGTCCTTTGGAATGAGGGCGAGGAATTCACGGCGCAGGCTGGGATCCTTGAGGAACACGCCGCGCATGACCGAATTGAGCATTTTGCTGTTCATCTCCTTGACCCCGCGCCAGGACATGCAGAAATGGCTGGCCTGCATGACGATGGCCAGTCCGTCGGGGCGGGTTTTTTCCATGATGAGGTCTGCCAGTTGCACCACGGCCTCTTCCTGAATCTGCGGCCTTCCCATGACCCAATCGACCAGCCGGGCGTATTTGGACAGGCCGATAACGTTGGTGTTCTGGTTGGGCAGCACACCAATCCATATTTTGCCCATGACCGGGCAGAGGTGGTGGCTGCAAGCACTGCGCACCGTGATGGGGCCAACGATCATCAGTTCATTCAGATGCTCGGCATTGGGAAACTCGGTAATGGCAGGGGGGGCGGTGTAACGACCCCGGAACACTTCCTGAAGGTACATTTTTGCCACGCGCCGCGCGGTGCTGCGGGTGTTGTGGTCGGCCTCGGTATCGATCACCATGCTCTCCAGCACCGCCTGCATTTTCTCCTCGACCTCGTCCAGCAAAGCGTCCAGCTCACCGGGGCGGATGACATCGGCTATATTGTCGTTGGCAAAAAAGCGGCGTTGCTGCGCCGTCAGGCGTTCACGAATCTTGGCCGAAACAGGCACGCCTTCATCGTCGGCAGCCACGTCGGTCGTGGAATGGGGGGACAGGTTGGTTTGCGTCATGGATGAATGGTAGCAGCGAACGCAGACCCTGACAGGGCTGGGGAAGATCTTCGCAAGCCCTGCCCTGAACCACAGAGCCTTGCGCCCTGGTGCAAACTCCATGCGACCGCACCCCATCCACCATCCACGCCATGAAGCTGAAGCAGGAAGACATTCAAAGAATTTTGCTGGCCAAGGCCATCGAAACCCAGCCCCCCGAAACCGCCTTGCTGGACGCGCAGGCAGGCGAGGCCGCCACGCGCAACGCGCTGTACCAGATTCGCACCGGCACACACGGCAAGAGCGACCCGGCACACCGGCAGGCCCTGCTGGAACGCCGCGCCGGGCTGCTGCTGGAGCAGGCATGGCGCAAGGCCCCCGACCTGAAACGCCTGCTGCACCGCCAGTCCAACACCAGCCTGTGGCTCTGGGTGTTTCCGCTGGCTGCACTGCTGCTGGGTTTTGCGGGCGACCGCATTGCCGATCCGTATCGCATCAACCTGCTGTCTGCGCCGTTTCTGTTGATTGTGCTGTGGAACGTGCTGGCCTACCTGTGGCTGCTGTCTGGGCCGCTGCGGCGCAAGAGTGCCCAAAACACGGCCCACGCGGATGCAACGTCCCTCCTCCCAACGGGCCTGTCGGGCTGGCTGTTACGCCCCTCCTGGAATTCACATGCAGACAAGGCCGCCGAGAAAGCCATTGCCCACCGCTTCTGGGCAGACTGGCAGCCGCATGTGCGCCCACTGCAAGGGCTGCGCCTGCAAGCGAGCCTGCACCTGGGTGCTGCCGCGCTGTCGCTGGGTGTGCTGGCCTCGCTCTGGTTCACCGGCCTGTTCACCGCCTACCGCGTGGGTTGGGAAAGCACGTTTCTACATGCCGCTCAAGTCCATGCCCTGCTCAATGGGCTAAGCCTGCCTGCGCAATGGCTGCTGGGGCTGGCTCCGTGGACGCTGGAACAGGTGCAGCAACTCCAGACCTGGCCACAGAGCGACGAACATGCCGGATTGCGCTGGGTGCAAATCTACAGCGTGCTGCTGGCCACACTGGTAATCGTGCCGCGCACCGTGCTGGCCGCCGTCTGCCTGGCACGCCTGCGCTGGGGACGCGACCACATGGAACTGCCGCTGAACACCCCCTACTTCCAGCAACTGCTGCGCGATCTGGGCAGCGAAGCCACCACCGTCGTGGTACACCCCTATCACCTGCCCATGGACGAGGCCCGGCGTGAAGCCGTATCAGCGCATGTGCGGCGCGTCTATGGAGCGGCCGCGCAATATGAACTGACCGCGCCCATCACCTACGGCAAGGAAGAAGCGTTCAGCCCTACGCCTGCCCCGGACGGGCAGGCCCCCACGCTGCGCACCCTGCTGTTCAATCTGGCCGCCACGCCCGAACCGGAAAACCACGGCAAGGCCATGCGGCGGTTGAACGAATCCAGCGGCACCGGGGCCAAGGCCGTCTGGCTGCTGGGGCATGACTACGCCCAGCGCATCGGCAGCACCGCCGATGGCCAGTTGCGGCTGGCCGAACGCCTGCGCCTGTGGCAACAATTCGCGCACGAATACGGGCTGGAAGCCCAGCGCGTGGACGGTTGATCCATTTTTTTCCTGCACCCCTGACCCGACCGACCGCCATGCCCGACTCCACATCCACGCCCCCAAGCCCTGCCGTCACCGTGCAGTGGTGCCTGATCTCGCATACCAACATCGGCAAGACCAGTCTGGCGCGCACTCTGCTGGGGCAGGACGTGGGCGACATCCGCGATGCAGCCCACGTCACCGACTCCGCCGATTCGTACCTGCTGCTGGAGACCGACGCAGGCCACCGCCTGCAACTGTGGGACACGCCCGGCTTTGGCGATTCGGTGCGGCTGCAACAGCGGCTGGCCCAGCAGGGCAACCCGCTGGGCTGGTTTCTCAGCCACATCTGGGATCGCTGGCGTGACAAGCCCTTCTGGATGAGCCAGCGTGCCATGCGCGCCGCACGCGACCATGCCGACATCGTGCTCTACCTCGTCAATGCCGCCGAAAACCCCGAAGATGCCGGTTATCTGGAGGCGGAAATGGGCATCGTCCACTGGCTGGCCAAACCCGTCATCGTGCTGCTCAATCAGGTAGGGGCGCACCAGACCCCACAACAGGCCCGGCAAGACCTGCTGCGCTGGCAGCAGGCCATGCAAACCCATGCGGCGGTACGGCAGGTGCTGGTGCTCGATGCCTTCACCCGAAGCTGGGTGCATGAGCAGGTGCTGTTCCGCGCGGTGGGCGAAGTCATCGACAAAAGCAAACAGGCCGCCTGGCAAGCCATCATGCAGGCCTGGGAACAGCGCAACCTGGAGCGGCTGCACGCCAGCCTGGAGATTCTGGCCGAACAGCTCTGGCTGGCTGCCACTCAGCAGATGCAACTGACCACCCCGACAGCCAGCGGCTGGCAGCAACTCAAACGGCTGGCAGGACTGCCGGATGGAGCACGCCAACAGGCCGAAGAACAGGCCATGCAGCAGATCATGCAAACCCTGCACCGCCACGGCCAGTCCAGCACCGCACGGCTGCTGCACCTGCACGGGCTGGATGGCCAATCCGGCGCGCAAATCCAGCAGCAATTGCGCGAACACTTCCAGATCACCCAGCCCCTGGACGTGGCCAAGGCCAGCCTGTGGGGGGCGATTGCCAGTGGCGCGGCCACCGGCGCAGGAGCCGATCTGGCCACCGGTGGCCTCAGCCTGGGGGCCGGCGCGGTGCTGGGTGCGGTAGCGGGGGCACTCGGCTTTGCGGGCCTCTCCTGGGGGCTGAATCAGGCCCGCACCCCGCAAGGCCATCAGGTGCAACTCTCGCCGGAATTTCTCGATCAGGTGCTCAAGTCCTGCCTGTTGCAGTATCTGGCCATCGCCCACTTTGGCCGGGGCAGAGGCAGCTTTAGCAACTCGGAAGCCCCACAGCACTGGCAGGCCGCCATCGATTCCAGCCTAGCAGCCCAACAGGCGCAGTGGCACAGCCTCTGGACAGACATTCAGCAGCAGCACACACTGCCTGCCGAAATCGCCGATGTTCACGGCACAGAGCTTGCTTCTTCTGCGGCAGAATCAGGGAAATCCCTGATTCCATCCCTGCCGCAACGGCTGGCCCTTCAGCTTCAGGACACCATGCAGCAAGTGCTGCACACCCTCTACCCCGATGCCCAAGTGCCATCACTTGCAGCTTCCTCCAGCCCCGAACCCCAGGAGCCACAGCCATGAACACCCAGACACTGGAAAAACTGCGGGAAAAACTCCACGACAACGCCAATATTCTCGGCAACCTGCTGGTGGAAACCTTCCACTACATCGGCCTGTTCGCCATCGGAGCCGTCACCGCCTGGGCGGGCGCACTCACCTGCTGGGAGATGCTGCACCAAGGCACCATCACGGTCGATGACATTCTGCTGCTGTTCATCTACCTGGAGCTGGGGGCGATGGTGGGCATCTACTTCAAGACCAACCACATGCCCGTGCGCTTCCTGATCTATGTGGGCATCACGGCACTGACACGCTACCTGATCTCGGATGTCTCGCACCACCACCGCCCGGACATGGGAGCCGTGTACATCTCGGCAGCCATCCTGCTGCTGGCCTTGGCGGTACTGGTGGTGCGCTACGCTTCATCGCGTTTCCCATCGAGCAATACCCCACAGGGAGCCAACGCCACGGATGACCCGGAGCGGGCCGAGCCATAGAACCGAGTCATCAATCAAGCAGTTTGGCGCGACCGACGCTGAGGCGTATCAGTTCGGGTTTGCCTGCGGCATGGATGCCATGCACGGCAAAGATGTTTTTGGCCAGGTCGATTCTTACAGTGATAATTGCCATTTTCTTTCCCCTTCCTGCTGCAAAGTGAATCGGGTGAGTGCGTGTGCTCCCCGGCTGGACACCATGATGGCGGTTTTGCGATTCTGTTGCTTGTATCGCTTGGGATGGGGAGGGCCCTTTTATTCGTTAGACGTCATGAACGTTAGGCGTCATGAACTCCACCCGCTCTTAGCACATGCTCACCAATAGCCACCTGCTCAGTCTTTCGCCTTCGAAACAATTTGAGGCCCTTGCCCTCGCCTACTTGGAATCGGCGCAGAGCCTGTGCGATGATCTGGCTGAAGACCCTTACGGTGCCACGTTCGAGAAGGGTGCTGTAGTTCTATATCTATCAGCGCACGCAGTTGAACTTTTTCTCAAAGGCAGAATTCTCCGTAAGGCACCGAACGAGTCCTTCACCCATGACATTCAACACATTTATAGCCGCTATAAGACCCTCTTCCCTGCCAAGCGATTTGCATTCACGGACATGCCGTTTACTACGGAGTATCCGGGTATGACCAAGAAAGAAATTGCCGAGGTGAAACGTGAACAGCCAGATCCGAGCGAACTCTATCGCTACGCCATGAACAAGGCCGGAGACCCATGGCAAGCCGCTCTTGGGTTCGAGGCCAGTAGCTTTTCAAGGTCACTGGCAACACTGCACACAGACTTTCGCCGCATCAGTGCCGAACATGACACCTAACCACTCGTTCGAGCCGACCCGCTACGGCAGCCACCGTCTGGCCGCTCCGGGGTGCAGTGGTCATCATCCCTCCGCAGCCAGCCGGCACCTGCCTCCGCAGACGTCTCAACTCGAACTACAAGGACTTCCCCACCGTAGCAAGCAATAACTCCCCCCTGAATGATTGCCATGCAATGGCTCAGGCCCGTTTACTTGCCTGTTTTTCACTTCCACCCATACGCTGTTTGGGGCCTGGGTCGATGATGTCTCGGTAAAGGGCTGTGGACGGCGTGACTACAAACGGTCATGGACACAGCATTCTTTTCCTGGCTGCAAACCCTGATGAAAGACGCGCAGCCACGAGCCATTGAGCTACTACCCAAGACCGCCACGGTTGTGCTCATGCCCAGCGTTGGGCAACTTTGATTGATGACACGCCCCAGTCGCCAGCCGTGTGCACTCCATCGGCATCAGGATAAAAACACGAATCGAATTCAGGACTATTGTGTTTCTATAAGTAAGCAACGTATACTGATGCGGTTTTTAGCAACTTGACGGAGACAAGCCATGAATGCCAGCAGTCTTTTGGCAGGATTGATCGAGGCTTTCCAACACCCCATCGACCCGGAGGCCGCCAAAATCGCCTTCACACCGGAACAATGGCGGCTGCTGGAGGGCTTCCTCACCCCCTTCCCCTTGCGTGAAAGCCAGCTCATCTACTCGCGTGGCAACGAGGACAAAAGCCTGTTCCTGCTGGAGAGCGGCCGCGTCACCATCCACTACGAAAATTCCGAAGGCAAGGTGCGCCTGTGCCTGATCTCGCCCGGCAACCTGTTTGGCGAGGCCAGCTTTCTGGGACGTCTGCCACGCAAGTCCAGTGCCCAGGTTGCCAGTGCGGGCAAGGCCTGGATGCTGGGCCGCATCAAATTCAGCGAAATGATGCAACGCAACCCGGAACTGGCCGTGGCCGTCACCCAAACCGCCGCCGAAGTGCTGGCCAACCGGGTTTTCAACGGCAAACGGCGCGTGGCAATTTCCTGACACCGCACTCAATCACCCCTTGATGGCACCAGAATGTCGCGCTGGCCGCTGCTGGTGAGGGGGCTGACGAGTCCGGCCTTTTCCATGTCTTCCAGCAGGCGGGCCGCACGGTTGTAGCCGATGCGCAGCTTGCGCTGCACATAGGAAATGCTGGCCTTGCGATCTTTGAGCACCACTTCCACGGCCTGGTCGTACATCGGGTCTTTCTCGCCCCCTTCGCCACCGGCGGCTCCATCGAAGTCCACGGCCCAGTCGCTTTCGGATTCGGCACTGACACCTTCGAGCACACCATCGACATAATCGGGTTCGCCCTGGGACTTGAGGTACTCGACCACACGGTGGACTTCGTTGTCGCTGACAAACGCGCCGTGTACGCGCACCGGCTGGCCGGTGCCACCCTTCATGTAGAGCATATCGCCCATGCCCAGCAGGGTTTCCGCACCCATCTGGTCGAGAATGGTGCGGCTGTCGATCTTGCTGGAAACCTGGAAGGCAATCCGGGTCGGCACGTTGGCCTTGATGAGGCCGGTAATCACATCCACACTGGGGCGTTGCGTGGCGAGAATGAGGTGAATGCCTGCGGCACGCGCTTTCTGGGCCAGCCGGGCAATCAGTTCCTCGATTTTCTTGCCCACCACCATCATCAGGTCGGCCAGTTCGTCGATGACGATGACGATATGCGGCAGTTCGCCCAGCGGTTCGGGGTCTTCCGGCGTGAGGCTGAAGGGGTTGCCGACGGTTTTCCCGGCATTCTGGGCGGCCTTGATCTTGGCGTTGTAGCCTGCCAGATTGCGCACGCCCAGCTTGCTCATGAGCTTGTAGCGGCGTTCCATTTCGGCCACGCACCAGTTCAGCCCCTGTGCGGCCTGCTTCATGTCGGTGACGACCGGGCACAACAGGTGCGGAATGCCTTCGTAGATGGCCATTTCCAGCATCTTGGGGTCGATCATCAGCAGGCGCACATCCTTTGGCTCGGCCTTGTAGAGGATGGACAGGATCATGGCATTGATGCCCACCGATTTGCCCGAGCCGGTCGTGCCCGCCACCAGACAGTGCGGCATCTTGGCCAGATCGGCCACCACCGGCTGGCCCACAATGTCCTTGCCCAGTCCCACGGTGAGCAGGGAGCCGGAGTTGAGGTACACGGGTGAAGACAGGATTTCCTTGAGCTGGATGGTCTGCCGCCGCGCATTGGGCAGCTCCAGTGCCATGCAGTTCTTGCCGGGAATGGTCTCGACCACGCGAATGGACATCAGCGACAGCGAACGCGCCAGGTCCTTGGAGAGATTGACGATCTGCGCACCCTTCACCCCCACCGCAGGCTCGATCTCGTAGCGCGTGACCACGGGGCCGGGCAGGGCTTCGACCACATGCACTTCCACGCCGAAATCCATGAGTTTTTTCTCGATCAGGCGGCTGGTCATCTCCAGGGTTTCGGGCGTGACCGTCTCCTGCCGAACGGCCAATGAGTCCAGCAACTCGGTCGCAGGCAGCAGGCCCCTGCCACCGGCCGTCACCACGGAGTCGCTCCCATGTGCCGCAGCGGCAGGCTTGCTTTTGGAAGCTCCCGCCTTGGCAGGTGGGGATACCAGCGAAGGTTTGAAGCCCGTGCCTGTGCTCGTATCTTTCCAGGGCGCGCCCAGTTCCGGCTCGTTGGCATGGGTTCTGGCCACTGGGGCCGCCACTGCCTCTGCGGGCACGGCAGCACCCGTGCGCCCTTTGCCCGATGCACTGTCTGAATCCCGCGTTTCGGGCCTGGCTGTATCGGTGCGCCCGGCTCGTGTGCCCTCCCCTTCCGGCAAACGGCGTTCGATGCGAATGGTGAAGCTGCTCTTCTTCTTGACAGGTTTGGGTTCCGATGCTGGCGCATCGGTCTCTGCCATCAGTTCAGGCTCTGAAGGAATGGAGAAACCGCTTTTCTTCTGGGTTCTGGCCGGTGCTTCCGGGGTATTCCACGGCCCGTTGGCCACCTTGCCAGCCCACCATGCCCGCGCATTCAGGCTCCAGGGTTGCGAAGGGTCGGCGACGCGCGCCACCCAGATGCCGATGCGCTCGGCCACACGTCCCCAGGAAAAACCCAGAATCCACGACACCAGTGCCAGGGCCACCGCGAGGGCCGCGACGGTTGAGCCGGTATCGCCCAGCCAGCGCATCATCAGCGGCCCCATCCAGTAGCCCACGGCCCCACCGGAATGATTGGGCAGCAGATGCTCCAGGCTGTAGAGGCGGCTCCACTCCAGCACCGTGCTGGCCACCAGCAGGCCAGCCAGCCCCAGCATCCAGAGCAGCCTGCGCGTCCACAGGCGCAGCATCAGCAAACTGGCATCGGGCGCAGGCAGGCCGCCTCCACGCATCCAGTTGCGAAAGGAACGCCACCAGAACACCGCCAGCACTGCCACCAGCACCCAGACGGAAAAGCCCAGCAGGAAGTAGCTGACATCGGCCAGATACGCCCCGGCCTGCCCCAGCCAGTTGGCAGGCCGCGCCGCCGTGGCCGCAGTGCCCGACGACGACCAGGCGTGATCGGCGCGCGAGTAGCTCAGCAGCGCGCAGACCCAGCCCACCCAGGCCACCAGAGCAGCGAACAGAAGGGCATCCTGCCCGAAGCGACTGAAGATGCCGCGCTGCGGCAGGTACGTGGTTGAATTGAAGGTGTTATTGGAAAATCGCATAGTGGATAGAGAATCTCTCGCTGCGCGGACAAAATCCGCAACCGGATACTGCACCCCTCACAAATGACATGATGACCATGGCAACAACTATGGCACCTTTGATTGACAAAATGACACATGCGGCAGAACCGGTATATGCTTGCGTCCGGCAGACCGCCATGTACCCTGCATGGACCTGTGCCTGCTCCTGACTTTTGTTGCAGTGCACATTATTACTGAAGGAAGGTCTGCATTCGTTTGCAACCCAGGTAGAACAGAGAAAGAAGAGACCATGAGCCAATCCAACCCCGTTCACAGCAAAGTGCTTATTTTAGGTTCTGGCCCGGCCGGCTACACCGCTGCCGTCTATGCCGCACGCGCCAACCTGAACCCGGTGCTGATTACCGGCATGGCCCAGGGCGGCCAGCTCACCACCACCACCGACGTGGACAACTGGCCTGCCGATCCCGCAGGCGTGCAAGGCCCCGAGCTGATGGAACGCTTCCTCCAGCACGCGCAGCGTTTCAATACCGAAATCATCTTCGATCACATCCACAGCGTCGATCTGAAGCAGCGTCCCTTCGTGCTCAGCGGCGACTCGGGCACTTACACCACCGATTCGCTCATCATTGCCACCGGCGCGTCGGCCCGCTACCTCGGCCTGCCCTCGGAGAGCGAATTCATGGGGCGCGGCGTATCGGCCTGTGCCACCTGCGACGGCTTCTTCTACCGGGGCCAGGAAGTGGCCGTGGTCGGCGGCGGCAACACCGCCGTGGAAGAAGCCCTGTACCTCTCCAACATCGCCAGCAAGGTCACGCTGATCCACCGCCGCGACAGGTTCCGCGCTGAACCCATCCTCATCGACAAGCTCCACGCCAAGGTCGCCGAAGGCAAGATCGTGCTCCAGGTCTTCCATGTGCTCGACGAAGTGCTGGGCGACGACAGCGGCGTGACCGGCGTGCGCGTGCGCAATGTACAGACCGATGCCACCGAGGACATCGCCTTGCAGGGCGTGTTCATCGCCATCGGCCACAGCCCCAACACCGACATCTTCCAGGGCCAACTGGAACTGAAGGACGGCTACATCGTCACACAGGGCGGCAGCAACGGCTTTGCCACACAGACCAGCGTGCCCGGCGTGTTCGCAGCGGGCGACGTGCAGGACCACATCTACCGCCAGGCCATCACCAGTGCCGGAACCGGCTGCATGGCCGCGCTGGATGCGCAACGCTTTCTGGAACAGCAGGACTGATCGCCCTGAAAATCAGCCCAAATTGCTTGCCGGAGCAGCCAGATCAAAATATAATCAGCGGTTTTTCCGAAAACGCACAGGGTTTTTCTGTGCAAGGGACACCGCCACCCTGAATCTGGCGAGGTGAGGCAGACGGGTCTTCACAGCGCGTCTGCTGCCTATAAACAACCGGAAGCTATCATGGCACGAGTATGTGATGTCACGGGCAAACGCCCGCAAGTGGGGAACAACGTTTCCCACGCCAACAACAAAACCAAACGCCGTTTCCTGCCCAACCTGCAATACAAGCGTTTCTGGGTAGAAAGTGAAAACCGCTGGGTTCGCCTGCGTGTTTCCAGCGCAGCACTGCGTCTGATCGACAAAAATGGCATCGAAGCCGTGCTCGCCGACCTGCGCGCACGCGGCCAAGCATAAGGAGTAAGCACCATGGCAAGCAAAGGCGGACGCGAAAAGATCAAGCTGGAATCCACAGCCGGCACCGGTCACTTCTACACCACGACCAAGAACAAGAAAACCACCCCGGAAAAGCTGTCCTTCAGCAAGTTCGACCCCAAGGCTCGCAAGCACGTCGAGTACAAGGAAGTCAAGCTGAAATAAGCTGAAAGAAAGTCCTGAACTTTCTGATCCCAAAGGCCATCTGGTATAACCCGATGGCCTTTTTTACGCCCCTCACGTCCCTCTGTCAGTCACTCACATGATCGAACACATTCACCCCTCCCAGTTTGCCGCATGGGTTCAGCAGCACCAACAACACCCCGAGCAGCCGCTGCTGATCGACGTGCGCGAACCCTGGGAATGGCAGGTCTCCAGCCTGCCCGCCGACGTACTGGACGGGTGCGAATTCCGGCAACTGTCCATGGGACAGATTCCTTCCGAACTCGACCGGCTCGACCCCGACCGCCCCACCGCCATCCTCTGCCACCACGGCGTGCGCAGCCACAGCGTGGCACTGTACCTGCAAGAAAACGGCTTCGAGCAACTGGCCAACATCGCTGGCGGCATCGATGCCTGGGCACAGGTGCAGCCCGGCATTCCCGGCTACTGACCCCCTCTGAACGGACACGGCATGGCATCTCCTCCCATTCTTTCCCTTGGCTGGCGCAACCTGCGGCGCGATCTGCGTGCAGGCGAACTGACCGTGCTGCTGCTGGCCGTGACCCTGGCAGTGGCCGCCCTCACCGCCGTCGGATTCTTTGCCGACCGGCTGCAAGGCGGCCTCAGCCGCGATGCCCGCCAGTTGCTGGCCGGGGATGCCGTGCTGGCCAGCGACCACGGCATCCCGCCCGCCTACCGCCAGCAGGCCGACCGTCTGGGGCTGCAAACTGCCGTCACCGTCGTGTTCCCCACCATGGCGCGCGCCGACGATGCACAGGGGGGAGCCAGTCGGCTCGTCTCACTCAAGGCCGTCGAACCGGCCTACCCGTTGCGCGGAGCCGTGCGTACCAGCGACCACTGGAATCCAGACATGGACACCAGCACCCTCACCGCCAGCGGACGGGACACACCCGGTGGCCCGGCGCAGGGTGAAGTATGGGCCGATGCCGCCTTGCTGGCGGGTCTGGAAATCGCACTGGGCGATACCCTGCACCTGGGCGATGCCGCACTGCGCCTGACGCGCATCATCACATTGGAAGCCGACCGGGGCACGGGCTTCATGAGCTTCTCGCCACGCGTCATGCTGCACATGGACGATCTGCCTGCCACCGGTCTGGTGCAACCGGCCAGCCGACTGAACTGGCGTTTGCTGGTGGCCGGAGACGATGCCAGCGTGCAGCAATTCACCGACGCGCTCCAGCGGCAATGGGATGGCCAGCCCGAACGCGGCATGCGGCTGATGACGCTGGAGAGCGGCAGCCCGCAAATGCAGCGCACCATCGACCGCGCCGAAGGCTTTCTGCGCCTGGTGGCCCTGCTCACCGCCCTGCTCTGCGCCGTGGGCGTGGCACTGGCCGCGCGTTCATTTGCACAACGCCACCTCGACGGCGCGGCCCTGCTGCGCGTGCTGGGGCTGAGCCAGCGCGCCATCATCGGCAGCTACGCGCTGGAATTCGCGCTGGCCGGACTGGGTGCCAGTCTGGCGGGGGTGGCCATCGGCTTCGCGCTGCACCATGTCTTCATCGCCCTGCTGGCCAACCTGTTGCAGGTCGCCCTGCCAGCGGCCAGCTTCTGGCCCGTGCTGCTTGGGCTGGGCATGGGGCTGACACTGCTGCTGGCATTCGGTCTCGCCCCCGTACTGCAACTGGCACAGGTGCCACCACTGCGCGTACTGCGCCGCGACCTGGGCGAACTCAAGCCCGCCTCGCGCGGCGTGATTGCCGCCGGCGTGGGTGGCTTTGCCGTGCTGCTGCTGGTCATCAGCGCGGACTGGCGGCTCGGCGGCATTGCCGTCGGTGGCTTCGCGGTTGCCGTGCTGGTGTTTGCTGCCCTGGCCGCGCTGGGCATCCGGCTGCTGCGCACACTGGTGAATGAAGCCACCGCGCCGCGCCCGCTGGTGCTGGCCACCCGGCAGATGGCCGCACGCCCGGTATTCGCCATCGTGCAGGTCAGCAGCCTGGCAGTCGGACTGCTGGCCCTGGTGCTGCTGATTCTGCTGCGCACCGACCTGGTTTCCAGTTGGCAACAGGCCACCCCTGCCGATGCCAACAACCGTTTTGTCATCAACATCCAGCCCGATCAGGCAACAGACTTTCAGACCGCCCTGCAACAGGCAGGGGTGCATGACTACCAGTGGTATCCGATGATTCGGGGCCGCCTCAGCCACATCAACGGCAAGCCCGTCAGCGGCAGCGACTACGAAGACTCGGATGCGCGTCGGCAGGTGGAACGCGAATTCAACCTCAGCCACGCAGCCCAATTGCCACGCGACAACGAAATCACCGCCGGACGCTGGACGGCCGAAGAAGCGCAGGGCCTGAGCATGGAAGCCGAAATTGCCGAACGCCTGCGCGTAGGCCTGGGTGACGAGCTGACATTCCAGATCGGCGGACTGGAACACCGCGCCACCGTCACCTCGCTGCGCAAGGTCGATTGGGGCAGCATGAACGCCAACTTCTTCGTCATCTACCCGGTCGGCCAGATGCCCGAGCTGCCCGTGACCTATCTGGCCGCCTACCGCGCCCCGGACCACGCCAGTTTCGACAACGCACTGGTGCGCCAATTCCCCAACATCACCAACGTCGATATGACCGCCACACTGGCGCAAATCCAGCGCGTGCTGGCACAGGTGGTTCGCGCCGTCGAATTCCTGTTCGCCTTCGCCCTGGCCGCCGGGCTGGTGGTGCTGTTTGCCGCCGTCACCGCCACACGCGAAGAACGGGCACGGGAATACGCCATCATGCGGGCACTGGGCGCGAGCCGTCGCCTGCTGGCACGGGTGCAACGCACCGAACTGGCCGGCATCGGCGCACTGGCCGGACTGCTGGCCAGCAGCGTGGCCATGCTGATCGGCTGGGCACTGGCCCACTATGTCTTCGACTTCCCCTGGACTGCCGCCTGGTGGACACCCATGGCCGGAGCCAGCGCAGGCGCGCTGCTGGCCCTGGCCGCAGGCTGGTGGGGACTGCGCGAAGTGCTGCACCGCCCGGTGAACGAAACACTGCGCCGCGCGGCGGCGTAAAGCATGTCCTCGCTTGGGTTTTTCGCCTGGATTTGCCCTGCGACCTATTTTTTCCGCGCCTCGGCATTGCGCACCTGCAACTGGGCGAGTTTTTCACCTATGCGTATTTCCAGACCGCGCGGCACGGGCTGGTAGAAGCCGGGGGGCGACATGCCATCGGGCAGGTAATTCTCGCCTGCCGCAAAGGCATCCGGCTCATCGTGGGCATAGCGGTAATCGCGCCCGTAATCCAGCGATTTCATCAAAGCCGTAGGGGCGTTGCGCAGATGCAGTGGCACCGGACGGCTGCGGTCTTTCTTCACCCAGGCACGGGCCGCCTTGTAGGCCTGATACACCGCATTCGATTTGGGTGCGACGGCCAGATACAGCACGCACTCTGCCAGAGCCAGTTCGCCTTCGGGCGACCCCAGCCGCTCATAAACCTCCACGGCATCCAGGGCCAGTCGCAGGGCGCGCGGGTCGGCCAGGCCAATGTCTTCGTTGGCCATGCGCACCAGTCTGCGCCCCAGATACAACGGGTCAGCCCCGCCATCGAGCATGCGCACCAGCCAGTACAGCGCGGCATCGGGGTCAGAGCCACGCACCGATTTGTGCAGGGCACTGATGGTGTCGTAGAACTGTTCGCCGCCCTTGTCGTAACGGCGCAACTGTTCGCCCAGCACCCGCAACAGCCACGCGGCATCCACCTCGGTGCGCTGCTCCTGGGTGGCAGCCATGGACAGGGTTTCGAGGGTATTGAGCAACCGGCGGGCATCGCCATCGGCATAGGCCAGCAATTGCTGCGCGGCATCGCCTGCCAGTGCCGGCACCGCCCCCAATGCCTGCGCCCGGGCCAGCAACTGCGCCAGATCGGCATCGGCCAGCGGGTGCAGCACATACACGGTGGCACGCGAGAGCAACGCCGCATTCACCTCGAAGGAAGGGTTCTCGGTGGTCGCGCCCACGAAGGTGAACAGCCCACTTTCAACGTGCGGCAGGAACGCATCCTGCTGGCTTTTGTTGAAGCGGTGCACTTCATCAACAAACACGATGGTCGCACGCGGCAGCAAGCCACTGCGTGCCTGCTCGGCACGCTCCACCGCCTCGCGGATCTCCTTCACGCCGCCCAGCACGGCACTGATGCTGAGAAACTGCGCATCGAAGGCTCCGGCCATCAGTCGCGCAATCGTGGTTTTGCCCACACCCGGCGGCCCCCAGAAGATGCAGCTGTGGGGCCGTCCCGATTCAAAGGCCAGCCGCAGAGGCATGCCCTCGCCCAGCAGGTGTTGCTGCCCCACCACATCGGCAAGGCTGTGCGGGCGCAGACGCTCGGCCAGCGGCTGGTGCAGGGATGCGGCAGCGGCCACCTTTACACCTCGTTCAGTTCAAAGCTGGTGGTGATTTCGGCAGTTTTGCCCAGCATGATGCTGGCAGAGCAGTATTTGTTGTGGCTCAAGGCCACGGCACGCTCCACGGCACTGGCGGGCACGCCTTTGCCCTGCACGACGAAGTGCATGTGGATGCGGGTGAAGACCTTCGGGTCCTGTTCAGCGCGCTCGGAGCTGATCTTGACACTGCATCCGCGCACATCGTGGCGGCCACGCTTGAGAATCAGCACCACGTCATAGGCGGTGCATCCGCCGGTGCCTGCCAGCAGCAGCTCCATCGGGCGCGGGGCCAGGTTCTGGCCCCCATTCTCTGGCTTGGCTGCATCGGGTGCGCCATCCATCACCACCACATGCCCGCTGCCAGTTTCTGCCACAAACCCCATGGCAGAACGTCCGCCACTGGCTCCCGTCCAACTGACCGTACATTCCATACAACCTCCTGAATACCCAAAAAACTTTTTTTGTTGCAATGCAACACAAAAAACCAAAAATTCAGTACAATGACCTCACACCAGTTCAATGCAACTGTGACCAGTTTGTGAAAAGTTGAAAATATCTTGCAATGGATTGATCCCGTTTGTCTCCTCCACCTTCTCTGACTGGTGGATTCGCCCCGAAGCAGTCACTGCTTCGGGGCTTTTTTCTGGTCACTCGCGATAGCGGGTCTGCGCATTATGCGACCAGAACCCGGAATTTGCTGCCAGTGGCGGGTGTGCAGGCATATCATGGTGGGTTTTCCAGGGTGCGCTGCTTTGCGCCATCGACAGACCATGAACGACCCCAAGCCCCATTTCCTCAGCCCTTCCGATTATCTGAAGAAAATCCTGACCGCGCGCGTGTACGACGTGGCCATCGAATCCGCGCTGGAGCCTGCCAAGCTGCTGGGCAAACGCCTGAACAACACGGTGCTGCTCAAGCGCGAAGACCAGCAACCGGTGTTCAGCTTCAAGCTGCGCGGCGCGTACAACAAGATGGCACAGCTCAGCCCGGCAGAACTGCACCGGGGCGTGATCTGTGCCTCGGCAGGCAACCACGCACAGGGCGTGGCCCTCAGTGCAGGCAAGCTGGGCGTGCGGGCCGTGATTGTCATGCCCACGTCCACGCCCCAGCTCAAGGTCGATGCCGTGCGCAACCTGGGCGGCGAGGTGGTGCTGTCGGGCGACAGCTTCAGCGACTCTTATCAGTACGCACTGCAACTGCAACGCGAACGCGGGCTGACCTTCGTGCATCCGTTCGATGATCCGGATGTGATTGCAGGTCAGGGCACGATTGCGATGGAAATACTCTGGCAGTTGCAGCGGCTGGGCAGCAGTCGGCTGGATGCGGTGTTCGTGGCCATTGGCGGCGGTGGTCTGATTGCGGGCGTGGCCAACTACATCAAGGCCGTGCGCCCCGAGATCAAGGTGATTGGCGTGGTGATGAACGACTCGGATGCCATGCTGCAATCGGTAGAGGCCGGACACCGCGTGGAACTGGCCGACGTGGGGCTGTTCTCGGATGGCACAGCCGTGAAGCTGGTGGGCGAGGAAACCTTCCGCATCAGCCAAGAGCTGGTGGATGGCTTTGTCACGGTATCGACCGATGAGGTCTGCGCCGCCATCAAGGATATTTTTGTCGATACCCGCAGCGTGGTGGAACCGGCCGGTGCGCTGGCGGTGGCCGCCATCAAACAGTATGTGGCCCAGCACCAGACGCAGGGCGAGACCTACGCGGCCATTCTGTGCGGGGCGAACATGAATTTCGACCGCCTGCGCTTCGTGGCCGAACGTGCGCTGGTGGGCGAGCAGCGCGAAGCCCTGTTTGCCGTGACCATGCGCGAGGAGCGTGGCAGCTTCCGCCAGTTCTGCGAGATGATCGAGCAATTGCCGGGCACTGTGCGCAGTGTCACGGAGTTCAACTACCGCATCAGCAGCACCACGCAGGCACATGTGTTCGTGGGGCTATCCACCAACGGGCCGGGGGAATCGGCGCAGATCGCGGCGCATTTCAACGCCCACGGCTTCACCACGCTGGACCTGACCCACGACGAACTCGGCAAGGAACACCTGCGCCATCTGGTCGGCGGTGCATCGGCACTGGCAGGCAACGAACGGCTGCTGCGCTTTGTCTTCCCGGAAAAACCCGGTGCCTTGCTGAAGTTCCTCAGCCTGATGCAGCCGAGCTGGAACATCAGCCTGTTCCACTACCGCAACCAGGGCGCGGACTATGGCCGCATTCTGGTGGGCATTCAGGTGCCCGATTGCGACAGTGCGGCGTTTGGCGAATTCCTGCAAACGCTGGGCTACCCGTTCGTGGACGAAACCGATAATCCGGCCTACCAGTTGTTCCTGAAAGACCACAGCGCGTCGGCCACCGCTGGCTCCTGAAGGCGAGATATTTCAGCAGTGCGCACCTTGCGCCTGCCGAAATATCCGCTGACGGCTCATTCGTAGCGAACTTCGATGATCTCGTAACTCTTCACGCCACCGGGGGTCTGCACATTGACCACGTCGCCTTCCGTCTTGCCAATGAGGGCACGGGCAATCGGGGTGGAGACGTTCAGCAGCCCCTGCTTGATATCGGCCTCGTCCTCGCCCACGATCTGGTAGGTCACCTGGTTGCCGGTGTCTTCGTCTTCCAGCACGACCGTGGAGCCGAACACCACCTTGCCGTCAAGGTGCAGGGTGCTGGGGTCGATGATCTGCGCTGCCGAGAGCTTGCCCTCGATGTCCTTGATTCGCCCTTCGATGAAGCCCTGGCGATCCTTGGCGGCATCGTATTCGGCGTTTTCGCTCAGGTCGCCCTGGGCGCGCGCTTCGGCAATGGCGTTGATGACGGCCGGACGATCGACGGTTTTGAGGCGGTGCAGTTCTTCTTTGAGTTTCTCTGCGCCGCGTTTGGTGATGGGAAGTACCGACATTTTTCGTGTCTCCAAAAAAACGGAACCGCCGGATGTTGCCATCCAGCGGCAGGGTGTTTCTGATAATGATTGCGCACCCGTGTTGGGGTGCGCTGCTGGTTGCCATTCTAGCCAGTTTCAGAGGGAATGGATGCAAGAGCCGCACTGCGTGGCTGCGCCTTTGCAGAAAACAGACCTGGGTTTTCCCCGGCACGATTGTGGAAAAACGCAGGCGATCTTGGTTTTGTGCCCAGAGTCTGCGTTGTATATTCCCATATGCGCCCATGCACGCCATGGATTGCGGCTGCGGCCTAGTGCGCCGCCTGTGATCGGCACTGCATTCTGCGTTTTTTGTCATTTTTTCATCAAGGAGTCATTCCATGAGTCGTGAAGTCGTTGTCGTCAGTGCCGTCCGTACCGCCATTGGCACTTTCGGAGGCAGCCTGAAGGACGTGCCCCCCACCGAACTGGGCGCATTGGTCGTGCGTGAGTCGCTGGCGCGTGCCAATGTCGAAGGCAAGGATGTCGGCCATGTGGTATTCGGCCATGTGGTGAACACCGAACCGCGCGACATGTACCTCTCGCGCGTGGCCACCATCGATGGCGGCCTTCCCATTGAAACACCTGCCTACAACGTGAACCGCCTGTGCGGCTCTGGCTTGCAGGCCATTGTGTCGGCCAGCCAGGCCGTGCTGCTGGGTGATGCCGACATCGCCATCGGCGGTGGCGCAGAAAACATGAGCCGCGCTCCCTATGCCAGCCTGAACACCCGCTGGGGTGCACGCATGGGCGACACCAAGATGGTCGATATGGTGGTCGGTGCCCTGCACGATCCCTTCAAGACCGTGCACATGGGCGTAACGGCCGAGAACATTGCCGCCAAATGGGGCATCAGCCGCGAAGACCAGGACGCACTGGCCCTAGAAAGCCACCGCCGTGCCGAAAAAGCCACCCAGGAAGGCTACTTCAAGGATCAGATCGTGCCGGTGGTCATCAAGTCGCGCAAGGGCGACATCACCTTCGACACCGATGAGCATTTCCGCAAGGCCGCCAAGATCGAGGACTTCAGCAAACTGAAGCCCGTTTTCGTGAAGGAAAACGGCACCGTCACAGCCGGCAACGCATCGGGCATCAACGATGCCGCCGCCGCCGTGGTGCTGGCCGAGCGCAAGGCCGCCGAGGCCCGTGGCCTCAAGCCCCTGGCACGCCTGGTGGCCTACGCCCACGCCGGCGTGGATCCACAGTACATGGGCATCGGCCCTGTGCCCGCTTCCAAGCTGGCCCTGCAAAAAGCCGGTCTGAGCATCAACGACATCGACGTGATCGAAGCCAACGAAGCCTTTGCCGCCCAGGCCTGCGCCGTCAGCCGCGATCTGGGCCTCGACCCGGCCAAGCTGAATCCGAACGGTTCCGGCATTTCGCTGGGCCACCCCATTGGTGCCACCGGCGCACTGATTACCGTCAAGGCCATTCACGAGCTGCACCGCATCCAGGGTCGTTACGCACTGGTGACCATGTGTATCGGCGGCGGCCAGGGCATTGCCGCCATCTTTGAACGCCTGTAAGCCTGTAATGGCTTGAACGCCTGAGAAGGTGCAAAGGCCAAGGGCTGCATTCCCGACAGGGAATGCAGCCCTTTTCAATTCCACACCACTCACAGCATGGGCGATGCCAGTCGGGCAGCGGCTTCCAGCAACCGTTGCCCGAATGGGAGCAGACGCTGCTGGGGCACGGGGCGGCACAATTGCTTCTCGCGTTCAAACTGCTGCGCCAGCACCTCGGCAAAGCCGGTGTCATACACCCCCACGGCCACTTCATAATTCAGACGGAAACTGCGAATGTCGAAATTGGCCGTACCGATGTAGCCAAAACGCTCATCCACCACCATCGTTTTGGCATGCAGCATCCGCGCCTCGAACTCCCAGATCTGCACGCCGGCTCCGCGCAGTTCATCGAAATAGGAGCGCGCCGCCAGCGTGACCAGCCGGGAGTCGGACTGCCGGGGCACCATGATCTGCACATCCACGCCACGCAGGGCGGCATTCGTCAGAGCCATCATGGCAGCTTCGGTGGGCACGAAATACGGCGTGGTGAGCAGCACCCGCTTGCGGGCGGCGTGAATGGCCTCGACCAGAATGCGGTGAATCGGCTCATCCGGGTTGTTGGGGCCGGAAGCGAACAGTTGCACATCGTAGCGACCCACATCCGCCACCTTCAGGTATTGCCGCCACTCGGGCAGGCAGTCGCCGATCTTCATGTCGCGGGCATAGCACCAGTCTTCCAGAAACACGAACTGCAACCAGAACACCAGGTTGCCCTGCACGCGCAGATGCAGGTCGTGATAGGCATCGGAGCGCACGCGCCGATCCTGCTTGTCGGAAATATTCACCCCACCGGTGAAGGCCGTGGTGCCGTCACAGACCACGATTTTGCGGTGGGTGCGGTAGTTGATGACGGGCCGCCAGCGGCGGCCCAGCCGGGAGTCGTGGAACAGGGCCACCTCCCCCCCCGCATCCAGCAACGGTTGCAGGAACTTGCGGCGAACCTTCTTCGACCCCAGCGCGTCCAGCAGCAGGCGCACCTGTACGCCTTCGCGGGCCTTCTGCACCAACAGATCGCGCAGGCGGGTGCCGGTGCGGTCGGGATGGTAGATGTAATACTCCAGATGGACATGGTGCTGTGCAGCGGCAATCGCCGCCATGATGGCATCGAAGGTTTCGGCACCCCCTACCAGCAGATCCACATGGTGCGCCGTGCTGGGGAAAATGCCGGTGGTGCCCAGCCCGAGACGGGCAATCTGCAACAGGTCGGCCGGGGCATGGCTGGTACGGTTTTTCAGGGTCTGAAGCTCGTCGCTGACATAGGGCATCACGCCGTTGCGCAAACGCCGGAACACCTGCTTGCGCAGACGCTGCGGCCCCAGGAAATAAAAGATCAGAAATCCCACATAGGGCAGCAGCCCCAGCACCAGAATCCAGCTGATGGTCGCCACCGGTGCGCGTTTTTGCAGAATCACCCAGCCGATCAGGGCAACCACATACATGAACCAGGCCGTCAGCAAAATGCCCCACAGCAGTGGCGAAGGTTGCAGGTTCGCGAAGATTTCCATGCGGATTTTTGTGTCAGGAGTGAACGGCAGTTTTTCCAGGCCGATTCTCAGGCCACAGCATCACCGCCACAAGACAGCAGCCCATCTGCCACCGTCGGGTAGCGAAAACGCAACTTCAGCTCCTGCTGCACACGCCGGTTCACCAAGCGGCGCGATTCCGTCCAGAAACCCAGCATGGCAGGTGACAGCACCTTTTTGGCCTGCTCCAGGCTCAGGCTCGGCGGTGGCGGCAGGCCGTACAGCGCGGCCGCCCAGGTGAAGTACGCGCCCATTTTCAGCTGGGTATCGTCGTTCAGATTGAAGACCCGTCCCGGTCTGGCACGCCACAGGGCCAGCCAGCAGGCACGCGCCAGATCATCGGCATGGATGTGGTTGGTGTACACATCGTCTGCCTCGCACAGAATCGGTGTGCCGCGCAGCAGGCGTTCCTTGGGCGTGCCCTGTGGGCGGTCGGCGGCATAAATGCCGGGCGCGCGCAGAACCGACACACGCACCCCCTGATGGCGCAGTCCCCGCACCACCCGCTCGGCCGCCACGCGCCGCCGGGCACGCAGGGTCTGGGGCCGGGGCATGCGCCGCTCATCCACCCACTGCCCCTGGCAGTCGCCATACACGCCACTGGTCGATACATAGGCCAGCGCACGCGGCAAACGCCCTCGCCGCAAGGCACGCACCAAGGCCAGCGTGCGCGCATCCCCCCCATCGGCGGCCGTGGCCAGAGGAGGAGCCAGATGCACACAATGCGTCGCCAGCCCAACCAGCCGCCGCAGCGATGCGGGCCGATCCAGATCACCCCGCAAGGGCACGACACCAACCTCGCGCAAGGACTGGGCCTGGGCCTCGTTGCGAATCAGTGCATAGAACTGCACGGCAGGGCGTGTGCGCCGTGCCGTATCGCCCACCTTGCCCGGCGCAGCGGCCACGCGCTGGCGCAGCAGCCGCGTGCCGACATCCCCACAGCCGATGACCAGCACCCGTTGCCGACGAAAACGCGCGGGTAATGCCACAAAACGGGCGGTGAAAGGGGGCACAATGAAACCCTTGTTCGTTTGATTGGAATACTTCGCCCACGCTTCAGGAACACCGCCGGATGGCAGGCACTGCCCCTGCGGGAAGCCCCGGCACAATAACACACCATGCCCACGACCGTTTCCTCCCACTCTGTCAGCGTCTTACCCAGCCACCGCACTTTCACCACCCACGCCAACGAAACCATTCTGGCAGCGGCCATCCGCCAGAACATCACCCTGCCCTACGGCTGCAAGGATGGAGCCTGTGGTTCGTGCAAATGCAAAATGCTGCAAGGCACGGTGTCCATGCAGTCGCATTCATCCCACGCGCTCAGTGATGCGGAAAAAGCCCAGAACTACATCCTCACCTGCCGAGCCACCCCGCAGTCGGACATCGCCATCGAATCGCGCCAGGTCACGCACCAGGATGCCTTTCCAATCCGCAAGATGCCTGTGCGCGTCACCACACTGGAGCCACTCTCGCACGATGTCATGCGTGTGCAACTGCAACTGCCCGCACAGCAGAGCAACTTCCGCTACCACGCCGGGCAGTACCTCGAATTCGTGCTCAAGGACGGCTCACGCCGCGCCTACTCGATGGCCACCGCGCCCCATGCCGTCCAGGAAATGCCCACGCCCGGACTGGAACTGCACATCCGCCACCTGCCCGGCGGACTGTTCACCGACCATGTATTCCAGGACATGAAGCCGCGCGACATCCTGCGCATCGAAGGCCCGTTCGGCAGCTTCTACCTGCGCGAGGATTCGGAACGCCCCATCGTGCTGCTGGCATCGGGAACCGGCTTCGCCCCCATCAAGGCCATGCTGGAACACATGCAGCATCGCTGCATCCAGCGGCCCGTCTCGCTGTACTGGGGTAGCCGCCGCCCTGCCGACCTGTACCTGCACGACTGGGTGCTGGAGCAAGCCGAGGCCATGCCGCAGTTGCGCTATATTCCCGTCATCTCCGATGCCCAGCCCGAAGATGCCTGGCAAGGGCGCACCGGTTACGTCCACCAGGCCGTGCTGCAAGACACCCCCAGCCTTGCCGGACACGAAGTCTATGCCTGCGGCGCACCCACCATGGTAGAGGCAGCCCGGCAAGGCTACTGCCAGCATGGGCAACTCTGCCCGGATGACTTTCACGCCGACGCATTCACCAGCGCGGCCGACAAGGCGGCATAATCCCCTTGCTGCCTCGCCACGGCAGCCGCACGTTGCCTCTGGACAACAGAGCAGAAACTGTTTTCAATCGTAACCATACCGTCATCCTGTTTCCAGGCCTTGACACTTGTCAGCATTTTTCTTTGCTGCTATCGTGCCGTCACGCAATAATGCGCAAGGAAAGGTCTGCCGGGTCGGGTGAATCGCCTCTTGTGAGGAGAAGTGATTGCCGCACACACGACCCGTCCCCTGCCCTCGCCACACAATAAATTCAATTGCAAACAATGTCATACATGCACCGTTGGAAACACTCAGCCCTGGCGGCTGCCATTCTGGTATCGACCGCCCTGCCTCTGACCGGAGCGTCGGCCCTGACCCTTGGACAGCTTCGCGTTCAGTCCGCCTTGGGTGAGCCACTGCGTGCCCAGATTGCCATCACCAGCCTGTCAGCCAACGAAGCCGAGTCGCTGCGGGCCAATGCCGCATCGCCAGACGCATTCAACCGGCACGGTGTCGGCTATTCACCCCTCATGGCGCAGTTGCAAATCAATCTGCAACGGCGTGCGGATGGCACGGCCTTTCTGCAACTGAGCACCCGTGCTCCCGTCAATGAGCCGTTCCTGGACCTTGTGCTCAATGCAGCCTGGAACGGTGGGGAGATCGTGCGCAGCTATACCGTGCTGCTGGACCCGGCTCCCACCGCTGCGGCCGATACCCCCCGCACCATCGATCGCCCAGTCATCCCAAGCCCGAATGTGCCCGCCGTGGCCGCAGACACTGGTGTCCCTGCTCCTGCGGCCACCACCGAGACCACGGCCTCCAGCCCATCACCGGCTCCTGTACCCGCTGAAGCCGCACCGGTTGAGGCAACACCTGCCACTGCCAGCGCGCCCCACAGCAACGACACTTACGCGCGTGCCTACGCCTGGCTGCAATCGCAAAGTGCCGAAGAAAACCCCCGATCTGCTGCCCCTGCCGTGACCGGCATCACCCGCGCCAGCGACGCCAGTGGTGCAACCCCAGCGGCTTCTGCCACCACCGGCACCCCTGCGACCGCCCCATCTCCCACTGCCTCCAGCACCCGTGCCAGCAGCCAGGCAGCAGGCTACACGGCCGGGGCCACCATCACGACCCGCCGAGGCGACAATGCCAGCCGCATTGCCCGCCGCCATCTGCCTGCCAACGTCTCGCTGGACCAAATGCTGGTGGCACTGCAACGCACCAACCCCGAGGCATTCATCCAGGGCAACATCAACCTGTTGCGGGCCGGCGTGGCCCTGGCGATGCCAGAACTGGCAACCATCCAGTCCGTCTCTGCCCAGGAAGCCCGCAGCATCGTGGCCGCCCAAACCCAGGACTTCCGCCGCTACCAGGCCAAGGTCGCACAGGCAGCTCCACGCATCAGTGCAGACAGCAGCGGCCAGCGCACCCTCAGTGGCGTGGTCACGCGCGTCACCGATGGCGCAGTCAGTGGCAGGCCCGAGCTGGTGGTGGGTTCGCCCTCCTCCGATGATGTGCGCCGTGCAGAAGAAGAACGCCTGGCACAGCAGCGACAGCAGCAGGAAAACACCGAGCGCGAACAGGCGTTGCAGGCCAATATTCGCCGCCTGGAAGAGTTGCAGAAACAGGCCGCGGACATCTCCCAGAAACCCGCCAGCGACCCAGCGGATGCCAGCGACAGTGGTGGGGCCGCCGCTGCCACAGGATCGCCCTCGAGCAGCGACAGCACGGGTGCGGGCATTGAGGTAACACCGCCTGTACCATTGCCTTCCACCGCAAGTGAGCCCCAGCCGGACACTGCCACCACACCAGATGCACCAGCACCCGATGGCAGTGCAAGCGAAGGCACGACTGCCCCTGCTGCTGCCACGCAAACCCCCGGTACCCCCACGCCAGACACGCCCAGCAGCAATACCGAGCCTGCCCCAGCTCCAGTGCCGCCTGCGGCGCAGCCCGTGGCCAGTGCCGCAGGTGTTCAGGACAATCCCTCTCTGCTCTGGGGAGCCGCGGCCATTGTCCTGCTGCTGGCAGGATATGGTGCCTATCGCTGGCGCAAAAACCGGGTGCAATCTGAAGAAGACCAAGACCCAGACGAAGATGCACCCGCTCCCAACAACAACCTGCGCCGCACCTTCTTCGGGGACGACACCACCGAGCAAGACGACCAGGAAAAAGCTGGCGAGAACACAGCACCTGGAGAGGCCTCCTCCGCCGGCTATTCGACTGGCGTGTCGTCCATGTCCTACTCCCCCAGCCAGATCGATGCCAGCGGTGAGGGCGACCCCGTCCTCGAAGCCGATGTGCTGCTGGCCTACGGGCGCGACCAGCAGGCCGAGGAAGTGCTCAAGGAGGCTCTCCAGAACAACCCGGAGCGCACCGCCATCCATGTGCGCCTGGCCGAAATCCACGCCACCCGCCAGGATCGTCAGGCATTTGCTGCCACCGCCAGAACCCTGCAAACACTCACGCAGGCACAGGGCAGCGACTGGCTGAAAGTGGCAGAGCTGGGACGCAACCTCGACCCGAGCAACCCGCTCTATCAGGCTGGAGCACCGCTCCAGAGCCCGGATCACAGCAGCCAGGCCCCATCCCCGATACCCCCGGTTCTCACTGCAACGGCCTCGGTGGAGGCGGCTGCAGGCACGGAATCCGGGCTGGACTTCGACCTTCAGGCATCCTCGCCTGCCAGCCCACAGGCCCATGCCCGCCAGGAAATGGCCGACCTGGATGCCGGACTGGACTTCCAGACCGATGCCGAGGTGGAGAAGGCCGCGCTGGCACCCACAGTCGGCACCGCATCGGCGGCTGCGGGGAGCCAGAGCGATAGCCGTTTCCATGGTCTGGATCTCGACCTGGATTTGAGCCTTGGTGATGTGGCCACGCCCACCACGAAGCCTGCCGAAGACCCCCTGCCCAAGGCTGCCACGGAAAAAACCCTGGATCTGCCGGAACTGTCCTTCTCGGATTCCACTGCTCCAGACCTGCAACCCGGTAAAGAGCGCGACGACGATCCATTGACCAGCACACTGGAATTCGACCTGGCGGCCTTGTCCCTTGACCTTGACACCCCGAGCAGTGACAAGCCACAGAGTCCTACCCCAGCCCAGGAAAACGCTCCATCCACCCCATCGGAATTCGACCTGGATATGGGACTGGAGTTGGACGAGGCCAGCAGCAGCCCAGCCACCGACGACCCGCTCAGCACCAAGCTGGCCTTGGCGCGGGAATTCCACGCACTGGGTGATGACGAAGGTGCGCGCGCTCTGGCCCAGGAAGTGCTGGACGATGCCAGTGGCAGCCTGAAGCAACAGGCGCAAGCACTGCTGAAAGAATTGGGCTGACCTGGGGACGGTACATCCATCCCATACGCCCTCACTTCCCCCCGCCAACGCCGAACACTGCTTCGGCGTTGGCGTTTGGAGCCACCACACCTTAGCCACCACATGCGCATTGCCCTGGGAATCAGCTACAACGGCCAGTCCTACCACGGCTGGCAAAGTCAGCCGAACGGCCACACCGTGCAGGATCATCTGCAAAAAGCCCTGACGCAGATTGCCGGGCATCCCGTCACCGTGCTGTGCGCAGGCCGCACCGATGCGGGGGTTCACGCGCTGCAACAGGTGGTGCATTTCGACACGCCCGTGGTACGCCCGCACATGTCCTGGGTGCGTGGTGTGAATGCACTGCTGCCCGGTGATATTGCCGTGCAGTGGGCACGCGAAGTCCCCACCCGCTTCCATGCCCGCAACTGCGCCACCAGCCGACGCTACGCCTATGTGCTGCTGCAATCGCCCGTGCGCCCCAGCCTGGAACAGGGGCGTGTGGGCTGGACTTTCCTGCCACTGGAGCAGCAGGCCATGCAGCAGGCTACCGCGTATCTGCTGGGCGAGCACGACTTCAGCTCCTTTCGCGCATCGGGCTGCCAGTCCATCACGCCTGTCAAGACCATTGCCGACATCCGCATCCAGCGCACCCTGCTGCAACACGGCCACCCGCCTTCCATACAGGAACACCGGGGCGTGCCCAGTTGCTACTGGCGGTTCGAGTTTCAGGCCAACGCCTTTCTGCACCACATGATCCGCAACATTATGGGCTGCCTGCTCGCCGTGGGACAGGGCCGCCAGCCTCCGCAATGGATGCAGCAGGTGCTGCTGGCACGCTCGCGCACCGTGGCCGCGCCCACCTTCGCCCCCGATGGCCTGTATTTTCTCGGCCCCCAGTACGATGCCATCTGGAACCTGCCCGATGCCAACGCCCTGTTCGACTACCTGCCCGGCAACCCCTTATGACTTCCATCTCTGCGCCCTTTCGCACCCGCGTCAAGTTCTGCGGCCTCACCCGCGAACAGGACGTGCAGACGGCCATCCATGCCGGAGCCGATGCCATCGGCTTCGTGCTCTATCCGCCCAGTCCGCGCCACGTCAGCCTGGCGCGGGCCGCCGAACTGGCACGGCTGCTGCCCGCCTTCATCACCCCGGTGCTGCTGTTCGTCAATGCCAGCGAAACGCAAGTGGCACAAGCCATGCAGGCCATTCCTCAGGCACTGCTGCAATTCCACGGCGACGAAAGCCCGCAGCAATGCCATGCCCTGAGCCAGCAGGGCCGCTACCGCTATCTGCGCGCGGCACGCATTCCACTGGATGGCCCCGCACCGGGGTTTGATCTCGTAGAATATGCCCATTCGTTTTCAGAGGCTCAGGCCATCCTGCTCGATGCCCACGTCACGGGCTACGGCGGTGGCGGACACACATTCAATTGGTCACTCCTTCCAACAAGCGTCACCTCTCACCTCGTCTTGAGTGGTGGACTCACACCTGCAAACGTGGGCGATGGCATCGTCCAGGTGCGTTCGCGCGGCCTCTCGCTGGCCGTTGATGTGAGTTCCGGCATCGAACTGGACGGCCCGGACGGCAAGCCCGTCAAAGGCGTCAAGAGTGCCGAAAAAATGATGCAATTCATGGCTGCCGTGCGTGCAGCCGATGTTTCTGGAAGTTAAATGACAAACCCATCCCAACCCTACCAGCAGCCCGATGCCACAGGGCATTTCGGCATTTATGGCGGCAGTTTCATCAGCGAAACCCTGACCTATGCCATCGACGAACTGCGCCAAGCCTACGCGAAATACCAGAACGACCCAGAATTCATCGCAGAATTCCAGTATGAACTGGCGCATTATGTAGGCCGCCCTTCCCCGATTTACCATGCCAAGCGCATCAGTGACGAAGCCGGTGGTGCGCAAATCTTTCTCAAGCGTGAAGACCTGAACCACACCGGTGCGCACAAGATCAACAACGTCATCGGGCAAGCATTGCTGGCCAGACGGATGGGCAAGCCCCGCATCATTGCCGAAACCGGCGCAGGCCAGCACGGCGTGGCCACTGCCACCATCTGCGCCCGCTATGGCCTGGAGTGCGTGGTGTACATGGGCGCGGAAGATGTCAAACGCCAAAGCCCCAACGTCTATCGCATGAAGCTGCTGGGAGCCACCGTCGTTCCGGTGGAATCGGGCAGCAAGACCCTCAAAGATGCACTCAACGAAGCCATGCGCGAC
Organism: Lampropedia hyalina DSM 16112; assembly: GCF_900129055.1. Classification (GTDB taxonomy): domain Bacteria; phylum Pseudomonadota; class Gammaproteobacteria; order Burkholderiales; family Burkholderiaceae_C; genus Lampropedia; species Lampropedia hyalina. The sequence goes on from NZ_FQUZ01000005.1 coordinate 71,700, forward strand.
TGGGTCGCCAACGTGGACAGCACCTTCTACATCATCGGTACGGTGGCAGGCCCACACCCCTACCCGATGATGGTGCGCGACTTCCAGAGCGTCATCGGCAACGAGTGCCTGGAGCAAATGCCTGCCATGTTCCAGCACCTGCACATGGCCCAGCAGCAACCCGATGCCGTGGTCGCCTGCGTGGGCGGTGGCAGCAATGCCATGGGCATTTTCTACCCCTACATCCATCACACCGGTACGCGTCTGATCGGTGTGGAAGCAGCCGGACAGGGGCTGGACAGTGGCAAGCACTCCGCCAGCATCCAGCGCGGCAGCCCCGGCGTGCTGCACGGCAACCGCACCATGATCCTGCAAGACGACAACGGCCAGATCACCGAAACCCACAGCATCAGTGCCGGACTGGACTACCCCGGTGTCGGCCCCGAGCACGTCTGGCTGCATGAAATCGGCCGGGCAGAATACGTCGGCATCACCGATGCCCAAGCCCTGCACGCCTTCCATTACCTGTGCCGCGCCGAGGGTATCATCCCCGCGCTCGAATCCAGCCACGCCGTGGCCTACGCCCTCCAGCTTGCCAAGACCATGCGCAAGGATCAAGGCATTCTGGTCAATCTGTCGGGCCGGGGCGACAAGGACATCGGCACCGTGGCCGATCTGTCCGGCGCGGACTTCTACGACCGCCCGTCGGAACGCGGCCATGCCGTGAAAGGAGGCCAACAATGAACCGCATCGCCCTCACCTTTGACCGCCTGAAGGCCGAAAACCGCAAGGCACTGATTCCCTACGTCACCACCGGCTACCCCCACGCCGACATCACCCCTGCCCTCATGCACGGCATGGTGCAGGCCGGGGCCGATGTGATCGAACTGGGGGTGCCGTTTTCCGACCCGTCCGCCGATGGCTCCACCATCCAGCAGGCCGGAGAACAGGCCCTGCGTGCAGGCATCGGCCTGCCCCAGGTGCTGGCCAATGTGCATACATTCCGCCAGCAGGACACCACCACCCCCGTGGTGCTGATGGGCTATGCCAACCCGATCGAACGCTACGACCAGTTGCGCCGCCCCAACGCCTTCGTGGAAGATGCCGCCGCCGCAGGGGTTGATGGCGTGCTGGTGGTGGACTACCCGCCCGAAGAATGCGAAGCCTTCGCCGCACAACTGCGCCAGCACGGGCTGGATCTGATTTTCCTGCTCGCGCCCACCTCCACCGACGCACGCATCCAGCAGATTGCCGCCATTGCCAGCGGCTACGTCTATTACGTCTCCATCAAGGGCGTGACCGGCAGCAAGACCCTGGATGTGGCGCAGGTGCAGCAGATGCTGGAGCGCATCCGCCAGCATGTGGCCATTCCGGTCGGCGTGGGCTTCGGCATCCGGGACGCACAGACCGCACAAAGCATTGCACAGACTGCCGATGCCGTGGTGATTGGCTCCAAAATCATCGAACTGCTCAAAGACCAGCCCGCCGAAGCAGCGATTGCCGCCGCACAGGAGTTCCTGCGCGGCATCCGGGCAGCCATTGATGGCGATGCCCCGTAAATCCTGAATCCGTGCCTTGCTGGCGCAGCATGAAAAAACCGCCTTGGTTCAAAATACCAAGGCGGTTTTGCTATTTTCGTTCAGCCTCAAAGGGCTATCTAACCTTTATTGCATGTCTTCCTGCAACAGCTTCACAATCGCGCTGGCCTGCTCGGCCGGAGCGGGTTCACCGGCTTCGGTGAGGATGCGCACCACCGCGCCTTCGGCCTGGGAGGTCACCAGAATGCGGTATTTGACCAGCTCGGAAGTCTGGCCAGAGCGGCCCAGCAGGCGACCGAAGAAGCCGGGCTTCTTGTCCTGATCGGCCTTGGCGACATAGCGCACATAGTAGAGGCCCTGGCTGAGGTTGCGGTCTTCGACGGTGAAGCCGGTGCGGTCCAGTGCCGTGCCGACGCGCCGCCAGGCACGGTCGAAATTGTCTTCGGGCAACAGCAAGGCGGGCACGCCCCCTGCCTGCACGACGCGCACCTGCGATTGTGGGCTGGTTTGGGTGGCAGCCGCCGCCGTGGCAGCGGTGACATCGGCTTGCAGGATGGCGCGGGACTGTTCTTCGCTGATGCCCAGCGTCACCATCAGGCGGCGCAGAAACTCGGCTTCGAGTTCAGGATCGTTCGGGCGCGGTTGCCAGATGGTGTTTTCCTTGGAAGGCGAGCTGAATTCTTCCGACATGCCTCGGTGGGTGATGAAGATGTCGGTGCCGCCATCGCTGCGGCGTTCCAGCCGGGTGCGGAACTTGTCGCGCTCGCCGGTGGAATACAGCGAGTCCAGCACCCGCCCGAGGGTGGCGCGGATCACGTCCTGCGGCAGTTTGGCGCGGTTTTCGGCCCAGTCGGTTTCCATGATGCCCAGTTCGGGCTGGTCCATGGCCAGCACAAAGCCGTTGTCCAGCCAGAACTGGCGCACCGGATCCCAGAGAACATCGGGGCCGCGCGGGACGCTGAGCCAGCGCACGCCGTTTTCGCGCTGAATCTGCACGTCGGCCACGCTGCTGGCCGCCACGTTGCTGGCCGCACCGCGCTGGGCCTGCACGCCCAGCATGGCATTGGCAGAGACGACACCGCCGGGCACGTTGTAGCGGGCATCGGGCATGAGCTGGGTCAGGTCGGGAGGGACTTCCAGCGAAACGCCACGGCTGGCACTTTTATAGTCGATCTTGTCTTCCTGAAAGACCGAACAGCCTGACAGCACCACAGCGGTGGCCAGAAGGGTGGTCTTGAATGCAAGGGGCTGGGATTTCACGTTCATGGTTCCTTGTATGGGAATGCGCTGTCGATGGCAGGTGCAGGGCAGGCCGCTGCACGCTGCGCCAGTCAGACCAGTTGCAGGTCTTGCAGGGCCTTTTCCACGACAGCGGTGTATCCGGCCGACAATGGAGTCATGGGAAGGCGCAATGTTCCGCCGATGATGCCCATGCGATGCAGTGCCCACTTCACGGGAATGGGATTGGCCTCGACGAACAGGGATTTGTGCAGCGGCAGCAGGCGTTTCTGGATGTCCATGGCGCGGCGGGTATCGCCTGCCAGCGCGGCACGGCAAAGGTCGCTCATCAGGCGAGGGGCGACGTTGGCAGTGACGCTGACGTTGCCATGTCCACCGCAGAGCATCAGGGCCACGGCAGTGGGGTCATCACCGGAATAGATACCGAAGCCTTCGGGCACATCGCGGATGAGCCACTGGGCACGTTCGATGTTGCCGGTGGCTTCCTTGATGCCAATGATGCCGGGCACTTCGGCCAGGCGCAGCACGGTGTCGTGCGCCAGATCGGCCACGGAACGCCCCGGCACGTTGTAGAGGTAGATGGGCAGATCGCCAGTGGCTTCGGCAATGGCCTTGAAGTGCTGGAACTGGCCTTCCTGGGTGGGCTTGTTGTAGTAGGGCACGACCTGCAACTGGCTGTCCGCACCCACTTGCTGGGCATAGCGTGCCAGCGAGATGGCCTCGTGCGTGGAGTTGGCCCCGCAACCGGCCATGATGGGCACCCGGCCAGCCGCCTGTTCGACGGCCACGCGAATGACTTCGTGGTGCTCCTGCACGTCGATGGTGGGCGATTCGCCGGTGGTGCCCACCACACTGATGCAGTCCGTACCCTGATCGACATGCCAGTCCACCAGTTTTCGCAGGCTGTCGTAATCCACGCTACCGTCTTCGTTGAAGGGAGTCACCAGGGCAACAATGCTGCCGGTCAAACGTACTGTGGCTGCTGTCATAAAAATCAGGGGTTGGCCTATAAAAACAGAAATGGGCAAGAACGGCCCGACTGCCATTCTAACGATTTCATGGCTGGCATTCGCAATTGGCAGATGCCAGTACGCGACTGCTCGCTGTTTCCAAGAACCTGTTCACGATCTTCAGGCCATCACCCCCACAGCACCGACTGCATGGAAATGGAGCCATGCTGGAAGCCAGCGTTGAAGAACTGCGCATTGTCGCCTTCGTGTGCAGCACCGGCGGCATACAGCAGCGGCAGATAGTGATCGTGCGTGGGATGCGCCAGCCGCATGGTCTCGCCCAGTTGCTGCACCTGCACCAGCGCGTCGGTGTCGCCGCTGGCAATGCGTTGGTGGACGTGCTGGTCGAAGGCGTGCGCCCAGTCGAATGCCTGATCGGGCGACGCATCCCGGCTCATGCGCCGCAGGTTGTGGACGATGTTGCCACTGCCCACGATCAATACGCCACGCTCGCGCAGATGGCGCAACTGTCGCCCCAGCGCGTAATGCTCGGACAGGGGGCGTGAGTAGTCGATGCTCAACTGGATGACCGGAATGCGCGCCTGCGGGAACATGGGCAGCAGCACCGACCAGGTGCCGTGATCCAGCCCCCACTCTTCGTGGTCCAGCCCCAACGGGGTCTGCGGCTGCGCCGGGTCGTGCAGCTCCTGCGCCAGTTGCCGCGCCACCTGCGGCGCGCCAGGGGCGGGGTACTGCATCTCGTACAGCGGCTGGGGGAAACCGCCAAAATCGTGAATGGTGCGCGGGGTATCCATGCCGGTCAGGTACCAGCCTTCGCGGGTGAGCCAGTGCGCCGAGATGCACAGAATCAACTGCGGTGGCTCGGGGCGTTGCAGCAACTCCTGCCCCAGCAGTTCCCAGCGGTCGCGCCAGGCATTGCCGGGCAGCACGTTCATCGGGCTGCCGTGCCCTACAAACAGCACGGGCTGGCGGGCAGAGGGCTTGAGCGCATCCAGCCATTCGCCTGCCGGGGCCAGAGCGGATGCAGACTGCACCCAGCCGGCTCCCGCTGCACCAGCGGCCACGGTGGCAAGACCGGACAGACCGGCCATATAGGTTCTACGGTTCATCATGAAGGGCTTTCTGTATCGTTGTGCTGGGTATCATGCGCAGGTGAAACTGCTTTCCAGGCATTGTAGAGAGCCTGTTCCGTGGGAAAAATCCCCCTGTACAGGCCATACTGTTGCATCTTTGGATGCAATCCACCGCCAGAATTCGCCCCGCCGTTACCCCCAATCAGGAGACATACACCATGAGCACCCGTTTTCTGCCCCTGCAAGGCATCCGCATCCTCAGCCTGGCCCTGAACGTCCCCGGCCCGGCCGCCCTCTATCGCTGTCGGGCACTGGGTGCGAGCTGCACCAAGCTGGAAGCCCCGCCGCCGCCCGGAAAGCGCACCGGCGACCCGATGGACATCTACAGCCCCCAGGCTTACGACGAACTGCACGATGGCCTCGAAACCGTCCACGCCAACCTCAAGACCGAGGAAGGTCAGGCCATCCTGCACAGCCTGCTGGCGCAGTCGCAGGTGCTGCTGACATCGTTCCGGCTTTCGGCCACCCGCAAGCTGGGGCTGGACTGGGAGAGCCTGCACCCGCGTTACCCGAACCTGTCGCTGGTGCGCATCGTGGGCGCACCGGGCGAACGCGCCGATGAAGCCGGGCACGACCTGACCTACCAGGCCGAGGCCGGACTGCTCAACAGCCTGTCCATGCCCACCTCGCTGTATGCCGACATGTCAGGGGCGTTGATGGCCAGCGAAGCCATCTTGCAGACGCAACTGGCCCGCCTGCAAGGACAGGGCAGCCAGCAGATCGAAGTGGCACTTTCGGAAGGCGCGCGCTGGATGGCATGGCCAGTGCGCTGGCACATGGTGCAGCCCGGCAGCGAAACGGGCGGCGCACATGTGGGCTACCGCCTCTACCCCTGCGCCGATGGCCGCGTGGCACTGGCCGCACTGGAGCGGCACTTCGCGCTGTATCTGTGGCGGCAAATCCAGAACGATCCGGCACTCGACACCCCGCCCGACATGCACAGCCCGGCCACTGCCGAAGCCATTGCCGCCTTCCTGCGCACCCGCACGCGCGCCGAACTGGACACACTGGCACAGCGGTTCGACATCCCGCTCTATACCTTGCCCTGAGATACTGACTGACTTTTCTTACTTAACAGGCAGTGGCCGCAACAGCAGCCACTGCACACTGGCCAGCACCACCACCAGCAGCGCGTAGGTCAGCATGGAGCCATCCTGCCCGGTCAGCGGCAAACCCAGCAGCAGCACCAGACTGCCACTCAAACCCAGGGCAGCCCAGTTGGCCAGCAGCGCGAGGCGGCAGGCATAGCCCTTCCAAATCACTCGGGTACTGAGGGCCAGCAACAGCCCCAGCCCCCAGGCGGGCAGGCACAGGCAGAGCAGATGAAAAAGCAGGGTTGGGAGGGGCATAACACGGGTCAAAGCCGCCTGTTGCAGCCATATCGGCGAAATAACGGAATGCCAGACCGCCACGCCTTGCGATGGCGCACCAGTGGGCCATGCACAAATCCAATCGCTGCGATAGCCAGTTTGCAAAGACAAACCGGTGCAATCGGCGCGGGGCGTATCATCCATGAGATTCACCCCCGCGTTGGAGTCCAAAAAGGCTGTGAGCAAGGCGCAAAACACAGCAAGGCTTTATTGCCTTGCGAGGCTTTGCAACGCCGCGCACGGCCTTTTTGGGCCCAACCCTTCGGGCCAGCGTGCCCCGACAGGCCACTCGTCGTTGCACACCTTGCCCGTATCGACATACGGGCGGCGGCGTGCGCCTAGATTGGCCTGTCGGGGCACACTGGCGCGGGGGTGAATCTCATGGATGACACGCCCTAGGCTGGCATACATCAACCGGCATTCTATAATTCAGTCATGGCAGTATGGACATTAGGCATCAACCACACGACCGCACCGATTGATCTGCGCGGTCGTTTTGCTTACGCGCTCGACCAGATTGCGCCGGCCCTGCACGCGCTGCGCCAGAATCTGGCAGGCCAGAGCAGCAATGCCGTGGAAACCGCCATTCTCTCCACCTGCAACCGCACCGAAATCTACTGCTGCGCCCCGGCCAGCCAGATGCAGACCTCGCTGGACTGGCTGGCGCACAGCGGCGGTGTCAGCCCCGAAGCCCTGCGCCAGCATTCCTACCTGCTGGAAGACGGCCAATCGGCACGCCATGCCTTCCGTGTGGCCAGCGGGCTGGACTCGATGGTGCTGGGCGAAGCGCAGATTCTCGGTCAGATGAAAAACGCGGTGCGCGTGGCCGACAAGGCAGGCGCGCTGGGCAGTACGCTGAACCAGTTGTTCCAGCGTTCCTTCGCCGTGGCCAAGGAAGTGCGCACCAGCACCGACATCGGCGCGCACTCCATCAGCATGGCCGCTGCCGCCGTGCGCCTGGCCAATCAGTTGTTCGAGGATTTCTCGCGCCTGAAAGTGCTGTTCGTCGGCGCAGGCGAGATGATCGAACTGGTCAGCACCCACTTTGCCGCGCAACGCCCGGAATCCATTGCCATTGCCAACCGCACGCTGGAGCGCGGCCAGAAACTCGCCGACCGGCTGGGGGCACAGGCCGTGCGCATTGCCGATTTGCCGGCACGCCTGCACGAATTCGACATCATCGTCACCTCCACCGCCAGCAGTGTGCCCATCATCGGGCTGGGCGCGGTGGAACGTGCCCTGAAAAAACGCCGCAACAAGCCCATGTTCATGGTCGATCTGGCGGTGCCGCGCGACATTGAACCCGAAGTGAACGAGCACGACAACGTCTATCTCTACACCGTGGACGATCTGGCCCACGTCGTGCAATCGGGCAAGGCCAACCGGCAGGCCGCCGTGGAGCAGGCCGAAGCCATCATCGATACCGGCGTGCAAAGCTTCGTGCGCTGGCTGGAGCAGCGCAACCCACACACCGGGGTCGTGCCGCTGATCCAGCAGCTCAACACCCAGGCCGATGCCTGGAGCCAGCAGGAAATCCAGCGTGCCCGCAAAATGCTGGCCAAGGGGCAGGACGTGGATGCCGTGCTGCAAGCCCTGGCACGCGGCCTGTCGCAAAAAATGCTGCATGGCACAATGGCCGAACTGCGCAATGCCGACCAGATTGAGCGCGAGCAGACCACGCAACTCGTCTCCCGCCTGTTTCTGCGCGGTGAAGCCACCACAAGGCATTAGCGACGCGCCCTGTCGGCTCTGCCACACTCCTGCGGCATGGCATTCCACCGGTGCGCGGCCCTCTCCCGCACCATTCCCCTGTCCCGAACCGCTTCAGATGCCCTGCCCTGCGGCCCCCGTCCATGCAAACCTTTCTGATCCAGCAGCTTGAACGCTACACCGAACGCCTGCGCGAACTGGACTTCCTGCTCTCGCGCGAGGACATCATGGCCGACATGCAGCAGTACCGCCTGATCGCACGGGAGCACGCCGAAGTCACCCAGATCGCCGGACGCTACGAACGCCACCAGCAACGCAGCCGCGATCTGCAAGTGGCCCATGAGCTGCTGGACGAACCCGGTTGCGATGCGGAAACCACGCTAATGGCCGAGGAAGAAATCGCCGATGCCCGCGAGGAGCTGGACAAGCTGGAAGCCGAAATCCAGCGGCTGCTGTTGCCCAAAGACCCCGACGATGCCCGCAACGCCTTTCTGGAAATCCGTGCCGGCACGGGCGGCGACGAATCCGCGCTGTTTGCCGCCGACCTGTTGCGCATGTACACCCGCCATGCCGACAGCATGGGCTGGCGCGTGGAAATCATCAGCGCGACCGACAGCGAACTCGGCGGCTACAAGGAAGTGGTGATTCGCCTCGAAGGTGATGGCGTGTATGGCCGTCTGCGCTTCGAATCCGGCGGCCACCGCGTGCAGCGCGTGCCCGTCACCGAAACCCAGGGGCGCGTTCACACCAGTGCCTGCACGGTCGCCGTGCTGCCGGAACCCGACGAAACCCAGGCCGTGCAGATCAACCCCGCCGAACTGCGCATCGACACCTACCGTGCCAGCGGTGCGGGCGGCCAGCACATCAACAAGACCGATTCGGCCGTGCGCGTCACCCACCTGCCCACCGGCATCGTGGCCGAATGCCAGGACGACCGCAGCCAGCACCGCAACAAGGCCAAGGCCCTGCAAGTGCTGCTGGCACGCCTGCAAGAGAAAGAACGCAGCGAAAAAGCCACCAAGGATGCCGCCCTGCGCAAAGGGCTGATCGGCAGTGGCGACCGCTCCGACCGCATCCGCACCTACAACTTCCCGCAAGGGCGGCTCACCGACCACCGCATCAACCTCACGCTCTACAAACTCAGCACCATCATGGAAGGCGATCTGGGCGATGTGCTGAATGCGCTGGTCAGTGCCCGCGAAGCCGAACTACTGGCCGAGCTGGCCCCGGATGCCCTGCCATGACCCATTCACTCCCCCAGCCCCTCAACGTGGCACAGGCATTGCAACACGCCCGGCAGGCCGGACTGGAGCGGCTGGATGCGCAGATTCTGCTGCTGCACACCCTGGGCCAGAACCCCCATGACCGTGCATGGCTGATCTCGCACGACCGGGACAACCTGTCTGGTGAACAGCAACGGCATTTCGCCAGCCTGTGCCAACGCCGCCTGCAACAGGAGCCGGTGGCCTACCTGACCGGGCACAAGGCCTTCTACGGCCTGCACCTGCACATCAGCTCCGACGTACTCGACCCGCGCTCCGACACCGAAACCCTGGTGGACTGGGCCTTGCAATGCGTACAGGCCCTGCACCAGCCCCGCATTCTTGATCTGGGAACCGGCAGCGGAGCCATCGCGCTGGCCCTCCAGCAACAACGCCCCGATGCCACGGTAGTAGCCGTGGATGCCAGCGCGGCCGCCCTGTGCGTGGCACAGGCCAATGGGCAACGCCTGAACCTGCCGGTGCAATGGCTGCACGGCCACTGGTTTGCCCCGCTGCTCCAGCAGGCAGTGCCCGCATTCGATCTCATCGTGAGCAACCCGCCCTATCTGGCCGACACCGACGAGCACCTGCCCGCCCTGCTGCACGAACCCCGTACCGCCCTGGTCAGCGAAGGCCCCCAGCGCGACGGCCTGGACGATCTGCGCCACATCATCCACCACGCCCGCCCGCACCTGCGCCCTGGCGGCTGGCTGCTGCTGGAGCACGGCTGGCAACAGCACGATGCCGTGCGCACACTGTTGCAAACGGCGGACTTTGCGGCACTTGAGCATCGCCACGACCTGGCCGGACACATTCGCTGCACCGGCGGATGCCGATAGAATAGGCCGTCTTCCGTGCGGGGCGCAGGTATCGCAGTATTTCTTGCCACGCTCCATGCGCCGCCTTCACCATCCATTCGTCCGCCCCACCATGTCCCTGTTCAACTCCAAACGCCACACCCTTCACGCCTTGCTGGCCGTCACGCTGGGTGGCATGTGCCTGCCTGCCGTACAGGCCCAGAGCCGTGCTGCCGCGCCCCAAGTCAAGCTGCACACCAGCCAGGGCGACATCGTGCTGGAGCTGAACCCCGAGAAAGCCCCGCAAACCGTCGCCAACTTCCTGCAATACGTCGATGACAAGCACTACGATGGCACGGTGTTTCACCGCGTCATCGGCAACTTCATGATTCAGGGTGGCGGCTTCGATGCCAATCTCGTGCAGAAGAAAACCCGCCCGGCCATTCCACTGGAAGCCTTCAATGGCCTGAAAAATGAACGCGGCACCATTGCGATGGCCCGCACCGGTGCGCCCCACTCGGCCACCTCGCAATTCTTCATCAACGTCGAAAACAACACCAGCCTGAACGCCCGCTCGCCCCGCGACGGCTATGCGGTATTCGGCAAGGTCGTGCAAGGCATGGACGTGGTCGATGCCATCCGCAAGGTTCCCACTGGCCGACGCGGCCCGCACAGCGACGTTCCAGTGGAAGCCGTCACCATTCTCTCGGCCAGCCGCGTGCAGCCCTGAGTCCCATCTTTTTTACTTCACCCAAGGAAAAACCTTATGAGCAACCCCCAAGTCGAACTGCACATCGATGGCCACGGCACCATCACGCTGGAACTGGACGCTGAAAAAGCCCCGAAATCCACCGAGAATTTCCTGAACTACGTGAACAGCGGCCACTACGACGGCACCATTTTCCACCGCATCATCGATGGCTTCATGATTCAAGGCGGCGGCTTCATCCCCGGCCTCGACCAGAAGCCGCCCACCCAGGCCCCCATCGAAAACGAAGCCAACAACGGCCTGAAAAACAACGCCTACACGATTGCAATGGCCCGCACCAGCGACCCGCACTCGGCCTCGGCGCAGTTCTTCATCAACGTCAAGAACAACGACTTCCTGAACCACACCGCCCCCACCTCCCAGGGCTGGGGCTATGCCGTCTTTGGCAAGGTCGTTTCGGGTCAGGACGTGGTCGATGCCATCCGCAAGGTTCCCACTGGCCGTCGTGGCTACCACGACGATGTGCCCAAGACCGACGTGCTCATCAGCAAGGCCGTAGCCATCTGAAGCCCTGCCCCATGCCCGCCCTGCCGGACGAACACCTGCACTTCGGCGAAATCGCCACCCCGTTCGATGCCGATACGGTGGTCGATTTCGTCTCCGACCTGCACTTGCAGGCCGACGATCCGGCCACCTTGCTGCGCTGGGAGCACTATTTGCAGACCACCCCGGCACAGGCTCTGTTCCTGCTGGGCGACCTGTTCAAGGTCTGGATTGGGGACGATGCGATGGGCGAGCACGGCAGTTTTGAATCGCGTGCCTGTGCCAGCCTGCGCGAGGCGGCTTCGCGCAGGGCCTGCTACTTCATGCACGGCAACCGGGATTTTCTGGTGGGCGAGGGATTTTCCCGTGCCACCGGCATTGCCCTGTTGCACGACCCCACTGCCATCACACTGGGTGAACAACGCGTGTTGCTCACCCACGGCGATATTCTGTGCATTGACGACGTGGACTACCAGCAATTCCGCCAGCTCAGCCGCAGTGCCGCCTGGCAACAAGGCTTTCTGGCGCAACCGCTGGCCGCACGGCGCGCCTTTGGCCGCAAGGCACGCCAGCACAGCGAATCGCGCAAATCCGATGCCGCACAGGTGGTCGTCGATCTGGATCACCCCGCCAGCAAGGCATGGCTGCACCACACCCGCTGCACCACGCTGCTGCACGGCCACACCCATAAACCCGGCACGCACGATCTGGGCGACGGCCAGCAACGGCTGGTGCTGAGCGACTGGGACATGCAGGCCAGCCCCCCACGCGCCGAAATTCTGCGTTGGCAGCAGGGCGATCTTCGCCGCATCGATTGGACAGACGCAAAAACACCAGCCTGATGCAGATTTTCTGCATCAGGCTGGTGTTTTCTTCAGACCAGACTCAAGCGGAGGGGACGGTGTCCGTATCCGGTGTATTGCGCGGCTGCTGGGGTTTGTTGCCCTGACCGCTTGCACCGCCGGAAGCCTTCTTGCGCTGGGGCGCGAGCATCATGATCATCTGACGGCCTTCCAGCTTGGGGAATTGCTCCACCACGATGGAATCGGCCAAGTCATCGCGCAGGCGGCTGAGCAAGTCCAGACCCAGGTTCTGGTGGGTGATTTCACGCCCTCTGAAGCGCAGCGTGACCTTCACCTTGTCGCCCTCTTCAAGGAAGCGGCGGATGTTGCGCAGCTTGATGTTGTAGTCGCCATCATCCGTACCGGGACGGAATTTCACTTCCTTGATGTCGATCACGGTCTGCTTGGCCTTGGCCTCGGCAGCGCGTTTCTGTTCCTGGTACTTGAACTTTCCGTAATCAATCAGTCGTGCGACTGGCGGAGTGGCATGGGGTGCAATTTCCACCAGATCGACATCCAGATCCCCTGCCATGCGCAGGGCCTCGTTCAGGCTGATGATGCCGATGGGTTCATTTTCTGGGCCGGTCACGCGCAACTCTGGCACGTTGATTTCACGGTTCAGGCGGTGTTTGCGTTCTTCCCGGTGACGGCGGTCACGATATTCCGTAGCGATGGTTCTCACCTTCAATGGTTGGTCTATGAACAATACCGGTGCGTGGCAGGCCATTCAGGCGGCCTGCCACTGCCCCGGCGTATGGGTTGCGGGCACGGTCAGAGTCTGTCGGCAATATGCTGCGCCAGAAGCTGGGCAAACTGCTCGACGGGCATCACTCCCAGATCCTGATTGCCCCGCGCACGCACTGCAACGGTTCCCGCAGCTTTCTCCTTGTCTCCTGCAACCAGAATGAAGGGGATTTTCTGCAATGCGTTCTCGCGTATTTTATAAGTGATCTTTTCGTTGCGCAGATCGAGTTTGGGCCGCAATGGCTGATGGGGCAGGAGTTTCTGGATTTTTGCGGCAATTTCACGACAGTAATCGGCCTGTGCGTCGGTGATGTTGAGCACCACGAACTGTTCCGGGTTCAGCCAGACCGGCAGTGCTCCCGCGTAATGTTCGATCAGGATGCCGATGAAACGTTCCAGACTGCCGACAATGGCGCGGTGCAGCATGATGGGCCGGTGGCGCGCGCCATCCTCGCCGACGTATTCCGCATCCAGCCGTTCGGGCATGGAAGGATCGACCTGAATCGTGCCGCACTGCCACTCGCGCCCCAGCGCGTCGCGCAGCGTGTACTCCAGCTTGGGGCCGTAGAACGCACCGTCGCCTTCGGAAATACGGTATTCGACACCCGCAGCCTTCAGGCTATCGATCAGCGCGGCTTCGGCCTTGTCCCAGCTTTCCTCGGAACCAATGCGCTTTTCCGGGCGGGTGGCGACCTTGTAGATGATGTCGGTAAAGCCGAAGTCCTGATAAACGCTCTGCAACAGCGCGGTGAAGTGGGCGCATTCCTGCTGAATCTGGTCTTCGGTGCAGAAAATATGGCCATCATCCTGCGTGAAGGCCCGCACCCGCATGATGCCGTGCAGACCGCCCGATGGCTCGTTGCGGTGGCACTGACCAAATTCGCCATAGCGCAGCGGCAGGTCGCGGTAGCTCTTGATGCCCTGATTGAAGATCAGCAGGTGGCCGGGACAGTTCATGGGCTTGAGGGCGTAGTCGCGTTTCTCGCTCTCGGTGGTGAACATGTTCTCGCGGTACTTGTCCCAGTGGCCGGTTTTTTCCCACAGTCCCTTGTCCAGAATCTGCGGCCCCTTGACCTCCTGGTAGCCGTTTTCGCGGTACACATTGCGCATGTACTGTTCCACCTGCTGCCAGATGATCCAGCCCTTGGGATGCCAGAACACCGTGCCGGGCGAATGCTCGTCCTGGTGGAACAGGTCCAGCTCGCGCCCGAGGCGACGGTGGTCGCGCTTTTCCGCTTCCTCGATGCGCTTGATGTAGGCATCGAGTTGCTTCTTGTCCGCCCAGGCAGTGCCGTAGATGCGCTGCAACTGCTCGTTCTTCGCATCGCCGCGCCAGTAGGCTCCGGCCAACTTGGTGAGCTTGAAGGATTTCAGAAAGCGCGTATTGGGCACATGCGGGCCACGGCACATGTCCACGTATTCCTCGTGGAAGTACAGGCCCATCTGCGTTTCGTTCGGCATGTCCTCGATCAGGCGCAGCTTGTAGTCCTCGCCACGCTCCTGGAACAGGCGAATCACCTCGTCACGCGGGGTCATGCGCTTGATGACATCGTAGTCCTTGGCGATCAACTCCTTCATGCGTGCCTCAATCGCCTGCAAGTCATCCGGCGTGAAAGGCCGCTCGTAGGCAATGTCGTAGTAGAAGCCTTCATCGATCACCGGGCCGATCACCATGCGGGCGGTGGGATAGAGCTGCTTGACGGCATGCCCGACCAAGTGCGCACAGGAGTGGCGGATGATTTCCACGCCCTCGTCATCCCGGGGGGTGATGATTTGCAGGCGGGCATCGTGGTCAATGGTCTCGCAGGCATCCACCAGACGGCCATCGACCTTGCCGGCCACCGTGTTCTTGGCCAGTCCCGCGCCAATCGCGCCGGCCACCTCGGCCACGGAAACAGGATGCTCGAATTGACGCTGGGAACCGTCGGGAAGGGTAATGTGAATCATGCTGTGTGTGGAAAAAAATAAAAACGCGGCCAGAGGGGCCGCGCATCAAATTCTGGAAATGGCTCTCAAAGCCAGGCGCGCGGCCACACATCCATCTGCCTGTCAGAGGCAGCGGTACTGGAGGTGGTAGTCGTTCGCGGTGTCATAACCCATGTGCTGGAAAGCCAGAAAAAAATAAACCAGCGGGCATTTTCCCACAAAATGAACGCGGCGGCACATATCACGCCTGCCCTGCCCACACCGGAGGTGGCCGCCCGGCAAAGTCATCTTTTCCACTGGACGCCAGCCAGTGGAGCTTGTATAAAGCGGCACTGTTTCGAACCACCGTGCCGCACGCCATGCCCCATTCTGCCCCTTCCTCCTCCCACAACTACCCGGTCACCCACATTGGCGAAACTGCCAGCCTGGGGCAGGTAGAGCCACCGGCACTGCCACTGGATGAGCTGGTTCCACGGGAACTGGCAGGCAAGCGCATCGTGCTGGGGCTGAGCGGCGGCATCGCCTGCTACAAATCGGCCGAACTGTGTCGGCTGCTCGTCAAGGCCGGGGCCAGCGTCCATGTGGTCATGACCGAGGCAGCCACCCAGTTCATCAGCACCATCACCATGCAGGCCCTGTCGGGCAACCCCGTGTATCTTTCGCAATGGGATGCGCGCGATGCCAACAACATGCCCCATATCAACCTGGGGCGCGACACCGATGCCATCCTGATCGCTCCTTGCAGTGCCGACTTTCTGGCCCAGTTGGTACAGGGCCGGGCCGACGAGCTGCTGAGCCTGATGTGCCTGGCACGCCCGATTGGTCGCACCCCGTTGCTGATCGCCCCCGCCATGAACCGTGAAATGTGGGCGCATCCCGCCACCCAGCGCAATCTGCAACAGGCAGAAAACGATGGCGCACACATCCTGGGCGTGGGTCAGGGCGAGCAGGCATGTGGCGAAACGGGCGACGGGCGGATGCTGGAGCCAGATGAAATCCTGCATGACCTCATCTCTTTCTTCACCCCGAATGTACTGGCAGGCCACCACATGCTGGTGACCGCTGGCCCAACCTTCGAAGCCATCGACCCGGTGCGTGGCATCACAAACCGCTCCAGCGGCAAGATGGGCTTTGCGATTGCGAGGGCCGCACAGGAGGCCGGAGCCAAGGTCACGCTCATCAGCGGCCCGGTGGCCCTGGAAACCCCGCGCAATGTGCAGCGCATCAATGTGCAATCCGCCCAGCAAATGCTCGATGCCGCCCAGGAGCACATCACCAGTGCCAATATCCTGGTGGCCACCGCAGCGGTGGCCGACTGGCGACCCGCCACCACAGCCACCGAAAAAATCAAGAAGAATCCGCAAGAAGCAGTGCCAGCCCTGCACTTCGTTGAAAACCCGGATATTCTGGCCACACTGGCCCAGTCACCCCGTGCCCAGAGCGGACAACTCTACTGCGTCGGCTTTGCGGCCGAAAGCCAGAATCTGGTGGAATTTGCCACCGCCAAGCGTGTGCGCAAAGGCGTGCCGCTGCTGGTGGGCAACATCGGCCCAAGCACCTTCGGTCAGGATGACAACGTACTGGTACTGTTCGACGAACACGGCCACCACACCCTGCCGCGCGCCAGCAAGCGCACCCTCGCCAAACAGCTCATCCGGGAAATCGCTCAGCGGCTTTGAGCAGCTCACGACATACCAGCGTGAAGCGGCATCGTCGCTCCGCTCACCAAGGCGTAACGCCTGCGCAACCAGACTGAGCGTACCGAGGGCACAGCACATGCTGGTGCCAGCAAAAAATATCCAGCGTGGTGCATCCAAAGCTCTCAAGCCATAGGATCGCAGCGGCCATCCCAAGAGATTCACAGACTATTTTTTGCTCTTTGTAACAAAAAAGAGGGGAACTCCTCTATCACCATCCCTGCGGTATATACGATACGAAATTTTCCCTAGATCAATATCGCATTACAATTGCCACCAAAAGTTGCTTTTAAGCAACATTTTGGCACCATCACAGTGCGCGGCCTCCCCTTTGAGGGGATAACAATCTTCATAAAATGTAGCAGTACGCAACACTGGACCACATGCACCGTGGCCCAAGCATTAAACTGTCACACCATTACCACTACGTCTTTCGCGCGGGAGAAACATTCCATGAATTTCACAAAACTGATTGCTGGCATTCTGGTAGTGCTGGCCTTGGCCCTGGGTTTGCTGGCCTGGCAAATTGGCAGCCGCCCTGAACCTGCTTCAGTTGCCTCTACCGACCCCAGTCTCTCGGTACAAGTTCCCGCTACGGAGCAAAATCCCGCCGAAGCGTTGCACGACATGGTGATTCTGACCCAGTCTGTTCCGGCAGGCCACAAACTCACGATGGCAGATCTCAAGGTCATTCAGGTTGCCACTCCCGTGCCCGGCAGTTTCGACAATCTGGAAGACGTACTGGGCAAGGTCACGGTACAGCCCATGTACGCTGACAGTCCGATTTTCGAGCCCAACCTGCTGCAAGGCCTGTCGCTGCAACTGGAGCAAGGCGAGCGGGCCGTCTCGATTGCCGTCAATGAAACCATGGCCGCAGGCCACCGCGTGCGCCCTGGTGACTTTGTGGACGTATTCTTCACACTCAACGGCCAAGACGAACAAACCCCGGTGGACACCCAGACCCGCCTGCTGATGGCACGCACCCGGGTGCTGGCCTACGGCGGTGCCAGTGTCGAAACACCTCCACCCACCGAAGCCCAGCTGCGTGAAGAGCAAGCCCAAAACGCATCGGGCAGCGGTCGCAACAATAACGCCGCCGACACCAACCACTTGCGCCCGGAGAATGCCCGCACCGCCGTGCTGGCCGTGCCACTGGAAGAGGTGCACCGCCTGACCCTGGCCGAAAAATATGGCCAACTGACCCTGGCCCTGCGTCACCCGGATGATCTGGGCATCCCCGACGAGTCCCTGTTTGCCAATCTGCCCCCCGCCTTGCGTCCTGCATCGGGCCGCCTGGCTCCTGGACAGCAACTCGAGAGCATCGACCGCGCCTATGCAGGCCTGCGCTTCAATGATCTGGCACGCGGAGCCGATCCACAGAACCGCAAGAGCACGCCTCCTCCCTCGGCCCTGAATCCCAGCTTGCTGGCGCAGCAGGCCCCTGTCGCTGCCAGCCCTGCGGCAGCAGCCGAAGCCACACAACCCAAGCGTCCACGCCAACACGAGGTGGAGCTTTACACCGGCAGCACCGTACAAACGGTGCGGTACTGAGCCAGGCGGCATACGCCTTGCAAGTTCCCAGTCGTTTTGATGTTTCGCCAAGCATTTGCCTTCGCCCCGGTAACCTTCAACACTACGCGCCAATGTCCACCAATACCCCTCCCTCCCAGCTCTCCCTCCTGTCTCAGGCTGCACACACGCCTTGGCGTACCATGCTGGCAAGCACCCTGCTGTGCGCCATGACCACCGCCGTCGGCACGGCACATGCAGAAGAAAACGACACTGCCAGCTACGATGCCACCGGTGCCAATACCGCCATCGGAGAACTGCTGCAAATGACGGTAGGCACGCAGCAGCGCATCAATCCAGGCTACGGCGTGAGCCGCATTGCCATTGCCAATCCTGCCGTGCTGGATGTCAAGGTATTGCGCCAGGACCCCGGCAGCAGCTCTGACCTCGCCGAGCTGCTGCTGACGCCGCAGGCGGCTGGAACCACCACCTTGCTGGTCTGGCCCCGCCAGTCCGGCACGCCACAGACCTGGACCGTGCAAGTGAAGGGACAGCGACTGGAGCTGGATCGCCAACTCAAGTCCCTGCCAGAACATGCCCAGGCAGTGGAGAACCTGCGCCTGGGCGCAGCAGCCGAAACACCGCTTCAGGATCGTTCGCAAATCGCCGTCAAGAGCAATACGGTGCAGGTGGATGTGCAGGTGGTGGAGTTCAGGAAATCCGCCATGAAGCGCGCTGGCATCAATATTTTCAGCCAAGGGGCCAATGACCACGGCTTCAACTTTGGGCTGTACAACCCGGCCACTGGAACCGGTCAGACCCCCTTTGCCGAAGCCATGAATCTGGTCATGGGCTTTGGCAAAGCGTTCAGCGGTGCCGGACTCGACGTGCGCCTGAGCGTGCTGGAAGGCAATGGACTGGCCCGGGTGCTGGCCAAACCCACCCTGCTGGCCCATTCCGGCCAGACTGCCAGTTTCCTCGCCGGTGGAGAGTTGCCGATTCCCATCTCCAACCGAGATGGCAACATCACCATCGAATACAAGGAATTCGGTATCAGCCTGCAACTGACTCCCACGATCCTGTCCAATGAACGCATTGCCCTGAAAGTCGCTCCGGAAGCCAGCGATCTGGACTACAGCAACTCCGTGTCGGTAGGTGGGGTATCGGTTCCTGCCATCACCACCCGCCGCGCCGACACCATGGTGGAACTGGCCGATGGCGAGAGCTTCGTCATTGGGGGTCTGGTCAGCCGCAACACCGCATCGAATGTAAACAAGGTGCCTTTGCTGGGCGACCTTCCCATCATTGGCTCCTTCTTCAAGAACCTGAGCTACACCCAGGATGAAACCGAACTGGCCATCGTCGTCACGCCACGTCTGGTTCAGCCCCTGCCAGCCAACACCGATCTGGATCGCCTGCTGCCCGGTGCCAGTTCGGAGCGGCCCAACGCTTCCCAGGTCTGGGAACCGTTCTTTGCCGGTGGCCTCAAGCCCGATGCAGCCCTGCCAGGATTCTCGTACTGATGATGAATGCCATTGAGACTGTATGAGCAAGCCCACCTTTCCACCCAGGTCCACCCCTGACGCGGCTTCCGCCGCGGGCTCTGCCACGCCTGCCGACACAGCGGCGACATCGCCTGCGGCTGTGCGGGTGACACTGGATGCCATGTTGGCCGCCCTGCCAGCCACACGTCAGACTGCCACAGAGCAACCGCCGCCCGCTGGCACCGCCAGTCCTCTGCACACAAGTACAGGCGGGGTGGAAAACAATGGGTTCGGTACATCCTCTCTGTCCCAGCATGCCGATACTGGCGCAGACGCAGAGAGCCAGCGACTGCTGGCCCTGCACCGCCCGCTGGAAATACTGCAAGCCCAGCCCGCACGCCCCACGCCAGCGGCCGTGGAACTGGATGTCGATCTGTTGTTCGTTCACAGCGGCAACAGCAATGCACTGGCACAAACCTGGGTGCGCCGGGTATTCGACGGCACACGCCTGCACACCGCACAGCTACAGGCCAACGTGGCAGAGCAGATTCTGCTGCTGCGTCCCCAGATTGTGCTGATTCACTTCGAGCAACCATTGCTCAGCCTTTCCAGCCAGGTTGTCGAGCAGTTGCGGATATCGCATCCCCATATGCCCCTTGTGGCAGTGGGCCACCAAAAAGACCCGCAAGCCACCCTGACCGCTCTGCGCGCAGGGGTACAGGATTTCCTGGATATGGATGCCTCGGCACAGGCAGCACAGGAAACCATTCGCAATCTGCTCCAACGTCAGCCCAAAATGGTGCAGTTGGCCGAAGCATCCTGCCCCATGACTGCCATCCTGTCGGCCCGGGCAGGCATCGGCACATCGCTGCTCGCCTCCCATCTGGCCTGGTATCTGCAAACCCAGTTGCACCAGCAGTCTCCCGAGCAGATTGCCCACGAGCAGTCTGCCATGCGCCACGGGCCTGAACTCGACGCACACGGCGGCACGCCGATGCCCATCGGCGACACTGCCGAAGAATCCCTGCACACCCTGCTGCTGGATCTGGGAACGCCCAATGGCGACACGGCCATGTACCTGAATGCCCAGGGCGGTCTCAACTTTGCCGATGCCGTGCGCAACCTGCGTCGGTTCGATCGCAAGATGGCCAGTTCGGGCCTGGGACAGGCGGCCAGCGGCCTGCGCATGCTGACACTGGCCAACAATGCCAGCGTGGACGGGGCAGTCTCTGCCATGGCCCAGGCCCCCACCCCATCGCAAGCCGATGCCGACATGCTGCTCATGCGTCTGCGGCAGTACTTCCGCCACGTCATTGCCGATCTTGGCCCCGCCCTGCCCAACAGCATCGCCATGCGTGCGGCCCTGCGGGCCAATGAAATCTGGCTGATGTGCGACCAGAGCGTGCTGGGTGTGGTCTCCACCGCCGAATTGCTGCGCCAGTTGGAGCGGCAGAAGGTGGACCGCAGCCGCATACACCTCATCATCACCCAGCACGACAGCCGCCTGGAACTCGATGCACAGCACATAGCCCAGCAATTGCAATTGCCGCTCATTGCCATCATTGCAGAGCGTCGGCTGCAACTGATGCAGGCCGTAAACCAAGGGCAATTGCTGCCCCCCAAGGCCCGCAGCGAGCCCTATGTGCAGGCGGTGGAAAAGCTCACCACCACCTTGATGAACGCCTACCACAGCGACTCCCCCCTGAAAAACAGCACCAGTGCCAGTGCGCACAGCGGCACAGGGCTGTTGAACAAACTCATTCACCGCATCAGGAGCTGATGTCCCATGTCCCACGAGGTATCCCCCTTCCCCCTGCGCGAAAGCGGCAGCAGCGAGTTCGAGAGAAGCGCGCTGTTTGCCGAACTCAAGGAGCGCGTCCATGAGCACCTGCTTCAGCGCATCGAAGAACTGGGGGCCGAATTCGCTCGCTGGAACCATGCCGCCATTGCCCAGTTTGTCCTGATCGAACTGGACGGCTACACCCGCCAGAACTCCATCGCCATCAACGAGCAGGAAGCCCTGCTGATTGCCCGCGCCCTCACCCGCGAACTCACCGGCATGGGCCCCTTGCAGGACCTGCTGGAAGACCCGGCAGTGGAAGACATCCTCATCAACGGCCACGACAACGTCTATGTGTCGCGCCGGGGGGTGCTTGTGCGCGAAATCGTGCGCTTCAAGGACAATGAACACATCATGCGCATCGTGCGGCGCATTCTGGCCCCTCTTGGCAGACGCCTGGACGAATCCAGTCCCATGGTCGATGCCCGCCTGCCCGACGGTGGGCGCATCAACGTGGTCATCGAGCCGCTGGCCATTGATGGCCCTTCCGTCTCCATCCGGAAATTTCGCAAAGACCCCCTCATGCCAGCCGACCTGGTCAAGCTCGGGGCCTTCAACGAAGACATCTGCCGCATCCTGGAAATGGCTGTGCAATCGCGCTGCAACATCCTGGTCAGTGGCGGCACCAGCTCCGGCAAGACCTCCTTGCTGAACGCCCTCACCAGCTTCATCCCCAGCACCGAACGCATCGTCACCATTGAAGACACGGCTGAACTCTCGCTCAACCACGAGCATGTGGTACGCCTGGAAAGCCGCCCCGGCAGCTACGACGGCACAGGGCTGGTCTCCATCCGCGACCTGCTGCGCAACAGCCTGCGGATGCGCCCCGACCGCATCATCGTCGGTGAAGTGCGTGGCGGCGAAGTGCTGGAACTGCTGCAAGCCATGAACACCGGCCACGATGGCTCCATGGGAACCATCCACGCCAGCTCTGCCCGCGAATGCCTGTACCGTGCGGAAATGCTCGCCGGGTTCGCCGGTTTTCAGGGCAGTGAAATCAGCCTGCGCCGCCAAATCGCCAATGCCGTGGACTTCATCGTCCAGATTGGCCGCCTGCCCAACGGACGGCGACGCCTGATCTCGCTGACCGAAATCACCGGCATGACCGACAACGTCATCGCCACCCAGGAACTGTTTCGCTATGAATCCTATGTGGATGGCAATGGGCAGGAGCAGGACCGCTGGGTGTCGCTGGGCATCGCTCCGCACTCCAGCAAACTGCAAAACTGGTGGCGGCTCCAGCAGCAGCACGCAGCCACGGGAGGCCACCATGGCGCATGACTCCCGCCCTAGGGAAGGTCTGCAAAACTCTTTCGGTAAGCCCGCGCCCAGTGGCGGGATGCGGGCGGCGCAACGGGTTTTGCAGACCTTCCCTAGCCATCGCATACCACAATGGAATCACCCCCCCATGCCTGGGGTGCACCAGACTCAAAGACAGGGAGGCTCTCAATGACATCCATGGTTCCGCTCGTGCTCATCATGATTGCCGTGGCCAGCCTGTTCATAGCCATGGCACTGTGGCTGTTCAGCCATGCACACCAGCGAGAAAAAGAACAATCTGCGGCAGAACACCTCAAGCGCAGCGTCAAGCAACGGCTCAGCCCCAGCCTGATGCAAACGCGCGATGCGGCCCTGGGCGAAGAGAGCATCAACGTCATCGGTGCGCTGGAAGCTTCCGCGCAGGAAGAAGGCTGGCAAGGCTGGCTCAACCAGCACCTGGGACTGCGCGCCTGGGGCATCACCCCCGTGGCATTCGCCATTCTGGCAGGCATTGGCCTGGTGCTGTCGCTGTTGGCCCTGGCCCAGATAGGCCCGGTCGCGGCCGCGCTGGTACTGGCGGTCTATGGCCTGCTCGCCGCCTTTGGCGTATGGCAACGGATGAACAAACGCCGCCGCCAATTGCTGGAGCAACTGCCCGGCTTTCTCGACAACATGGTGCGGCTGCTGTCCATCGGCAATTCACCCCATGCCTCCTTCCAGATGGCAGTGGGCAGCGTACCAGCCCCCCTGGGCGATGCCCTTCAGGAAGCATCCGGCCTGCTGCGCGTCAATCCCGACATTGGCGAATCCATGGAGCAACTCGAACGCACCTGGGGCCTGCATGAATTTGGCCTGCTCGCCGCTGTCTTTCGCATGAGCACCCGCTATGGTGGCCGTGCCGACCTGGTACTGGAGCGGGTGGCCGCCTACATCCGCGACCGGCAATCGGCCGAGCGCGAACTGCGTGCCCTCTCTGCGGAAATCCGGCTTTCGGCCTGGATTCTGGCCCTGCTGCCGATTGTGGTCGGCGCGCTCATCATGGTGCTCAACTCAGGCTACTTCATGCGCATGTGGGAAGACGAAAGCGGCAAGAACATGATACTGCTGGCCGCCGGGCTGCAAGCTGGCGGCTCCTTCATCCTCTACCGCCTTGCCCGCCTGAAATAGACCCCAGGCCCGACTCCAAACGATTTTCAAGGGGCGCACATCCAAAAACCACCAACCGGTTTCACGAACAAGCCCACACAAGGAATGTGACATGACTGCTCAAAAGCTATTCATCATCAGTCTGTGCATCGGTGCCCTGGGTCTGGCACTGTGGGCAGGTGCCCTGCTGTGGCAATTGCGACGCAGTGCCAAGGCATCTGGACGTGTCGAAGAAGTGCTGCAAACACGCAAGGACAACGCCCAGCAAGCCAGCAACAACGCACTGGCGGGCATCATGGGAGCAGACCGCAACCCATTCTCCAGTGGCTTTCGCCCCATCCAGACCGGCAGCGACCCCCTGGCCGACGAACTGACCGCCAACCTCAAGCCTCCTGCATGGCTGGAAACCGGCTGGGCACGCGCACTGCTGGCCGACGAAGACCGCCAACTGCTCGATCAGGCCGGTGTCTCGCTGCGCAAGGGCAGCCCCATCTACATTGCCACGCGCGCCATACTCGCCATCGCCCTGCCGCTGCTGGGCCTGCTGCTGGTGGCACCGCAAGGTCTGATGAAAGTCGTGCTTACCGTCTTCTTCGGCTTTGCGCTGGGAGTCATGTTGCCCAAGTGGTACATGCGCATCCGTGCCAACCAACGCCGCGAGCAAATGATCGAGGAAATGCCCCTGTTCATCGACCTGCTGCGCCTGCTGCAAGGCGTGGGCCTGAGCATCGACCAAAGCCTGCACATCATGGTCAATGAATTCAGCAACGTACTGCGCATCATCAGCGGCGAACTGGCCCTGGCCAACCAACTCTACGCCACCGGCAGAAGCCGTGAAAGCTCCTTCCAGCGCATGATAAACCTCAGTGCCGACGAAGACATGGCCGCCATCGTCAGCCTGCTGGTACAGGTGGACAAACACGGTGGAGCCGTTCAGGAGCCTCTCAAGCAGTTCGGCATTCGATTGCGCGAAAAACGCCAGGCCAGCTTCAAGGAAAAAATCGGCCAGATCACCGTCAAAATGACGGCCGTCATGGTGCTCACCCTGCTGCCAGCCCTCATGGTCATCACCGCTGGCCCCGGCTTCATGGCCGTCATCCGCTCCCTTGGCAAAATGAGTGGAGGTTAAAGTGCGCCCCACTCACGCCTCCACAGCCACAATGGCCACAATGGCCACAATGGCCACAATGGCCCGTGCCACACTGCTGGCCAGCAGCACCCTGTTGCTGCTGGCTGCATGCGGCACCTCGCCCCAGGGCTACGGCCTGATGGCCGAACGCAACACCGCCGCCCAGGCCCAGGAACAACTACAGGCAGCCGAACAGGCCACCCAGGTGGATACCGCACAGACCTACCTCGATCTGATCGCCCAAATGCAGCAGGCAGGCCAATGGTATGCCTCGCTGGCGCACACCGACGCCTTCGACCAGGAACATGGCGCGCGCCCCGAATCGCAAATCCTGCGTGCCGATGCCCTGCGCAGCACCGGCCAATTTGCCGCCGCGCAACTGCACTACCTCAGCCTGCTGGGCACAGCCAACACCAGCACCCGCCTGCAAGCGCGGGCACGGCATGGCCTGGGTCTGCTGCACGCCAGCCAAGGGCAATACACACAGGCACTCGAGCAGCTTGAACAAGCCCGCCGCCTGCACCCCATCGACCCCAATATCCTCAGTGATATCGCCTACGCCTACATGCTCAACGGCTACCTGGAAACGGCGCGCATCCCCGTTCAGCAGGCCGCCCAACTCGCTCCAGGCAATGCCCGCGTGCAACTGAACCTCGCACTGTACTGGCTGGCTGCCGGCGAACCGGCGCAGGCCCACCGCCTGCTGCAACGCCTGGCACAACCGGCTGCGCCCAACACCCCACCGCTGGTTCCGAATGCCTCTGCCGCCATGCTGCAACCGCAGTTGGCCCTCATCCAGAAAGCCGTAGCCGACCGCCTTTACGCCCAAAGCCTGGCCACCAGTCTGCGCACCCGTGCGCAGACTGCACCCGCACCGGCGGCGTCCGCACCTTCTGTACAGTCCACCTCAGCCACACCGGCTGCCGCTCGGCCCACCACTTCAGAAGACACAGGCACGGGCACCAACCCCGCCACCTCCGCACCACCTCCTGCCCCCCCACCGGCACCCACCGTGGAAACGCCACCCAGTGTCACCCGTTCATCCATGCCATCGCACCCGCCAGCCCAAGCTGTGCGGGCCGATGCGGATGACAGCAACCATTACAGAAACTAGGAGTTCTTGCCATGCACGCAACCAACATGCCACACCTGATCCCTGCGCACCAAGCCGCACCACGCACCCGCCGTCCACTCACTCTGGCACTGTGCACCGCAGCCCTGCTGGGCCTGGGCTTCACCCAGGCCGTACAGGCACAATCGGAAGACCCCGCACACCCATCCACCACACCAGCGGAAGCCGCCCTCACCCACTGGCCAGCCGCAGGCAATGCCAACTACCCCGAAGGCGAAGCCTCTCCCATTGCACGCCGCGCCCCATCGCAGCGCACCGAAATCGGCCTGGCGACCGACACGCTGCTCGACCTGCAACGCAACAGCGAAGGCCAACACCTGCGCTACATCGATGGCGAACAGGCCAGCCGCAGCTATGCCCGCTACCTCAAGAGCTTTGAGACCACCATTCCTGAGCAATTTGACACTGGCATCGACACCGGAGTCGATTGATCCACGCTCGGCAGCATTTCCACCCACCCACTGGCACACCACCAGTGGGCCAGTAGTTCCAAACCCGCATCTCCCATCCCGCCAGCGAAGCACCTGACTGCACGGCATACACCACAAACCAAGGGGTATCCATGTTGAAGCCCCGTGCAAAACAAGGTTCAGCCTCGCAGAAAGCACACTGGCACACAAACCCTCACGCACTTCACAGCTTTCTGCAACACCTTGACACGCCTGAAACAAAGCACTAAAACGATTGCCAGCACAAGGAGCATTGCCATGCGTTCCCCCTCCACACCGCCTCCTCCCACCAGACGCCCGCAACGCGGCATATATGCGCTGGAATGGGCCATCATTTTTCCGGTTTTCTTTGCTCTGCTCTACGGCATCATCTCCTATGGCCTGACTTTTTTGGTGCGCGAATCCATGCAATTCGCCGTGGAAGAAGGTGCGCGTGCGGCTCTGCGGTATCCCAGCACGGCCACCCTCGCCGGAGCCAGCCAACCCACCTGGCTGCACCGCCAGACCGAAGCGAGAGCCGCTGTCATCGACAAGCTCAATTGGCTGCCCACTGCCTTGCGCCCCAGCAATGCCAGCGTGAACTTCAACGTCTGCCATCTCGACGACACCGCCTGCCAGACCGAAACATCGCTGCAAAACAGCAATATTCTGTGCTCTGCCGCACAACCCTGCCTGGTGCTGGTCTCATACGAAATTGAGGACTATGCGAGCAACGCCATCGCCCCACCATTGCCGGGCTTCAGCATCCTGCTGCCCGATTCCCTCAATGCCCGCGCCAGCATACTGGCAGACCGGAGGATGCTGTAATGATGCCTGCGCACCCCCTACCAGCTTTGCATAAAAATCGCCAGCGTGGCATGGCATCGATTGAATTTGCCCTGATTGCCATGTTCATGGTAGTTCTCCTGATGGGCCTGTTCGTGTATTGGCGGGCCTTCCAGGCCCAGCAATCGCTGACCCGTGCCACCGGCGACGGTGCCCGCATGGTGCTCAGCCTCATCAATACTGGCACGCGCTACCCCTGCGCCCCCCATGCCAATGCCGCCAACAACCAGAGTTTCATCGCAGGCCGACTGACAGAAGTGGTCAAGCAGAGCCTGAAACAAAGTGGCATGCCTGGCGCAGTGGACAGCGATCTGACAGTCAAAAATTTTGCGTTGAACTGCACCCAAGGAACAAACTACGGCAGTGTCAGTTTCACCGTGGAATACCAACTCCCATCCTTGTTGGGCA
Source organism: Lampropedia hyalina DSM 16112 (assembly GCF_900129055.1). Taxonomy (GTDB): domain Bacteria; phylum Pseudomonadota; class Gammaproteobacteria; order Burkholderiales; family Burkholderiaceae_C; genus Lampropedia; species Lampropedia hyalina. Next base: position 99,342 of record NZ_FQUZ01000005.1, read on the forward strand.
ACAGCACCATCCTCAGCACAGAACCCAAACTGCTGTTCGAGAACAGCACCGTCCATTTTCAGCACCTGCTGTAACCCGACTGCACAGGAGCCTTAGCCTTATGTCCACTCAACCCCGTAACCGCCCAGCCCATAGCGGCAGATTGGCCCAGCGTCACCAGTCCGGCTCGATTCTGGTGCAATTTGCCTTGCTTTCCACCGTGATCCTCGCCATTCTTGCCACGGTGCAGGTTGGCTATATGTACTATGCCAAGCGCGACCTGCAACGCATTGCCGATCTGGCCGCACTGGAAGCCGTCAATGCCCTCACTTATGGCGACTCCAGCACCTGCAACCGCGCTGAAACAGCCGGCAACCGCAGTGTGACCGAGCAGTTGCACATTGCCTTGGATGGCCCTGCACCCCGGATCGAATGCGGTAACTGGAATGCCAGCCGTGCCGATGCACAGCGATTTCTCGGCCATGGTGGAGCCAATCCACTGAATGCCGCCCGAGTGACTCTGGAAGGGCAAACCCTGCAACTTTTCCCTGGACTGGGGGACCGCACCATTTCGGCGCAGGCGACTGCATCCAAGAACAGCGAACCTATTGCGGCTTTCTCGGTGGGTTCCCAGCTATTGCAATTCAATAACGATCGTTTATTAGGAAAAATTACGGAAGCAGTAGGTTTGGATATCACCCGTTTAACCGTTCTAGACAAAAATGGTATAGCCAACGCAAAGATTACTCCGTCTGGCCTGTTGCAGTTCCTCGGATTACCGGTAGGAGTGAGTGACCTTGCATTGCTCACACCGAATGATGTAGCCAATGTAGAAGCATCACTACTCGACTTAATCGATGCAGCAGTCAATGCAGCGGGCAACGACGTTCTCAATGCTGGCGTCGATATTGGAGCACTTCAGGCATTACGTGCTTATGTGGCTGCATTCCCACTGGCTAATATTAAAGTACCTTTAGCTGGAGATAATGGAATTTTTGCCTTCATCAACGCAGGCAGCAACTCCTCACCTCTTGGCAATGGCCTGGATGTCATACTTGATGTAGCAGATTTGGTGCGCACACAGATCGCTATTGCCAACGGCGAGAACACTATCGCTCTGAATCTCGGTGTCCTCAATTTGATTAATATTGATTTGACAGTAGTGGAGCCTCCCACTATTGCCATTGGCCCGGCCAATGGCAATATCAAGGCACGAAGTGCTCAAGTAAGGCTTGCATTGCACATTGGTGGCGATCAAAGTAAAAATGTTGCACTTGGATTATTTGGTTTACTTGGAACCTTGGGGGTAAACATCAATCTTGACCTCCCCATACAGCTTGATGTGGTTCGCAGCACCGGTACTCTGGAAAAAATCCAATGCACCGCATCACAAAGTGGACAAACCGTGAACATCTCCGTCAATTCGGCAGTCGGTGACGTTTGCATTGGAAAACTTGATGAATCTTGGAATTGCCAAGATGCAGACTTAGTCCATGTTGAACTTCTACATAATTCAATCTTGAATATGACTTTACGCGGTCATTTGACAGAATCCATCCTACAATCGTCAGGAAGTTCTTTGTCACACCCTCCGAATCCAGTCGCATGTCCATTCGAGAGTAGCGATGAATGTTTGGTTGATTTAAAAGTAGGCGATAAAGTTTGGAGTGGTCCAAACGGACTAAGACTAGGTGACACTGTGATTGGATTATTGGACAGCATTCTCGATCTCGTCAAAGACCTGGCCAAAAACTCTCAACTTGAAGGACTTCTAGGATCGTTACTTGGTATAGTGCTTGGCCTTCTCGGGATTCTCGGCTCCGTATTGGACGCAATTGTTGATTTGGTCAGTATCATCTTGACTCCAGTATTGAATGCTGTTGGCTCCATACTTGATGGAGTATTGACCGGAATTCTCGGAGTAGAAGTAGGCCGGGCAGAAGTAGAAGTGCTCGCGATTGAATGCGACACCGCCCAACTGGTGCAATAACGGTAGCAATCTTCTCAACTAACAAGCCCCACAGAATTGCTTCCTGTGGGGCTTTTTTGATCGATGATTCAGCCTCTATCGCTCACGGGCTTTCCCGCCCCCGCTCCTTGTCGGTCTTCTCGCGCTCACGTTGCAGGCCTTGTACCGCCTGCAAACGGCTGGTGAGGATGGCAGTTTCCACGGCATCGGCTCCCTGGCCCTGAGAGGCTTGGGCATCCTGTTGCCGCGCCAGAGCCAATCCGGCCTTGAAGCGGTCGATGGCCGCGCTGTAGTCCAGCCGTGCCACATGGGCTTCGGCTTCGGCCCGCACGGCGCGCAGGGCATGACCGGATGCGGCCCATAACTGGGCCAGTGCCTGCCATGCGGCTGCATCCTGCGGGTGATCCAGTACCCAGGTTTGCAAAGGCTCAATGATGTGGGAGCGGGCCAATACAGGCTCGGCATTCTGGTGGGTGGCAGTGGCCAAGGCCTGCGCCCGCAGCAGCAATTCCGGGCGTTTGCGGGCCTGCGCATCCACGGCAGCCAGTGCCGTGGCAATCCAGGCGGGGTCGGCAGCGGCAATGGCGGCCTCCAGTTCCAGCAAGTCGGCCAATCGGCTGGCACGCGCATCGTGTGCCACGCTGACCCGGAGGCTGGGCAGCCACTGCCGGGCCTGTGCGTAGTCTCGGGAATGCACGGCGGACAGGATGCCCGCATACCATTGCCCGGCCTGCTCTGCCAATGTGTTGCCATCGACAGGCGACGTATCGGACGATTGCACCAGTGCCGCCCGCTGACTGGCCACCTGCATGGCCTGGCGCAATACATCGACTTCACTGCGCGACAGAATGCGTGAGCGCGCCACGATCAGGGCGTGCTCCAGCGTCAGCGGCAGGGCCTGGGCATGTTCACGCACGTCGGGCATGCGTGCCTGCATGTCGGAGATGCGCTGCGCTGTCAGCGGGTGGGTGCGCAGATAGGGGTAGGCTCCCGTATCGTTGATGCGGTTGGCCTGGTAGAGCTTGTCGAACATCAGCACAAAGCCACGCTGTTCAAAACCAGCCGGCTCCATCAGCCCCAGCCCCACGCGGTCGGCCTCCTGCTCCATGCTGCGCGAAAAGTTCAGGCTGTTCTGTGCCGCCAGTGCATGGCCGCCGACCATGAGTGCCTGCGCGGCTTCGGGGCTTTTGCTGGCAGCCAACGCGCCCAGAATCATGCTGGCAATCAGGATGGGGGTCTGGCGGGTGTTCTGTAGCACCATGCGCGAAATGTGCCGCTGGGAAACGTGCGAGAGTTCATGCGCCATGACGGAAGCCAGTTCGTCGCGGCTGCCCACCACATTGATAAGCCCCAGGTGCAGGCCAAAGTAGCCCCCAGGCAAGGCAAAGGCATTGACGGAGCGATCCTTGCTGAGCAGCACCTTCCAGGCAAACTGCTCGCGCAGGGAATCGCCCAACGCGCCTTTTTGCTGGGCGGCGGCCATCAGGGCCGCCCAGATGTTGTCCACATACTCCTGCAAGATGGGGTCGTCGAGGTAATCGGGGTCGCGGTAGAGATGCTGAATGATCTGGTCTCCAATGCGCCGCTCCTGCCCCACACCCAGGCCATCGGACTCCCCCAGGGAAGGCAGGGACTGGCCTTGCGCCTGTACCGGTGGTTGCCACAGCAGGGCACTGCCGGACACAAGCAACGCGGCCAGAGCCGCCATGCGCAGCGCACGCAGGCGTGAAGGAATAAAAGGGAGTTTGACAATACGCATAAGAAATCTCGTCTCCAGAAAACACCCGCCGATGCCGGTTTTCCTTGGGAATCGGCCAGCGGCAGATGGTTCAAGAAACATACCAGCAAGCCATGCAACAAAAACCATTTGAGCGTGGCATATACACCATATCGTATGGACAAATAACAAATAATTGTTTGACGCTATATGCGCCATCCCTAGAATCAACAGGTTTTCATTCCGCACCAAAGGATTGCCATGATTCGCAAACTGCTTCCCGCACTGGCTCTGGCCACCCTGACGCTGAGTGCCCATGCCCAGGAGAAACTCAGCATTGCCGCCACTCCCGTGCCACACGCGGAGATTCTGGAATTCGTGGTACCGGCCCTGAAGAAACAAGGCATCGACCTGGAGGTGCGCGAGTTCACTGACTATGTGCTGCCCAATACCGCTGTGGAAGAAAAGCAGATCGATGCCAATTACTTCCAGCACCTGCCCTACCTGACCAGCTTCAATGCCGACCGCAAGACCAGCATTGTGGCCGTGCCGCAAGGAGGCATTCATGTGGAGCCATTCGGTGCCTATTCCAAGAAAGTGAAATCCATCGAGGAATTGCGCCCTGGTGCGATCGTCGCCATTCCGAACGACCCGACCAATTCAGGCCGCGCATTGCTGCTGCTGCAACACTTCGGGGTCATCCGCCTGAAAGATCCCACCAATATCAGTGCCACAGCCGGAGAAATTGCCGACAACCCGCGCAAGCTCCAGTTCCGCGAACTGGAAGCGGCCATGCTGCCGCGCGTGCTCGATGATGTGGACCTGGCCCTCATCAACACCAACTATGCGCTGGAAGCCAACCTCAGCCCCACGCGCGATGCCATCCTGATCGAAGGGGCAGACTCGGTGTATGTGAACTTCATTGCCACCCGCTCCGACCAGGTGAACGACCCACGCATCCAGAAACTGGTGCAGGCGCTGCGCACCGAGGAAGTGCGCCAGTTCATCCTCACCAGGTACAAGGGGGCAGTGTTCCCGGTATTCTGAAAACAGACCAGCACCCAACCGCCATCCGATGGAACACCGTTGCAGTGCTCCATCGGATTTTTTGCGCCCGCGCTCTGCCTTATACTTCGTGCTCACGCAGGGGTACTTGCCTGTGGGTTTCGCACCCACGGTGCAGGTTGAGAGAGTCCCTTTGCACCAGTCCGGATAATGCCGACGCTGGGAGCGCGTACCAGCACGCACGGGACGAATGCGCCCGGCGCGGTCGTTGGTATTGGTCCCCGTATCGGCTCCAAACCCTTTCACTTTGGAGCTTTCATGAACCAACCTTCCCCATCTCCTTCCTCGCGTACGGCTTTTGAAGCCGCTTCGGCTACCGTGGACAGTGCCGCCATCGCGCCGCTGCCCGCCTCCCGCAAGATATACGAAACCGGCTCACGCCCGGACATCCGCGTGCCGTTTCGGGAAATCACGCTGAATGCCACACCCACGTCATTCGGCGGCGAAACGAATCCGCCCATCACGGTGTACGACACCAGCGGCCCCTACACCGACCCAGATGCCACCATCGACATTCGCCACGGTCTGCCCGCATTGCGTACGGCCTGGATTGCCGAGCGCGGCGACACCGAAATGCTCCCAGGCCCCAGCAGCCTCCATGGGCAGGAGCGGCTGCAAAACCCCGCGCTGGCTGCCATGCGCTTTGGCCTGCAACGCCCGCCACGTCGTGCGAAGGCAGGCCACAACGTCACGCAGATGCACTATGCGAGGCGCGGCATCGTCACGCCGGAGATGGAATTCGTCGCCATCCGCGAAAACCTGCGCCGCGCACAATACATCGAATCCCTGAAAAGCAACGGCCCGCAAGGCGCGAAGATGGCCGAGCGCATGACACGCCAGCATCCCGGCCAGTCGTTTGGCGCGGCCATTCCTGCGATCATCACGCCCGAATTCGTGCGCAACGAAGTGGCGCGGGGCCGTGCCATCATTCCGGCCAACATCAACCACCCGGAAAGCGAGCCGATGGCCATTGGCCGCAACTTCCTCACCAAGGTCAATGCCAACATCGGCAATTCTGCGGTCAGCTCGGGCATCAACGAAGAAGTCGAGAAGATGACCTGGGCGATTCGTTGGGGTGGCGACACGGTGATGGACCTGTCCACCGGCAGGCACATCCACGAAACGCGCGAATGGATCGTGCGCAATTCGCCCGTGCCGATTGGCACCGTGCCGCTGTACCAGGCTCTGGAAAAAGTGCATGGCAAGGCCGAAGAATTGACCTGGGAAATCTTCCGCGACACGCTGATCGAGCAGGCCGAACAAGGCGTGGACTACTTCACCATCCACGCAGGCGTGCGCCTGCCCTATGTGCCGCTGACGGCCGATCGCATGACGGGCATCGTCTCGCGTGGCGGCTCCATCATCGCCAAGTGGTGTCTGGCGCACCACCGCGAGAGCTTCATCTACGAGCACTTTGAAGACATCTGCGAGATCATGGCCGCTTACGACGTGGCCTTCTCACTGGGCGACGGCCTGCGCCCCGGTTCCATCTGGGATGCCAATGACGAAGCGCAGTTTGCCGAGCTGAAGACGCTGGGAGAACTCACGCAAGTGGCCTGGAAGCATGATGTACAGGTCATGATCGAAGGCCCCGGCCATGTGCCCATGCAGATGATTAAAGAGAACATGGACTTGCAGTTGGAGCACTGCCATGAGGCCCCGTTCTACACGCTAGGCCCGCTGACCACCGACATTGCCCCCGGCTACGACCACATTACCAGCGGCATTGGCGCAGCGCAGATCGGCTGGTACGGCACGGCCATGCTGTGCTACGTCACGCCCAAGGAGCATCTGGGGCTGCCGAACAAGGACGATGTGAAAACCGGCATCATCACCTACAAGATCGCCGCGCACGCAGCCGACCTGGCCAAGGGCTTTCCCGGTGCGGCCATCCGCGACCATGCCATGTCGAAGGCACGCTTCGAGTTCCGCTGGGAAGACCAGTTCAACATCGGGCTGGACCCGGACACGGCCCGCGCATTCCACGACGAGACTCTGCCCAAGGATTCCATGAAGGTCGCGCATTTCTGCTCCATGTGCGGCCCCCATTTTTGCAGCATGAAGATCACGCAGGACGTGCGCGAATACGCCCAAAAGCATGGCCTGAACACCCAAAGCGCGTTGCAGCAGGGCATGCAGGAAAAAGCGGTGGAGTTTGTGAAGAAAGGCGCGAAGCTCTACCACACCGCCTGATCCGATCCTCGCCCCCCTAATGGAACTCAACCGCTGCGGCGGTTGAGCAGTGCGTAGAGGATGATGGCTCCGAATGTGGCTGTGCCGATGCCGGACATGGCAAAGCCGCCAAAGTGCAGGGTGAAGTCACCCGTGCCCAGAATCAGCGTGATGGCAGCCACCAGCAGGTTCTTGCTTTTGGAGAAATCCACCTGGTTGTCCACCCAGATTTTCGCGCCCGCCACGGCAATCAGGCCAAACACCACAATGGAGACCCCGCCCATCACCGGTAGCGGAATGGTCTGGATGACGGCCCCGAACTTGGGCGAGAAACCCAGCAGCACGGCCACCACCGCAGCCACCAGAAACACGGCCGTGGAGTAGATGCGGGTGGCCGCCATGACCCCGATGTTCTCGGCATAGGTGGTGACACCCGGCCCACCCACGCCACCGCTGAGCATGGTGGCCAGACCGTCGCCCACGAAGGCACGGCCCATGTAGCGGTCGATATTGCGCCCGGTCATGGCAGTGACGGCCTTGATGTGCCCCAGGTTTTCAGCCACCAGAATGATGGCGACGGGCGCAATCAACCAGGCCGCCTGCATGTCGAAGCGCGGCGCAGTAAAGCTGGGCATGCCCCACCACGCCGCCTGTGACACGGCAGTGAAGTCCACCGGCTTGCCCCAGCCCAGAACATTGGTGAACAGCATGTACAGCAGGCTGGCAACAATCAGCCCCACCAGAATCAGCAGCCGCTGCACCATGCCGCGCGTGAACACGGCCACCAGCGCGACACAAAGAAAGGTCAGGGCCTGCATCCAGCTTTCAAAATGGTTGCTGGCCATGTTCTTGATGGGAACCTGCGCCAGATTCAGGCCGATCACCGCGACGATGGAGCCGGTGACCACCGGCGGTATCAGGCGTTCGATCCAGCGTGTGCCCACGGCATGCACCACCAGCCCGATCAGGGTATAGAGCAGCCCACAGGCCACGATGCCCCCCAGGGCCAGCGCGATATTCGGGTTCACACCGCCACCCTGGTGCCCCGTCACCGCCAGCACCACTGCAATGAAGGCAAAGCTCGACCCCAGATAGCTGGGCACTTTGCCACCCGTCACCACAAAGAACAGCAGCGTGCCCACGCCGCTCATCAACACCGCCACGTTCGGGTCGAAGCCCATGAGCAGTGGAGCCAGCACCGTGGAGCCAAACATGGCAATGACGTGCTGGATGCCCATCGTGCAGGTATGGGGCCAGGGCAGCCGTTCGTCGGGGGCAATCGTGCCACCGTCGGACAGGGTTTGCAGGGATTGGGGAGTCCAGTGGAACATGGCGGATGGTTTCTTTCTCAGTGAATCCAGTGGATCAAGCAGTTTCCGTTCCAGCCTGCGCGAACCAGCGTTGCACCAGCCGCACCCAGTAGGTCGCCCCCAGCGGAATCAGGTTATCGTTGAAATCGTAGCTGGGGTTGTGCAGATTGCACGGCCCCAGCCCGTGGCCTGCCTCGCGGTGTTCGCCATCGCCATTGGCAATGAACACATACGCCCCCGGCTTGGCTTGCAGCATGTAGGCGAAATCCTCGGCAGCCAGCGATGGCTCCTGCAAAAGTGCGTGCTCGGCTCCGACGATGTCGGCCATGACGGCACGCGCCAGCGCGGCTTCGGCAGTGGTGTTCACCGTGGCCGGATAGTTGCGCTGGAAGTGGAATTGCACCGTGGCTCCTGCGGCCTGGCAAATGCCGTGCACGATCTGCTCCATGCGCTGCTGCACCAGATCGAGCACCTCGACACGGAAACAGCGCACCGTGCCGCGCAGCTCCAGTGCATCGGGCACGACGTTGCTGGCTTCGCCACCGTGCATCATGGTCACAGAGACGACGGCGGAATCAATCGGCTTGACATTGCGGCTGACAATGGTCTGCAAGGCCAGCACGATCTGGCAGGCCACCGGCACGGGGTCGATCACCATGTGCGGCATGGCAGCATGGCCCCCCTTGCCCTGCACCGTGATGCGAAACTCGTTGGTGGATGCCATCACCGGCCCGGCTCCAGCCGCCATGGTTCCGGCTGCCATGCCGGGCCAGTTGTGCATGCCGAACACCGCATCCATCGGGAACCGCTCGAACAGGCCATCCTCGATCATGCGCCGCGCACCACCGCCACCCTCCTCGGCAGGCTGGAAAATCAGGTACACCGTACCGTCAAAGTCACGGTGCTGTGCCAGATGCCGGGCCGCAGCCAGCAGCATGGTGGTGTGGCCATCGTGGCCGCAGGCGTGCATCTTGCCGGGGTGCTGGCTGGCGTGGTCAAAGGTGTTGAATTCCTGCATGGGCAGCGCATCCATATCGGCACGCAGGCCAATGGCCCGCCCCGATGCACCACCGTCGCGTCCCGGCACGATGCCCACCACACCGGTACCGCCCAGCCCCCGGTGCAGCCCAATGCCCCATTCGGTGAGTTTTTGCGCCACCAGATCGGCGGTGCGGAATTCCTCATAGGCCAGCTCAGGGTGGGCATGGATGTCACGGCGCAATGCCGCCATCTCGGCAGACTGATGGACGATGGAGTCGATGAGTTTCATGGCGCGGGTTTTCCTGCAAGGCAACGGTCAATCGGAAATGCCCCATTATCGGGGCATTTGACACAGGAGCCTGGAGCGAATCACTCGCCGCGCCGCCAGCGCAGAACCTCCGCCAGCAGAATGGCAATCACGCCCACGGTGATGGCCGAATCGGCCAGATTGAAGGAAGGAAAGTGGTAGCCCGCCCAGTGAAAGTCCAGAAAATCCACCACATAGCCATGCACAAAGCGATCAACCACATTGCCGATGGCTCCCCCCAGAATGCAGGCCAGCCCGAAGGATGCCAGCTTCTGCTCCCCATGACTGCGCAACTGCCAGATGATGAAAGCCGATGCCACAAAACCGATGCCGATAAAGAACCAGCGTTGCCAGCCACTGTGCCCAGCCAGGAACGAAAAAGCCGCGCCGGTATTGTGCGCCCGCACGATGTTGAAGAAACTGGTGATGGTGGTGGAATCGCCCCACTGGTAGTTTTGCAGAATCCACCACTTGCTCCACTGGTCAAGCACCACGAGAAGCAAGGCCAGCCCCAGCCAGCGGGCAAAGGGACGGGCTGCGGGGACGGCATCGCCGGAAGGAAGAACAGAAGAAGATGGCATGAGAAGTGTGCGTGGGAATGGCAAAAACGAACCGGTGACAATAGCACAAGCCCCTGCCGCCCAAAGGCAATGTCGTGAAACGGCAAGGGCCAAGGCCACGAACCATGGCATCATGCCCTTTCGCAAAAGGAAAACCATGAACGAATCAGTGATTACCTTGGGTGGCGGCTGCTTCTGGTGCACCGAAGCCGTGTTTCAGCGGGTGCGCGGCATCGGCCATGTGGAATGCGGCTATGCCAACGGCCATCAGCCCGCCCGGCCAGACTATGAGGCCGTGTGCAGCGGCGAGACCGGCTATGCCGAAGTGGTGCGCGTGCAGTTCGATCCCGACATCATCGACCTGCCCACCGTGCTGAAGATATTCTTTGCCACCCACGACCCCACCAGCCTGAACCGCCAGGGTGCGGATGTGGGAACCCAGTACCGCAGTGGCATCTACACGCACAGTGCGCAGCAGCAGGCCATCGCCACGGCATTGGTGGAAGAATTGCAGGCCAGCGGCGTTTTTCCATACCCCATCGTGACCGAAGTGCAGGCTCTGCACCAATACTGGCCCGCAGAAGACTACCACCAGAACTATTTTGCCCAGCATCCGCACCAGCCATACTGCGCCGTGGTGATCGCTCCCAAGCTGGAAAAACTGGCGTTACACCTACCAGACTGGCTGAAATAAAGTCCATGCGCCTGCACTTGCCGCATTGCGGGAAATAGTTTCAGACAGGGTCAATACTGGGGTGAGGAAACAGGATTTGTCAGTAGAATGTGCAGGATTTTGTTCGTGCAGGGCATGACCTGCACATTGATTGCCGCTTGCACTGGGCACGGTGCAGCACAGCCCAAGGAGACTCCATAAAATGACCTACCAGCACATCAAGGTTCCCGCAGCAGGCCAGAAAATCACCGTCAATGCCGACAACAGCCTGAATGTGCCAGACCATCCCATCATCCCGTTCATCGAAGGCGACGGCACTGGCCAGGACATCACTCCAGTGATGATTAAAGTGGTGGATGCCGCTGTCGAGAAGACCTATGGTGGCAAGCGCAAGATTCACTGGATGGAAGTCTATGCCGGTGAGAAATCCACCAACGTCTACGGCCCCGATGTCTGGCTGCCCGAAGAAACCCTGGATGCCGTGCGTGACTATGTGGTGTCCATCAAAGGCCCGCTGACCACACCCGTCGGTGGCGGCATCCGTTCGTTGAACGTGGCCCTGCGCCAGCAACTGGATCTGTACGTCTGTCTGCGCCCCATTCAGTACTTTGACGGTGTGCCTTCCCCCGTGAAGGAACCGCAAAAAACCAATATGGTGATCTTCCGCGAAAACTCCGAAGACATCTATGCAGGCATCGAATTCGAAGCCGAGTCCGACAAGGCCAAGAAGCTGATCGAGTTCCTGCAAAAAGAACTGGGCGTCACCAAGATTCGCTTCCCTGAGACTTCCGGCATTGGTGTCAAGCCTGTCTCGCGCGAAGGCACCGAGCGTCTGGTGCGCAAGGCCATTCAGTACGCCATCGACAATGACAAGCCCAGCGTGACCCTGGTTCACAAGGGCAACATCATGAAGTTCACCGAAGGCGGCTTCCGTGACTGGGGTTATGCCCTGGCGCAGAATGAATTCGGCGGTGTGGAAATCGACGGCGGCCCCTGGCTCAACGTCAAGAACCCCAAGACCGGCAAGGACATCATCATCAAGGACAGCATCGCCGATGCGTTCCTGCAACAGATCCTGCTGCGCCCTGCCGAATACAGCGTCATTGCCACACTGAACCTGAACGGTGACTATGTCTCCGACGCGCTGGCCGCACAGGTTGGCGGTATCGGCATTGCCCCCGGTGCGAACCTGTCCGACACCGTCGCCATGTTCGAGGCCACCCACGGCACGGCCCCCAAGTACGCCGGCAAGGATTATGTGAACCCCGGTTCTGAAATTCTGTCCGCAGAAATGATGCTGCGCCACCTCGGCTGGACGGAAGCGGCCGACACCATCATCAGCGCAGTGGGCAAGGCCATCCAGAGCAAGAAAGTCACCTATGACTTCGCCCGCCTGATGGAAGGTGCAACCCAGGTGAGCTGCTCGGGCTTCGGTGACGTGCTGATCGAAAACATGTAATCATCCCCCACAGAGACAGTCCGCTTGCTTGTGCAAGACGGAGGTGTCGTTTGTGTCAAACGCCTGCATGGTCTTGTGCCATGCAGGCGTTTTCATTTTGGTGCACGGCAGAACAGTGCGGAATCTGTTCCAATTCCCAAACTTATGAAGACTTACCCCTCGTCCACTCCCCCCACCCCATCCGAAACACCGCTCCAAGGCCCTGTCCACCGCTGGCTGGTGCTGGCCCTGGTGTCCGTGGCCCTGTCGATGATCGTGGTGGATGTGACCGTGCTCTACACCGCACTGCCGACCTTGACCCACGCGCTGTCGGCATCGGCCAAGGAAAAACTCTGGATCGTGAACATGTACCCGCTGGTGGTGGCCGGGCTGTTGCCTGGAGCCGGTGCATTGGGAGACCGCTATGGCCACCGGCGCGTCTTCATGCGCGGACTCGTGGTGTTTGGCGTGGCATCGCTGTGGGCCGCCTATTCGCCCACAGCCACTTCGTTGATTGCCGCCCGCGCCATGCTGGCCGTGGGGGCAGCCTTGATGATGCCTGCAACGCTGGCCATCATTCGCCACAGTTTCCCGGATCAAAAAGAGCGCGGCTTTGCGATTGGCGTATGGGCTGCCGTCGCTTCGGGCGGAGCCGCTCTGGGGCCGGTGGTCGGGGGTTTTCTGCTGGAATATTTCTGGTGGGGCGCGGTGTTTCTCATCAATGTGCCGGTGGTGGTGCTCGCCCTGCCGCTGGTGGCCTGGTTCATTGCCAACGATGCCGGTAACGCCCAGCGCGACTGGGATCGCATCGGCTCGGTGCTGGTGCTGCTCGGCCTGTTGGGAAGCACCTATGCCATCAAGGCGGCGGCACAGAACCAGCCTGCGTGGCTGGAAGTGCTGGGCACCGCTTTGCTGGGCGTGGCCTTTCTGGCGGCATTCGCATGGCGGCAAGTGCACATTCACAACCCGTTGATTGATTTCAGTCTGTTTCGCCAGCGCGATTTTTCTTCTGGCGTGCTGGCAGCCGTGACCGTGGCTCTGGCCTTGGTGGGCTTCCAACTGGTATTCAGCCAATGGCTGCAACTGGTGCTGGGGCTGTCGCCACTGACCGCCGCCTACTACATGCTGCCAATGCCGGTGGCGGCTTTTCTGGCTGGGCCGGTGGCCGGGTTGTGGCTGCCCCGTGCAGGCTCCAAGACGATTCTGGTAGCGGGAATGACAATGGCAGGGCTGGGGCTTCTGGCGGCTGTGTGGCACTATGAAGCCGCCTCCTGGCCCCTGCTGATCGGTCTGGCCGTCTTTGGCCTGGGGGCGGGCACGGCCATTACGGGTGCATCCAGTGCCATCATGTTCACGGCACCGCCGCACAAGGCGGGCATGGCGGCCTCCATCGAAGAAGTCTCCTACGAGTTGGGCGGCTCGCTGGGTGTGGCCCTGATGGGCAGCCTGATGACCGCCAGCTATGCTGCCGCACTGTACCTGCCAGAGGCACAGAACTTCAGCCCCGTGGTGTTCGACAGCCTGGACGAAGCCCTGCTGGTCGCAGCTTCCCTGCCCCCTGCCACGGCCAATGCCCTGGTCACGGCGGCACATGCCGCATTCGCACACGCCTTTGTCGTGGTGGCGGGCAGCATCGGGGGCCTGCTGTTGTTGGCCGCGCTGGTGGTAGGGTTGAGGCGCAGGGATGGGCACGCATGACTCTTGTTTTGCGCCAGAATCTGTCATCCATTCCATGACTTTTGCATGCGAGCATCACCATGAGCCACACCCCCATCACTCCCGGCCATGCCACCATCTACCACAATGGCCGTTGCGCAACCTCCCGTCAGGCCCTTCAGTTGCTACAGGAGCATGACTACGCGATCACCATCGTGGACTACCTTGCCACGCCGCCCGACCGTGCCACCCTGCAACGGCTCATCCACGACAGCGGCCTGAGCGTGAGAGAAGTGGTGCGCAGCAAGGAAGCCCTCTTCACGGAACTGAGACTGGACTCCAGCGACACCACCGATGAACAGTTGCTGGATGCCATGTCGCAACACCCGATACTCATCAACCGCCCACTGGTGGTCACACCCAAAGGCACACGGCTGGCGCGCCCGCCGGAAGTCTTGCAGGAGATTATTTGACAGAGCCAGTGGCCACCCCAACGGCTGCCCGATGATTTGTCACACAAAGCCCATAGCATGGTCGTTCCACCAACCACTGGAGCGCACCATGTCCGACGAGAAGTACCAATCTGCCGCCATCCTGGCCGACAACTACATTGAAGTCATCCTCTCCACCAGCCCGGAACTGCTGGTGGCCGACATCACCGAAAGCGACGAAGAAGGCGTACAGGATGCTGCCCGCCGTCTGGCGATTTTCCGTGCCAGCCTCGTCGAGGAATTGCTGGATCAGCCTCTGGTCGAATACGGCTCCAGCGACGATGACGAAGAGGAAGAAGAAGACGACGAGCAGAACTGAATGCAGGCGGGCCGTTCAGGCCAGCACGGCATGAATCCGGCCCACGCATTCTGAGAACGCAAACACGCTCTGAAGACGTGAGCCACCACCCAAAGCGGGCGTGCTACCTGGCACCCCCGCTTTTGCTTTTACCGGTGGGGATAGGGGGCATCGAAACGCTGTCGCTGCCAATGGCGATCCGGTGGCGGGCCATAGGAAACGCCGGGGCGTGGTGCAGGTGCCGCCTGCCAGTGCGGTCGCTGCGGATGCACCGGCGCAGGCACTGCCGCATGATGCCGTGGCACCACCACGCGGTGCGGTGGCGGTGGGGGCGGCGGCCCTCGGTGATGTACCACCCGTGGTGGTGGCTGATGGCGTACAGCCGGTGGCACAAAACGGGGAGGTGGCGGTGGATACGGTGCCACGACGACCGGCGCGACCATGGGTGGCACCACATGGACAGGCCGGGTGTGTGGCCAGACCGTGACGGGCGAATAATGCACCACAGGCGGCCTGACATAAACCACTCCGGGAGTTGCCACCCCCACAGCCCCATGCTGCACCACAGTCTGATGGTGCCGGTAGTAGGGCAGGCGGCTGTGCACGTTCACCGAGGCGCGGGGCTGTGCATGAAAGCCACCCGATCCGACGCTAATCGACCAACCCACGCCCGATGCGGCTGCGGGCAATGCCATGGCACAGCCCAGACCCAGCAGCATGGCCATGCTTCTGAAACCCCGGCCATGAAGAAGCGCGCGACGTGCCTGGGCAGTGGCCCGCTGCACTCCCTGTGAAACCACACTTGCGATATATTCCATGAAACCCACCTCCTGATTCTGTATGGTCATTGACTATTCCATCGTGGCAGGAAATTCGGTTCCTTTGGATTACAAAGGTTCCAGCGCGACAAGCAAGGGGCGGCAGGTTTACATGGGCTTTACCAGAGAAAGCCGCCGCCAAAACAGGGGCAGCCCCATCATCAGGCATCCTGCTTGCGGAACACCAGGCTGGCCACGGTCGCCACCGTCATGGCACCGACGATCACCGCCAGCGAAGTCCAGGTGGAAATCTCAGGTGCCCACAGCACGGGTTGGCCACCATTGATGAACGGCACTTCATTGACGTGCATGGCATGGAAGAACAGCTTCGCCCCGATGAAGGCCAGAATGAAGGCAATGCCCAGGTGCAGATAGGCCAGTTTGTCCAGCAGCCCCCCCAGCAAGAAGTACAACTGGCGCAGACCCATCAGCGCGAAAATATTGGCCGTGAACACGATGAACGGGCTTTGCGTGATGCCGAAGATCGCCGGAATCGAGTCAATCGCAAAGATCAGGTCGGTAAAGCCAATGGCGATGAACACAATAATCATCGGTGTCCAGACCTTGCGTCCTTCAAACACCGTGCGGATTTTTGCGCCATCGAAGTGCGGGGCAATTTCCATGCGCTTGCGCACCAGCCGCACGATGGCAGGCTCGTGATTCTCGTCTTCATCGCCACCGGCAAACGCCTGCTTGTAGGCGGTATAGACCAGGAAGGCACCGAAGATATAGAAAATCCAGCTGAAGTTCTGGATCAGTTGCGCACCCAGCAGAATGAAGATGCCGCGCAGCACCAGTGCCAGGATGATGCCCACCATCAGCACCTCCTGCTGGTACTTCTTGGGCACCTTGAACTGCGACATCAGCAGCACAAACACGAACAGATTGTCGATGGAAAGCGAATATTCGGTCAGCCACCCGGCCACGAACTGGCCCGCGGACTCGCCCCCGGCGAACACGAACATCAGCGCGGCAAACACCAGTGCCAGACCGATATAGAACGTCACCCAGCCAGTGGCCTCCTTCATCGAAGGAATGTGCGGGCGTTTGATGATGATGAGCAGGTCGGCGACGAGAATCAGCGTCAGAATGACGAGCGAGCCGACTTCAAACCAGAGAGGAAGTGCGAGATCCATGCTGTGTACCTTGTTGTATGCCATCAGCCCAGGCCGATGGCAATGAAATGGAGGTTTGCGGGCACGAAAGTCTCTCCCCCGTCCGCAGCCGCACAGCACAACGCTGGCACAGCCACACTGGCGGTACTGCACCCGGAAGCGGCCACCGCCCCATTCAGGCCGGATGTACACTCCGTGATGACGGATGCAGCAATTGCGGGATACTCCCTTTCGGGGACTTTCGGGAAGTCGAACCTATGTATGTGGTCAAACTTCCCGAAGGCGACGTATTAAACCACAATTCGCCCGGCAGTGCCTGCGCGCCCTGCCCGGTTGCACCACCCTAAGGAAGGTCTGCAAAACCCGTTGCGCCGCCCGCATCCCGCCACTGGGCGCATCGCCGCGTTGGCTTTTGCGGTCAATAGCCCCGCTATTGACCGCAAAAGCCGCCTTGCGCTGCATCCCACTGGCGGGCGCGGGCTTACCGCAAGGGTTTTGCAGACCTTCCCTAATGCTGTACCATTTCACCCCCTGAACCGATTCCCCGACCCGCGCCCCGGCATGCCCGGCATCCGCTCCATGAACGAAACATTCACCCACCTGCTGGCCAAGGCCGACCGGCTGCTCGACCGGCTCGATGCCCTGTTGCCCACCCCGCTGACCGCGCCCGACTGGGACGAGGCCGTGGCCTGGCGGTATCGCAAGACCGTCAATGGCCGCGCCCGGCTGGAAGCAGTGCGCCACGTCGCCCCGCTGGCTCTGGATGCCCTGCGCGAAGTGGATACGCAAAAAGAGCGCATCGTCGCCAACACGCGCCAGTTCGTGCAGGGGCGGCCCGCCAACAACGTGCTGCTGACCGGCGCGCGCGGCACGGGCAAATCCTCGCTCATCAAGGCCTGCCTGCACCACTTTGCCCCCCAGGGACTGCGCCTCATCGAGGTGGACAAGGACGATCTGGTGGACTTGCCGGACATCGTGGAGACCGTGGCCGATTCTCCGCTGCACTTCATCATCTACAGCGACGACCTCAGCTTCGATGAAGGCGAAAAAGGCTACAAGGCCCTCAAATCCATTCTGGATGGCTCGATTGCCAGTGCCACGCCCAATGTGCTGGTCTATGCCACCAGCAACCGCCGCCACCTGCTGCCCGAATACATGGCCGACAACCAGTCCGTCAAGCATACGGCCAGCGGCGAAATTCATCCCGGCGAAGCCATCGAGGAAAAAGTGTCGCTGTCCGAACGCTTTGGCCTGTGGATCAGCTTCTACCCGTTCAGCCAGAACGAATACCTGGCGATTGCCATGCAATGGCTGCGCCATTTCGGCCTGCCCGAAGCCCAACTGGCCCAGGCCCGCCCCGAAGCCCTGGTCTGGGCACTGGAGCGCGGCTCGCGCAGTGGCCGGGTGGCCTACCAGTTTGCCCGCGACTACCTGGGTCGTCAGGGCCAAGCCTGAACCCTACACACACTCCCTACTCATGAACGCCACACTCACCCCATCCACCCCGCCCCGGGTCGAAGTCGCCGTTGCCATCCTGCTGCGCGACGACGACCGCGAATTCCTGCTCGGCTCCCGCCCGCACGGCAAGCCCTATGCGGGCTACTGGGAGTTTCCGGGCGGCAAGCTGGAGGCCGGGGAAAGCGTGGCACAGGCCCTGCAACGCGAAATGCACGAAGAACTGGGCATCCAGATCGACCACCAGCACGTTGAAATCTGGCGCACCACCGAACACGACTATCCCCACGCCCAGGTGCGCCTGCACTGGTGCAAGGTGCGCCTCTGGCAGGGCAATCCCCAGCCACAGGAAGGCCAGCAAATCGCCTGGCAAAGCCTGCCTCCCACCGTCGAGCCGATTCTGCCCGGCGCATTTCCGGTGCTGGATGCACTGCAACACAGCACACCCCAAATCTGACCGCCATGACCGCTCACAAAGTTCTCTTTGGCTTCCATGCCATCACCGTGCGGCTCAAGACCGCCCCCGAATCCGTTCAGGAAGTGCTGTTCGATGCCTCGCGGCGCGATGCCCGCATGAAGCAGTTCCTGACCCGTGCGCGCGAGGCCAATGTCCGCCTCATCGAGGCCGACTCCCTGCGCATCGCCAAGATGGCCGGCAGCCACGGCCACCAGGGCGTGGCCGCGCGCGTCGCCGCCCTGCCCTCGGCCCACAGCCTCGATGACCTGCTCGACCAACTGCCCGCCAACGCCCTGCTGCTGGTGCTCGACGGCGTGACCGACCCGCACAATCTGGGAGCCTGCCTGCGCGTGGCCGACGGCGCGGGCGCGCATGCCATCATCGCGCCCAAGGACCATGCCGCCGGCATCAATGCCACCGTGGCCAAGGTGGCCAGCGGCGCGGCCGAAACCGTGCCCTACTTCATGGTCACGAATCTGGCGCGCACCCTCAACGAGCTGAAAGAGCGCAACATCTGGATCATCGGCACCAGCGACGATGCCGACAAGACCATCTACCAGACCGACCTGCGCGGCCCGATCGCCCTGGTACTGGGTGCAGAGGGAGTAGGCATGCGCCAGCTCACCCGCAAGACCTGCGACGAACTGGTCGGCATTCCGATGCAGGGTGCAGTGGAAAGCCTCAACGTCTCGGTCGCCAGTGCCGTCTGCCTGTACGAGGCCCTGCGCCAGCGGCAAGGTTGAAACCAACAGGCCGGTGTTGCCTTCGTGTCGTTGCTCAACACGTTGCATCTTGGCCAAATCGGGGGAAAATACAGGCCGCGCTTCGTCCCTGACACAACCGTGTCTTTTTTCAACCACGGGGCCTCTGTGCCCCCGCAGCACCCTCCATCATGAAAAAACGCACCCTGCTCCTCATGCTGTCCGCCACCGCCTTGCTGATGGCCTGTGGCAAGAATGAACCCGCCGCTCCATCGGCAGCCGCACCGGCACCTGCCACACCGGCCGCCATCACGAAAATCGTGGTGGGGCTGGACGACAACTTCCCGCCCATGGGCTTTCGCAACGAGCAGAACGAACTGGTCGGCTTTGACATCGACATGGCACGCGAAGCGGCCAAACGCCTGAACATCAATGCCGAGTTCAAGCCCATCGACTGGAATGCCAAGGAGGCCGAACTCAACGGCAAGCGCGTCGATGTGCTCTGGAACGGTCTGACCATCACCGAAGAGCGCAAGAAGAACATTGCCTTCACCGCGCCCTACATGGAAAACCACCAGATCATCATCGTCACCATTGCCTCGCCCATTCAGACCAAGGCAGACCTGCGCAGCAAGACCGTAGGGGCACAGGAAGGCAGCAGTGCCGTGGGAGCCATCGAGAAAGAAGCCGAAGTGGCCCGCAGCTTCAAGGAACTGAAGACCTTTGGCGACAACATCACCGCCCTGATGGACCTGGGCACTGGCCGCCTGGATGCCGTAGTGGTCGATGAAGTGGTGGGCCGCTACTATGTGGCCAAGCGTTCCAGCGAATTCCGCGTGCTCGACGAACACTTCGGCACCGAGGAATACGGTGTCGGCACGCGCCTGGAAGACACCGAGCTGCTCAAGCAACTCGACGAGACCCTGGCCAGCATGAAGCAGGATGGCACGGCCGCCCGCATCTCCACACAATGGTTCGGGGCCAACGTCACCAAGTGACCGGTCGGGAGCCGGCATCCGTGGCATCTTCCACGAGGTGGCTGGCAATCTCACGGTGGCGTTTCAGCGTGGTCCATTGCGGCTCGCGCTGAAACGCCGTTGCCAATTGCTCCACCAGGAACACCGAGCGGTGCTGCCCGCCGGTGCAGCCAATCGCCACACTGACATAGCTGCGGTGGTTCTGGGCATGTTGCGGCAACCACTTGTGCAGAAACTGGGCAATGTCCTGCTCCATGGCCTGTGCCGCAGGCTCTGCGGCCAGAAACTCGGCCACGGGTTTGTCCCGTCCGGTCAGTGGGCGCAATTCGGGCTGGTAGTAGGGGTTGGGCAACATGCGCACGTCGAACACATAGTCAGCATCGCGCGGAATGCCGCGCTTGAAGGCAAATGACTGGAACAGCAGCGTCAGGTGCCCCGGCGGAATCTCCAGAAACTGCTTGAGGTTAGCCTGGAGCTGCGCGGCACGACTGTGGCTGGTGTCGATGACCAGCGAGACATCGCGCAGTTGCGCCAGCAACTCGCGCTCCTTGCCAATGATCTGGGTGAGCGCATCGTCTCCATGGGCATCCGAGCCGCTGGAGAGCGGGTGGCGGCGGCGGGTTTCGGAGAATCGTCGCACCAGAGCCTCGGTGGAGGCATCCAGAAAAATGACCTGCAAGCGCACATCCTGCTGCTGGCGGATTTCCTGCACGATGCGGGGCACCAGTGGCAGCGAGGAGGCCGTGCGCACGTCAATCGCAATGGCAATCTTCTGGCTTTGCAGATTGCGGTCCAGCTCCAGGCTGGGCAGCAGCAATTCGGGCGGCAGGTTGTCGATGCAGAAATAGCCTGCATCTTCCAGCGCGTGCAATGCCACGGATTTGCCTGACCCGGACATCCCGGTGATGATGACCAACTCCAACATGTGTCAATTCTTTCTGGACTTTGCCCTGGAACGGGCGACCACAGGGCTTGCAGCAGCCCCGTCGAGCATTTCCCGTGCGTGGGCGCGGGTGGTGGCCGTGATGGTTTCGCCCCCCAGCATCCGCGCGATTTCTTCCACGCGCTGGGCCTCCTGAACCGGCTGCACGGTACTGCTGACGCTCTGTCCGGTTGGCTGTTTGCGCACCAGCAGGTGGTGGTGCGCACAGGCCGCCACCTGGGGCAGGTGGGTGACGGCCAGCACCTGCCGGTCGCCACCGAGCTGGCGCATGAGCCGTCCGACGGTCTCGGCCACTGCACCGCCCACGCCGGAATCGACTTCATCGAAAATCAGCGTAGGAGTAGCCCCCAACTGGCTGGTGGTGACGGCAATCGCCAGGCTGATGCGGGAGAGCTCCCCGCCCGAAGCAACCTTGCCAATGGGCCGTGGGCTGGCTCCTGCATGGCCTGCCACCTGAAACTCAATGCCATCCAGACCGTGCGCGGCAGGCTCTGCCAGTGCGTCCAGATGCACGACAAAACGCCCGCCGGGCATTCCCAGTGCCTGCATGGCGGCACTGATGGCCCCGGAGAGCCGGGGAGCCGCCTGGGCACGCTGGTGTGAGAGTGCCTGCGCCAGCGTCTGGTAGTGCTGCTGTGCCTGTGTCTGCGCGGCCTGCAACTGTTCCAGATCGGCCTGGTGTTCCAGTGCCGTGAGTTCGTCCTGCCATTGCTGCACCAGCGCAGGCAGTCTATCGGGCGGCACGCGGTAGCGGCGCGCCTGGGAGAGCCATTGTCCCACCCGTTCATCCAGAGCCTGCAAGGTGTCGGTGTCTGGTTCGGCGGCATCGCCATAGCTGCTGAGGCTGTGGGCCACATCGGCCACCTGATTGGCAGCGGCTTGCAGAATTTCGCCCCATTCGGCAAAACGCGGCTCCAGCGATGCCTGGGTCTGGAGCAGTTGCAGGGCGCGGTGGATGCCGGTGCTGGCTGCCCCTTCGTCTTCCAGTGCCGCCCAGGCCTGTCGGGCCGTGTCCTGCAAGGTCTGCGCATGCGACAGGCGGGTGTGGTCGGCGTTGAGTTCTTCCCACTCACCGGGCCGGGGAGCCAGCTTGGCCAGTTCGCCCAGTTGCCACTGCAACATCTCGCGGCGTTGCTGCAATTGCGCTTCGTTCTGGCGGGCATGTTGCAGGGCCTCCTGCGCCCTGCGCCAGACCTGCCAGGCCTGCTGCACGGGCTGGGGGTTGCTGCCGGCATAGCCATCGAGCAGGGCGCGCACGGCACTGGCACGGGTCAGGCTTTGCCAGGCGTGCTGGCCATGAATGTCCACCAAATGTTCGCCCACGGTGCGCAGTTGCGTGGCCGTGGCCACCGAGCCGTTGATCCAGCTTCGGCTGCGCCCCTGCGTATCCACGGTGCGGCGCAGCACAAGGCCATCGGTAGCGGTGTGATCGAAGCCGTGTTCCGTCAGCCAGTCGAGCAAATCCGGTGGAATGTCGAACTCGGCAGCGACTTCGGCGCGTTCCTCCCCCTGACGCACCCACAGGGCATCGGCACGTGCACCCAGCACCAGTTGCAGGGCATCGATGAGGATGGACTTGCCCGCGCCGGTCTCGCCACTGAGCACGGTAAAGCCGGTGTGCAGGTCAAGGTCCAGCGACTGCACGACCACGAAGTGGCGCAACACCATGCGGCGCAAGGCCATGTCAGCTCCCCCCCTCGTTCCAGCCCAACTTGTTGCGCAGCATGGCGTAATAGTTCCAGCCCTTGGGGTGCAGGAAACGGGCACTGTAGGTCGAGCGGCCCACCAGCAGACGGTCGCCCAGCAGAATGCTGGAGAAAGACAGCATGTCGAAGCTGGCACTCATGTCGCGCCCGCCCAGCACTTCGACGGCAATATCGCTGGAATCCGGCAGTACCAGCGGGCGGTTGGAAAGCTTGTGCGGGGCAATCGGCGCGACGACCCAGCCACCCGTGGCCGGATGCACGATAGGCCCGCCCACCGAAAGCGTGTAGGCCGTGGAGCCGGTGGGCGAGGCAATGATGAGGCCATCGGCGCGCTGGTTGGAGACGAACTGCCCCGACACTTCCATGCGGATTTCCAGCATGCCCGACAGCCCGCCCCGGCTGAGCACCACATCATTGACGGCATGGGCCTCGTAGATGCACTCGCCCGCGCGGATGACGCGGGCATGAATGAGCGGGCGCAAATCTTCATCGTAAGTGCCGTGCAGCATGGGGGCGAGCTGCTCCTGGAACCCTTCCAGCGGCAGATCGGTGACAAAGCCCACCCGGCCCTGGTTGATGCCGATCAGCGGCGTGCCATAACGCGCCAACTGGCGTGCAATGCCCAGCATGGTGCCGTCGCCACCAATGGCGATGCAGAGGTCGCACTGCTGGCCGATTTCGTCGGGGGTGAGCACGGGCCAGTGATCCAGCCCCAGATTTTCGCTGGTGTCGGTGTCCAGCACCACCTCGCAGCCCTGGCGGGCGAGGAACAGGGCCACATCTTCGACCACGGCACGCGAGATGTTGCTGATTTCCACCGAAGGAATGGTCTGGTATTTGCCAATCAGGGCAATGCGGCGAAACTTGGAAGGCATAGGATTTCTGTTCAGGCAGGCAGCAACGTGGGGGTGGCGCGACGGGTTTGGCAGACCTTCCCAAAGGCTCCCCAGCCAGTATAGCGGCTCCCTCTGGCGGCGCGAACGGCAACGCCCCCAATCCAGAACGGTGGCCCCACGGCCATGCGGATACTGGAGCACGACACAATGTGGATACGACAAGCCGGTATGATGGTGACCCTGCCGTTTTCCGGTTTCTGCTCCACTGCGGGCCTGTTCCATGACAACGCATCCACTGCCCCTTTCCACCCTGATCGCCACCAAGACCAAAGCCTATCTGGACCTGATCCGCTGGAACCGTCCGGCTGGCTGGCTGCTGCTGCTGTGGCCCACCCTCTCGGCCCTGTGGCTGGCCGCCGAAGGTTTTCCGGGCTGGCATCTGCTGCTGGTCTTTACCCTGGGCACGATTCTCACGCGCAGCGCGGGCTGCTGCATCAACGACATTGCCGACCGCGAATTCGATCGGCATGTCAAGCGCACGGTGGCGCGCCCCGTCACCAGCGGTCGCATCAGCGTGAAGGAAGCCACTGGCGTGGGGCTGGCCCTGACGCTGCTGGCCTTTGGGCTGGTGCTCACCACCAACCGCCTGACCGTGTACTGGTCGTTCTTCGCCGTGGCCATCACGGTGTTCTACCCGTATGCCAAACGCTTTTTTGCCATGCCCCAGGCCGTGCTGGGCGTGGCCTTCAGCGTGGGCATCCCGATGGCCTTCACTGCCGTGCAGGAGCAGGTTCCCGCCGTGGTATGGCTGCTGCTGGCCAGCAACCTGCTGTGGACGATTGCCTACGACACCGAATACGCGATGGTGGATCGGGACGACGATCTGAAGCTCGGCATGAAAACCTCCGCCATCACGCTGGGACGCTGGGACGTGGCGGGCGTGATGGCCTGCTACATCGTCTCGCTGCTGCTGTGGCTGTGGGCCGTGCAGCCCTACGCGCTGGGCTGGCCACAATGGCTGGCACTGGCGGTTGCGGCCACCCAGGTCTTCTGGCACTGGCGGTTGATTCGCCTGCGCGAACGCACCGACTGCTTCCGGGCGTTCCGCCTCAACCACTGGCTGGGCTTTACGCTGTTTCTGGGCATTGTGCTGGGCCTGTGGCTCGCACCTGCCTAAGAAGCTGTTCACCTCGCTCAATCTCCACCCCACTCTGCTGCCATGTCCACTCCTGCCCCGCCCAGTGCCCCTGCCAACCCCTGGTTCGACAGCCCGCGCCGCTACGGACGCATCAGCCGGATGCTGCACTGGGGCATGGCCCTGCTGATGGGCTGGCAATTCACCGGCATGGTGCTCAAGGTCACGCTGGACTTGAACCCACGCGAATCCTTCATGGTCGGCACGCACAACAGCGTGGGCATCGTGCTGCTGGTACTGGTCTTGCTGCGCGGCCTGTGGGCCTTGCTGAACCTGAAGCGCAGGCCAGCGCACGAGGCCACGCTGCTGGGCTGGGCCGCCATGCTCGGGCATGTGGGCCTGTACGGGCTGATGGTGCTGGTGCCCACCCTCGCGCTGCTGCGGCTCATCGGCTCTGGCCGCCCTTTCAGCCTGTTCGGCGTGGTGCCCTTGTTCGATGCCAGCGAACGGGTCGATTGGATGATGGCCCCTGCCAATGCTGCGCATGGCGTGCTGGGCTGGGTATTGCTGGCCCTGATTGCCGGGCACATCGGCATGGTCATCGTGCACCATTTCCTCTGGAAGGATGACACGCTGCACCGCATGGCAGGGCCTCGGCTGAAGTAAATCGACTCCTCCCAACCGCATTCAGCCCGAATCCAAAGGCTGGTGCTGCTGGCGGTACTGCTGTGGTGTTTGTCCCGTCCAGCCCAGGAAGGCACGCGCAAAGCTCTTGACGTTGTCGAAGCCGGACATGGCCGCAATCTGCTTGACCGGGTGGCGCGTGCGCACCAGCAGTTCGGTGGCGCGTTCGCGTCGCACCTCGTTCTTGATGGATTGCAGCGTCACGCCTTCTTCCTGGAGCAACCGGTGCAGACTGCGCACCGACAGATGCAGCTCGTGCGCCAGCGTCTGTGCGGTCTGCGGCGTGGCGTAGGGCGTGCTCAAACTGGCCCGCAATCGCTGGCGCACCCGGCGCAGCAGCGAACGGTCGCGCCGGTACGGCTTGACCATGACGTACAGCGCGCGGCGCAGCATGTCGTTGAGTTCGGTCTCGTTGCGGCACAGCGGCATCGCCAGGTGAGTGGCATCGAGGTGCAGGCAGGCCACCGGGGCATCGTAGCCAATCGGGCCGGGAAACAGCAGGGCGAGTGCATCGGCATAGGCGGGAGCCGGAAACGGCAGCTCCAGCCGCAACAGGCGAATGGGCGAATCCACCAGCCAGCAGGCCACACCATGCAGATTGCGCAGCATCGACACCAGGCAGAAGATGCGAAACACCCCCAGCGGCCGGTTCTCCTGCAAGACAATGCGCGCCTGCGCAGAGTCGCGCTGCCACTGCAACACCACGTCCTGGGTCAGCAGGCCGTGGTGGCGGCACCACCGCTGCAAGGCCACGCCCAGCGTGGGCGACGACAGCGATGCCCGCAGCAGCATGCCATAGCTGCCCCAGCGCATGGGCTGGCTGAACCAGCCCAGAGCCTCATCGTCCAGCTCGTGCATGGCATACGCCGACAGGCGTTCCATTTGCAGCGCGGTGATGCGCTCCACTCCCTCCCCTCCAGTACCCTGCTGCCACAACGATGGCGTGATTTGTGCCTGCTGCAACGCAGCCTCTGGACTGCGACCATACTTTGCATAGGCTGCCAGCACCGCCTGAAGAAACTCCACCGGCGTGGCATGTACCGGCCTGTAAAGGGTTTTTGGGGTCTTGCGGACAGACTCAAAATGATTCATGACCAAACTCCAGAAGAGAAACCATGCGAGACTATGGCCTGAAATGGCATGAATTGCAACCTTTTTGACCCACTTCGCCTGCGCGGTCGGCCTAACATCAAAGCCTTGAACCACAAAGGGCCGGGCACAGACCCCACCGTACAGGAGACACCCCTCATGAGCATCCTCCACAGCAGGCTCAATCCCCGCTCTGCCGACTTTCAGGCCAACGCCAGTGCCATGCACGCGCTGGTGGGCGATCTGCATGATCGCTTTGCCACCATCGAACAGGGCGGCGGTGCCGCTGCCCGCGAAAAACATCTGGCGCGCGGCAAGCTGCTGCCACGCGACCGCGTGCAGGCCCTGCTGGATCCCGGCTCGCCGTTTCTGGAAATTGCTCCACTGGCCGCGCTGAACCTGTACGACAATGCCGCGCCCGGCGCGGGCGTGATCGCGGGCATTGGCCGCGTCAGTGGCGTGGACTGCATGGTGGTGTGCAACGATGCCACCGTCAAAGGCGGCACCTACTACCCGATGACCGTCAAGAAACACCTGCGTGCCCAGGAAATCGCCCAGCAGAACCGCCTGCCCTGCATCTATCTGGTGGATTCGGGCGGGGCGAACCTGCCCAATCAGGATGAGGTGTTCCCCGACCGCGACCACTTTGGCCGCATCTTCTACAACCAGGCGAACATGAGCGCGCAGGGCATTGCGCAGATTGCCGTGGTGATGGGAAGCTGCACGGCCGGTGGCGCGTATGTGCCTGCCATGAGCGATGAGACCATCATCGTCAAGAACCAGGGCACCATCTTCCTGGGTGGCCCACCGCTGGTGAAGGCCGCCACCGGCGAAGTCGTCAGCAGCGAAGACCTGGGCGGCGGTGACGTGCACACCCGCCTGTCGGGCGTGGCCGACTATCTGGCGCAGAACGATGCCCACGCGCTGGCACTGGCCCGCGAAAAGGTGAAGAACCTGCACCGCGCCAAGCCCGCCGACCCGGCGGACGCACCGGCGCGCCCGCCCCGCCATGCCGCCGAAGAACTGTACGGCATCATCCCCACCGATACACGCAAACCCTTCGACGTGCGCGAGATCATCGCCCGCATCGTCGATGACAGCGATTTTGACGAATTCAAGGCCCGCTTCGGCACCACGCTGGTCACGGGCTTTGCCCGCATCGAAGGGATGCTGGTGGGCATCATTGCCAACAACGGCATTCTGTTTTCCGAAAGTGCGCAGAAAGGCGCGCACTTCATCGAGCTGTGCTGCCAGCGCAAAATTCCGCTGGTGTTCCTGCAAAACATCACCGGCTTCATGGTGGGGCGCAAATACGAGAACGAAGGCATTGCCCGCCACGGCGCGAAGATGGTCACGGCCGTGGCCACCGCCAACGTGCCCAAGTTCACCATCATCATCGGCGGCAGTTTCGGCGCGGGCAACTACGGCATGTGCGGGCGTGCCTACAGCCCGCGCTTTCTGTGGATGTGGCCCAACGCCCGCATCTCGGTGATGGGCGGCGAACAGGCCGCCAGCGTGCTGGCCACCGTGCGGCGCGATGGCATCGAAAGCCGGGGCGGCCAGTGGAGTGCCGACGAGGAAGAAGCCTTCAAGGCCCCGATCCGCGACCAGTACGAGGCCCAGGGCCACCCTTATTACGCCTCGGCACGCCTGTGGGACGATGGCGTGATCGACCCCGCCGACACGCGCCGCGTGCTGGCACTGGGGCTGTCGGCCACGCGCAACGCCCCGATTCCCGACGTGCAGTTCGGCGTGTTCCGCATGTGAGCACCGCTTCGGTCAAGCCCTGCTCCACCGCACTCCATCCTTTTGCCACCCCGCCGCCAGCATCACTGCTGCGGCCCCATCGGGATTGCCACCATGTTTCACAAAATCCTCATTGCCAACCGTGGCGAAATCGCCTGCCGCGTCGCCGCCACCGCACACCGTCTGGGCATCAAGACCGTGGCCGTGCATTCCGATGCCGATGCCCGAGCCAAGCATGTGCAAATGGCCGACGAGGCCGTCTCGCTGGGCGGCAACACGCCGCAGGAGAGCTATCTGCAATGGCAGCGCATCCTGGATGCGGCACGGGCCACCGGTGCGCAGGCCATCCACCCCGGCTACGGATTCCTGAGCGAAAACGAGGAGTTCGCGCAGGCCTGTGCCGATGCCGGACTGGTCTTCATCGGCCCGCCCCCTTCGGCCATTGCCGCCATGGGGCTGAAGGCCGAATCCAAACAGTTGATGGAAAAAGCCGGGGTACCGCTGGTGCCGGGCTACCACGGCCACGATCAGGATGCCTACCTGCTGCGCCGCGAAGCCGAGCGCATCGGCTACCCGGTGCTCATCAAGGCCAGCGCGGGCGGCGGCGGCAAGGGTATGCGCATCGTCGAGGATGCCGCCGCATTCGATGCCGCGCTGCAATCGTGCCAGCGCGAGGCCCGCAACAGCTTCGGTGACGATGCCGTGCTGGTCGAGAAATATGTGCAACGGCCACGCCACATCGAAATCCAGGTCTTTGGCGACACACACGGCAACTGCATCCACCTGTTCGAGCGCGACTGTTCGGTGCAACGCCGCCACCAGAAAGTGCTGGAAGAAGCCCCCGCCCCCGGCATGACCCCAGAGCTGCGCCAGCGCATGGGCGAAGCCGCCGTGGCCGCCGCCAGGGCCGTGAATTATGTGGGCGCGGGCACGGTGGAATTCATCGTCGAGCAACAGGACGATGGCCGCATGGATTTCTTCTTCATGGAAATGAACACGCGCCTGCAAGTGGAACACCCCGTCACCGAAGCCATCACCGGCACCGATCTGGTGGAATGGCAACTGCGCGTGGCAGCGGGCGAGCCACTGCCGCTGCGGCAGGAGCAACTGCGCATCCACGGCCACGCCATCGAGGCCCGCATCAACGCCGAAAACCCCGACAACCAGTTCCTGCCCGCCACCGGCACGCTGCATGGATACCGCAAGCCCGCCGCCAGCAGCTTCACGGTCGGCACCGTGCGGGTGGATGACGGCGTGCGCGAAGGCGATGCCATCAGCCCGTTCTACGACTCCATGATCGCCAAGCTCATCGTGCATGGCGACACCCGCGAACAGGCACTGGCGCGGCTGGACGAAGCCCTGTCGCAACTGCACATTGTCGGCCTGCCCAACAACGTGCAGTTCCTGCGTCGTGCCATTGCCACCGATTCATTCGCCCATGCGAATCTGGACACCGCGCTGATTCCACGCGAAGCCGCCCACCTGTTCGGCCAGCGATCCTGGAGCGTGGTGCACACCATCGCCGCCGCCATTGCCCACACCCTGCGCCACAAGGAACAGCGCGGCCCGCAACCGGGCAGCGACCCCTTCGGCCAGCGCGACGGCTGGCGCGGCTGGGGCGAGGCCAAACGCTTCTTCCAGTTCGAGCAGGACGGCACGCGGCTGGATGCCGTGCTGAGTTACCGCCACGATGGCACACTGCACCTGGGCATCCGCCCACATGGCGACCACCGTGCCGCCGCACTGGGCGAAGGCCCCCTGCGCCACGCCCCCGTGCCCGAGACGGATGCCACCGAAGTCGAATACCTGGGCCTGACACTGCGCAGTCAGGTGTACTGGCACGGCGATGCCGTGGAAGTCTTCGCACCCGAAGGCCACGACCGCATCACCCGCATCGACCCGCTGGCACAGCACGATGAGCAGAGCGAAGGCGGCGGCCTCACCGCCCCGATGCCCGGCAAGGTCGTCTCGTTTGCCGTGCAGCCCGGCGAACGTGTGCGCCAGGGACAACCGCTGGCCGTGCTGGAGGCCATGAAGATGGAACACACCATCGTCGCCCCGCGCGAGGGCATCGTCGCCGAACTGCTGTTCGCGCCGGGCGATCAGGTCACAGACGGCGCGCCGCTGCTGCAACTGGAGCCGCTCGAAGCCACTGCCCCCTGAACGGGCACAGCCCCCTCACCCCCCGCAACCGGCCCGCCCGAGGCCACCCATGACTACAACAGGAGACACACCATGCACCACCTTCCCGGACTTGACCACGACCTGGGCGACGACATCAACGCCCTGCGCGAAGCCGTGCGCAGCTTCGCCGCCGCCGAAATCGCCCCGCGTGCCGCCACCCTCGACCGCGACGACCAGTTCCCGATGGATCTCTGGCGCAAATTCGGCGAACTCGGGCTGCTGGGCATCACCGTGCCCGAAGAATACGGAGGCAGCAACATGGGCTATGTGGCACACATGGTGGCCATGGAAGAAATCTCCCGCGCCAGTGCCTCGGTGGCCCTGTCCTACGGCGCGCACAGCAACCTGTGCGTGAACCAGATCAAACGCAACGGCACCGACGCGCAACGCCAGAAATACCTGCCCGGACTGCTCAGCGGCGAGCACATTGGCGCACTCGCCATGAGCGAACCGGGGGCCGGTTCCGATGTGGTCAGCATGCAGTTGCGCGCCGAAGACCGGGGCGACCACTACCGGCTCAACGGCAGCAAAATGTGGATCACCAACGGCCCGGATGCCCACACCCTGGTGGTCTATGCCAAGACCGACCCGGCACAGGGTGCGCGCGGCATCACCGCCTTCATCGTCGAAAAAGGCATGAAAGGCTTTTCCGTCGCGCAGAAACTCGACAAGCTGGGCATGCGCGGCAGCCACACCGGCGAGCTGGTATTCGACAACGTGGAAGTGCCCACCGAAAACATCCTCGGCGGCGTGAACAACGGCGTGAAAGTGCTCATGAGCGGGCTGGACTACGAACGCGCCGTGCTGGCTGCCGGCCCCATCGGCATCATGCAGGCGGTAATGGACAACGTCATCCCCTACATCCACGACCGCAAGCAGTTCGGCCAGAGCATCGGCGAATTCCAGCTCATCCAGGCCAAGGTGGCCGACATGTACACCACCTTGCAGGCCGCGCGCAGCTTTGCCTACACCGTGGGCAAGAACCTCGACCGCCTCGACAGCCAGCATGTGCGGCAGGTGCGCAAGGACTGCGCCTCGGTCATCCTCTGGTGCGCCGAAAAAGCCACCTGGATGGCCGGTGAAGGCATCCAGATTTTCGGCGGCAACGGCTACATCAACGAGTACCCGCTGGGCCGCCTGTGGCGCGATGCCAAACTCTACGAAATCGGCGCGGGCACCAGCGAAATCCGCCGCATGCTGATCGGCCGCGAACTCTTCGCCGAAACCCGCTGATACAGCCACATCCGTTCCCCCAGGAGAAACCCGATGGCAGGTCTTTACTTCGAGCAATTTGAAATCGGCCAGGTGTTCCAGCACGACATCCGTCGCACCGTCACCGAAACCGACAACCTCATGTTCTGCGCCCTCACGCACAACCCGGCCGCCATTCACCTGGATGCCGAATACAGCAAGGGCACGGAATTCGGCCAGCCGCTGGTGAACAGCGTGTTCACGCTGGGGCTGATGGTGGGCGTGTCGGTGGGCGATACCACGCTGGGCACCACCGTGGGCAACCTGGGCTGGGACGAGGTGCGTTTTCCCAAGCCCGTATTCGTGGGCGATACCCTGCGCATCGAAACCAGCGTGCAGGAAAAGCGCGAGAGCCGCTCACGCCCGCACAACGGCATCGTGGTCTTCCAGCACCGCGCCTACAACCAGCGCGGCGAACTGGTGGGCAGTTGCAGCCGCACCGCATTGATGTTCCGGCTGCCTGCCAGCGGCACGAATGATACCGACACCCTGGAGACCACCTGATGCCGCATACTCCAGCCACCGCTGCATCCCACGCACCGCTGCGCTCCCTGCTGTTCGTCCCGGCCGACAGCCCACGCAAGCTGGACAAGGCCGCCGCCTCGGGAGCCGATGCACTCATCCTCGACCTGGAAGACTCCGTCGCCGCCGACCGCAAGGCCACGGCCCGACAGCTCGCGCTCGAATACCTGCACCAGCACCCCAAGGCCCAACGCCGCCAGCCACTGTGGGTGCGCATCAACCCGCTGGACAGCCCCTGGGCCATGCAGGACCTGTGCGTCTGCGCAGGCGCGCCCGACGGCATCATGCTGCCCAAGGCCAGCGCAGTGGCCGATGTACTGCGCCTGGGCCACGGCCTGGATGCCCTCGAAGCGCACCACGCCCTGCCCGCCCACGGCATCCGCATCCTGCCCATCGTTACCGAAGTGCCGCAGGCCCTGTTCGCCCTGCAAGCCTATCACCAGCAGCCCCATGCCCGTCTGCATGGACTGACCTGGGGTGCGGAAGACCTGGCCGCCGCCATCGGTGCCAGCCACAACCGCCTGCCCGATGGCCGCTATGACGACCTGTTCCGCCTTGCCCGCAGCCTGTGCCTGGCCGCAGCCAGTGCCGCTGGCGTGCAGCCGGTGGACACCATATGGGCCGACTACCGCGACAGCACCGGCTTGCAGGCCGAAGCCCAGGCGGCACGCCGCGCAGGCTTCACCGGCAAGCTGGCCATCCACCCGGCACAGGTTCCAATCATCAATGCCGCCTTCACGCCCGATGCAGCAGAAATCGCCTGGTTCGAGCGCGTCGTGCAGGCATTTGCCGACCAGCCCGACCAAGGCACCATCGGACTGGACGGCAAAATGCTCGACCTGCCGCATCTGCGCCAGGCCCAGCGGGTACTGGCACTGGCGGCACAACTCGCCCGGCGGGAGCAAGCCTGAGCACGGCCCTCTTTCCTTCCATGACGGCAGGAGAGGGCCGCCACCGTCGGGTCAGGAGCGGTAATCGGCGTTGATGCTCACATAATCGTGGCTGAGGTC
This sequence comes from Lampropedia hyalina DSM 16112, assembly GCF_900129055.1. Taxonomy (GTDB): domain Bacteria; phylum Pseudomonadota; class Gammaproteobacteria; order Burkholderiales; family Burkholderiaceae_C; genus Lampropedia; species Lampropedia hyalina. The sequence continues at coordinate 132,587 of NZ_FQUZ01000005.1, forward strand.
ACAGGTCCACACCGTATCCTCGGCATCGCCACGCCCCAGATCGACGCGGATGGTGATCTCCGCCTGCGCCATCACCCGCTGGCCATCTTCCTCGCGGTACTCGGCGCGACGGCCACCGTCCTGCACCACATGCACATCGTCCAGATACAGGGCAATCCGGTGCTGATCCAGATCGGCAATGCCCGCGTAGCCCACAGCCGCCAGAATGCGCCCCAGATTCGGGTCGCTGGCGAAGAAAGCCGTTTTCACCAGCGGCGAATGGGCAATCGAATACGCCACCTGCGCGGCCTCGGCAGATGTTTTGGCCCCCGTGATGCGGATGGTGATGAACTTGGTCGCACCCTCGCCATCGCGCACAATCGCATGGGCCAGTTGCTGGGCCACCGCACGCAAGGCCGCATACAGGGCCCGGCCTTCGCTGCTCTCCAGACTGGTGATGGGCGCATTGCCCGCCTGGTGCGTGGCCACCAGCACAAACGAATCGTTGGTGGACGTATCGCCATCGATGGTGACGCGGTTGAACGATTCATCGGCCAACTGGCGCACCAGTTGCGGCAGCAACTCCGGGGCGACGACCGCATCGGTGGCCACAAAGCCCAGCATGGTCGCCATATTCGGGCGAATCATGCCCGCCCCCTTGCTGATGCCGCTGACATGCACGGCCTTGCCCTCAATGGTCGCACTGGCACTGGCGGCCTTGGGCACGGTGTCGGTGGTCATGATGCCCTGGGCAGCCTGGAGCCAACGGGCGGCACTGCCCGCCTCGCCATCCTGGGCCTGCTGTGCCAGTGCGGGCAAGGCCGCCTCGATGCGATCGACCGGCAGCGGCTCCATGATGACCCCGGTGGAGAACGGCAACACCTGCACCGGCTCCAGCCCCAGTTGCGTGGCCACGGCCGCCGCTGTCTGGTGCGCATGGCGCAAGCCTGCCTCGCCCGTACCCGCATTGGCATTGCCGGTGTTGATGATGAAGGCCCGGATGCCCTGCCCCGTCACCTCGGCAGCCTGTGCCAGATGCTCACGGCTGACCTGCACCGGCGCGGCACAATAACGGTTCTGGGTGAACACCCCGGCCACGGCTGCCCCGTCATCCAGCACGAACAAGGTCAGGTCCTTGCGGTGGGCCTTGCGAATGCCCGCCTCGGCCACGGCAATGCGCACCCCCGCAACGGCCAGCAGATCGGAAACCTCAGGAACAGAAAGATTGACAGGCACAAAACACCTCTTGAATGGAGTTGAAACACGGAATAAAACAGGGACAATCATAGGGCGGATTGCCCCGTTGCCGCACCGGATTTTGGCACGGCAGCCATGCACTTCTTCGCAGAGGCTTGTCAGGCTCTGATGCTCCTGCGGCAAACTCCGTAGCATGTGCATAATGGCAACACCATGCAACATGATCCCACACCTCCTTCAGAGGTTCTTTCCGTCCTGCGCCGGTTCCGGCACATTTTCATGGCAGTTGGCGTGTTCACTGCCGTTCTCAACGTGTTGATGATTACGCCCATCATCTACATGCTGCAAGTCTATGACCGCGTGCTTGCCAGCCTCAACGTCACGACCCTGGTGATGCTCACGCTGATCGCGCTGGGGCTTTATGTGCTGATGGGCCTGCTCGAAGCCGTCCGGGGCAAAGCCCTGATCCGATTCGGCAATCAACTCGATGCCCAACTCAACGACCGCATATTCCGCGCCACCTACCAGAGCTACCTGCGCGAAGGCAACGGCAATGCCCAGCAGGCCCTCTCGGACTTCAACCAGATTCGGCAATTCCTCACCGGGCAGGGCATCATCTCCTTTTTCAACGCCCCATGGACCGTTGTATTTCTCGCCATCATCTTCCTGGTGCACTGGGCCTTGGGATGCCTGGTGCTTGCCGGTGCCATCGTCCTGATCGCGCTGGCCTTCATCAACGAATGGGCCACCAACGAACCCCTGAGCGAGGCCAACCAGTTGCGCATCCGTGCCAATGCCCAGGCTGCCAGCAATCTGCGCAATGCCGAAGTCATCGAGGCCATGGGCATGATCGCCCATGTGCGCCAACGCTGGCTGGCACGCCACCACGACATGCTCGACCACCAGACCCTGGCCAGCGAACGGGCCGTGGTCATCTCCTCGGCCACCCACGCCATCCGCATCGCCTTGCAATCCCTGACCCTGGGGCTGGGGGCATGGCTCTTCATCCAGAACCAGTTGGGCGCAGGCATGATGATCGCCGCGTCGCTGCTGAGCGGTCGCGCCCTCAGTCCCATCGAAGGCCTGATCGGACAATGGAAAAACTTCGTGGCCGCCCGCCGTGCCCACGACCGCATCCGCCAACTGCTGCACACCTACCCGGCAGACACACCCTCCCTACCCTTGCCAGCCCCCAAGGGCGAACTGCGCATCGAAGCCCTGTACGGCGGCCCGCCGGGCTCCAGCAAACCCATCGTGGGCAACATCCAGTTCTCCCTGCCCAGGGGCGAGGCACTGGGTATCATCGGCCCCAGTGCTTCGGGCAAATCCACCCTCAGCCGCCTGCTGGTGGGCATCTGGAAACCACTGTCGGGCAACGTCCGGCTCGACGGGGCCGATATCTTTGAATGGAACAAAGAGGAACTCGGGCCACACATCGGCTACCTGCCACAGGACATCGAACTCTTTGAAGGCAGCGTCGCAGAAAACATCGCCCGCTTCGGCCCACTGGACTCGCACAGCATCGTATCGGCCGCCCAGGAAGCTGGCGTGCACGACCTCATCCTGCGCCTGCCCGACGGCTACCAGACCGAAATCGGGGCCGGTGGCGTGAAACTCTCCGGCGGCCAACGCCAGCGCATTGCCCTGGCCCGCGCACTCTACAAAAAGCCCAGTCTGGTGGTGCTGGACGAACCCAACTCCAACCTCGACGACCAGGGAGAAAATGCCCTGATCCATGCCATCAACGCCATCAAGGCCCGCCACGCCACCGCCATCATCATCACCCACCGGCAATCGGTACTGGCAGCCACCGACAAACTGCTGCTCCTGAAAGAAGGAGCCGTGGTGCAGTTCGGCCCGCGCGACCAGGTCCTTGCCGCGCTGCGAGGCCACACGGCCACACCATCCCCGGCCATCCGAAAACCCGGAGCCCCGCGCATCCCCGCAAGCACAGCCAAAACCACCAGCCCACCGGCTTCAATCCATTGACATCCTCCCCTGCCTAAAGGCAGGAGATTCCTCCAGCGAGACGGCAATGCCCTGCCGCGAGAATGTTGCGTGCTGCGTTCACGTCGCGCTCGTGTGCCGCCCCGCAGTCGCTGCACGTCCATTCTCTTATTCCAAGACCTGCGATACCTTT
>NZ_FQUZ01000030.1 GCF_900129055.1 Lampropedia hyalina DSM 16112
ACTCAGGCGATGATGGTGGCGACGACGCCGGCACCGACGGTACGGCCACCTTCACGGATGGCGAAACGCAGACCTTCTTCCATGGCGATGGGAGCGATCAGCTTGACGGTGATGGAGACGTTGTCGCCAGGCATGACCATTTCCTTGCCTTCGGGCAGGGAGATGGAGCCGGTCACGTCGGTGGTGCGGAAGTAGAACTGCGGGCGGTAGTTGGCGAAGAATGGGGTGTGACGACCGCCTTCATCCTTGGACAGCACATACACTTCGGCGGTGAATTCGGTGTGGGGCTTGATGGTGCCGGGCTTGGCCAGAACCTGGCCACGCTCCACGTCTTCACGCTTGGTGCCGCGCAGCAGCAGACCAACGTTGTCGCCAGCCTGACCCTGGTCCAGCAGCTTGCGGAACATTTCCACGCCGGTGACGGTGGTCTTTTGCAGATCACGGATACCGACGATTTCGATTTCTTCGCCGACCTTGATGATGCCGCGCTCGATACGGCCAGTCACCACAGTACCACGACCGGAGATGGAGAACACGTCTTCCACGGGCATCAGGAATGCGCCGTCCACAGCACGCTCGGGCGTGGGGATGTAGGTGTCCAGGGCTTCGGCCAGCTTCAGGATGGCGGCTTCGCCGATTTCGCTCTGGTCGCCTTCGAGGGCCAGACGGGCGGAACCACGGATGATGGGGGTGTCGTCGCCGGGGAACTCGTACTTGTCGAGCAGCTCACGCACTTCCATTTCGACCAGTTCCAGCAGTTCTTCGTCGTCCACCAGGTCGGCCTTGTTCAGGAACACGATGATGTAGGGAACGCCGACCTGACGGGACAGCAGGATGTGCTCACGGGTTTGGGGCATGGGGCCGTCGGCAGCGGAACAGACCAGGATCGCGCCGTCCATCTGGGCGGCACCGGTGATCATGTTCTTGACGTAGTCGGCGTGACCGGGGCAGTCCACGTGGGCGTAATGGCGGTTTTCCGTTTCGTACTCGACGTGCGAGGTGTTGATGGTGATGCCACGGGCCTTTTCTTCAGGCGCGTTGTCGATCTGGTCGTAGCCTTTGGCTTCGCCGCCGAACTTCTTGGACAGCACGGTGGCGATCGCTGCGGTCAGCGTGGTCTTGCCGTGATCGACGTGACCAATCGTTCCCACGTTCACGTGCGGCTTCGTGCGCTCAAACTTTTCTTTTGCCATTTCTATACTCCGAAAGAAACTCAAACAAAAACAGATAAAGAAGCTTTCAGCACCGTGCCGAAACCTCAGAAAGATGGTGCCCTTGGCGGGAATCGGACCCGCGACCTCTCCCTTACCAAGGGAGTGCTCTACCACTGAGCCACAAGGGCAGTCAGACCAACACAAAGCAAACCTGCACCCCAATCTGGAGCGGGAGACGGGAATCGAACCCGCGTCATTAGCTTGGAAGGCTAAGGTTCTACCATTGAACTACTCCCGCAAATTGCGTCGCGATCTTCAATTTGCAGATGCAGCACCGGCCAACTTTGTGCTTTCTCGAACTGGTGGAGGGAGCTGGATTCGAACCAGCGTACTCGTAAGAGGACAGATTTACAGTCTGTTGCCTTTAACCACTCGGCCATCCCTCCGAAAGATCGTGATTCTAGCACAGCATTTTTTGGCATAAACACAAAACCGGCATTTTTCTCGAATCGATGTACGCTTGCGGGTTGCCTCCCGCCGGAACGATTTCCCCTACACTCCAAAACCTGTCTTTCACTCGCCATTCACGCCGCATTGGCACGTCGGCCTGCGGCTTCTCTTTCCATGAATCTTCCCAAGTTCACCACCGGCCAACGCTACACCCTGCCCATGCCCACCGGCTCTGCCGATGCCCTGCTGCTGAGCCAGCTGGCACTGCGCGAGCGAACCCAGGGGCGACGCACGGCCGTGGTGACGGCCGATACCAGCGATGCCCTGCGACTGTTGCGCGAAATGGCTTTCTTTGCTCCGGCACTGAAGCTGGTGCTGTTCCCCGACTGGGAAACACTGCCCTACGACAGCTTCTCGCCGCACCAGGACCTCATCAGCGAGCGACTGGCCACGCTGTGGAGCATCCAGCAGGGCGAGGCCGATGTGCTGCTGATTCCGGCCACCACCGCGCTGTACCGGCTCGCACCACCGGAATTCCTGGCTGGCTACACCTTCCAGTTCCAGACCGGACAAACCCTCAACGAAACCAAACTCAGGGCACAACTGACGATGGCCGGCTACCAGCACGTCACCCAGGTGGTCAGCCCTGGTGAATATGCCGTGCGTGGGGGCCTGATCGACCTCTATCCCAACGGCTCCGAGCAGCCCTACCGCATCGACCTGTTCGACGACGAAATCGACTCCATCCGCACCTTCGATCCCGATACCCAGCGCAGCCAGCAGACCGTGCAGGAAATCCGCCTGCTGCCGGGGCGGGAGTTCCCGATGGACGATGCAGCACGCACACGGTTTCGCAGCCGCTGGCGTGAGTTGCTGGAAGGCGACCCCACCAAAAGCCGCATCTACAAAGATATGGGCAATGGCATGGCCACGGCTGGCATCGAATACTACCTGCCGCTGTTCTTTGAAGACACGGCCACGGTGTTCGACTACCTCGGCCCGCAAACCACGCTGGTGCTGCATGGCCCGCTGGAAGACGCGCTGCAACGCTTCTGGCAGGACACCCAGGACCGTTACCGCCTGCTGCAACACGACGAGGAACGCCCCGCCCTGCCTCCAGCCACATTATTTTTGAGCAGCGAACAGTTCTACCAGTGCTGCAAGACGCTGGCGCAACTCTCACTGCGCCCACCCGCCGATGCAGCCAGTGCCGAAACCGCCAGCGCGCACAGTGCCGACTTCACCCCGCTGCCCGATGTATCGGCCATACGCGGTGCGGAAGACCCGCTGGCACGCCTGCAACAACATCTGCGCCACAGCCCCCACCGCATGCTGTTGCTGGCCGAAAGTGCGGGACGGCGCGAGAGCCTCAACGACTTCTTCCGCGCCAGCGGCCTGATTGCCCCGGCCTTCGACACCCTCCAGGAATTTCTGGACAGCGACGAGAAAACCGGCATTGCCACCAGCGCGTTGCAGCGCGGCTTTGCCTGGCCGGATGCGGGCATCGAGTTCGTCACCGAGACCGAACTGTTCCACACCGCCCCCAGCAGCCGCAAGCGCAAACGCCATGAACAGGCCAGCGACATCGATTCCATCATCAAGGACCTCGCCGAACTGAAAATCGGCGATCCGGTGGTGCATGCCCAGCACGGCATTGGTCGCTACCAGGGCCTCATCAACATGGACATGGGGCAAAAAAATCCCGACGGCAGCCCGGCATTGCAGGAGTTTCTGCACCTCGAATACGCGGGCGAAGCCGTGCTGTATGTGCCCGTCAGCCAGCTCCAGCAGATCAGCCGCTACAGCGGCGTGAGCGCGGAAGATGCGCCACTGCACAAGCTCGGCTCCGGCCAGTGGGAAAAGGCCCGGCGCAAGGCCGCCGAACAGGTGCGTGACGTAGCGGCTGAATTGCTCAACATCTACGCGCGCCGTGCTGCACGGGTCGGCCACGCCTTCCGCCTCAGCGAAGCCGATTACGATGTGTTTGCCAAGGACTTCGGCTTTGAGGAAACACCCGACCAGCACGCCGCCATCCAGGCCGTTATCCACGACATGGTCAGCCCGCAGCCGATGGATCGACTCGTCTGCGGCGACGTGGGCTTTGGCAAGACCGAAGTCGCTCTACGCGCTGCTTTTGTCGCCGTCATGGGTGGCAAGCAGGTCGCTTTTCTTGCACCCACCACGCTGCTGGCCGAACAGCACTACCAGACGCTGGTGGATCGCTTCTCCAAATGGCCAGTGAAGATTGCCGAGATGAGCCGGTTTCGCACCACCAAGGAGATCAACGCCGCAGCCAAGGGGCTGGCCGAAGGCACGGTGGACATTGTGGTGGGCACGCACAAGCTGCTGTCATCGAGCATCGACTTCAAGAACCTCGGCCTGCTCATCATCGACGAAGAACACCGCTTTGGCGTGCGCCACAAGGAGGCCATGAAAGCCCTGCGTGCCGAAGTGGACGTGCTCACGCTCACGGCCACGCCCATCCCGCGCACGCTGGGCATGGCACTCGAAGGCCTGCGCGACCTCAGCGTGATTGCCACCGCACCGCAAAAACGCCTGGCCATCAAGACCTTTGTGCGCAGTGAAGGCCAGAGCGTCATCCGCGAAGCCGTGCTGCGCGAACTCAAGCGCGGTGGGCAGGTGTACTTTCTGCACAACGAAGTCGAAACCATCGAAAACCGCCGCCAGGCACTCGAAGAAATCCTGCCCGAAGCACGCATTGCCATTGCCCACGGCCAGATGCCCGAGCGCGAACTGGAAAAAGTCATGCGCGAATTCGTCGCGCAACGCCACAACCTGCTGCTGTGTTCCACCATCATCGAAACCGGCATCGACGTGCCCAGTGCCAACACCATCGTCATCAGCCGCGCCGACAAATTCGGCCTCGCCCAATTGCACCAGTTGCGCGGGCGCGTGGGCCGCAGCCACCACCAGGCCTACGCCTACCTGATGGTGCCCGATGTGCAAAGCCTCACCAAGCAAGCCCAGCAACGCCTTGAAGCCATTCAGCAAATGGAAGAACTGGGCAGCGGCTTCTACCTGGCCATGCACGATCTGGAAATTCGCGGTGCTGGCGAAGTGCTGGGCGAACACCAGAGCGGCAACATGCTGGAAATCGGCTTCCAGCTCTACAACGAAATGCTGTCAGATGCCGTCAATGCCCTCAAGGCAGGCAAGGAACCTGACCTGCTGGCCCCGCTGGCCGCCGTCACCGAAATCAACCTGCACACCCCCGCCCTGCTGCCCAGCGACTACTGCGGCGACGTACACCTGCGCCTGTCGTTCTACAAACGGCTGGCCACCGCCAAGACCACCGACCAGGTGGATCTGCTGCTGGAAGAAATCGTCGATCGCTTCGGCAAACCGCCCGAGCAGGTGCAATCGCTCATCGATACCCACCGCCTGCGCATCCTCTGCGAACCTTACGGCGTACAAAAAGTCGATGCCGCACCGGGTGTCATCACCATCTCGTTCTGCCCCAACCCACCGGTGGAGCCGATGGCCATCATTCAAATGATCCAGAAGAACAAACACATCAGGCTGGCAGGCAACGACAAACTGCGCATCGAACGCGAACTGCCCAAGCTGAAAGACCGTGTACAGATGGTGCGGGATGTGCTGCGCAATTTGGGGCAGCCCATAACATAAGCTTGATAATCAGCCATCTTCATTTTGAAAGATCACTCATATGCTCACCCACTTGCACATCAAGAATTTCAAGGCATGGAAAGACACTGGCCCCATACGGCTGGCCCCTCTGACCATCATCTTTGGTGCAAACAGTGCAGGCAAAAGCAGCCTGGGGCATCTGTTACTGGCACTCAAGCAAACCGTGCTTTCTGCCGACCGAAAACGCGCACTGCAACTGGGTGATGAAAACTCATTGGTTGATTTAGGAACATTCAAGGAATGTCTGCACCAGCACGATCTCAGCCAACCACTGGAGTTTGAGACTGGCTGGAAACTGCCTAACGATCTGATGATTGAAGACCCCATCAACAACAATCAATTCACAGGCAACGAACTTTTTCTAAAAGTTTCCATGCTGGCCGATCACAATGAACAGCCCCGCATCCAGACGATGAACTACTCCTTGCGCCACCAGGGACAAGAAACACTTCAGATCACCTACCATCAGGACGCAAAAGGCAAGCCTGAAATCACCTCGACACAATATCAATTCACCCGCAATACCGGTCGGCCTTGGCCTTTGAATCACCCAGACAAGTTCTATCGTATTTCCGACCAAAGCCGGGCACGGTTTCAGAATGCCGAATTTCTCTCTGATCTGGCACTACAGACCGAGGCCGCATTGAATGCCGTGGACTATCTTGGCCCATTGCGTGACCATCCCAAAAGAATTTACTCGTGGTCAGGAGAAACTCCCGACAGCGTGGGTGCGCGTGGTGAATTCACCGTAGCGGCCATTCTGGCAGCCACCCAACAGGGACGTAAACTCAACCGTGGGTATAGAAAACCACTGGAGCCTTTTGACCAATTCATTGCTCAATGGCTTAAACAATTGGGCATTATCGAGAGCTTTTCCGTCAAACCCGTAGCCGAAGGGCGCAAGGAATTTGAAGTGCTCGTCAAAACCCACACCCAAGCCAGCGAGGTCAAAATCACCGACGTAGGCTTTGGCGTCTCGCAAATGCTGCCTGCACTGGTTCAGGCTTTTTATTGCCAGCCCCATTCCACCGTATGGATGGAACAACCCGAAATTCACCTTCATCCCCAAGTTCAGGCGGAACTGGCCGATGTATTCATCTCAGCCACCACACAGGCTCGTGAAAACAAGAAGGAACGCCATGTGCAACTGATTGTAGAAAGCCATTCCGAACACTTTCTGAATCGGCTGCAACGCCGTGTCGCAGAGGGCATTATTTCTGCTGACGATGTAGCTGTGTATTTCTGCCAACGCTCCCCATCCGGTGCCGAACTGCAACCCTTGCGGCTCAACATGTTTGGCGAAATCGAAAACTGGCCAGAAAACTTCTTCGGCGACGAAATGGCCGACATTGCCGCCCGTACCATTGCCGCCATGCGACGTAAACAGGCACTGGCCACACAAAGCCAGCAGCCATGAAAGCAGTGATTGACACCAATGTGCTACTGGTCGCAAACGGCCAGCATCTGGAGGCTTCGCCCACCTGCATGATTGCCTGCATCGAACATCTGAAAGCCATGAAGCAGTCGGGCACTGTGGTCATAGACGATGGCCACCACATTCTGGGCGAATACCGCCATAAAACCCACCCCAATCAACCCAAAGGCACTGGTGATATTTTCCTGAAATGGCTGCTGCAAAACCAAGGCAATATCCAGCGGGTACAGCAAGTCACCTTGCATGAAACAGAAGAAAACCGCTTCGCAGAATTTCCCGATGCCGCACTGGAAAATCTGTTCGACCCACCTGACAGAAAATTTGCCGCCACCGCCAACGCACACCCTGACAAGCCCCCTATCTGGCAAGCCGCAGACTGCAAATGGCTGGACTGGTGGCCCACACTTGAAGCCCGAGGTATTGAAGTGAAATTTCTATGCCCGGATGATGTCTGTACCAGTTACCGCAAGAAATTCCCCAGGCTGCCACCTCCCACATTACCGCCCAAGGCAGCATGACCGATTTTTTCCGCTTCCCCAGCACCCCACATCTGGTTTGGTTGGGCACAGGCAAGCCGCGTGACGACAAAATTCTGTCACCCGATGAAGCCACCGCCCTGCTGACCGCAGACGTGGTCGTGGAAGAAAAAGTGGACGGAGCCAACCTGGGCTTCTCACTCACGCCTGACGCACACCTGCAAGTACAGAACCGCGGACAGTATCTACATGAACCATACAGCGGACAGTTTGCCCGCTTGCCACAATGGCTTGAACTGCACGGCGCAGCCCTTGCGGCAGCCTTGACCCCGAATATCATTCTTTTCGGTGAATGGTGCGCAGCGCGTCACTCGCTGGACTATGATCGCCTGCCCGACTGGTTGCTGGCATTTGATGTGTACGACCGTACTGCAAAGCAATTCTGGAGCACAACCCGACGCAATAGGCTGGCAACCCAGGCCGGATTGGTCACCGTACCGCAAATCACCCGTGGCCACACCACCGTGCCCCAACTGCAACAACTCATCGCCAGCACCTCCAGCCATTTCCGCAAGGGGCCATTGGAAGGTGTGGTGCTGCGCAGGGAATCAGCCCATTGGTGCGATGCACGCGCCAAGCTGGTACGCCCTGACTTCACCCAGACCATCGACACCCATTGGCGCAACCGCATCATTCAGTGGAACCGGCTGGACTACCCGCCCAGCCCTTGACCCAAACTCCCATGACCACCTCCAAACATCCCTTCTTCACCGCCCCCAGCCCTGCCGCGCAGAAGCTGGAATTGTTGCGCGAGTTGTTTCCTGCTGCCGTGCAGACCGAGGCCGATGGGCACATTCGCGTCAATGCGGCGGCGATTCAGCAGGCACTCGACCCGGCCAACCCGGCAGGCATTCGGGTGGAAGAAGATGGGTATGAATTGCGCTGGGTGGGCAAGCGTGAGGCTTATCACACCGCCTTTGTGCCACCGCAGAAAATCGTGCAGCCCTTGCCGGCTGACAGCACGAATTGGGACACCACCGGCAACCTGCTCATCAAGGGCGACAACCTGGATGCCCTCAAACTGCTGCGGCAGAGTTATTTTGGTGCGGTGAAGCTGATCTACATCGACCCGCCCTATAACACGCAAAGCGATGCCTTTATCTACCGAGACGATTTCAGCGTGAAACAAAGCGAGGTGCTGGCAGAGCTGGGCCACAAAGCCGAAGATGTGGAATACATCCAGAACATCTACGGCGCGCGCACGCACAGCGGCTGGCTCAGCTTCATGTACCCGCGCCTGCTGCTGGCCAAGGATTTGCTGCGCGACGATGGCGTGATTTTCATCAGCATTGACGACAACGAGCAGGCGCAGTTGAAGCTGCTGTGTGATGAGGTGTTTGGGCAGGAGAATTTTGTTGCATCAATCGTTTGGAAAAAACGATCATCACCTGACCAGCGTGACACCATAGGAGCTGTTCACGACTGGATTCTTTGCTACACGAAGGACTCCACAAAAATAAAAGAGGCTATTGGCAAAATTCCTTTGAGTCAGGAGCGCATAGAAGCGTTTTCCAATCCAGATCACGACCCTCGCGGTCCATGGGCTTCAGTAGACATGACTGGAATGACTGGGCGAGCTACAAAAGATCAATATTTTTCAGTCACTCTGCCAAGCGGCAGAAAAATAACCCCTCCCCCTGGACGAAGTTGGGGTTTGATTGAAACAACATTCCTTGAATTAAAAGCAGATAACCGAATCTGGTTCGGATTTTCCGGTGACAACGTACCACGCATCAAACGCTTCCTAAGCGAGTCAGAAGGACAAGTCGTCCCGAGTTTTTGGGATATGTCGGAATGCGGTAGCAACGATGTCGCAAAAAAAGAACTTAACGCTCTGTTGGAACGGGCTGACGTTTTTGACACACCCAAACCTGTTGCGCTTATAAGCCGGATGCTAACCATTGGTACAGCTCAGATTAGAAACGACATCATCCTCGACTTCTTCGCCGGCAGCGGCACCACCGGCGAAGCCGTGATGCGCCTGAATGCCGAAGATGGCGGCCAGCGCCAATTCATTCTGGTGCAAATCCCCCAGCCCATCGACGCGAAAAAACAGCAGGAAGCGCACCGCTTCGTCACCGAGACACTGGGCAAGCCGGAAGCGACGATTTTCGAGATCACCGCCGAACGTCTGCGCCGCGCCGGAGCCAGAATCCATGCAGAAAAGCCAGACGTGGACACGGGCTTTCGCGTGTTCGATCTGGTGGATGATCCCGACGCGCTGATCCTGCAAAAACCGTTGCAGGAGGCCACACAAGACGATCTGCGCACCTTGCAGCAAAGCATTGCCACGCCCCAGCCCGCGCAATTGCCCCGCATTCTGCACAACCTGCTGCTGGCCGAGGGCTTGCCGTTGTCCACACGCATGGCAACCATCCAGGGCGACGTGCTGTACCGTGCCGAAAACACGCTGTTCATCCTGCGCGATGCCGACACCGACGACATCCGCCCGCTGCTGAATGCAGCGCAAAACCCCGTCACCCACCTGAGCGTCTACGCGCCGTGGGTGCATGACAACAATTTCCTGCTGGGCCTGAAAACCATGCTGGAATCGCTGCACCTGTCGGAAGACCGGCTGCGGCTGCGGGGGTGAACGCGATGCCGTTTTTTGTCATGCTTCGTCATTCCATGCTCAACCCGGAATCCAGTGACGGCGTTTCCAATGGCTGCAACGGTTTCAAACGCAACCACCGCGCCACCTGGATTCCAGCCTGCGCGGGAATGACGGTGCAGTTTTCTCCCCGTCATTCCGGGCTTGACCCGGAATCCAGCGGCGGTGTCTCCAATGGCAGCAATAATTTCAAATGCAACCGCCGTGCCACCTGGATTCCCGCCTGCGCGGGAATGACGGGACAGGGTGCGGGAATGACGGGAAGGGATGCAGCAATGCGTGGGGTGGTATTCAACCGAGTCGAGGCAGGGTGACTTTCTTATGACCGTCCAATTCCAATACACCCGGCTGGCGCACCAGGCCGAGGCCGTGGAGAGTGTGGCGCAGGTGTTCACCGATGTGCGCTTTGTGGCCCCCACAGGCGCACAGGCGAACCCGGTATTCGTGCCGCATGAGGCGCAGAAAACCATCCGCGCCAATATCGAGCGCGTACGTGCTGCCAATGGCGTAACAGCGGGTGAGGTGCGGGTGGCACTCACCGCCACGCCTGCCCTGTCGCTGGATGTGTTGATGGAAACCGGCACGGGCAAGACCTTCACCTTCATCGAGACGATGCACCGGCTCTACCGAGATCACCGAATTGCCAAGTTCATCGTGCTGGTACCCAGCAATGCGATCCGGCAGGGCACGCTGCGCAGTTTGCAGACGACAGCGGCATTTTTTGCGCGTGAATACGAGAACCAGAAAATCCGCGTGTTCGATTACTCGGGCAAGACGGTGGCGGGCTTCATCCATGCAGCGAATCAGGGCTGCATTTCGGTGCTGGTGGCCACCTATCAGTCGTTTGCGGGCGACAGCAAAATCATCAACAAACGCGGAGTGGAGGCCAATCTGTTCGGCCACGCCAAGAGTTACATGGAGGCTCTGGCGGCAATCCGGCCCGTGCTCATCATCGACGAGCCGCACCGCTTCGAGGGCAAGCAGACGCAGGAATATCTGACCCGGTTCAACCCGCTACTGACGCTTCGCTTTGGCGCGACCTTCAAGCAGGGCGAGTTCCGCAATCTGGTCTATACGCTGGACAGCCTGGAGGCATTCCGCCAGCGACTGGTCAAGGGCATCACGGTGGATACGGTGGGCACGGGCGCGGACATGGCGCAAACGCTCACCCTCACACAGGTGAGCGGCACGGCCAAGGAGCGCAAGGCAAGCGTGGCCTACCAGACGGCCAGTGGCAAGACGGCCACCGCGCTGTTATATGCCAAGGACAATCTGGGCGAGGTGACGGGGCTGGCGTTTCTGAACGGGCATGTGGTGGAGAAAATCACCAAAAACGAGCTGACGTTCACGAATGGCTTCGCATTGCCGCTGGAGCAGCCCACGGGCTACGGGATGCTGGCCGATGAGGTGCAGTCCGAACTGGTGCGCCAAACCATTGCCAACCATTTCGAACGCGAGGCGGCCTTGTTTGCGCGTGGCATCAAGGCCATCAGCCTGTTCTTCATCGATGCGGTACACAAGTACCTGCCCGAGGGTGGCCGGCCTGCGGTGCTGCGCGATTTGTTCGAGCAACACTACACAGCCGAATTGCAGAAAGTGCTGGCGCGTGCTGATCTGGAGGCCGATTACCGCGCCTATCTGGAGCGCACGGCCAGCGACATTGGCCGCATTCACAAGGGCTACTTTGCCCGTTCGCGCACGGAAAAAGGCGAGGAGGAGGCCATCAAACTCATCTTGCAAGAGAAGGAAAAGCTGCTGAGCTTCGATACCGATCTGCGCTTCATCTTCTCGATGTGGGCGTTGCAGGAGGGCTGGGACAACCCGAACGTGTTCACGCTGTGCAAGCTGGCCCCGAGCAACAGCAAGATCACCAAGCTGCAACAGATTGGCCGGGGTTTGCGGCTGGCGGTGAACCAGCAGTTGCAGCGCGTGCAGGCCGATGATGCGGCGTTTGACGAAATCAACGATCTGACGGTGGTGGTTCCGGCCAGTGAAGGCGATTTTGTGCGGGCCATTCAGAACGAAATCACCGCGCAGAGTGTGCGGCGCGTGGCGGCGACGTTTGATGATGCGGTGCTGGCCGAATACGGCATTGCCAGCAGCACGCGCCAGGCCAACAAGGTGCTGGATGCCTTGCTGGAAACCGGCCTCATTGCGCTGGACGACGACAGCGGCACGGCCACGTTGCTGTGGGAAAAGCCCCGCTATCAGGCCGAACGTGAACGCATTGCGGCAGCCTTGCAACAGGTGCCAAATCTGCCGCCCGAAAGCACCGCCAACATGCTGCGCTATCTGGATGTCTATTACGAGGGCGCAGGGCAGGTCAAGGCCAAACCCGAGCGGCAAAAACCCACGCTGGCCATCAACCCGGCGCAGTTCGAGAAATTCCGCGATCTGTGGCAGAACCTCAACCGCGATGCCGTGCTGCGCTATGCCATCGACACCGAAAAACTCACCGACAAGGTGGTGGATGCGATTGGGCAATCCTTCCATGTGCAGCCGCTGTCGGTGACGACCACACGCACCACGGACGTGCAAGCGGTGAGCCAGGCGCACAGCACGCAGGTGCATTACACGGCCGTGCCGCAATCGGTCTTCACGCTGGCGGGCTTTGTGCGCGAGCTGGCCAACCAGACGCGGCTGGCCATGCACACCATCAGCGATATTTTGCGGCGTATGCCAGCCGACAAATTCGCACAGATTCGCCACAACGAACACCGTGCCCTGGCCACGCTGCGCGATCTGATTGTGCGTTGCGTCCATGAACTGGTGGTGAATGAAGTGCGCTACGAACTGCGCGAAATCCGCGTGGAGACGGCATTGACCGACAAGGCCGGGCAGTTGCTCAAGACCATCCCGGTGGCCCTGTGCGGCGCGGAAACCCATGCCATTGGCAATCCT
Organism: Lampropedia hyalina DSM 16112; assembly: GCF_900129055.1. GTDB lineage: Bacteria > Pseudomonadota > Gammaproteobacteria > Burkholderiales > Burkholderiaceae_C > Lampropedia > Lampropedia hyalina. Next base: position 12,757 of record NZ_FQUZ01000030.1, read on the forward strand.
GCCGTGCGCGAACGCTCCCTTTACAATGCTGCGCTGATGCCGGTGGACAGCCAGATCGAGCGTGACACGGTGGACGAATCCAATCACCAGCAGATCACGGTGTTTGCCAAGCTGCCGCGCATTCACATTCCCACGCCGGTGGGCAACTACAACCCGGATTTTGGCTATGTGGTGTCGCAAGACGGCAAGGCACAGGCCCTGTATCTGGTGGTGGAAACCAAAGGCTACGACAGCGAGGCGGACATTTCGCCGCGCGAGAGCTGGAAGATGGCCAGTGCCCGCCAGTTCTTTGCAGCCTTGCAGGAGCGTGGCGTACCCGTGCGCTATGCAGCCAAGACCAACCACACCCAGTTGGCACAACTGCTGGCACAGATTGAGCGGACGACACACAAGGGCTGACGCAAGCACCGCCGCATCCGCATGAAGAAATGAAAAAACGGTATTTGACGGTCTGGTGATGGGCTGCCGATAATCGTTTGCAGATTGGTATGCCACGGGGTGGCTGCCGTGGCTGGAATTCATCGGGTAGATCAAGCATATGCGGGGGGAGGAGTCATCATGAAACCATTCTGGGCGCGCACTTGGGTGCTGGCCGCTACGCCTGTGGTGGCGTGGAGCATTGCCAGCAGTGCCTATTCACAGGCTCAGGAGCCGGTGCGTGGCGGGGTCTTCACCTATGTGGTGGCGCAGGAGCCGACCACGCTGGTGTCGTTCCTGGATACCAAGACGGACAATCGCAACCCCAGTGCCAAGGTCACGGAAGGGCTGTTGCGCTACGATCTTCAGTTCCGGCCACAGCCTCTGCTGGCGACCGAATGGAACGTCAGTCCAGATGGTCTGCGCTATAGCTTCAAGCTGCGCGAGGGCGTGAAATTCCATGACGGCAGCGATTTCACGTCGGCGGATGTGCGCTATTCCATCCTGAAGCAGAAGGAACTGGGGCCGCGCGGTCGCATCACCTTTGCGAATGTGACGGATGTGAAAACGCCCGATGCGCACACCGCCACCATCGTGCTGCAAAAGCCTGCCCCCTATCTGCTCAACGCCCTGTCGTCGGCAGAAACGCCGATTGTGTCTGCGCGGCGTTATGGCAATGCAGACCCGCTCTCGCACGCCAATACCAACCATCCGATCGGCACCGGGCCTTTCGTGTTCAGGGAGTGGGTCAAGGGCAGTCACGTCGTGCTGGAAAGGAACCCGCACTACTGGCGGGACGGCTACCCGTATCTGGACCGCGTGATCTATCGCTTCATCAAGAATGCCGCGTCCATCTCGGCAGCAATCGAGGCCGGTGAGGTCAATGCCGCTTTGAATGTGGCGATTGCCGACATCGACCGCCTGGCGAAGAACCCGAAACTGGCGGTGGACGATACCTACGATGCCTTCCTCAACAACGCGCTGTTTCTGGAATTCAACCACCAGAACCCAGTTCTGGCGCATGAGAAGGTACGCCATGCGATTGCCCATGCCTTCGACCGGAACTTCATTGCCAATCAGGTTTATTACCAGCGTTCCCAGGTCGTTCAGTCCCCCATTCCGGCAATCCTGACCGACTATTACGATGACAGCACGTTCACCTATTCGCACAATGTCGAAAAGGCCAATGCCCTGCTGGATGCAGCGGGCTTCCCGCGCAAGGGCAATGCCCCCCGGTTCGAGCTGCGTCTGAGCTTCCTGCCTTCGGCGGATTTCAAGCGGGCGGCGGAGTACATTCGCGCCTCGCTCAACCGCGTGGGCATCAAGGTGGAGATTCTTGATGGCGATCTGCCCACCTTCCTGAACCGGGTCTACAAGGAGCGTGGTTTCGATCTGAATGTGAATGGCCTTGGCCGCCTGTTCGACCCGACCGTGGGCGTGCAGCGCATTTACTGGTCGGATGCCATCCAGAATCCGATTCCCTGGGTCAATGCCTCGCACTACCACAATCCCCGCGTGGATGAATTGTTCCGTGCGGCCAGTGTGGAAACCGACCAGGCACAACGGGCAGCACAGTTCAAGGAAATCCAGCAGATCGTAGGCCGCGAATTGCCAGTGCTGCCGCTGGTGACCGTGCCGTCTGCGCTACAGGTGTACCAGAAGCGTGTCCACAATCTCAACAACAGCGTGGACCTCACCGCAGGCGACTGGTCTGACCTGTGGCTGGAACCCTGAAGGGATTGCACGGTAGTCACCAGGGCGATCGTGCCATGCCAAAAGCATTCGACACGCACCCATTTTTGCCAGACACAAACCCCACACGACCCGGTCATGCCGGGCTTGACCCGGCATCCAGAAGCATTGCACAACCCAGGATATTGGGGCTTTTAAGGCAAACGCTGCCACTGGATGCCGGGTCAAGCCCGGCATGACGCTGTGGGTGAGTTTCACCATCGCGCAAACTGGACAAGAGGAATACCATGTCACCATAGCGCGATCGCCCTGAGTTAGCCGCACCATAGGCCGGAAATTCTGAAACAATGTTTTCCTCGCCTGTCTTAGAACGTGTTTCCGATCTCGTCCCGAAACTCTATGGCTACGCCATATCCTGAGGGGCAACAGCACTCGTGCCGAGATCGGAAACACGTTCTTACAGCCCCGACCCTGCACACAGCCCACTCACCATGTCTTCGCCTCTGACAGAACACCCCATCCAGCGCAAATGGCCCGCCAGCAAGCCCGATGCCATCCAGCTCTACTCGCTGGCCACCCCCAACGGGGTCAAGGTTTCGATTGCACTGGAAGAACTGGGGCTGCCGTATGAAGCCCACAAAGTGGACTTTGCCAGCCAGGACCAATTCAGCGCGGAGTTTCTCTCGCTCAACCCCAACAACAAGATTCCCGCCATCCTCGACCCGCACGGCCCCGGCGACAAGCCACTGACCCTGTTCGAGAGCGGGGCCATCCTGCTGTATCTGGCCGACAAAACCGGCCGGTTGCTGCCGCAAGAGCCTGCTTCCCGCTACCACGCCATCCAGTGGCTGATGTGGCAAATGGGTGGCGTAGGCCCGATGTTCGGGCAACTGGGCTTCTTCCACAAATTTGCGGGCAAGGAGATTGACGACAAACGCCCGCTGCAACGGTATGTGACCGAATCCGCCCGATTGCTGGCAGTGCTGGAGCAGCAACTCGACGGCAAGGACTGGCTGCTCGGTCAGGGCGAAGCCGCCTACTCGATTGCCGACATTGCCATCCTGCCCTGGGTGCGCAATCTGGTGGAGTTTTATGGTGCAGGGGAACTGGTGGACTTTGCGCGTTTTGCCAACGTGCAGCGCGTGTTGGCGCAGTTCTCGGCACGCCCGGCCGTACAAAGAGGGCTGGGCGTACCGGGCTGACAGAACAACCCCAAAGGCTTCAGCGCACCAGCAAACCTTGGCCCACCTGCTGGGCACGCTCACTGCCCGCCAGTTGTTCCACCAGAGTCAGGGCAAAGTCGATGGTCAGGCCGGGGCCACGGCCTGTGGTGATGTTGCCATCCACCACGGCGGCCTGTTCGGTTTGCAGGGTCGCGCCTTGCAGGTACTGCTCGAAACCAGGGTAGCAGGTGGCATTGCGGCCTTGCAACAGTCCCAGGCCGCCCAGCACCATCGGCGAAGCGCAAATGGCAGCCACTTTCTCGCCACGCTGGGCAAATGCCAGCACCTGCTGCTTCAGTCCTTCGTGCTCGTTGAACCTGGTCGTGCCGCCCGGCAGCACCAGCAATTGTGCGCGGTCAAAGTCCACGTCTTCAAACAGCAGATCGGCCTGCACCGTCACCGCATGCGCTCCCGTCACCTGTTTTTCTCCCGTCAGGGAAACGGACTGCACGTCCAGTTGCGCACGGCGCAGTACATCGATCGTGCCGATGGCCTCGATCTCTTCAAAACCCGTGGTCAGAAACACAAAAACGGTACTCATCGGATGCTCCTTGGATATGGCTGGTGGTGATGGAAGAAATGCACGGCAGCGCGCCACCGCACCAAGGGATATTACCGCCACTCAAGCCATCCGGTGCGAGTGGCAAGCCACTTGCCCGGTGGTTCACTTTTAGAATGCCCCCGCCACCGTCTCTTTTACTGCTCCATCCATGTCACGCACCCACCCGCTCAGCATCCAGCCTGCCAGCACCCAGCCACTCACGCCTGCGCAAAAAAGGTTCAACGGCCTCATCAAGAAGATCAACCGCCAGCGCGATACCCTTGAGGCATGGCAGGAGCATGAACCGTCATTTGCACGACGCTGGAATACCGAGTATCTGCCCCTGCAACACACCGCCGATCATTTGCAGCAGCAACTGGCCCTGCTGCTGGATCATGCCGCCGATACCATCCGGCTCACCGAGGCCGACCAGCAAACCCTGCACAGCATCATCTGCGACATCGTTGAACAACTGCTGACATCGGCCACGCTGGACAACGCGGAGCGCGGCACGCTTCAGACATTGTTCGACAAGCACAGCCCCACCAGCTATGCCGAGCAGGAACAGCAGAAACAAGCACAGATCAAGGCCCAGGTGGAACAGGCATTCGGGGTCAAGCTAGGCGACGAAGCCATCGACCTGGACGACCCGCAGGCTCTGATGCGCCAACTGCACGCGGCCATGCAGGCTGAAGCGGAACACGAAACTGCCTCGTCACGCCCACGCAAAACCAGCAGAACCGAACAACGCCGCGAAGCCAATCGCCTGAAAAAACAGCAGGAGCAGGAACTGGCCGAAAAACAGGCCAGCCAGTCGGTGCAAAGCATTTTTCGCCGTCTGGCCAGCAGCCTGCACCCCGACCGCGAAACCAACCCGGCAGAACGCGAGCGCAAAACTGCACTGATGCAACGCGCCACCACCGCCTACAAGGACAACCGCCTGCTCGACCTGCTGCAACTCCAGCTGGAAGTGGAGCAAATCCAGCCCGGCAATCTGGCCCAACTGGCCAACGACCAGCTCAAGCACTACAACCGGGTGCTGCACCAGCAAAGCGAAGACCTGACCATCGAACTGCTCCAGACCGAAGCCGCCTTCAAGATGCGCTACCGGCTCGATCCACATGCCAGCATCCAGCCCAGCGACATGCCCCGTATCGTGAACGAATCCGTGGCACTTCTGGAAGAAGACAACCACGAAACCCGGCAGATGATCGACCGGCTGCAAGAAAGCAAAGCCCTCAAACGCTGGCTGAACCAGACCCGCAAAAGCCAGCAGTTCGATGAACAGATGTTCGATCTATTGCACGATTTGTTTCCGGGCGGTATGCGCTGACACATTCTTAAAGCAGCAACGCCTGCAAGCTGTTATCGGCCGCAGAACGCAGCCGTGCGAAGTCCAGCAGTTCGGCCAGATGCGCTCCTTTGCTCTGCCATTCATGCAGCAGATGCTCGTCCAGCATCACATAGTGCCAAGGCGGGCCACCCCGCTGGCTGGCATCCAGTCCGTTGATGCGCTCACACCAAGCGAGTGCAGCCTTGTGTTTGCGCCGCAGATTCGGGCGTGCCATCTGCTGGTTGATCTTGGTTTCCACCAAATAAACAGCCTCGTGTGTGCGCACCAGAAAATCCGGGTGATAAAAGGCCGACAACCCATCCTCCTTCACATAACGCAATCGCAGAAAACCGTGGCGATTGTCGCTGATCTTGCAGAATGCCAGCACCAGTGCATCTTCCTGCGCCCAGCAGATGAAGTCTCGCTCCAGTCCACCATCAAAGGCCGACCAGCCTTGCCGTGTGTAGAGGCACTTGTTCGAAGGGATGGAGTGACTCTCACGCACCATCAAGCGCGGTACTTCGCTGAGCCAGCGCATACGCACCTGGGTCTGACCCACATGCAGGTAACGCTCCTGCTGTGTCAGGGCCTCGGCAAACACCTTGACGATATGATCGACCACGGGAGCGAGCAGCAAATACCGCCAGTTCTCTCCTTCAGGGGTGACTTCCAGCGGATGGAAGGTGTCGCCAAACAGTTGCGTCCAGATGTAGTCGTCCAGCCAGCCCGTCAGGATGGCTTCGCTGGTCTGGAGATACGGAGTGATTCCATGTGCGCAAATCCTGCCGGTTCGTGGCAACTCCTCACTCCAATTCTGACTGATGCGGCGTGTCAGACGCGACAGGTAGTCGTTGTAGCCCGCCACTTGTGCAACTGTGCCATCCACACAGCAATCCCCGAACAGAGCCGTATTCTGCAAGTCCTGTGAAATGAAATGATCGCCCTTGCGCAGCAGTTCGCGCAAATAGGAACGTGTCATGGCGGTGAAAGCAGGTAGCTCACCGACTTTCAACACAGCAGGCTGACGCCACGCCTGCGCTTCCTGCACGATGAAAGGAACACCAAAGTCGAAAGCCCGGAAGTTTTCGCACAAGTCTGCTGCCACCATGTCACCGGCAGAATGATGGCCGTCACTGGCCTCGCTGGTCATGCCAGCCCCGCCTGACTGCATCAGTTCGTCATAGAAGAACTGAAAAGCGGGATGTTCGATGATGGTCAATACATCCAGCAGGCTCTTTGGCTCCTGCCCCGCATGGATGCGTTCGCGGTTTTCGCGTTTGATGTCGGCATAGTCTTCCTCTCGCCACATCAGTCGCAGGCCACGCCCAATGGTCTGCTCCAGCAGAATGGGGGCCTGTGAACTGCGCAACGGCACGATCACACAGATGTTGCTCACATCAAAGCCCTCGCGCAGCATCAACACACTGACGATGACGCGCGGTGAGATGTGCCGGTCCACATTGAAAAGGCGTCCGCGCACACTGAGCCACTCTTTTTCTCCCAATGTGACCCTCTTGCCCGAATCGATGCTCATGACATCATCCTCCGACAGGCCTTCGTGTTCCTGCAAGAACCGTGTCACCAGCGGCGTGACGGCAGTGTCCTCGCAGACCACCAGCATTTTGGGATAGCGATCGGGATCGATGGCCGCAAAGTCCCGCTCGAGCTTGCGCAGCTTCTGCAAGCCTGCCCGCAGCATCACGCGTTGGCCCTCGCTGAGCGTGGGATTGCCTTGCTCGTCACGTTCGGCCTTGAACTCCAGCGGCAATGCACCAATTTCCTTGCGCTGGTTCAGCACCACGGATTTGACAAGCCCTTCGCGCATGGCCGTCTTCAGGTCGAAATCCGTAATGATGTGCGGGAAGAAGTATTTGGTTCTGTGCTTGCCTCGACCCACGTCGTTGTAAGGCGTTGCAGAAAAATCCATCTGCACAAAACGCCTGCCCCGTGCGTTTGTCTTGCTTTGGGCAATGCGCATCAGGCTTTTTTGCCACTCAACTTCGGAGACTTCGCCCGCACGCCTGACCTCATGGATGTGGTGGGCCTCATCATTGAACACCAGCAATTCCGGCAACTCTGCCAGATACTCCAGAACATTGCCGCGTGTCCAGCGTTTGTCCAGTACATCCAGACTGTTGCCCGTAGCCTTGCCGGGGGGCAAGGCCAGAAGCTGCTTGACCACTTCATGTACGGCAAGGGGTGTCTGGTCCTGCTCAGAGTCATCGTCTTGTTCATCGGCGAAATCCCCTTCGGCCAGCAAATGCCAGTTGGTGATGGCGATCATGCCATTGCCAGTGGTTTTCTGGCCGATTTCCTCCTTGCAGCACAGGTTGCCATAGACAAAGGCAAAGATGGCCTCGCGCTGCGCCTCGGGAATGAAAAGGTCTGCAAACTGCTTGATGTCGGCAGACTCAAAGTCGCGCATGTTCTGCTGATCGGGCAATGCCTTGCCGCAGAAGGCATCCAGCAGCCGTTCATACACGATCAGGCCAGGAGCGACGATCATGAAATAGCGCGTGAAACGCGCATCGTCCACCCCTTCGGCCAAGGCTGCCGTCTTGTTCAGCACCTGCCACACCAGCAAGGCCTGCAGCACCCAGGTCTTGCCCGTGCCCGTCGCCATTTTGAAACAGTATTTGGGGTGCGCATTCGACGGAGAGGCCAGCGCATGCTGGCGGCTGGTGACACGCAGTGCGTCCGGTGCTACCTGCTGGTAAAGGCCCAGCAAGCCCATTGCTCCCATCTGCACATCGCCCAGAACCTCATGCGCCACAATCGCATTCAGAATGGCCTGCCTCTGTCCGGCATGGAAATTCATCCAGCCGCGTGCCGCCATCATGTCTTCACCAAACCACCAGCGCAGCAGTTCTGCGGTGGTGGGCGTGACACGTTCCAGAATCTCCGCTTCGCCGTATTCAATGCCATGGCAGATCCGGTTGGTGTACTGCGTCAAGGCAATCGACAATGCCAATGGATTATCCTGCTCGGAATGATGGGCCTGTCGTGCCATGTCAGATTGCCTCCACCGTCACCACCACTTCGGCCTCATAGCCAAACACATCCACGGCACGGACACACAGCCTGCGCATCCCGGCATGGACAGGCGCATCGATCCGGGCCTGTTCAACCACGCGCAATGGATCGGCATCATTGGCCGTATTGCCCCGGTAGTCCTGCCATGTGGAGCGGAACACCTGGCCATCGTAGTCCGTGTCCACCGCCCAGTATTCCACCAATGCCAGCGGATCGCGATTGATGATGGCTTGCAGCTTCTGGCGATTGGTATCGTCCAGATTGATGGCCTCGGGTGAAAGCAAGACATAGTTCTTCAGCCGCACGGTCAGTTGCTCACCCTCAGCCGTGCGCTGGCGTTGCACGGGATGGATGGCCAGATATTGCAACGAGGCAAAGCGCACCTGTTGGCGCAGCCGCTCCACGCTGTTGCCTTTTTTCCTCAGACGATCGAGCAGATCCGGAGGGATGACAAGCACCTCCAGCCGGCTGTCGTCCAGTGTGGCAATGGCCTGGCCAATCGCTGGCTCGAAGTTCCAGCCCAGTACCACGACCCGATCCCAGCCACCCAGCAGACTGTCACGCAATGCAATGGCTTTTTTCAGAGTGCCTGCCCCGGTGAGTATATTGGGAGAGTCGGCCAGCACCAGTGTTTTGCGGCCCTTGCGGCTACCGGGCTGGAGGCCGACAATCTGCCCCAGGTTGCGCTGTGGATTGGCATCGGCAGACAGTGGCGAGGCACCATACAACGAGAGCACGATCTGCGCCAGATCGCCGATGCGGAAATCGCGCGTGCCAAAATGCGCCTTGGCCGCCTCGACCTGATAGTCGCCAATGGCCTGGTAAAGAAAAGGTTTGGCCTCCAGATCAATGAGCCGTTTGCGCGTAATCATGCAGGCAGGCTTGCCAAAGTCCACACAGATCCAGCGACGCCCGAGCTTCTCGGCCACGGCAGCGGCGGTTCCAGAGCCTGCATTGAAATCCGCAATCAGCCCCCCTCGCGGGCAGGAAGCATGGACGATGCGCTCAATGAGCTTCTCGGGCTTCTGGGTCGCGTAATCGGTCTTCTCCGAAGACCAGCCACGCAGCATGCTGACATCGTCCCACCACGACCCGACTTGCACGCCTTTGGACTCATCGAGGTATTTCTTCTGCATAGGCACGGTTCCCGGTCTGGTCTGCACCACCAGCCCTGCCTCGATCAGTTGCTGCATCCGCTCACGCGAGTACCGCCATGCACGCCGCACTCCCATGACCTCGTACACCGGATTGCCCTTCACCTCACCACCTGGCCCCAGCATGTTTTCGAGCTTGTACCTCCTGCCATCAGGGTCCTGATGCTTATAGGAGTAATTGATGTAGGCCTCGGACAGCGGCAGGAACTGCTGATGCCAGTAGCGGTGGGGCGACTTCTGGAAGAACAGGATCACATCGTGAACCCTGGAGTAGTGTGAACTGCCCTGTGCCGAGTCGCCCTTGGCATCGCTGCGCTTCCACACGATTTCATTGATGAAGTTTTCCTTGCCGAACACGTCATCCATGACCAGCTTCACGTAGTGCGCAACATGCCAGTCCAAGTGAATGTAAATCGATCCGGTATCGGCCAGCAACTCGCGCATCAGTATCAGACGTGGAATCATCATGGCCAGATAAGACGCGGTGCCATCAGCCCAGGTATCCGAATAGGCGAATTGCTCGATGACCGTGGGCCGCTGCTCCAGTTCCACTCCAGGCAGGGTGACTTTGGTCCGATAGTCGGACTTGGAGTCGAACGGCGGATCGATATAAATCAGGTCCAGCTTGCCGCGCAGGGATGGCGTGTGCTCATCACCAGCGAGCAATGCGGCCATGGCCAGCAGGTTGTCGCCGTAGATCAGCCGATTCATCCATGCTTTCCCACCAGTTGCCTCATCCGCAGCCACCACCTGCGCCTGCTGCTCGCGGTTTTGCTGCATGACCCAATCGGGCATGCTGCTTTCCCGCGCAGGGAGCACCACCTCGCGGGTTTGCAGAGCGATGCGGCGTTGTCCTTCAATGCCTTGAAGAATGGCTTCGGCCTCCTTGCGGCCGTTCTTGACAATTTCGGGCAATTGTTCAATCAAAGATTTGAGCATTTCCATCCTTGCCCCATGCGCGCGGTCGAGGCAACACAAGCAGGGCGTTCAATTCAACATTCAGTTGAATCAATATTACAACAGAAACTTTAACAAAAAAATCACATTGGAATTTAACGTGAGAGGATGGAAAAAAAATATTGAATTTTCAATACGTTTGCGTGATGCAATGATTCTTGCCGGCCTGGAGCCGCGACCCAGTGTGTTGCTGAAACTCTTCAACCTTCATTACCCTGGGCGAGCAGTCACATTTCAGGCCGTGACCCGCTGGCTGCGAGGCGAATCGATTCCCTCGCAGGAGAAGCTGGTCGTGTTGGCACAACTGTTGAAAGTTGAACCCCAAGCCCTGCGCTATGGCGAAGTCATACACAGTGCTGGCTCCGGTGCTGCCCAGCCGTACCAGCAGCCACCGGATGAGGCCATGGGCAGCATGGAACGCCAGACATTCGATGCCTTCCTGCAATTGACGACTGCACAACGCAAAATTGTGCGCGAACTGATCCTGGCACTCATCAAGGTACAACCACCACAAGAGGGCATGTAACAGCAACCCACGCACTGTCCTTCCCAGCGGATAATCACGCCCATGGAATGGCTGATTGTTTCTCTGGCTTCGCTGTTTGCCGGTTTCGTGGATGCGATTGTGGGCGGCGGCGGGTTGATTCTGGTGCCGGTGCTGTTTGCGGTGTACCCCACTGCGGCACCGGCTGCCCTGTTTGGCACGAACAAAAGCGGGGCCGTATGGGGCACCGCGTTCTCGGCGTGGCGGTACGCGCGGCGCATCGAGTTTCGCTGGGCGGTGATTCTGCCGGCGGTGCTGGCTGCCTTTGGCGGCTCGCTGCTGGGGTCGTGGGCGGTGACGGTGGCCTCGGCGGATTTTCTGCGCAAGCTACTGCCCTTCGTGCTGCTGGCGGTGCTGTGTTACACGCTGTGGAAAAAAGACCTGGGGCAGACGGCGCACCCGCTGCAAAGCCGTCGGCGCGAACAAGTGCTGGCCATGTGCATCGGCGCGCTGATCGGTTTCTACGACGGTTTCTTCGGGCCGGGCACGGGCAGTTTTTTCGTGTTCGCGCTGGTGCGGCTGCTGGGTTATGACTTCCTGAATGCCTCGGCCCATGCCAAGCTGCTGAACATTGCCACGAATGTGGCCTCGGTCGCCTTGCTGGGCATGAAGGGCTATGTGTGGTGGCATCTGACCGTGCCGCTGGCGGTGGCGAACATCCTGGGCAGTCTGCTGGGAACCTGGATGGCCCTGCGCTATGGCGCGGGCTTTGTGCGCTGGATTTTCGTGGCAGTGGTATCGGTGCTGATCGCCCGCTCGGCCTGGGATGCGTTCCTGCGGTAGCACTAGGGAAGGTCTGCAAAACCCATTGCGCCGCCCGCATCCCGCCACTGGGCGCATCGCTGCGTTGGCTTTTGCGGTCAATAGCCCCGCTATTGACCGCAAAATCCGCCTTGCGCTGCATCCCACTGGCGGGCGCAGGCTTACCGCAAGAGTTTTGCAGACCTTCCCTAGGTCGTCATAATATTTTCACAATCGCCACCGACGATACCTGGTTCATGAACGAACACATGACTGGAATCTCGGCATGGAAAAAGCCCAAGCAGTAGCCACCCTGGGGATGGCCTCTCTTTTGCAGCCTGCGCGCCTACAGGCCGCCCTCAGGGCCAATGACCGGCTCAAGCTGTACCTGACGGTGCTGCAAGCGGCGGTGGGCCATGCGCACCAGCCCCAGGCCACGCTGCCCGATCTGGGGCAGGAAATGGCCGCTGCGGGAATGGGGCAGACACCCGACCAGCACTGGTTGCGCAAACTGCCCGGCAGTGCCTCGCTGCAAGGCGCAGACATCAGCCTGCCCGACCTGCCGCTGCTGGCCACGCGCCTGCACGATGATCTGGCGCAGATGGCACGCCCCTTCCAGGAGCAGGATACGGCAGAGGCGCATGGCCTGCTGGAGCGTGTGCAGCACTGGCAGTCCAGCCTGAACGAGGTGAAGAGCCAGCCCGAGCCGCTGCTGGATGCCGCCACCCTGTCGAGCCTGACGCACGGGCTGCGTGAGAAGGGCGACAGCCTGCACATTACCGTGATGGATTTGCACAAGGCACTGAACCGGCTGGCTGCGCAACTGGCCACCGACGAGATTGCCGGAGCGCACGCCTGGCAACTGGCCGAAGACGGCAGCGACGTGCCACGCATTCAGGCATTCATGCGCGGGCTGGGCCGCACCCGTGGCCTCAAGGGCAACCACCCCGGCCTGGACACCGCCGCCACGCGCGACGCCGCGGTGCTGATGATTCAGAACGACATCGGCACGAACGATGCGCATGTGCTGGTGATTCAGGTGGACACGGGGCTGGCACGGCCCCGCATCACCCTCACCTATTCCGATCTGCACGACCAGCGTTTTGCATTCTTTCAGGGGCTGCTGCGCGAGGTGGGGGCCACCTGGAGCGAAACCCAGTCACAGCAGCACCGGGGCCTGAATGCGGGCGAAGCCTACTTCGTGGGAACGGCGCGTTTCGAGGCAGACAGCGAAGCCGAACTGGCGCGGCAACTGGAAGGCATTGGCGAGCGCATCGTGTTCCTGATCGACTGGAACCGCGCCCGCAAGCGGCTGCGCACCTTTGTCGGCAAGGCCAATGCGGTGAAGGTGCTGCAAGCGGCGGCACAGCAGCGCGTGGGGCATTATTTCTGGCTGGAATCGGGCGGGGTGCAACTCATCTGGAACGCCATGGGCGCACAGGCCGGTGGCATCTTCCAGTTGGGCGATCAACTCAGCGACGTGCTGGGCGAGCCGGAAACCGTGGCATTCCTCACCGAAGTGCTGGCCCTGTCCACCCGACACGCGCTGGCCAAAAGCCCCGGCAGCCTGCTGGAAGACGAAGTGCGCATTCTGCTGACGCGCCATCTGCGCGGCCACCGCAATGAGCTGGAGCTGTTGCAGGAACATGCGGCCCTCTGCCACGCTCTCGCACAGGCCCTGGTGGATTCGCTGGCACACGGGGCCGAGCGCGACCCCACCGCCACCACCCGGCTGGCCAGCCGCGCCAAGGGCTGGGAACGCACCGCCGACCAACTGGTGGTGCAGGCGCGGTCACAGTCCCTGCGCCAGCCCCAGTTGCACAGCCAGTCCATCACACCGCTGCTGGAGCATTCGGACGACGTGGCCGACGCGCTGGAAGAAGCCTGCTTCGTGCTGGACTTGCTGGCCGGGCATTTCCACGCCAAGCCCCAGACATACTGGAGCGAGCCACTGCGTGCCTTGATGGTCGCTCTGGCAGGCACGGTGCGCACCGCCGTGCAAGACCACATCAAGGCACTGACCATCGCCTGCACGCTGGACGAAGTCAGCGAAGCCATCGATCACGACGATTTCCTGCGCATGTCCTGGCATCTGTTGCAGGCCGAACGCCACTGCGACGAACTGCTGCGCCAGTCGCGCCGCCTGCTGGCACAGGATGCACGCCAGCACAACGATGCCGTGGCCCTGACACTGGGCAACGACTTTGCTGCCGCCGTGGAACACGCCAGCGACGCACTGCTGCTGCTGGGCCACGGCCTGCGCGAACGGGTGTTCCGCCAGATTCAGCCCCTGAGCTGAACCATCCCACGGCCTGCCATCCGAACCTCCCTGCTGCCCCACCGCATACCACGCCATGAATACCCCGACCGCCCCCCAATCCCCCGCGCTGCCACCGCCCACCCTGATTGGCTGCCCGGACAGCACCCTGCGCGCATCCGCGCTGCCCGGCCCCGACACCATCGGCTTCAAAGCCTACAACCTCGTGCGCATGGCCGCGCTGGGCCTGCCCGTACCCCAGGCCTTTGTGCTGGGCACGCACTGGCAGAATGCCCCGGCCTCGCAGTTGCGCCAGAGCTGGTACAGCGGCCTGGCGGCACTGGAATCGGCCACTGGCCTGCGTTTCGGCGACAACCGCCGCCCGCTGCTGCTGTCGGTGCGCTCCGGCGCGCCCGTCTCCATGCCGGGCATGATGGAAACCCTGCTCAACATCGGCCTGACCGAAAAAACCCTGCCCGGCCTGTTGCGCAGCACCGGCAATCCGCGCCTGGTCTGGGATGCCTACCGCCGCCTGATTGCCGGTTATGGCGAAGTCGTGCTGGGGCTGGACAGTGCCCTGTTCGAGGCCGACTTGCAGCAGGTCGGCAAAGGCCGGGATGAGCGCGAGCTGGACTTCTCGGAACTGCGCAGCCTTGCGCGGCTGCACCTCTGCACCGTGCAGCGCGAGGCAGGCAAGAGCTTCCCTCAAGAACCACTGGAGCAACTGGAACAGGCCATTGGCGCGGTATTTGCCAGTTGGCACGCCCCCAAGGCACAGGAATATCGCAGATTGCACGGCCTGTCGGAACACATGGGCACGGCCGTGACCGTGCAGCGCATGGTGTTCGGCAATGCCGGGGGCATCTCGGGAGCGGGCGTGGGCTTCTCGCGCCATCCCAGCACCGGCGAGGCCGTGCCCTGGGTGGATTTTCTGTTCAACGCACAAGGTGAAGACGTGGTATCGGGCCGACGCAGCGCACGCGGCCACGACGAACTCTCCCGCCTCGCTCCGGCCGTCTGGAAAGAACTGCGCCATGCCATCGCCAAGCTGGAGAAAGCCTTTGGCGACATGCAGGACTTTGAATTCACCGTAGAAAACGGTCAGTTGTGGCTGCTGCAAACCCGCGACGGCAAGCGCACCGTACAGGCACAGGCCCGCATCGCACTCGATCTGTGGCAGGAAGGACTGATCGACACCGCAGAAGCCCGCAGGCGCACCGCCGGACTGGATGCCGACACCCTGGCCGTGCCGCGCATCGTCGCCCAGAGAAGCGAAGGCAAGGCCGATGGCCAGAGCAGCGCACTGGCTCCCGTGGCCACCGGCCTGAGTGCCGCGCACGGCGTGGCCAGCGGAGCCATCGCGCTGGATGAAGAACAGGCCCGCCGTTGCCACGCCACCCACACCCCACTGCTGCTGGTGCGCCACGACGCAGAAACCAGCGACATTGCCGCGCTGGACATTGCCCAGGGCCTGCTGACGGCACGCGGCGCGCGCACCTCCCATGCCGCCGTGGTGGCACGCCATCTGGGCAAAGTCTGCCTGGTGGACTGTCAGGACTTGCAGATCGACCTGGCACGGCGCGTGATTCACCTGGGCGGACAACCCCTGCCCGAAGGCACGGTGCTCACACTGGACGGCAACACCGGCCATATTTACGTCGGAACCGTCAAGACCGTGCGCGAAGTGCCAGCAGGCATACTGGAGCGGCTGGCGCAGTTGCGCGAATAAATGGCCCAATTGCACATGAGGCGACTGGATTGCGGCCTGCGCCGGAATGACGGCCCCAAACCAAAGTTGGAATCGTTCCTACGCTCCTGCGTGGGAACGCCTCCCCCGCCGCTCCAGCGGCATGGCATGAGGCAAGGACGCTGGAGCGTCCCGACACCGTTCCCACGCAGGAGCGCAGGAACGATCCAACCTGCCGCCTCGCCCGCTCAGTGCATCGTGCGGGATGCCTGGGGCGAGTGCGTGGCATCACCGCTGAACAGCGCGGTGACATCCACCGGGTCGAACAGATACTGCTGGCCGCAGAACTCACAACCCACCTGAATCCGCCCCTGCTCTGCCACGATGCCCTGGCTCTCGGCTTCCCCCAGGTTGCGCAGCATGTTCTCCACCCGCTCCTTGCTGCATGTGCAGCGGAAGTGCGGGCGCAGTGCCGCACCTGCCGCATCCACGGCGGCGGGCAATTGCACCAGCGGCTCCTGCCAGAACAGGCGGCGCAGAATGGTGGGCACATCCAGCGTCAGCAACTCGTCTTTTTGCAGGCTGCTGGCGAGGTGGGCAATGCGGTTGAAATCCTCGTTCTCGCCCAGCGTATCCTCGGCCTCGGTATCGAGTTGCCCGGCGGCGAGATTGTCCTGCCCCTTGACCGGCATGCGCTGCACCAGCAACCCAGCCGCCACCTGCGCATTGGCGGCCAGCACCAGCACGGTATCGAGCTGCTCGGACTGGCGCATGTACTGTTGCAAAATCACGTTCAGGCTCTCCAGCGGTTCGCCTGCCTCGTTCACCAGCGGCACAATGCCCTGATAGGGCTGCTGGCCGGGCAGTTTGCGGTCGGGGTCAAGCGTAATGGCACAACGCCCCTGCCCCTGCTGGTTGAGCAGCGCGGACAGCGGGGTATCGTCCTGCACGCTGGCGCGGGCAGCACTGCCCAGGGTAGCGGTACTGCGCACAGCCAGACTGGAATGCACCTCCGCCACCGCCAGCTTCAGCGGCCCATCCCCCGCAATTTGCAGAATGAGCGCGCCTTCAAACTTGATGTTGGACTGCATCAGCAACCCGGCGGCCACCATTTCGCCCAGCAGGGTCTGCACCGGCAACGGGTACGCGCCGGTTTCGGTATTGGCGGCACGGCGGCGCAGCATCTCCTGCCATGCGTCGGTCACGCGCACAATCGCGCCCCGCACAGGCAGGCCATCAAACAGAAATTTATGCAGTTCAGACACAGTGGGGTTCCTTCATTCGGATTTTTTCAGGCCATCGCGGAAGCGGCGGCTGTTGTCGATGTAGTGGCGGGCACTGCGGCGCAGTCCCTCGATTTCTTCGGGCGTGAGGGCGCGCACCACCTTGGCCGGACTGCCCAGAATCATCACGCCATCGGGGAACTCCTTGCCCTCCGTCACCAGCGAACGCGCACCAACCAGGCAATTGCAGCCAATGCGTGCGCCGTTGAGAATGACCGAGCCAATGCCGATGAGCGATTCATCGCCAATCGTGCAGCCATGCAGCATCACCTGATGCCCTGCCGTGACATGGCGGCCAATGTGCAGCGGCTTGCCTTCATCGGCATGCAGCACGCTGCCATCCTGAATATTGCTGCCCGCGCCAATCGTGATGGTATCGCTGTCGCCCCGCACCACCGTGCCGAACCAGACGCTGGCATCCTCGCCCAGTTGCACCTTGCCCATCACCTGCGCACTATCGGCCACCCAGGCAGTGGGGGCAATGTCGGGGTGGATGCCATCGAGTTCGTAAACGGCCATATCGGGTCTCCATACAGGGGTGGGGGAAGAATGATTGTGTCGTGATTATGCGGGCGATCACGCCATGTCAAAAACATCCGATACATGCCTATTTTTGCCAAACACAAACCCCACGACCCCGTCATGCCGGGCTTGACCCGGCATCCAGTGGCAACGTTTGCCTTGAAAGTCCCGGTAGCCTTGGTTGTGCCATGCTTCTGGATGCCGGGTCAGGCCCGGCATGACGCTGTGAGTGAATTCCACCATCACGCAAACTGAACAGCAAAAACACTGACCATAGCGCGATCGCTCTGCACTCCGGCCAAGAGCCAATCAAACCGCCTGCTGCACCACCCGCCCGGTCAGGGAATGAACCTGCTGCCTGGCAATTGCGTGCCCCTGGGCCGCAGCCTGCGCAATCCACATCAGTGCCAGATG
Source organism: Lampropedia hyalina DSM 16112 (assembly GCF_900129055.1). Taxonomy (GTDB): domain Bacteria; phylum Pseudomonadota; class Gammaproteobacteria; order Burkholderiales; family Burkholderiaceae_C; genus Lampropedia; species Lampropedia hyalina. Next base: position 30,555 of record NZ_FQUZ01000030.1, read on the forward strand.
CTGGCTGTCGCCACTCTCACCCCGCCCGGCAGCGTACAGCATTCCCAGCCAGTGCATGGCATCTGCCGACCCCTGCGCGGCCGCCTGCTCCAGCCAGTAAAAAGCCGCGCAATGGCTCCCGGCTCCCGGCATTTTTTGTGCCCGCAAGGCAAACATCGCGCCAGCCTCGGCCTGGGCCAGCGCATCACCCGCATCGGCACGGGCAATCATGGCCACTTCCTCATCGGTCAAGGCCATGCCCAGCGCGGGGCGAATCTCCCCAAACACCAACAACGTGCGTCCACGCGCATCGGCTGGCAACTTGCTGATGCTGCCCTCCTCAATGCGCCGCCACCAGGTACGCCTGCTGCGCCCCGACATGGCAATGACGGCATCCAGGCTGATTGTTACGGTTTCGGTCATCATGGTGGCATTGTAGATGCGGGTACAGCCGCAACCATCGGCAGACTCAATCCGCCAGCACCTGCTCCAGCGTGCTGGCCGTCAGCACCCGCGTCGCCCAAAGCGTCAGGGTATCCGCATCGGCCTGTTGCAGCCGCTGCTGTGCCCATTGCGGCAAAACCCCGAACCTGCCTTGCAGCAACTTGTTCAGTATCTGGGCAATGCCTTCCTGCCGACCTTCCTGCCGACCTTCCTGCCGGCCTTCCTGCCGACCCTCCTGCCAGCCCTGATGCTTCCACTGGTCAATCCACGAGCGGGAATTCTCTACAAGCATTTCTTTCACCTCCTTGACATCCTCCCCTCCCTAAAGTGAGGGGATTCCCGCTTCACCGAACCGCGCCCATGCCTCAAAAAGCCACAGGACTTACCGCTTCTCCACGGGCTGACACCGCCAGTCCGGCGGCCAGTACGTTGCGCGCAGCGTTCACGTCCCGGTCGTGGTGTTCTCCACATTCCGGGCACGTCCACTGCCGCACATTCAAAGGCATTTTTGGCATCGTATATCCGCAGTCCGAGCATCGCTTTGACGAGGGATACCATTGGTCGATGCCTACCAGTTCACGCCCATACCAATGGGCCTTGTATTCCAACTGTCGCACAAACTCTGCCCAGCCTGCATCGGCGATGGATTTGGACAGGCAGCGGTTTTTCTGCATGTTCGACACAGACAGACTTTCAATGGCGATCACTTGGTTTTCGTTTATCAGCCGGGTGGAAAGTTTGTGCAAGAAATCCTTGCGTGAGTCTGCGACCTTTGCATGCAGTTTGGCAACCTTGAGCTTGGCTTTTCTTCGTCGGTTCGATCCTTTGGTTTTCTTGGCAAGACGGCGTTGCAGCTTGGCCAGCTTTGCCTGGTTCTTGCGGTATGTGTTGGGTGCAGCGACTTTCTCGCCGGTGGAGAGGATGGCGAAGTGAGTCAGGCCCAGATCAATGCCTACCTTGCCGGATGCTTCAGGCTTTGCGGCCACGGCATCGTCACACAGCAGACTGACGAAGTAGCGGCCTGCCGTATCCTTGCTGACTGTCACCGTGGTGATTTTGGCCACTTTCGGAATCGGGCGCGACCAGCGAATGTTCAGTGGGGCATTCATCTTCGCCAGCTTCAAGGCCGAGCCGTCCCACTTGAATGCGCTGGTGGTGTATTCGGCAGACTGTTTGCCATCCTTGTGTTTGAACTGCGGGTAGCGGGCACGCTTGGCGAAGAAGTGGCCAAAGGCGGTTTGCAGATGGCGCAAGGCCTGCTGCACCGGGACGCTGGAAACCTCGTTGAGCCATTCATATTCCGGCTGCTTTTTCAGGGCAGTCAGGGCCGCAGACGTGGCGTGGTACCCGACGCGCTCTTGCCGCTGCATCCAGGCATCGGTGCGCAAGCGCAGCATGTGGTTGTAGGCAAAGCGGGCACAGCCAAACGTGCGGGCAAGCGTCGATGCTTGCTCGGGCGTGGGGTAGAACCGGAATCGGTAGGCACGTTTGATGTCCACTTGCGCATTGTCCATAAACCACGCAAAGATAGCAATTCCAGAAAGGAAGCGAGAGAGGGGGCACTCTACGAGTGCCGCGCTATCCCTCCCCGCCCCCGTATCAAGTACGGGGCAGGCTCTGAAGGACGGGGTTTCTCGCGCAATCGGATGAAGTCGTGCAGTTCGGGTAGTTTCACATCCGGCAAGGCCCTTGGCAAGAGCACCAGACGAATCCACGACAGAAATGCGCGGCGCACTTCCCGCTGGTTGCCAGGTCGTGCGTGGTTTCGCTGGGCATCGTTTCTCCTTGGGCCGGGTGCGGGTCTGGGCAGTGTACTTTGCTGATGCGGTGGTGGCGGGCCAAAGCGGCATACAGACGGAACGATCGTGCCATGTCAAAAACATTCGATATGTACCTATTTCTACCAAACACAAACCCCACTACCCCGTCATGCCGGGCCTGACCCGGCAGCCAGAAGCATGGCACGACCCAGGCTACCGGGACTTTCAAGGCAAACGTTGCCACTGGATGCCGGGTCAGGCCCGGCATGACGCTGTGAGTGAGTTTCACCATCACGCAAACCATACTGCCCACCGTGCCGCCAACATGGCACACCACGGGTTATGACAGCCACCAATGGCACAGCATCTTCTGTGCCATTTTTTTGCCCCATGCGGGCAATGGCACGGCAGGGAATGTGCCAATGCCGTTTTCAGGGTCGATTTTCAACGGGCATGGCATTTGCAGAAGAAACAGCAAGGGTCAGGAAATATTTTCAGGCCTGTCAATCCCAATCTGGAGGACATTGATTATGAAAAAATCTCTGCAAAAGGGTTTTACCCTGATCGAACTGATGATCGTGGTGGCGATTATCGGCATTCTGGCTGCCATTGCCATTCCGCAATACAGCGAATACCAAAAGAAAGCTCAGGATCGTTCGGCACAATCTGATGCCAAAAACTTCCTGAGTTCCGCAATGGCCAACTCTGTTAAGTAATTGATTGAATATCAGGAGAAAATTATGAAAAACTTTTTCAAATTCGGTCTGATTGCCGCAGCTTTGGTTTCCAGTTCTGCTTTTGCCGCAGATGTGGGTGGTGATGCAACGGGCAGTATTGCATTTGACGGTGATCGCATCAACAATTTTGCAGGTGCTGATGCTTTTTATGTTGTGAGTGATTTCAGCTTCCATCTTTCCAATAACGTGGATCTTTTCTACACTCAAAACCGCAACACTATTGCAGTATCTACCTCCACCCCTCGTGGTCGTAATGTATTCAGTGGCAGCAGTGCTGGTGGCTCTGTATCAGTTTGCGGTGAAGCAACTGCCGGAAATGACGAACCCGCAGCCGCAGCCCCCAGCGTAGAAGCTGAAGATGAGAACGGTTGTGCTGATGGAACTAACGCCAGCCCTCGCGCATAACGCAATTTGCGTGAACGCGTAATGTAGAAATAATTTCAAACGTGTTCTTATATTGAGTGGAGCATTCTATGCCCCACTTCAAACCGCCCTCCATAAAAAGAGTGGCGGTTTTTTTCTACCCTGCAAGACCCTGCCCTGTCGGGTCTGGAAGTGGTGGTGGTGGGCGACCATGCACCGGCGTTTCTGGACAAGACCGCCCGTGCGGCATTCGACCCCAAGCGGGTGCCTTTCATCCATTTGCGAGTGCAATGAGGCCTGCCATGGCATCTGTCCATCGTTCCAGGGGATTCACGTTGATCGAGTTGCTGACGGTCATGGCGGTGATTGGCATTCTGGCCAGTATTGCCCTGGTGCAGTACCAGGAGTTTGCCAAGAGGAGTCAGGATGCTGCCGCTCGCTCCGATGCCCGCAACTTCCTTTCTACGGCTATGATGCACTCCGGCAAGAACTGATCGTTCCCATGCTCCTGCGTGGGAACGGCATCGGGACGCTCCAGCGTCCATGGCGTGCCGCTGGAGCGGCGGGGGAGGCGTTGCTACGCAGGAGCGCAGGGACGATCAAACGATCAATCATCCCGCCTTGCCTACAATCGCGGGATGACCGATTCATACCCCGCTTTTTCCGAATTGCGTGCCCAGGCTCTGGAGATTTTGCTGCTGACCGATGCCGACGAAAAGGCACGCCGCACCCACGCGCTCCATGCCCAGGCCGATGCGTTGCCGCTGCACGCTGATGCCCAACTGCACGCGCCACCGGCTGCCGGGTTGCCGGGAATGCCTGCGGCTCTGGTGCTGGCACGCCATACGGATGTGGCGCGGCGTTCCCCGGCCACGTTGGAGGGGCGGGCGGTGCTGGTGCATGCCATCGTGCACATTGAATTCAATGCCATCCATCTGGCCCTGGATGCCATCTGGCGGTTTGCCGGTATGCCGCCCGCGTTCTACCGCGACTGGCTGAAGGTGGCCGCCGAAGAGGCGAAGCACTTTCAGTTGTTGCAGGCGCAGCTGGAGCGCATGGGCTGGCACTACGGCAGTTTTCCGGCGCATCAGGGCTTGTGGAGCATGTGCGAGAAAACCCGCCACGACCGGTTGGCACGCATGGCCCTGGTGCCGCGCACGCTGGAGGCACGCGGGCTGGATGCCACGCCGCTGATTCAGCAGAAGCTGCGCCAGATCGGCACGGACGATGCGGTGCAGACGGTGGCGATTCTGGACATCATCCTGCGCGAGGAGGTGGGGCATGTGGCCATTGGCAACTACTGGTATCGCTGGCTGTGCCACCAGCAGCAGTTGGAGCCGGTGGGCCTGTACCCGCAACTGGTGGCGCAGTACGAGGCCCCGCGCCCCAAGGCTCCGCTGAATCTGGAGGCACGACGCGCCGCCGGTTTCACCGAGGAGGAACTGGCGTATCTGCAATGGGGTGGAGACTGAAGATGCGCACCTGCCAGTGCGATGCTGCCGCGACATTCGATTCTCTTTGAACAAACTGCGGGCAGGAAACTCTTTTGGCATATAGTCTGCGCGTTGGACGCGCTGCATCCTGGAACGTGTGTACGATTTTTCCTGAAACCCCTATGACCCTCCGACTCTCTTTCTCTCCGCTTTCTTCTTCTCGCCATCTGGTGGGCACTGTGCTGCTGGGCATGGCTGGTGCAGCCTGCATGCCTGCCGTGGCCGATGCGCCGCAGGTGCTGTTCAAGGGGCCGCATGCCACCGTCACCACCGATGACATTCAGGCCGAAACCGCCCATTTGCCCGCCGATACGCGCCAGCGTTTGCTCAGTCGCCCCGATCAGGTGGGCCAACTGGCCGAAAACCTGTTCATACAGCGCACCCTGGCCGCACAGGCACGCGAGCAGAAGCTGGATCAGACCACCGAAGTCCAGACCCGTGTGCAACTGGCCAAGGATCGCATCGAAGCGGCTCTGGTGCTGGACAAGCTGAAGGACGAGGCCGCGCTGTCGCCGCAGAACCGGGAAAAATACGCCCGCTCCATTTACAAGGCCGAACCAGAGAAGTTCCGCGCACCGGCCGATACCCGCGCCAGCCATATCCTGATCCTGAGCAAGACCGAAGGGGCCAAGGAGAAGATCGACGGCATTTACGCCCAGCTCCAGCAGGGGGGGGATTTTGCGGCACTGGCCAAGGAGCACTCGCAAGACCCACGCAGTGCAGAAAACGGTGGCGATCTGGGTTTCTTCACCAAGGGCCGCATGGTGGCCGAATTCGAGCATGCCGTGGAGCAGTTGAAGAAACCGGGGGAGTGGAGCAAGCCTTTCCTGTCGCACTTCGGCTGGCACATCGCGCGGCTGGAAGAACGCCGCCCGGAACGCCCCCTGCCGTTCGAGGAGGTGCGCGAGCGGCTGGAGCAGGAGGGTAACGAAGCGGCCTTTCGCAGTGCCCGCACGGCCGTGACCGAAGCGATCAAGGACAAGGCGACCCCGGACTTCGAGGCCATCGAAGCCTTCAGCAAGGCACAGGCCACCCCCGACCGCTGATGCACTCACCCGATGCCACCTGTTCGGGTCGGAGCAGGTGGCATTGCAGCTTACTTTTTCCATGAACTTTCTTCTTCAGGACCTGCAATCGCTGCAACGCCTGCGCCAGTTGTGCTGGCGCATGGGCGTGCGCGAAATGCAGAGCCGCTACGCAGGCACGGCGGCGGGCGTGATCTGGGTGTATCTGCCACCGCTGCTGACGATGGCGACCTACTACCTGGTGTTCGACATCATCTTCAATATGCGCCTGGGCGATCAGGCCCCCGCCCGCACCGTGGGCGTGTACATGATTGCCGGTATGCTGCCGTGGATTGCCTTTGCCGATGCCATCTCGCGCGGCATGGGCAGTCTGCTGGAGGCGGGCAGCGCGTTGCAGAAAAACCCCCTGCCACCGGTGCTGTTTCTCACGCGCACGGTGCTGGCCAGCGGGCTGATTTTCGGGCCGCTGCTGCTGGCGGTGTTTCTGTTCTATGGGCCGCAGCACGGTTTCGCGCCGCTGGCCCTGCTGTCGTTTGTGCTGTTGCTGCTGCTTCAGGCAGTGCTGTGCTGGCTGGTGGGCTATCTGCTGGCCCTGCTGGCCGCTGCCGTGCGCGACACGGTACAGATCACCAACTTCATTCTGGGCATCGGCATTTTCCTCAGCCCCGTGTTGTTCCCAATCGCCATGTTCCCGCAGCAATGGCAGTGGGCACTGTGGCTCAACCCCATGACCCCCTTCGTGCTGGGCTACCAGAGCGCGTTGCTGGAAGGCGCACTGGCTGGCACCAGCGTCTGGCTGGCCATTGCCGTGTGGTTCTCGCTGCTGGCCCTGGTGCTCAACGGGGCCATCGGGCGCACCCGCGAAGAACTGATAGACTGGCTGTAACCCCATTTCTCCAAGGCATTCCACCATGACCTCTCCGCAATCCCCCCTGTTCTTTCTGCGCAACCTGTTCTCTGGCCTGGAAAAAACCCTCACGCCTCCGCCCTGGCTGGTGCATGAGGTACAGCATCGCGTGGTGCTGCTGGTCAATCATGTGCTGCAACAGGAGCCGCAGGCCCAAGAGCGGCTGGCCACCCAGCGCGGCAAGGCCGTGTTCATCAGTTGGCGGCAGTTTCACATGCAGGTGAAGATCACGCCCGCCGGGCTGCTCGATCTGGACGAAGACCACGCCACCAACCACCTGCTGCTGGAAATCACCGAAACCTCGCCTTCCGCCCTGGCCCGCGATGCCATCCACGGCCAGAAGCCGCCGATCCGCATTGCCGGGGACGTGCAACTGGCCAGCGAACTGAACTGGGTCATCGACAACGTGCGCTGGGACCTGGAAGACGATCTGGCCCGATTGATCGGCGATGTGCCGGCCCACAAGGTATCGAACGTGGCGCGGCGCGTGGCACAGGAACTGCGCGGCTTTGCGCAGAACGCCACCGGCTTCATCGACGGATTGCGCGGCCAGAAAAACCCGACCCATGATGCCGGCACGGCCAGCGACTTCGGCCACGCACCGGAACACACCGGCAGCAGCGACGACAGAAAGCCATCGGCATGAGGAAGTGGCTGCGCGGCTGGGCGATTCTCTGGATTGTGTTCCGCTATGGGCTGGATGAGCTGGTGCTCACCAGCTTCAACCACAAGGGCGTGGCCGCACTGGCGCGGATTCTCTCGATCGGCCGCAGTCTGGACGCACCGCGTGGCCAGCGACTGCGCGAGGCCCTGGAGCGGCTGGGGCCGATCTTCGTCAAGTTCGGGCAGGTGCTGTCCACCCGGCGCGATCTGCTGCCACCCGACATTGCCGAGGAACTGGCCCTGCTGCAAGACCGTGTGCCGCCGTTCGACTCCGACGTGGCGGTGGGCATCATCGAGAAAGCCTTCAGGAAGCGGCTGGAAGATATCTTCGTCCAGTTCGACCGCACCCCGGTGGCCAGTGCCTCGATTGCGCAGGTGCATTTCGCGCAGATCACCGACCGCGAAGGCCAGTTGCGCGACGTGGCCGTGAAGGTGCTGCGCCCCGGCATGCTGGACGTGATCGAGCGCGATCTGGAGCTGATGCACACGATGGCATCCATGCTGGAGCGTGTCTCCGCCGACGGCAAGCGGCTCAAGCCCCGCGAGGTGGTGGCCGAGTTCGACACCTATCTGCACGACGAACTCGACCTGATGCGCGAAGCCGCCAATGCCGCGCAGTTGCGCCGCAACATGGACGGGCTGGACCTGGTGCTGATTCCCGAAATCCACTGGGACTTCTGCCACATCGACGTGCTGGTGATGGAGCGCATGAACGGCATTCCCGTCGGCCAGACCGAGGTCTTGCAGGAGCAAGGCGTGGATTTGCACCGGCTGGCACGCGACGGTGTGACGATTTTCTTCACCCAGGTGTTCCGCGACGGCTTCTTCCACGGCGACATGCACCCCGGCAATATCCAGGTCAGCGTGGAGCCGCAAAGCTTCGGACGCTTCATCTCGCTGGACTTCGGCATCGTCGGCACCCTGACCGATTTCGACAAGGAATACCTGGCGCAGAACTTCTCCGCCTTCTTCCGGCGCGACTACAAGCGCATTGCCGAGCTGCATGTGGAAAGCGGCTGGGTTCCCGCCGACACCCGCGTGGCCGAACTGGAAGCGGCGGTGCGCACCGTCTGCGAACCCTATTTCGACCGCCCGCTCAAGGAAATCTCGCTGGGCATGGTGCTGATGCGGCTGTTCCAGACCTCGCGCCGCTTCCACGTCGAAATCCAGCCGCAACTGGTGCTGCTGCAAAAGACCCTGCTGAACATCGAGGGGCTGGGCCGCCAGCTCGACCCCGACCTTGACCTCTGGAGCACCGCCAAGCCCTTCCTGGAAAAGTGGATGAACGAGCAGATGGGGCCGCACCGCCTGATGACCGAGTTGCGCAACGAAGCCCCACGCTACGCGCAAATCCTGCCCGGCCTGCCGCGCCTGTTGCAGGATTTTCTGGTGCAGCACGGCCAGCAGTCCCACCAGCAGGCGGCATTGCAGCAACTTCTGCAAGAGCAGCGGCGCACCAGCAACCTGCTGCACGCCCTGCTCTACGGCACGCTGGGCTTTGTGCTGGGCGGGCTGGGGGTGCTGCTGGTGCAGGCTCTGGTGCGGCAGGGAATGCTGGGGTGAGCTGCTTCAGCCCCCTCCGTAATGCCGGACTTGATCCGGCATCCAGTTGCGCCGCAACCCATTGGCAAGCGAGGTATTTTTTGTAAGCGTCGTCACTGGATGCCGGATCAAGTCCGGCATGACAGCGTTTGCTGCTTTGACCCAGGCTGTAATAACCACTTGGCCAGCTTATGCCCAAACGTTCCAGACAGCAGCAGGTTGAGCACGGCATGACGCTGTGCGTGAGTCTCACCATCACACAAACCGGACAAGAGAAACACCATGGCACGCTTGCCCTGAAAAAATGGGGCCTTGTGCCCTGTTTTTTTCAGTACCGCCACAAAATCTGAAGATAATCCGCCCTTGACAAAATTCAGTCGTGGGCGAGTGCCATCCAGGCAAAAAACCGGCTTGATTTTTGCTCAGTCGCAACCATCCGTCTTGCCTGCTGTGCCCGCCCCTGTCATGCCCGCGCCCCGCCGCTGGCCATCAGGCCATGCACTGCCAGCCAGGAAAATGGCTTTCGCTTTGACTCTTTGTGTGAGAGGGTTTTCGCATGGCACTGATCGCTTTTATCTTCGCCTACCTGCTGGTTTCCGTGGCCATTGGCCTGTATGCCGCCAGGAATGTTCACAACACCACCGATTACGCGCTGGCCAGTCGCCGCCTGCCGCTGTTCATGGTGGTGGTCATGACTTTTGCCACCTGGTTCGGCTCCGAACTGGTATTGGGCGTTTCGGCGGAATTCGCCGAAGGCGGCCTGATCGCCGTGGTGAAAGACCCCTTCGGGGCCGGGCTTTGCCTGGTGCTGGTGGGCCTGTTCTTCGCCCGCAAGCTCTACCAGAAGACCCTGCTGACGCTGTGCGACTTCTACCGCCAGCGGTTCGGCACCTTCATTGAGGTGGTCTGCTCCATCATCATCATCTTCAGCTATCTGGGCTGGGTGGCCGCACAGGTGAAGTTCCCCCCATTGACCGGACACCTTATATTTCTCAAAGAAGGAGTCCATCATGTCTTCAAAACGCCCGCAGTATCCACCTGAGTTTCGCAGTCAAATTGTTGAGCTGGCCAAAGCAGGTCGCACACATGCTGAACTTGCCCGAGAGTTTGGATGCCACGCCACCAGCATTGGCACCTGGGTTCGCCAGAGTCAAATTGATGAAACCGGCGATACGTCTTCAGATGCACCGTTGAGCACCGCTGAGCGCCAAGAATTGACCGCATTACGGCGCGAGCTCAGGCAAGTTAAGCAGGAGCGCGATAT
>NZ_FQUZ01000031.1 GCF_900129055.1 Lampropedia hyalina DSM 16112
CGTGCCACCGAAGAACACCAGCAGAACCTGCCCGGAATGCGGCTGCGTCAGCAAAGACAACCGGCAAACGCAGGCGCGTTTTGCGTGTGTGGAATGCGGTTACGAAGAAAACGCCGATGTGGTCGGCGCGATCAATGTCTTAAGGGCGGGACACGCCCGGTTAGCCTGTGGAGAGGACGTAAGCCCCGCCAAGCCTGCAAAGGCAAGGTGCGCAGCCTCGGTGAAGCAGGAACCCACCGAAGCGACTCATACTGGCTTCGGGCCGGTATGAGCACCGTAGGAATCCCCTGACTTTGGGCAGGGGTGGATGTCAAGTGGTATGAATTCCCGTGTTTTTCCAACCAAATTTGTCATGAATTTTTCTTTTATATTTAAAAATTTTGTCAATAGGGTATACCCTTTTAATTGTGATTGAGTTTGTTGTTATTTATAGAAATGCTAAGTATTCTCAATCAACTACAGGCTGTTTCGAAGCTTTGTGTTTTTGAAAAAGATGCTTGAAGCATCCGCTAGAATACAGGCTCAAGCGTAACGGCAGCTTCGAGTTTGCTGGGATGCGCCTAGGTTTGGAGACCAAACTGGAAGATTTTTTACCAATTTCTCCAGGCTTTTGAAAAATAAGAGTTACCGGTTTTGGCTGGTGGCATCATATAAAAACTCGGTTTCATTTTGCTGAAGCCGAAGTTAACACGGTATCCCTTCAGATGAATCTCGATCAATACATACCTGTTCTGCTGTTCATCCTGGTAGGCATGGCGGTCGGTGTCCTGCCATTGCTTCTTGGTTATGTGCTCGGCCCCAACCGCCCGGATGAAGCAAAGAACTCTCCCTACGAGTGCGGTTTCGAGGCATTCGACGACGCGCGAATGAAGTTCGATGTTCGCTACTACCTCGTAGCCATCCTGTTTATTCTGTTTGATCTGGAAATCGCATTCCTCTTTCCCTGGGCTGTGGCCCTGCGTGATGTGGGGGTGGCTGGTTTCGTGGCTGTCCTGATTTTCCTGACGATTCTGGTCATTGGCTTTGCCTACGAATGGGCAAAAGGCGCGCTCACCTGGGAGTGAAGGGTGGGGCGGCATGCCATCTGGCTGTCTCTGGATTACTTGGGATTGAGGAGTGAAGAATGATTGAAGGTGTGTTGAAGCAGGGCTTTGTGACCACCAGTTACGATACGGTGATCAACTGGGCCAAGACGGGTTCCATCTGGCCGATGACCTTCGGGCTGGCCTGTTGTGCGGTGGAAATGATGCATGTGGCGGCAGCGCGCTACGATCTGTCGCGTTTTGGTGCCGAAGTGTTTCGCGCCAGTCCGCGCCAAGCCGATCTGATGATTGTGGCGGGTACGCTGTGCAACAAGATGGCTCCGGCCCTGCGCAAGGTCTATGACCAGATGAGTGAGCCGCGCTGGGTGATTTCGATGGGGTCGTGTGCCAATGGCGGCGGATACTACCATTACAGCTATTCAGTGGTGCGTGGTTGCGATCGCGTGGTTCCGGTGGATGTGTATGTGCCCGGCTGCCCACCCACGGCGGAAGCCCTGTTGTATGGAATCATCCAGTTGCAGCAGAAAATCAGGCGCACCAACACGATTGCGCGTGTGTAAATCTCGAAAGGTGGTTCTTTTATGAATGCAGTCGGGGTCGCTCAGGAGATTATTCGTCCTGAGGTTCTTCAGGCGGTGATTGTCAGCGCGCTTGGCAGTCTGGCCAAGTCGGTCACTCTGGCGATTGACGAGGTGGTGGTAGATGTCGCTCCGGCCCATTACCTTGACGCGATGCGATGTTTGCGCACGGCCAGTGGTTGTCAGTTCGAGATGTTGGTCGATCTGTGTGGTGTGGATTATTCCGAATACCGCGATGGCCTGTGGGAAGGTGCGCGTTACGCCGTGGTCAGCCAGTTGCTGTCGGTCAATCTGAACCAGCGCGTGCGTGTGCGTGTGTTTGCACACGACGATGGCTTCCCGGTCGTGCCTTCGGTCACATCCATCTGGCGTTCTGCCGATTGGTATGAGCGCGAGGCTTTCGATCTGTTTGGTATTGTTTTTGATGGGCACGACGATCTGCGCCGGATTCTGACGGACTATGGCTTCATCGGTCACCCATTTCGCAAGGATTTCCCGCTTTCGGGGCATGTGGAAATGCGTTACGACGAGGAGCAGCGCAGGGTGGTGTACCAGCCCGTGACGATTGAGCCGCGTGAGATTACGCCTCGAATCATTCGTGAAGACAAATACGGAGGCTTGCACTGATGGGCTTGCGCACATGGGTGTGAATTAAATATGGCGGAAATCAAAAACTATTCTCTGAACTTCGGGCCGCAGCACCCTGCCGCCCACGGTGTGTTGCGCCTGGTTCTGGAGTTGGACGGGGAAGTGGTTCAGCGTGCGGATCCTCACATTGGCCTGTTGCACCGTGCCACCGAGAAGCTCGCGGAGCACAAGACCTTCATTCAGTCGCTGCCCTATATGGATCGGCTGGATTATGTGTCGATGATGTGTAATGAACATGCCTACTGTCTGGCGGTGGAGAAACTGCTGGGTCTGGAAGTTCCATTGCGCGCGCAGTATATCCGAGTAATGTTCTCGGAAATTACCCGCATCATGAATCACCTGATGTGGCTTGGGGGTAATGGCAACGATGCGGGCAGTTCCACAATCTTGATTTACGCCTTCCGTGAGCGCGAAGACCTGTTCGATATGTATGAGGCGGTTTCGGGTGCGCGGATGCACGCGGCCTATTTCCGTCCAGGCGGGGTGTATCGTGATTTGCCCGATGCCATGCCCAAGTACCAGGCTTCCAAGGTTCGCAACGCGCGTGCCATTGCCGATCTGAACAAGAACCGCGAAGGCAGCCTGCTGGATTTCATTGAAGATTTCACCCAGCGTTTTCCCAAGTGCGTCGATGAGTACGAGACCCTGCTGACCGATAACCGCATCTGGAAGCAGCGCACGGTGGGGATTGGCGTCGTCAGCCCCGAAGATGCCCTCAACCTGGGCTTGACCGGCCCGATGTTGCGGGGTTCTGGCGTGGCCTGGGATTTGCGCAAGAAGCAGCCCTATGAGGTGTACGACCGGATGGATTTTGATATTCCGGTGGGGGTGACGGGTGATTGCTATGACCGTTATCTGGTGCGCGTCCAGGAAATGCGCGAGTCCAATCGCATCATCAAGCAGTGTGTGGATTGGTTGCGTGCCAATCCAGGGCCTGTCATTACCGATAACCACAAGGTCGCACCGCCGCCGCGCAAGGACATGAAGTCCGGCATGGAAGACCTGATCCACCACTTCAAGCTTTTCACCGAAGGCTTCAAGGTTCCGGAAGGCGAGACCTATGCGGCCGTGGAGCACCCCAAGGGGGAGTTCGGCATTTATCTTGTCAGCGACGGAGCCAACAAACCATACCGCCTGAAGATTCGGGCATCCGGTTTTGTGCATCTGTCGGCGATGGACGCACTGACGCGCGGCTACATGCTGTCTGATGCCGTGCTGATTCTGGGGTCGCTGGATATTGTGTTTGGGGAGGTCGATCGATGATTACCGAAGCAACCTTGGCACGTTTTGCCCGTGAGGTCGCCAAGTACCCGTCCGAGCGCAAGCAGTCGGCGGTGATGGCCTGTCTGTCGATTGTGCAGCAGGAGCAGGGCCATATCAGCCAGCAGAGCGAAGCGGTGATTGCGGAGTACCTGGAGATGCCGGAAATTGCGGTACACGAGGTGACCACGTTCTACAACATGTACAACCAGCATCCGGTGGGCAAGTACAAGCTGGCGGTGTGTACCAACCTGCCTTGCCAGTTGCGCGATGGCAAGAAGGCCCTGGAGCATCTGGAGCAGAAGCTGGGCATTCAGATGGGTGAGACCACGGCCGATGGTCTGTTCACCTTGCAGCAGTGCGAATGCCTGGGGGCCTGTGCCGATGCGCCGGTCATGCTGGTGAACGACCGCGACATGTGCAGTTTCATGAGTAATGAGCGTCTGGAAGGACTGCTCGATGGCTTGCGTCAATTGGAGGGCACGAAATGACCGCATTGCAGAGTGTGTTGCAGCCTTTCAAATCGACAGGCCAGGAAACGTGTTTTCACGATCGCCACATTGAGCCGCAGATTTATGCGGGTCTGAACGGCAGCAACTGGCATATCGGAGATTACGAGGCGCGTGGCGGGTATCAGGCACTGCGCAAGATTCTGGGTAAGGATGGCGGTGCTGGCATGAGTCAGGACGAGATCATTGCCACCCTGAAGGAATCGGGTCTGCGCGGTCGGGGAGGGGCAGGCTTCCCCACGGGCTTGAAGTGGAGCTTCATGCCGCGCAATTTCCCCGGACAGAAATATGTGGTCTGCAATTCCGATGAAGGCGAACCCGGAACATGCAAGGATCGTGACATTCTCATGTTCAATCCGCATATCGTGATTGAAGGCATGATTATTGGCGGTTACACGATGGGAGCCAGTGCCGGGTACAACTACATCCACGGCGAGATTTTCGAGGTGTACGAGCGTTTTGAGGCTGCCCTGGAAGAAGCGCGTGCCGCCGGGTATCTGGGTGATCGTATTCTGGACAGTGATTTCAGCTTCCAACTGCATGCCCACCACGGTTTTGGCGCGTACATCTGCGGCGAGGAAACCGCTTTGCTGGAGTCCCTGGAAGGCAAGAAAGGCCAGCCGCGCTTCAAGCCACCGTTCCCGGCCAGCTTCGGCCTGTTCGGCAAGCCCACCACCATCAACAACACGGAGACCTTTGGCGCGGTTCCCTGGATCATCCGCAATGGTGGCAAAGCCTATCTGGAATGCGGCAAGCCCAACAACGGCGGAACCAAGATTTATTCTGTCAGCGGTGATGTGCAACGCCCTGGAAACTATGAGATTCCAATGGGCACGCCATTCTCGACCCTGCTGGAGCTGGCGGGTGGCATGCGCCCCGGCCGCAGCCTCAAGGCGGTGATTCCGGGTGGCTCGTCCTCGCCGGTGTTGCCAGCGGCCATCATGAACGAATGCACGATGGATTACGACTCGATCGCCAAGGCAGGTTCCATGCTGGGTTCGGGCGCGCTCATCGTCATGGACGACAGCCGCTGCATGGTCGAGAGTCTGGCACGCCTGTCGTATTTCTATGCACACGAGTCCTGTGGACAATGCACGCCCTGCCGGGAAGGAACCGGCTGGCTCTCGCGTGTGGTGCATCGCATTCTCAATGGGCAGGGCAGGCCGGGTGATCTGGAACTGCTGGACAACGTGGCGGGCAATATCCAGGGGCGCACCATCTGCGCGCTGGGTGATGCAGCGGCCATGCCGGTGCGTGCCATGCTGAAGCATTTCAGACACGAGTTCGAGGCCATGATCGTCGAGGCGCAGTCTCGGCTGGCCGCCTGAAGGAGAGATGAATGGTTGAAATCGAACTGGACGGACGCAAAGTCGAGATCATCGAAGGCAGCATGATCATGCACGCTGCCGAAAAGTCGGGAACCTATATCCCGCATTTCTGCTACCACAAGAAGCTCTCCATTGCTGCCAACTGTCGCATGTGTCTGGTGGAAGTGGAAAAAGCCCCGAAGCCTCTGCCGGCTTGCGCCACGCCAGTGACGCAGGGCATGATCGTGCGCACCAACAGCGAGAGGGCAGCGCAGGCGCAGAAATCGGTGATGGAGTTCCTGCTCATCAACCACCCGCTGGATTGCCCGATCTGCGATCAGGGGGGTGAATGTCAGCTTCAGGACCTGGCAGTGGGCTACGGCGGCAACACCTCGCGCTATCAGGAAGAAAAGCGCGTCGTTTTTCACAAGGACGTGGGGCCGCTCATTTCCATGGAAGAAATGAGTCGCTGCATTCAATGCACCCGTTGCGTGCGCTTTGGCCAGGAAGTGGCCGGCGTGATGGAGCTGGGCATGATCAACCGGGGGGAGCATTCGGAAATCACCACGGTCAAGGGCGACACGGTGGATTCCGAGCTTTCGGGTAACATGATCGATGTGTGCCCGGTGGGCGCATTGACCAGCAAGCCGTTCCGCTACAGTGCCCGTACCTGGGAGCTGTCGCGCCGCAAGTCGGTCAGTCCGCACGATTCGACGGGCGCGAACCTGATCGTGCAGGTCAAGAACCACAAGGTCATGCGTGTGTTGCCGTTCGAGAACGAGGCCGTCAATGAGTGCTGGATTGCCGACCGCGACCGCTTTTCCTACGAAGCCCTCAATGGCCCGGAACGGCTCACCAAGCCCCAGATCAAGCAGGGTGGCCAGTGGATCGAGACCGACTGGCAGACTGCATTGGAATATGTGGCTACCAGCCTGAAGAAAATCACCGCACAGCATGGCAAGAACAGCCTGGGCGCGCTGGTCAGCCCCCACAGCACCCTGGAGGAGCTGTACCTGACCAAGGAACTGCTGCGTGGCATGGGCAGTGGCAATATCGACTATCGTCTGCGCCATGCAGACTTCACGCCTGCACAGGGAATCCGCTGGCTGGGCGCGTCGATTGCCTCGCTTTCCACAGTGGAGCAGGCCCTGGTGGTCGGCTCCAATGTGCGCAAGGATCATCCGCTGTTTGCCCAGCGTCTGCGTCAGGCGGCACAGCATGGAGCCAGAATCTATTCGCTCAACGAGCATGTGTACGACTGGGCCATGCCGGTGGCACAGAGCTGGCAGGTGGCCAGCCAGGAATGGTTGCAGGCCCTGGCCAGTCTGGCCGCTGCGATTGCCGCCGAGAAGGGCATTGCAGCACCGCTGGCCGATGCCCAGGATGTCGATCTCTATCGCCCAACGGCCAGCAACTGGATTGCGGGTTCCGGCAGCAAGGTCATTTTGCTGGGCAATGCAGCAGCACACCACGAGCAGGCCACGCAATTGCTGGCCCTGGCCAACTGGATTGCGACCGAAACCGGCGCGAAAGTCGGTTATCTGACAGAAGCAGCCAACACCGTGGGTGCGCAATGGGTGGGAGCCGTGCCGGGAGCCAGTGATCTGCATGCCACGCAAATGCTCTCGGGTGCGCTCAAGGCGGTCATCCTGCTGGGCAATGAGCCGGAATTCGATTCTGCATTGGGTGCCAAGGCCAAGGAAGGCTTGGCCAAGGCCGATATGGTGATCTCTCTCAGCCCGTTCAAGGCCAATCTGGACTGCTGCGATGTGCTGCTGCCGGTGTCGCCATTCACCGAGACATCGGGCACCTTTGTCAATGCAGAGGGCCGTGTCCAGGGCTTTCACGCCGTGGTGCGTCCATTGGGCGAAACCCGCCCTGCCTGGAAGGTGTTGCGCGTGCTGGGCAATCTGCTGGGCGTGCATGGGTTTGATTTTGAGTCGTCGCAGGAAGTGCTGAATCGCTTT
This sequence comes from Lampropedia hyalina DSM 16112, assembly GCF_900129055.1. Taxonomy (GTDB): domain Bacteria; phylum Pseudomonadota; class Gammaproteobacteria; order Burkholderiales; family Burkholderiaceae_C; genus Lampropedia; species Lampropedia hyalina. The sequence continues at coordinate 7,313 of NZ_FQUZ01000031.1, forward strand.
GCCGGGGGCGAAGTGCCAGCTTTTGTTCCGGCAGAGCGACTGGGCAATCAGGCTGGCGGTGTCGTGGGCAACTGGCAGCCGGTGGTCGGCGTGCCTGCTGTGGCCACCATCTACCAGCTCGATGGCACCGTGCGCCGTGCTCCGGCATTGCAGCAGACTTCCGATGCCCTGCGTGGCGCATTGGTGGGTTTGCCCGATGAACCGTTGCTGGACAAGAAGAGCGGTGCGACCCCTGCGTTGGAAGGAGTGCAGGCATGATTGATGCGTTGTATAACGGTGGCCTCGGACTGATCGGGGCCTCCTGGTGGAGCGGGCTTGCCTGGCCGGTGATCTGGAATCTGCTGAAGATCGTGGCCATCGTGGCTCCCCTGATGATTGCCGTGGCCTATCTGACGCTGTGGGAGCGCAAGCTGCTGGGCTATATGCAGGTGCGGCACGGCCCGAACCGGCTGGGCCCCTGGGGGTTGCTGCAACCGATGGCCGATGGCCTGAAGCTGCTGACCAAGGAACTGATTCGCCCCACGGCATCCAGCTATCGCCTGTTCCTGCTGGGGCCGGTCATGGCCATCATGCCCGCGCTGGCTGCCTGGGTGGTGATTCCTTTCGGCCCTGAAATGGCCCTGGCGAACGTCCATGCAGGCATTCTGCTGGTCATGGCGATCACATCGATTGAAGTCTATGGGGTCATCATTGCCGGCTGGGCCTCCAACTCCAAGTACCCGTTCCTCGGGGCCATCCGTGCTTCTGCGCAGATGATCAGCTACGAAATCGCGCTGGGTTTCTGTTTCCTCGCCGTGGTCATGGTCACGGGCAGCATGAATCTGACCGACATCGTCACCTCGCAGGAGCAGGGGCGGTTCGTCGGCATGGGACTGAACTTCCTGTCGTGGAACTGGCTGCCGCTGCTGCCGCTGTTCGTGGTGTACATGATTTCCGTGGTGGCCGAAACCAACCGCCACCCCTTCGACATGGTCGAAAGCGAGGCCGAAATCGTCGCCGGTCACATGGTGGAATATTCCGGCATGGGTTTTGCCATCTTCTTCCTGGCGGAATACGCCAGCATGTGGCTGGTGTCTTTCCTGGCGGCCGTTCTGTTCCTTGGGGGCTGGGCTGCACCGGTGGCATTCCTGGACTTCATCCCGGGCTGGATCTGGCTGTTCCTCAAGGCCGGGCTGATCGTGAGCTGGTTCATCTGGATTCGTGCGACCTTCCCGCGCTTCCGTTATGACCAGGTGATGCGCCTGGGCTGGAAAATCTTCATTCCACTCACGCTGGTGTGGGTGGTCGTGGTCGGGGCTTGGCTGTTTTCGCCCTGGAATATCTGGAATTGAGAGGCGATAACATGGCTCAAGCTGCTGTTACACCAACGTCCCATCAACAGACCGCCAAGGCGCAGAATGTTGCGCCACGGAATGCCTTCAATCTGGCAGACTTTTTCAAGAGCTTTCTGCTGTGGGAGCTTTTCAAGGGCATGGCCCTGACGGGGCGTTACACCTTCCGCCGCAAGGTCACGGTGATGTTCCCCGAGGAGAAGACACCGCTGTCGCCGCGTTTTCGGGGGTTGCATGCGCTGCGCCGCTATGAAAATGGCGAGGAACGCTGCATTGCCTGCAAACTGTGCGAGGCGGTGTGCCCGGCGATGGCCATCACCATCGAGTCGGATGTGCGCGATGACGGTTCGCGCCGCACCACGCGCTACGACATCGATCTGACCAAGTGCATTTTCTGCGGCTTCTGCGAAGAAAGCTGCCCGGTCGATTCGATTGTGGAAACGCATATCCTGGAATACCACGGTGAGAAGCGCGGTGATCTGTATTTCACCAAGGAAATGCTGCTGGCAGTGGGCGACCGCTACGAGAAGGAAATCGCTGCCAACAAGGCCGCCGATGCCCCTTATCGCTGATAACGGGAAACAGGGCGGGCCTGGTCAAGGCGAAAGTTTTGCAAGGATTCGATGGAGCATGTACCGGATGCCGTGCGCTGTACGCAAGGAGCGGCAGGGGATTCGGTGGATGTGCGCAGACCTAACCAGAAAAGAAGTGTCTCATGGACGTTAGAAACGTTTTCTTTTACCTCTTCGCGGCATTGTTGCTGTTTGCCGCGTTGCGGGTCATTACCGCGCGCAACCCGGTTCACGCGGTGCTCTATCTGATTTTTGCCTTCTCGCAGGCCGCCGGTATCTGGCTGCTGATGCGTGCCGAATTCCTGGCCATTCTGCTGGTGATGGTCTATCTGGGGGCGGTGATGGTGCTGTTCCTGTTCGTGGTGATGATGCTGGACATCCGCATCGAGCGCGCCGAGGGAGCCATCAGGAAAAACCTGCCGATGGCACTGCTGATTTTTGCTGTCGTGGTGTTCGAGATGGTGGCGGTGCTCTGGGTGGGCTTCCCCGAAACCAATGCAGCCGGTGAACTGCTGGCGGTGAACCCCGACTACAACAACACCCGCGAGCTGGGCAAGCTGATGTACACCGAGTACCTGCTGCCGATTCAGGTTGCTGGCGTGATTCTGCTGGTGGGCATGATTGCCGCGATCGCGCTGACCTTGCGCACCCGCAAGGACACCAAGATCATCGACCCTGCATTGCAGATTCAAGTGAAGGCCAGCGAGCGTGTGCGCATTGTGTCCATGCCTGCCACTCGCAAGGCTGTGGCGAACGCAGAGACGGCTGCGGCCGAGGAGATCAAGTCATGACCTTGTCATTGGGACATTTTCTGTCGGTAGGGGCGATTCTGTTCGCGCTGGCGGTTGTGGGCATTTTCCTCAACCGCAAGAACCTGATTGTGCTGCTGATGGCCATCGAACTGATGCTGCTGGCCGTGAACATGAACTTCGTGGCGTTCTCCTATTACCTGGGTGACATGCACGGCCAGATCTTCGTGTTTTTCATCATGACCGTGGCCGCTGCCGAGGCCGCCATTGGCCTGGCGATTCTGGTGCAGTTGTTCCGCAGCCGTGCAAGCATCAGCGCGGATGAGCTGAACGTCCTCAGAGGTTGAGAAAAGGTTACGGAAGGTTGTCACGATGAATCAAACACTGTCTGTTGCCCAACTTCTGGGAGTACCTCTTGCGCCACTGTTCGGCGCGGCCATTGTCGGTATATTCGGCACGGCGATGGGAGGAAATCTGCTGGGGCGCAAAGCCAGCCACAGCATCACCATTCTGGGCGTTTTCGTTTCGTTCCTGCTGTCGGCCCTGACCTTCAAGCAGGTGGTCTTTGACGGCGCAGGTTTCAACCAGACCATCTACCAGTGGATGACGCTGGGCACGCTGACGATGGAAGTCGGCTTCATGGTGGACAGCATCACCGCCATGATGATGTGCGTGGTCACCTTCGTGTCGCTGATGGTGCACATTTACACCATCGGCTACATGCAGGAGGACGAAGGCTACAACCGCTTCTTCTCGTACATTTCGTTGTTCACCTTCTCCATGCTGATGCTGGTGATGAGCAACAACATGCTGCAACTGTTCTTCGGCTGGGAGGCCGTGGGGCTGGTGTCGTACCTGCTGATTGGCTTCTGGTACAAGAAGTCCACGGCGGTGTTTGCCAACCTGAAGGCATTCCTGGTGAACCGGGTCGGGGATTTCGGCTTCATCCTGGGCATTGGCCTGCTGGTGTCGGTGACGGGTTCGCTGAACTACAACGAAGTGTTTGCCCAGCAGGACGCGCTGCTGGCCGCCACACTGCCCGGCATGGATCAGGGACTGCTGACCGTGGCATTGATCTGCCTGTTCATCGGTGCGATGGGCAAGAGCGCGCAATTCCCGCTGCACGTCTGGCTGCCCGATTCGATGGAAGGCCCCACGCCAATTTCCGCGCTGATTCACGCTGCCACGATGGTGACGGCAGGTATCTTCATGGTGGCGCGCTTCTCGCCGCTGTATGAACTCTCGGATGTGGCCCTGAACTTCATCATGGTCATCGGAGCGATCACTGCATTCTTCATGGGCCTGCTGGGCCTGATCCAGAACGACATCAAGCGTGTCGTGGCCTACTCCACGCTCTCGCAACTGGGTTACATGACCGTGGCACTGGGAGCCTCGGCATACTCGGTGGCGGTGTTCCACCTGATGACCCACGCCTTTTTCAAGGCACTGCTGTTCCTGGGGGCAGGTTCAGTGATTATGGGCGTGCACCACAATCAGGACATGCGTTACATGGGCGGGCTGTGGAAACACATGCCGATCACCTGGATTACCTCGCTGCTGGGTTCGCTGGCATTGATTGGTACACCGTTTTTTGCCGGTTTCTACTCCAAGGATGCCATCATCATGGCCGTCGGTGCCAGCAACCTGCCCGCTTCCGGCCTGGCCTATGCGGCCGTGCTGGCAGGGGTGTTCATCACTGCGTTCTATTCGTTCCGCATGTACTTCCTGGTGTTCCACGGCAAGGAGCGTTACGACCAGGATCCCCATGCCCACGAGCATCACCACGATGACCACCATGACGACGGTCATCATGGCCACGGCCATTCGAGCAAGCCCCATGAGTCTCCGTGGGTGGTGACCGTGCCGCTGCTGGCTCTGGCGGTTCCCTCGGTGGTCATCGGCGCGATTGCCCTGATGCCCATGCTGTTCGGCGATTTCTTCAATGGCGTGATTTTCGTCAATGCCGACAAGCACCCTGCAATGGCCTATCTGGCCGACCACATTCATGGCTGGTGGGAGCTGGCAGTGCATGGCTTCGTGACTGCGCCGTTCTGGCTGGCCCTGTCCGGTGTGGTGGCTGCCTGGTACTGCTACCTGGTCAATCCGGCGGTTCCGGCGTTCTTCCGCAAGACCTTCAGCCCCATCTACACGCTGTTCGAGGAAAAGTACTACATGGACAAGCTGTGGATCAATGTGATCGCCGGTGGCTTCATGCGTCTGGGACGGGTGTTCTGGAAAGCGGGCGATCAGGCCCTCATCGATGGAGCCGTGGTCAATGGCTCCTGGAAAGCCGTCGGCTGGTTTGCCGGTGTGGTGCGCTGGTTCCAGGCGGGGTATATCTATTACTACGCACTGGTCATGATTCTGGGCGTGTTCGCGCTGATGACGTATTTCGTCTGGCTGGCCAAATAAGAGTACGGGAGTACAAGAAAAATGGGATGGTTAAGCCTTGCTATCTGGGTACCAATCGCTTTTGGTGTTGCCCTCTTGCCTTTCAACAAGCCCTGTCATGCCCCGCTGGTGCGCTGGCTGGCCCTGCTGGGTGCGGTGCTGGGACTGCTGGTGACGGTGCCCCTCTACACCGGCTTTGAGCTGGGAACGGCGCAGATGCAGTTCGTGGAGAAAGCGGTGTGGATCCCCGCCTTCAACGTGAACTACCACCTGGGCGTGGATGGCCTGTCGTTCTGGTTCGTGCCACTGACAGCCTTCATCACCGTGATCGTGGTGATTGCCTCTTGGGAAAACATCAGCGAACGCATCAACCAGTACATGGCGGCCTTCCTGGTGCTGTCGGGCCTGATGATCGGGGTGTTTTCCGCGCTCGACGGCATGCTGTTCTATGTGTTCTTCGAGGCCACGCTGATTCCGATGTACCTCATCATCGGGGTCTGGGGCGGGCCGCGCAAGATTTACGCTGCCTTCAAGTTCTTCCTCTACACCCTGATGGGATCGCTGCTGACCCTGGTGGCCCTGATTTATCTCTACAACCGTTCGGGTGGCAGTTTCGACATTCTGGCCTGGCATCAGTTGCCCCTGAGCCTGACCGAACAGATCTGGATTTTCGTGGCCTTCTTCGCCGCGTTTGCCGTCAAGATTCCGATGTGGCCGGTACACACCTGGCTGCCGGATGTGCACGTGGAAGCACCAACGGGCGGTTCTGCCGTGCTGGCTGCCATCATGCTGAAGCTGGGGGCCTATGGCTTCCTGCGCTTCTCGCTGCCGATTGCGCCGGATGCCGCGCAGGAACTCTCCTGGCTGATGATCGCGCTCTCGCTGGTGGCCGTGATCTATGTGGGTCTGGTGGCGATGGTGCAGGAAGACATGAAGAAGCTGGTCGCCTACTCGTCGGTGGCACACATGGGCTTCGTCACCCTGGGTTTCTTCGTCTTCAATGAAATCGGCGTGACCGGTGCGATCGTGCAGATGGTGGCGCACGGCTTTGTGTCGGCCGGCATGTTCCTGGCGATTGGCGTGCTGTACGACCGCATGCACACCCGTGAAATTGCCGCATACGGCGGGGTGGTCAATCGGATGCCGCGCTTTGCCGCATTCGCGCTGTTGTTTGCGATGGCCAACTGCGGCCTGCCTGCCACCGCCGGTTTCGTGGGCGAGTGGATGGTGATTCTGGGTGGGGTGGAATACCACATGGGCGTGGGCCTGCTGGCCGCCACGGCCCTGATCCTGGGCGCGGGCTATTCGCTGCTGATGTACAAGAAGGTCTATCTGGGCGACATCACCAACGAGCATGTCAATGAACTGACCGATCTCAATGGCCGCGAGTTTCTCATCATGGCGATTCTCTCCGTGGCCGTGCTGTTCATGGGCGTGTATCCCAAGCCCTTCACGGACGTGATGAACGCTTCGGTGCTGGAACTGTTGCAGCATGTCCAGACAGCCAAACTTCCCTAATTCGAGCCAGGAAAGATTCAAGAGATGATTGACAAGTACAGTTGGGTGGCCGTTTATCCAGAGCTGGTGCTGCTGGTCATGGGGTGCGTCATCACCCTGGTCGATCTGGCCGACCGCAGCCGTTTGCGCAACACGACCTACTGGCTCAGCATGCTGACGCTGGCGGTGGTCGCTGCCATGAACTTCTACTACGCCACCAGCGGCAACACCATTTACGGCTTCGGCAACATGATGGTGGTCGATTCGATGGCGAGCTGGCTTAAGGGCTTTGCCGCCGTGGCGGTCATCGTGACGCTGACCTATGGCCGTCCCTACGCAGCCGACCGCGACATGATGCGTGGCGGCGAGATGTTCTCGCTGTCGCTGTTTGCCTTGCTGGGCATCGATTTCATGATCTCCGGCAACAACCTGCTGCTGCTCTATCTGGGCCTGGAATTGCTTACCCTCTCCAGCTACGCGCTGGTGGCCCTGCGCCGTGATGACCAGCAGGCCACCGAAGCGGCCATGAAGTATTTCGTGCTGGGCGCGATGGCCAGCGGTTTCCTGCTCTATGGCATGTCCATGATCTACGGAGCCACCGGCTCGCTGGACATTGGCGAAATCTTCAAGGCCATTCATGCCGATCTCATCAGCCCGCAGATTCTGGTGTTCGGTCTGGTGTTCGTGGTCGCTGGCCTGGCGTTCAAGCTGGGGGCCGTGCCGTTCCACATGTGGATTCCCGATGTGTACGAAGGCGCACCCACGGCCATCACGCTGATGATCGCTTCTGCGCCCAAGCTGGCAGCATTCGGCATGATTATGCGTTTGCTGGTCGATGGCCTGCTGCCGCTGGCCGCAGACTGGCAGCAGATGCTGGGGGTGCTGGCGATTGGCTCGCTGTTCATCGGCAACCTCGCTGCCATTGCCCAGAGCAACTTCAAGCGGATGCTGGCGTATTCCACCATCTCCCATGTCGGCTTCATCCTGCTGGGTCTGATGTCGGGAGTGCAAGGGGGCGAAATCGATGCGGCCACGGCACAGAATGCCTACGGCTCGGCCATGTTCTATGTGGTCACTTATGTGCTGACCACGCTGGCAACGTTTGGCATCATCCTGCTGCTGGCGCGTGAAGGTTTCGAAGCCGACAACATCAGCGATCTGGCGGGTCTGAACCAGCGCAGCCCGCTGTATGCCGGTGTACTGGCCGCCTCCATGTTCTCGATGGCGGGCATTCCGCCGCTGGTGGGCTTCTATGCCAAGTTCGCAGTGTTGCAGGCCTTGATCCAGTCCGGCTCCCACCTGCACATTGCCCTGGCGGTGTTTGCCGTCATCATGTCCCTGATCGGTGCGTTCTACTATCTGCGAGTGATCAAGGTCATGTACTTTGATGCACCCAGCGAGCAGGTGGCGGGCACTTCCATCACGGCCAGCTTCGATGTCAAGGCTGTGCTGGCGGTGAACGGCGGTCTGGTGCTGGTTCTCGGCCTGTTGCCCGGTGGCCTGATGGCACTGTGTGCAGAAGCGATTCTGAACGCACTCAAAGGCTGAAGGGGTACGCTGAAACGCGGTATATCGGCCTGCCTGTTGCCCTCTCTGTGGCGTTGTTCCATGTGTGGCGGTTCAGGCACGGTCGCTTGATCGTCTTGTCGTAGCTGGATATTTCCCTATGGGCACATCCTCGACCCTGGTCTGGCTGGTGATCGTATTGGCAGTAGTGGCTGCCAATCTGCCTTTTGTGGTGCAACGGTTTTTTCTGCTGGGTCAGCGTATGGCTTCCAAGCCGTGGTGGCTGTACCTGCTGGAAATGCTGCTGCTGTATGTGCTGGTGGGCACACTGGCTCGCTGGGTCGAAGCGCGTTTGGGCCAGGTGCATGAGCAGGGCATGGCCTTCTATGTGATTACAGGTTCGCTTTTCCTCCTGTTTGCTTTTCCCGGCCTGGTTTATCGCCATCTTGTGAAACGCCAACGTGGAACGCGCGCAATGATGGAGCAGAGGTTGCCATGAAGGTTTGGAATCTGCGGTGTGGCAACCACCATGTGTTCGAAGGCTGGTTCGCCACGGAGGCCGATTATGTGCAACAACAGCAGGGTGGATGGCTGCAATGCCCTGTCTGTGGCAGCAGCGATGTTTGCAAAGGCTTGAGCGCGCCGCGCTTGCAGGGAAAGTCCAACCAGAAACCTGCCGCTCCTGCGGCAACCGATGAAGCGGCTTCGCGGCAGGTGGCCGCCGGGCTGGATCATCAGGAACAGCAATGGCAGCAGGCCCAGGCCCAATGGCTGCACATGGCGCGTCGGGTGATGGCACAGGCAGAAAATGTTGGCGAGCGTTTCGCCGATGAAGCCAGACGCATCCACGAGGGCGAAACACCAGAGCGACCGATTCGTGGCAAGGCCACACTGGAAGAAACCAAGGAGCTTTTGCAGGACGGCATTGCCGTGGTTCCCTTGCCCGATCTTGGGTATGATTCCTTGCAATAAGACATTCCCGGAGTGATCCGGCTTTCCCCCTATTCGAGCAGGCGTGTCGCCTGATAGGCATTCCACCAACGGAGAAACCACCCCATGACTTTGCCATTGAACCGCCTGGATGAATTCAACAGCTTTGAGGATACTGCGCGTTTCAATATGATCGAGCAGCAAATCCGCCCCTGGCTGGTCGATGACCCCCAGGTGCTGGAACTGCTGGCGACCCTCAAGCGCGAAAACTTCATTCTGCCCGCCTTTCGCAGCCTGGCATTTGCCGACATCGAGATTCCGCTGCTGGGCGAACAGGATGCCGAGATCTATCCCGACCGCTGCATGCTGCCTCCCAAGATCGAGGCGCGTTTCCTGAATGATCTGAAAATCCAGTCCCACGAGAAAATTCTTGAAATTGGCACAGGTTCTGGCTATATGGCAGCACTGTTGGCTGCTCTGGGGCAGGAAGTGCTGTCGCTGGAGATTCACGGAAAGCTGGTCGATTTTGCCAAGAAAAACCTGGAGCACAACCAGATTCACAATGTCAAGGTCTTGCAAAAAGATGCCTCGCGCGATCTGCCGGATGGTCAGTTCGATGTCATCGTCATCAGCGGAGCAGTGACGCAGGTTCCTGCCGCATTGCTGGAGCGTTTGCAGGATGGCGGACGCCTGATTGCTGTCGTGGGCGAAAGCCCGGTGATGCGGGTAACGATGGTGCGCAAGGAAAACGGTGTATTGCATGCCACCACACCGTGGGATTACTGCTCAGCCTTGTTGCAAGGCTTCCCGCGCCACAGCGAATTTCAGTTCTAAGAAAAAACCGGCGGTGATGCCGGTTTTTTTACCTCATGGCTCCAGGGAGATCATTCCATCATGAGGGCTTTGTCTCATCGCCCGCACCAAAGACCGGCAAACGCCAGTGCCATTGAATGGCCGCCAGGCGGATCAGCAGCGTCACGGCAATGCAGGCGAGGGTGGCAATGTGGTGGTTGCCTCCCCAGTACAGCGTGCCGGTGAGCACCACGCCTCCCGCAATACAGGCGGTGGCGTAGATTTCGGTGCGCAGCACCAGCGGAACCTCGCGTGCCAGCACATCGCGCAATACCCCACCGCCCACACCGGTCAGCACTCCCATGCTGATGGCCACAATCGGTGGGGCACCCACTGCCAGTGCCTTGTTCACCCCAATGGCGGTGAACGTGGCCAGTCCCACGGCATCGGCCCACAGCAGCAGCTTGCGGGCGAAGTGACGGGAACTGGCCCGCACCAGAAACAGCGATACCACGCAGGTGGCGACAATCAGCAGCAGGTACTGCGGCTCTGTGACCCAGAACACGGGCTGCACGCCCAGCACCAGATCGCGCATGGTTCCACCGCCAATGGCCGTGACGGCAGCCAGCACCAGCACACCAAAGCCGTCCATCTGCAAACGGCGTGCCTGCAAGATACCGCTGAAGGCGAACACGGCGGTTCCCATCAAATCCAGAAAATACAACATGGAGCGAGTGAAAAAAATGAAAACAGACGGAGATAAGTCAGCCCGTCTGCAAAAGCCCGAAGTGTATCAATGCCCAATGCTTGGAAAGAGGCTTCGGGTAGTATCGGCAACGTTTTTCACCACTATTGCTGAAGCCCTGCACAAAAACTCGACACAATACAGGCAACTATAAAGTTTTACTCCAGATGGCATCCTCATGACGGTTCCCCACACTCATCCCATTCTGAAAAATGCTCCCAATCCTTTGGAAGCAGAACAGGGCAGGCCGCAATTCATCGTGGTGCTGTATTCCAGCCGGTTCGGGCAGGCCATGCGGATTGCCCAGACCATGGTGCAGGAGCTGGAAGCGCAGGGACACATGGCCCGTGCCCAAGCCCTGGGCGCACAGCAGGAGTGGCCTGCCGATTGTCAGGCTCTGGTGCTGGTGGCCTCCATACGCTATGGCCACTTTGCCCCTGCCGTGCGGGGTTTTGTGCAACGACATGCACGACAACTGGCATCGGTTCCCAGTGCCTTTGCCTCGGTGAGTTTGACCGCGCGCAAGCTTGAAAAGCGCGAGCCGCAAAATCACTCCTATACCCGCAAGTTTCTGGCGCAGGCCATGCTGCTGGGCTGGCAGCCGCGCTGGTGCGCCGTGTTGGCCGGTGCGCTGCGCTACCCTTTGTATGGTTGGCTGGACAAGCAGATGATTCGCCTCATCATGCGGCTGACGGGCGGAGAAACCCGTCCAGACAGGGAAGTCGAATACACCGACTGGCAACAGGTGCGGGCATTCGCCCGGCAGATCGGTGCCGGGGTGGATGCGCCTGTGTTCAGGAAGTGACTGAAGTCCGGGCCGAACCGTGCCGGGCTTGCAGCAGCTCCAGTGCCAGATCGATGCGAGCCTTCCATGCCGACAGCGGGCTGACCGGGAATGGCCGTGCATCCTGTGCTTGCGGGGCAATCGAGCCTTCGGGGCAGCGGCTGCACAGGCGAACTGCCATGCCTTGCTGCTGTGCCTGTTGCAGGGCATCCAGTAGGTTGGCGTGAACGGTGCCATTGCCTGTGCCCGCAACCACCACCCCGGCAAATCCGGCCTGTTGCAGTGCATGTACCATGCGGGCACTGGCCTGGGCGTGACTGCTGATGATGGCTATATCCGGCCAGCATTCCGGTGCTACGGGATGGGTGCAATACCACCGGTGCAAACCTGCTGGTTGCATCGTTGTGGGCGGCAGTGCAAGCCCGTCATCTGGCACGTTCAGTTCCACCCCTTGGGGAGTCACCCGACCGGCCAGCGAGGCATCGCCTGATGAGAACGCATCCAGCCGCCACGGATGCGCCTTGAATACATGCTGGGGAAAATGAATCTGGCCTGCATGGGCCAGCAAGACACCGTGGAGGTGTGTATTTTGGGCCAGCGTGAGTGTGTCTGCCAGATTGTGCGGGCCATCGGCCTGGGGGGAGTCGGCCGGGCGCATGGCTCCCACCAGAATCACGGGTTTGGGGGTGGCGGGCAGCACACGGTGCAGAAACCAGGCCGTTTCCTCCATGGTGTCGGTGCCATGGGTGATGACGATGCCGTGAATGCGCTCGTCCATGAGATGGTGCAGGCAACGCCGGGCGAGCGCATTCCAGACGGCAACATCCATGTCTTTGCTGTCCACTTGGGCGATTTGTTCCGCCAACAGGTGCTGGGGTTCAATGTGGAAGCCTGAGGGCAGGTGTTGCAGCAAGTCAGTGATGCAGAGTGCACCCGCCTCATAGGCGAAGTCGTGGTGCTTGTCAGCCGTGTGGCGCAGACCCGCAATGGTTCCGCCCGTAGCCAGTATCGTGATGATTTTCTTTACTGGATAGGCTTTGTGACGCACATCGATACCCTATCAGGTTCTGTTTGACGGTTGATTTAGCCAGTCAGCAGTTGCAGAACATGGCGGTATTCTTCCTGTCGTTCATAGTCTTCTGCCATCGGCTGGGGAATGCGCCGCATGTCCATGTTGTCGCGCACATCGGCCAGCTTGACGGCATAGGCGATCGGGTGCTGCATGGCGCGCCGGGCTGCCGACATGCGTGGCTCGTCTTCCGGTCGGGTGAGAATCCGTACGGCTTCAATCACCGATGCCGGCAAGCCTGCTCCTTCCAAGTCCTGCACTGACAGCTGGGTGTGTTCCAGCGTGTCGTGCAAGACGGCGGCCATCTGCTGCTCCGGGGTATGAACCGCCAACATCAAACGCAGGGGGTGAAAAATGTAGGGACTGCCATCGGTGTCCAGTTGCCCCGCATGGGCTTGCGTGGCCAGCACGATGGCTTTTTCAAGAAGGCCCATGAAACGATCCGTGCGGATGGTGAACGAATGCTCAGCTTCTGGAAAGCCGCTTCGCATTGGCCACGGCCTTGCTGCTGATGGGCTTGAGGCTCTTGTTGGCAATGGTGAGGGTGGAGTTCTGCATCTGGTTCCACAATGCCAGGGAGGCGGCCTGCTGGTTGCCTCGCAGCGGACTGAGACTCCATTCCCACAGCCGCACGCTCATGGACTGCTGGGCAATCATGGTTTGCAGCATCATCACGCTCCATGCCTGAAAGAACGCGGTCTGCTTTTCCACAATCATCTGTGTGAATTCTGCAACATCGCGTTGGTTCGGAGTATTGCCTGCGGCGGCAAACTGGTTCAGTCGCAAGGCGACGACGTGGGGGGCGGCAACCGCCAAATCCCGAGTCTGATTGGAGAGGCGACGCAGTTCCTGATGGGTTCTGGCATTCATGGTGGCTCGGTTTCTAAGCTTATGGGCGATCCATTCTAATGGTTTGCCATTTCGTTATGCCATGATTGTTGATAATAGCCCGATGCAAACTTGGGAATTCCGTTCGTTATGGATAAGGTACTGCTTTCATGAAATTTCCTGTTGAAAAATCCCTTGAGGAATGGCAATCGCTACTGCGGCAGAAAAAGAATGCCCAGCCGCTGGCCTATGAGGTGACACGCCATGCCGTGACCGAGCGACCCTTTACCGGCCAGTACAACCAGTTCTGGGAGCAGGGACGCTATCACTGCATTGGCTGTGATGCACCGTTGTTCCATTCCGAGGACAAGTTCGATGCCGGCTGTGGCTGGCCCAGCTTCAGCCGTGCGGTGGCGGGAGCCATTGCCGAGAAACCCGACCACAGCCATGCAATGGTGCGCACCGAGATTCTGTGCGCCCGTTGTGGTGCGCATCTGGGGCATGTGTTCCCTGATGGCCCGGTGGAAACGGGTTTGCGCTATTGCCTCAATTCGGCGGCGATGGACTTTGCACCTTCCCCGTCTCAGAATGGCTCTCAGTAACCGTTTGGGTAGCAAAAGCGGTATAGTGCGCCCACCTGCCATTGGCTGGCTGTTTTTCCATCCCGTACCCCACCATGAAGTTTCTTTTTGACGTTCTGCCGTTTATCCTGTTTTTCGTTGCGTACCGCATCTGGGGGATTTATGCTGCCACTGCCGTGGCGATGGCCGCCACCGCCATTCAGATTCTGGCAAGCAGGCTCAGTGGCAGAAAAGTCGAGAAAATGCAGTGGATCAGCCTGGGGCTGATTGGCTTCTTCGGGGGGCTGACCTTGGTGCTGCGCGACAATATCTTTGTGATGTGGAAGTCCACCATCGTCAATTGGCTCATGGGGGGTGCGTTGCTGGTGGCCATGCAGTTCATGAAGAAGAACCCACTCAAATCCTTGCTGGGTGGCCAGATTCAGATGCCAGACCGCATCTGGCGGGGCATGACCTGGAGCTGGATTGGTTTCTTTCTGGTCATGGGCCTGGTCAATATCCTAGTGGCCTACAGCGTCAGCGAGGCCGATTGGGTGAACTTCAAAACCTTTGGCGGCCCGGTCATCACCCTGGTGTTCGTGGTGGTGCAGATGCTGTTCATCAGCCGCCATGTCAGCACCAAGGAAGTCCCTGAACAGGAAAAAGGCCCATCCCAATGAACCATTCTGCCGTTGCCACACTCCATAGCAACCTGCTGGAACAACGTTTGCGCGAGGTTCTGGCTCCATCGCATCTGCAAGTGCTGGACGAAAGCGGCCAGCATGCCGGGCACAGTGGGGCCAATGCCAGTGGCGTGGGCACGCATTTCCGGGTACGGATTGCATCATCTGCGTTTGCGGGCAAGAGCCGCGTTCAGTGCCATCGGCTTGTGTATGATGCGCTGCAAGATTTTTTCCCGCAGGGACTGCATGCACTGGCCATTGAAATCGGCGTGCCTGCGGCTTGACCCGATGCCGCTGTCGGTATCCTCTTTTGCGATTATTTTTTCACTTCACAACACCCGAGTCAGGGAATCATCAGCATGAAAAAACAAGTACTGTCTGTTCTGCTTGCCAGCGCGTTGCTGGGAGCCGCCGCGCCTGCTGCGGCACAGAATCTGGCCGTGGTCAATGGCAAGCCCATTGCCCAGGCACAGTTCGATTACTTCATCGGCCAGTTCGTGCAATCGGGCCGCGAGCGCACCCCCGAGCTGGAAACGCATGTCAAGGACGAGCTGATTCGCCGTGCCGTGTATGAGCAGGCGGCCTTGAAGGACGGTCTGGAAAAAGACAAGGACTTCCAGCAGGAGTTGGCACTGGCACGTCAAACCTTGCTGATTCGCGCGCTGTTCCTGAAGGAGCAAAAGGCCAATCCGGTGACCGATGCCGAAATCAAGGCCGAATACGACCGTTTTGTGGAAGCCAACAAGGGCGATGAATACCACACCGCCCATATTCTGGTGGAAACCGAAGAAGAGGCCAAGGCCATCATTGCCACGCTGAAAAAAGATCCGAAGAAGTTCGAGGCCCTGGCCAAGGAAAAATCCAAGGACCCTGGCTCTGCGACCCGGGGTGGCGATCTGGGCTGGGCCAATCCAGCGACCTTTGTGCCTGAATTCAGCGAAGCCATGGTGAAGCTGGAAAAAGGCAAGTTCACGCAGGAGCCGGTGCAGACCCAGTTTGGCTGGCATGTGCTGCAACTGAAGGACAGCCGCGCGGCCAAGCCGCCTGCACTGGATGCCGTCAAGCCCCAGATTGAGCAGGCACTGGCAGAGCAGAAGCTGGCCGATTTGCAGGAGAAGCTCTACAAGGCCGCGAAGATCAACTGATCGGATGGCTCATGCCAGACTGGTTCTGGCAGCGTCCCTCATGAAAGCACCGCAGGAAGTCATTTTCTGCGGTGCTTTTGCGTGGGGAAAAGTGACCGTCAGTCGGGCAGGCGACCTTCGCGCTGTGCCTGAATGGCGGCGGCCACTCCCGCGCCGTAGGCTGGGTCGGCCTGGGTGCAGTGGGCAATGTGTGTCTGCACAATGTGCTCCGACACTCCGGCAATGTTGCGGGCAGTATTGGCGAACAGCACTTGTTGCTGGGCCGGAGTCATCAGGCGGAACAGGTCGCCGGGCTGGGTGAAGTAGTCGTCATCGTCTTCGCGGTAGTTCCAGCGGTCGGCATCGCCGTGCAGTGCCAGCGGGGGTTCGGCGTATTCGGGTTGTTCCTGCCATTCGCCCTTGGTATTGGGTTCGTAGGCAATGGTTGTGCCGTAGTTGCCATCGATGCGCATGGCCCCGTCGCGATGGTAGGCGTGGTAGGGACAGCGTGGGGCGTTCACCGGAATCTGGTGGTGGTTTACGCCCAGGCGGTAGCGGGCCGCATCGCTGTAGGCGAACAGGCGCGATTGCAGCATGCGGTCGGGCGAGATGCCAATGCCCGGCACGATGTTGGACGGCGCGAACGAGGCCTGCTCCACATCGGCAAAGTAATTGCGTGGGTTGCGGTTCAGCTCGAACTCGCCTACCTCGATGAGCGGGTAGTCCTTCTTGCTCCATACCTTGGTCAGGTCGAAGGGGTGGAAGCGGTAGTGCGCTGCTTCGGCTTCGGGCATGATCTGCACGAACAGCGTCCACTTCGGGAATTCGCCCCGGTCGATGGCTTCCAGCAGATCGCGCTGGGCACTCTCGCGGTCTTTGCCGACCAGTTCGGCGGCTTGGGCATCGCTGAGGTTTTCGATGCCCTGCTGAGTGCGGAAGTGGAACTTGACCCAGAAGCGTTCGTTCTGCGCACTGATGAAGCTGTAGGTGTGGGAGCCAAAGCCGTGCATGTGGCGATAGGAGCGGGGGATGCCCCGGTCGCTCATGACGATGGTGATCTGGTGCAGAGCTTCGGGCAGTCCAGTCCAGAAATCCCAGTTGTTTTCGGCACTGCGCAGGTTGGTGTACGGATCGCGCTTGACGGCCTTGTTCAGGTCGGGGAACTTGAGCGGGTCGCGGAAGAAGAACACCGGAGTGTTGTTGCCCACCAAATCCCAGTTGCCTTCCTCGGTATAGAACTTGAGTGCGAAACCGCGAATGTCGCGCTCGGCATCGGCCGCACCGCGCTCACCCGCCACAGTCGAGAAGCGGGCAAACATTTCAGTTTGCTTGCCCACCTCCGAGAAAATGCGGGCCTTGGTGTATTGGGTGATGTCGTGCGTGACGGTGAAGGTACCGAAGGCACCGGAACCCTTGGCGTGCATGCGTCGCTCGGGAATGACCTCGCGGTTGAAGTGCGCGAGTTTTTCCAGGTGCCACAAATCCTGCAAGAGCATCGGGCCACGCGGCCCGGCAGTCATGGAGTCCTGGTTGTTGGGCACTGGCGCGCCAGCGGCGGTCGTGAGGCGGGAAGGCTTTTTGTCGGTCATCGTGGGGCTCCTTGTGGGGGGATTGATTTTTCCAATCGGCTGGGCCGTGTCGATAATGTAATTTAGTTTTTTGCAATCGACATACTTAAATCTATAGAGATTTTCTAATTTGGCAATAGGCAATTGCGCGGGGCAAAGCATTGGCAGGCCATTTTCTGGCGGCTACGGTGGCCTGATTACAATGGTGGGTTGCCGTGCGATTGGCGGCAACATGGGCATATTTTTCACCTTTCTTCACACACAGCATGACTACCGAAACCCTTCAGGTCACTTCCGTGACCACCAAAGCGAATGTTTACTTTGATGGCAAATGCGTCAGCCACGATTTGCAATTGCCCGATGGCTCGCGCAAATCCGTGGGAGTGGTTTTGGCAGCCGAGTTGAGCTTTGGCACGGCGGCACCGGAGCGCATGGAGTGTGTGGGCGGAGCCTGTGAGTATCAACTGGAGCCGCAAGGCCCGTGGCAAACCTGTGAGCCAGGGCAGTCGTTCAGCATTGCGGGCGATTCACGCTTCAATATTCGCGTGGCAGAAGCCTTCCACTACATTTGCCACTACGGTTGAGCGGAACGATGGGTTCCATCGGGCACGGGTTTCTGCCCTGAAAAGTAAAGGAACCGCTGATTAATTCCGCCCGAGTCGCCGCGCGCCCTGTCGGGATGGGCTGCAAGGCGGTTTTTGGGGTCAATAGTGGTGCTATTGACCCCAAAAGCCAACGTAGCAGACCGCCCGAGAGGGGGATGCGGCGGCCGGGGGGAATTATTCAGCGGTTCCTAAAAGGCAATTACCAGCCCAAACCAATGCGCAAGGGCAGGTACACGGCCATTCCCACGACGATGGTGCCCAGGATGCCGCGCCGGTAGAAGTAGTAGGCGGTTGCGGCTGGAATGGCCCAGAGGCGGGCATTCTGCCAAGTGTCTGCCCATTCCCCATGGGCAGTCATCAGCACTTCCGGGAAGATCACCGCAGACAGGGCGGCCAGCGGTGCGTATTTCAGGCCGCGCTGGAACCAGGCGGGCAGGGGGATTTCCCGGTCGGGAAACAGGAAGAAGCTGCGCGTCAGTACCGTGGTGACTGCCAGGCCGATGATGGCCGCCAGTGTCCAGGGCCAGTCTGGGAGGTTCATGGGGTGTGCCCACCGTGCTGTTTCAGGGTTTTGTCCATGCTTTCGTAGAGCAGGCCAATGGCCACGCCAGCGGCAATGGCCACCAGAATGTTCAACTTCAGCGGCAGGGCGAATGCGGCAATGGCGGCAGTGCCTGCCACTACGGTGGCCAGCCAGGTGGCACGATCGACCAGCAGCGACAAGGCTACGCCCAGAATCGCCAGAATGCCGGCAAAGCCCAATCCCCACGAGAGCGGAATGATCTGCGCCAGAAAGATGCCCAGCACCGATGCCGCCTGCCATGACAGCCAGGAGACAGTGGCCGCACCCCAGAAATAGCCTTGCTGTTCTGCATCGGGCGCGGCATTGCCGTAACGCTTGAAGAACAGTACGAACATCATGTCGGTGGTCAGATAGCCCATCCAGACGCGCTTGCCGCGTGGCAGATGGCCGAAATGCCGTCGCCACATGCTGCTGAAGATGACGAAGCGCAGGTTCACGCAAATGCCGGTCAGCCAGATGACCCACAACGGTGAACCGCTGGCCAGCAATGGCAGTACTGCCAGTTGCGAACTGCCGGCATACACCAGCATGGTCATGGTCAGGGCCAGCGGAATGGAGAGGCCGCTTTTCACCATGGCCACGCCGGTGACCAGCCCCCAGGCTGCTACGCCCAGCGTGACCGTGCCCTGATCGCGTATGCCCAGCCGGAAGCCGGGCATGCGCCAGAACGGCAAGGCGGTGTTTGTCATGCTTGCGGGGTTTGGAAGCATTCCCCGGCCTGTACGGCAAAGCCATGCAGCCATTGGGCCACGTCCAGGCGTTTACCGCCTGGGCGTTGCAGAGTGGTCAGGCGCAGGGCAGTCTGACCACCGCAGGCCACGTCAATGCCGTTGTTTTGTACCTGTACGATCTGGCCGGGCTGGGCTGTGTGTTCCGTGTCACTGGGCAGGGCCAGGGCAGCCCAGATCTTGAGCATCTGCCCATGCAGGCTGGCCTGTGCGACGGGAAAGGGATTGAAGGCACGGATGCGGCGTTCCAGTACGTCGGCGGGTTCGCGCCAGTCCAGCAGGCTTTCGGCCTTGCCGATTTTGTGGGCGTAGCTGATGCCATCGGCAGGTTGGGGGACACGCTGGAGGGTGGCATGGGGCAATTGATGCACGGCATCCACAATCAAGCGGCCGCCCAGCGTGGCCAGCCGGTCGTGCAGGCTGGCGGTGGTGTCGTAGGGGGCGATGTCCAGCGATTGCGTCAGCAGCATGTCGCCGGTGTCCAGCCCTTCGTCCATTTGCATGATGGTGATGCCGGTGGAGCTATCGCCTGCCTCAATGGCACGGTGGATGGGGGCCGCACCGCGCCAGCGGGGCAGCAGGCTGGCGTGGATGTTCAGGCAACCATAGCGGGGCAGCTCCAGCACCCAGCGCGGCAACAGCAGGCCATAGGCGGCGACGATCAGCACATCCAACTGTGCCTGTTCCAGTTGTTGGCGCGCCGACTCGGCCTCCTCAGCGAAACGGCCATCCAGCCGCAGGCTGGTGGGCTGGGCCACGTCAATGCCTTGCTGCACGGCCAGTTGCTTGACGGAGGATGCCTGTAATTTCATGCCGCGACCGGCCGGGCGGTCGGGTTGGGTGAGCACCAGCGGTACCGACTGGCCATCGTCCAGCAGGGCTTGCAGGGCAGTACGGGCGAATTCAGGGGTTCCGGCAAATCCGATGCGCATGATGGGTAGCTTCAGGTAGGGAAAAGGAGCGACACCGCCACGGATGGCGTGGTGGCGATTGGATACTCAGGGCGACAGCAGCCGATCGGCAGCCGGGTCTTGAAAAATGCGCACTTCGCTGACTTTGCGATCGTCGCTGAACAGAATGTGAACGTAGAAATCCTGGTGCCGTTCCCGGAACGCATACTGCCAGTAGGGCGCATTGGGTGGTGCGGCGGCTGTGGTGGATTCTTCTTCTGCCGCTGCCCGCAGCAGGCTCCTGGGTTGTACGCCCTGGCGCAGCGGTGGCCCAAAGGCTTGCAGGAGTTCCAGGTGGCCGTCCTGTTCTATCTGGATTTGCGTGAAGGCTTCGCGGGTCCAGGCCGGGCGTTGGGCAATGAGCAGGCCTGCGGCATCGAATACCAGCAATTCGCGTGCACTGTCATCCCGGCTGCCCATGGGATAAAACCAATGCGACTTTCCATCGACGGCGTACACAGCCAGTGGTGTGCCGCGTATTTGCTGCACCTGGGCTTGCGACTGGTTCAACAAATCCTGCCGGGCGACAGGGTCTGTGCTGGCGCAGCCTGCGAGGGTGAGGGTGGCGCACAGGCACAGCAGCGAAAGGCGATTGCGCCCACCGACAAACAGTGCGGCAGGGGATATCCGGCGTGAGCAGGGCAAGCGTGTCATGGTGTGGCAATCAGGCTTTTTGCAGCTTGAGCATTTTGGTCTTGATGCGGTTGCGCTTGAGGGGGGAGAGGTATTCAACAAAGACCTTGCCCATCAGGTGGTCCATTTCGTGCTGCACGCAAACGGCCTGAAGCCCTTCGGCCTCGATGACGCGCCATGTGCCGTGTTCATCCTGCGCCTTGACGTGCACTCTGGCATGGCGTTCCACACCGTCGTAAATGCCGGGCACGGACAGGCAGCCCTCATCGCCAACTTTCTTTTCCGTACTGACCCAGACCAGTTCGGGGTTGATGAGCACCAGCGGCTGGTCGCGCTCTTCGCTCGTATCCATGACCAGCAGGCGTTCGTGAACGTCCACCTGGGTGGCCGCCAGTCCCACGCCTTGGGCATCGTACATGGTTTCCAGCATATCACTGGCAATGCTGCGGATGCGTTCATCCACTTCGGCCACGGGTTGGGCCACTTTGTGCAAACGGGGGTCGGGATATTGGAGAATGTTCAGGATGGCCATGGTCAGGATTTTGTAAACTGTCGCTATTTTCGCCATTTTTATGAGGCATCGCATGGTGGCCGGAAAAAATCATTGATTTGCTTGGGGCTTGCAATCACAATCAATCGATTTTGTTGCAAATGCCTACAAATTGCGAATTGCGCTATGGCTTTGTGTGTGGCATTGATGCCGGTCTTGAAGAAATGTTCTCAATCATGATGGATACCAGAAAACTGTCAGGGGTTCCTGCATCGTCGTCGGCGATCGCTCCAAAGGGCTTTGTGCGCAAGGTGTTGGTGGCGGCATGGGTACTGGCTGCGGCGGCTGGAATAGGTGGTGTTGCTTCTGCGCAAACAGCCGTGGGTTCGGCCTCTGGCAGCCTGGCACTGGCATCTACAGGGCAGGGGGTGCCCGTGGCCCAGGTGCGCAGTGATGCGCCTGTGGTCTATACCGTTGCGCGCGGCGATACGTTGTGGCGCATTGCCGGGCTGTATCTGAACCAGCCCTGGCGTTGGCCAGAGCTTTGGGGCATGAACCGCGACACCATCCGCAATCCACACCTGATCTATCCTGGGCAGGTTCTGCATCTGGATGTGCGCGACGGTCGTGCCCGCATCGGGCTGGGCACTGCATCGGGCCGTGGAGG
The DNA here is from genome assembly GCF_900129055.1 of Lampropedia hyalina DSM 16112. GTDB lineage: Bacteria > Pseudomonadota > Gammaproteobacteria > Burkholderiales > Burkholderiaceae_C > Lampropedia > Lampropedia hyalina. Next base: position 29,098 of record NZ_FQUZ01000031.1, read on the forward strand.
GCGTGCGGGAGCAGGCAATACCGTGCATCTGTCGCCCACAGTCCGGGCCGAGTCGCTGGATGCCGTGCCTCTGCCCACCGTGCGCCGCGATCTGATTCAGCCATTCCTGGTGCGCCCTGTGGTGCAGTCGGCTGAAAACCTGGAGCAATTGCCGGTGGTGCTGGCCTCCACCGAAGAGCGGCTGGTGCTGGGCAATGGCGACAGTATCTATGTGCGCGGCACCGAAAACCTGCCACTGTCGGGGCAGAGCGGCACGCCACAGGATTTTTCCATTTTCCGCGAAGCTCGCCCATTGCAAGACCCGGACAGCGGCGAAGTGCTGGGGTATGAGGGCGAGTACCTCGGGCAGGCACGTCTGGCGGTTGGTGAATCCTGGCGAGATGGGGTGGATAAAGACGGCAAGGTGGTGCAGGAATACCTGCCTGCCAAGTTCGATATCACCCGTGTAGTGACGGAAATACGCACGGGCGACCGGCTGAGCCTGATTACCGAATCAGCCGAATATGCCAACTTTGTGCCGCGCGTGCCACCTCAAGGGGTGTCTGGCAAGGTGCTCTCCATCTATGCCGATCAGGCAGTGAACAACGCGGTGTCGAATCAGGTGGTGGCCATCAACCTGGGGGCACAGCAAGGGGTGGAGCCAGGGCATGTGTTTCAGATTCTGAAGGCAGGTCGCCTGGTGCGGGACCCCGATAGCCAGAAACCTGCCCAGGTACGCCTGCCTGATGAGGCCAATGGTGTGCTGCTGGTGTTCCGGGTGTTTGATCGCGTGGCCTATGGACTCATCATGGATGTGGCAGATGGTGTCAGTGTGGGTGACAAGCTGGTCAGCCCACAGCCCCAGTGACCGTTCGCTTTTGAATGCGCATGGCGGACGGGGTATTCGATGCAGACATCGCGCCTTGGCTGCGTTTGCTGCATACGCCTGGGGTCGGCGCAGTCAGTGCGGCTGCGCTGCTGAAGGCCTTTGGCACTCCTGCCCAGATATTCCGGCAACCTGTCGCGGCTTTGGCCGAGCATGTGGGGCTGGCCAAGGCCCGTGCCTTGCAGGCGGAGCCTCCAAACTGGGAACAGGAGCGGGAGAAAGCCCGCATTTGGTTGCAGCAACCACAGGAGAGCGACGCGCAGGGCGTACCCGTCACGGCACGCGCCATCTGGACGTTGCACGATCCGCGCTACCCACCTGCCCTGCGTGAAATTGCCGATCCACCGGTGCTGTTGTATGTGCAAGGCAAACCGCAATGGCTCTGTGGTCAGTCACTCTGGCATGAGCAGATGCTGGCAGCCGTGGCAATGGTGGGCAGCCGTTCGCCTACACCGCAGGGTATTCTCAATGCCCGCCAGATGGCCAACCAGTTGCAGCAAATGGGCATGGTGGTCGTTTCCGGCCTGGCTCTGGGGATCGATGCCGCTGCGCACGAGGGCGCGTTGCAACAGCCTGTGGAGCTGGCTCCTCCAACGATTGCCGTGCTGGGGACGGGCATCGACCGCATCTATCCCCGCCAGAATCTGGCACTGGCCCAGGCGATTGCGCGCCACGGGCTGGTGGTGAGCGAGCAGCCTTTGGGCACTGCTCCACAGGCACACCACTTTCCCCGCCGCAACCGCATTGTCACGGGCATTTGCCAGGGCACGCTGGTGGTCGAAGCGGCCCTGAAGTCGGGTTCGCTGATTTCTGCCAGGCTGGCACTGGAGCAGGGGCGGGAAGTGTTTGCCATTCCCGGCTCCATTCATTCGGTACACGCGCGGGGCTGCAATGGGCTGATCAAGCAGGGAGCCAGATTGGTGGAAAGCGTGCAGGATATTCTGGATGAATTGCCTCAGGTATTTGAGCGTCTGGAGGGCTTGCGTGGCTCCGTGGCGAGCACCGATCCTGTACCCGAGATATCACATTCTTCCGTGAAAGATCATCCAGTTCCCATATCTGCTGCTTTAGTGAAAGCACCTGCACCCATCGTATCCAGTGTGCAGACGACCCATGCTCGCCTGCTGGATGCAATGGGTACAGAGCCTGTCAGTCTGGACACACTGGAAGCCCGGCTGGGATACTCGGCCGCAGAGCTGCTGGCGCAGTTGCTGGAACTGGAGCTGGAAGGTGACGTGCAGCGGATGCCTGGAGGCTGGTTTCAACGCCTGTTCATGGTCTGAGAACGTGTTTACGATCTCGGCACGGTGCTGTATGGCTACGCCATACCCTGTAGGTTGCACCTCAAAAACCGCATCTGCGGCGTTGAAAATCCTCGCCGGGCCACCAGCCCGACTGCGGTTTTCGCCTTGCAGCTGTGATTTTTGAGGCACAACAGCACTCGTGCCGAGATCGTAAACACGTTCTAAGGTGAGGGCCAGCTTGCCTACACGCTTTTATATTACTTTGTATAAATAGATTATCGATAAATATTATTTGTTGATATAAAGAGTGCTCACTATGATGCCGCCCTTATCGGTGTGGCATTGCCTGTGCGTAGGTTAGACGCAGCCTGGAAACGGTTTCTCCGTATGCCTGCACCGCCATCTACACAAGGAGCATTCACATGAAGAAAAGCATACGCCAATCCCTGGTGGGCGGTCTGATCGGGCTGGCACTGGCTGGTGCCGCATGGGCGCAATCGGCCACGATTCTGAACGTCTCCTACGACCCTACCCGTGAGTTCTACCGCGAATACAACGCAGCCTTTGCCAAGCACTGGAAGGCCGACAAAGGGCAGGATGTGACTGTGCGCCAGTCGCATGGTGGCTCCGGTTCACAGGCCCGTTCCGTGATCGACGGCCTCGATGCCGATGTGGTGACACTGGCCCTGGCCTATGACGTGGATGCCCTGCGCCAGAAGGCCCAGCTGATTCCTGAAAACTGGCAGGCTCGCCTGCCGGGCAACAGCTCCCCCTATACCTCTACCATCGTATTGCTGGTGCGCAAGGGCAATCCCAAGAATATCAAGGACTGGGATGATCTGGTGCGCGACGATGTGGAAGTGATTACCCCCAACCCCAAGACTTCGGGTGGGGCACGCTGGAACTACCTGGCAGCCTGGGGTTACGCGCTGAAAAAGAACAATGGTGATGAGCAAAAAGCCTTTGATTTCGTGAACAAGCTCTTCCAGAACGTGCCGGTGCTCGATCCGGCCGCGCGTGGAGCCACCAACACATTCGTGCAGCGTCGCCTGGGTGACGTGTTCATTGCCTGGGAAAACGAGGCTTTCCTGTCCGTCGAGCAACTGGGCAAGGGGCAGTATGAGATTGTCGTGCCTTCCGTCAGCATTCTGGCCGAGCCACCTGTCACCGTGGTGGACAAGAATGTGGATCGCAAGGGGACACGCGAAGTCTCGCAAGCCTATCTGGAATACCTCTACAGCGATGAGGCGCAACGTCTGGCAGGCAAACACTACTACCGCCCCAGCAATCCGGCCATTGCCAAGGAGTTTGCAGACCGCTTCCCTGCGGTGGAACTTTTCACGATTGACAACTTGTTTGGCGGCTGGGAGAAGGCCCAGAACACCCATTTCAACGATGGCGGAAAGTTCGACACGATTCTGGAAGCACTGTCCAAGCGGGCTGCCAAGTAATCGGCACTGCTTCTTTTTCATTCAAGAACAACAACATGATGGCCAGAGCGAGGGCTTGATTGCCTCGCTTGCGGCCTTTCCCGCCCTGATCTGGCTTTGAGAGTGGTTGCTCCATGTCCTTTCTGCCCACGGTGAAAAAACAGCGTGTCATTCCCGGCTTCGGCCTGACCATGGGTTTTACCCTGCTGTATCTGACCTTCATTTTCCTGATTCCGGTGGCGGGCTTGCTGCTCTACACCTCCTTCATGAGCTGGGAAAACTTCTGGGCCGCCATCAGCCACCCGCAGGTGGTGCAGTCCTACAAGCTGTCGTTTGGCGCATCTCTGGCTGGAGCCACCATCAACCTCATCTTCGGCTCGCTGGTGGCGTGGGTGCTGGTGCGCTATGCCTTTCCTGGCAAGAAGCTGATCGATGCCCTGGTGGACTTGCCCTTTGCCCTGCCCACTGCCGTTGCCGGTATCGCCCTGGTGACGCTGTACGCATCCACGGGATGGGTCGGGCAGTACCTGGAAGTTTTTGGCATTCGCATCGCGTACAGTCAGTTGGGTGTGGTGGTGGCCCTGACCTATATCGGCCTGCCGTTTGTGGTGCGCACCGTGCAGCCCGTGCTGGAAGACCTGGAAGCCGAGCGCGAGGAAGCCTCCGCCAGTCTCGGAGCCAGCCGCTTCACCACCATTCGCCGGGTAATCCTGCCATCCCTGCTGCCTGCGTTGCTGACCGGCTACGCACTGGCATTTGCGCGGGCAGTGGGGGAGTATGGCTCGGTGGTTTTCATCTCCGGCAACATGCCTTATCGCACCGAAATCACGCCCTTGCTGATCGTGGCAAAAGCCGAGCAGTACGACTACCACGGTGCGGCCGCGATTGGCACTGTGATGCTGCTGGCCGCTTTTGCACTGTTGCTGCTCATCAACGGGCTGCAATGGTGGGCATCCCGCCGCAGCCATTGAATACCCTGTTCTACAACCGGTTTTGCTTTGCCACCACAGGAAATGACCATGAGTGAGGCTGTCGTCCCATCTCCCCAGGCCACACGCTCCAGTGCCGATGTTGCGGCCCGCTGGCGGCGCGCCACCGAAGAACCCGTCTGGCTGCGCTGGACGCTGGTGGGCATTGCCCTGCTGTTTCTTGCCCTGATGCTGCTGTTGCCTCTGGCCGTGGTGCTGTACGGGGCCTTCGAGCAAGGCTTGCAGGTCTGGGCGGCGGCGATTACCGAGCCAGACGCGCTGGCAGCCATCAAGCTGTCCTTGCTGGTGGTGTTGATCGTCGTGCCCATCAATACCGTCTTTGGCGTGGCTGCTGCATGGGCCATTGCCAAGTTCGAGTTTCGGGGCAAGCCGGTGCTGATTTCCATCATCGACATGCCGTTTGCCATCTCGCCGGTGGTGGTCGGGCTGATTTTCGTGATTCTGTTCGGCTCACAGGGCTGGTTTGGCCCATGGCTGTCGGCGCACGACCTGAAAATCATCTTTGCCGTGCCCGGCATCGTCATCGTCATCCTGTTTGGCACCATGCCATTTGTGGCACGCGAACTGATTCCGCTGATGCAGCAGCAAGGCAAGGAAGAGGAGGAAGCCTCGCTCACCCTGGGAGCCAGCGGCTGGCGTACCTTCTGGCATGTCACCCTGCCCAACATCAAGTGGGGCCTGATCTACGGCATCATCCTCTGCAATGCGCGTGCCCTGGGTGAGTTTGGCGCGGTCGCCGTGGTCTCGGGCCGGATTCGCGGTGAAACCAATACCATGCCGCTGCACATCGAAGTGCTTTACAACGAATACCTGTTCACAGCCGCCTTTGCGGTGTCCTCGCTGCTGACGGGGCTGGCATTGGTCACCATTGCCATCAAGAGCTTTGTCGAGTGGCTGGATGAGCGCAACCGTCACCCGGACAGCGTGTGAGCCATCCTCTGCACACCATCCATGTCAGTAAGTACCTTGCACAACCCCCTGAAAAGAGAACACGATGAGTATTGAAATCGACCAGGTCAATAAGCGTTTCGGTGATTTCGTCGCGGTGGACAACGTCAGCCTGCACTTCAACGAAGGGGAACTGACCGCCTTGCTCGGACCTTCCGGCTCCGGCAAGACCACTCTGCTGCGCATCATTGCCGGTCTGGAGCAGCCCGACAGCGGGCGCATCCTCTTTCACGGCGAAGACACCACCGACAAGCACGTCAGCAGCCGGGGCGTGGGCTTTGTATTCCAGCACTATGCCCTGTTCAAGCACATGACGGTGTTCGAGAACGTGGCCTACGGCTTGACCGTACGCCCCCGCAAGACCCGTCCCAGCAAGGAAGAAATCCGCAAGAAAGTCTTTCACCTGCTGGAGATGGTCCAATTGGACTGGACGGCCAACCGCTTGCCCTCGCAGTTGTCGGGTGGGCAGCGTCAGCGCATTGCTCTGGCGCGTGCACTGGCAGTCGAACCCAAGGTGCTGCTGCTGGATGAACCCTTTGGCGCACTCGATGCCAAGGTGCGCGCTGAACTGCGCAGCTGGTTGCGCCGCCTGCACGACGAAATCCACGTCACCAGCGTTTTCGTGACGCACGATCAGGAGGAAGCACTGGAAGTCTCGGATCGCGTGGTCGTCATGAACAAGGGGCGGGTAGAGCAGGACGGGCATCCCGAAGAGGTATACGACAACCCGGCCAATCCCTTCGTGTTCGACTTCCTGGGCAATGTGAACCTGTTTCGGGCACGGGTCAATCAGGGCGTGGCACGTATTGGCGCAGTGCAGCTCAGCGTCCCGGAATACGCGGGACAAGCAGACAGTCCGGGGCTGGCCTACATCCGGCCCCACGACATCGAAGTGCTCAACGAGCAGCAGCCCGACAGCCTGCATGCCAAGATTGAGCTGATCTCGGTGGTCGGCCCTCGGGTGCGCTTGGAATTGCAGACAGATTCCAGCGAAGAAGTGGTGCATGCCGAACTGTCCAAACACCATTTCCGTCAGTTGAACCTGGGGCAGGGCGGTGATGCCTGGATTCGTCCGGTGCGCAGCCGCGTGTTTCTGGAAGATGGAGTGGCAGCCAAGACCTGAATGATCTTCAGGCATCAAGCCCCTCTCGTTTCCAGCCATCCCTGCTGCGTCGCACCAGGGATTTTTTGCTTTTGTGTCACCGTATGGCACAGGCTGATGCAGGTTTGTGCTAGGTGTGGGGGCAATAATTCTAATGCCAACTCGTGATTTCTTGAAGAAAATTATTGAATTTCCATAAGCTGTTGATTTATTGCATTCTTTTGGAGAACTCCACAGTTCCTGTGTATAACTTTGTGGAAAAGGCTTTGGAATGGTACGTAAGCCATTGACACAGCAATGTCATACACAAATTGCCCTTTCCATAGGCAAATAAATTAAATTTATTTAAATCAATGATTTATGTTTTTTTGTATAAAAAATAGATACCCAAATAAAATTTTCGGAAGTTCGACGGCAGCAGTGGATGCAGGGGGACGTTCTTGTGCATAACTTCATGCTAAATCACTCTGGAAAAGAACTTTTTGGAGAGGTAGCCAAGAATTTCGTGGTAAGGGTGACATGAATGATTTTTATAAGAAATGAAAACTATTTCTACCTTTGTATGGTGACATTCCGATCTGATGACTTGCTGGAGCGAGGCGTCCGTTGAACCATCCGCCCCCGCAGGGTGGTGGACTATCGAAGGCTTTTTGCATCTTCTGTATGGCATCGTTGTTCGCGAAGCTTACATGCGCGGTCTTGCACTGGTTGTCTCTCTGCAACGGTGCGGACGCTCCTTGGATGGTTTGTGCGGTTTTTCGCACAGTGATGCGTGAAATTCTGGAATTTCGCTCTTGATATTATTTTTTATCTATAAAAAACATAGCTTTATTTGGTTTTCTGATGGCATGGATATTGCCTTTGGATAGGGGGCAGGTATTTCCTGCCACCCATCGGCCTTTACCGCGTGTGGTTGCGTGAAGGCATGAAAAATCCAGGCGAACGGCCTGTTGGCATAAACATCAGGAGACACAAATGATTAGTAAAAATAATGCCTCTGGCATGGCGGATGAACAGCCGCGTCACATTGCAGACCTGACCGTCAAGCAGCGATTTCGTTCCATTTTCAGTGGTTCTGTTGGAAATCTGGTTGAGTATTTCGACTGGTATGTGTATGCAGCATTTGCATTGTATTTCGCCCCCAAATTCTTTCCGGCTGGAGACCAGACTGCACAGTTGATGAATACGGCTGCGGTGTTCGCGATCGGGTTTCTGGTGCGCATTCGGGATTATGGTCAAGGCTTTGACAATATGGCACTGCAACACCTGTTCGAACCTTTTTTCACCACCAAAGGCCGAGGTGAAGGGCTGGGATTGGGGCTTTTCATCTCGCGGGTCATCGTGGAGCGTTTTGGCGGTACCCTGCACGCAGGCAATGCCAATCCCGGAGCCTGGCTGGAAATCACTTTGAAAAGAGCCTCTTCATGAACCAATCCCAATCGCAGCTCTGGCTGGTGGAGGATGATGCCATCGTTCGCCGTGCCTGCCAGCAATCCCTTGCACTGGCCGGATTTTCCTCCCGTGTTTTCGAGAGCGCGGAGGCTGTGTGCGCTGCGTTGCAGGAGGAGCAGCCAGATACCGTCGTTTGTGATGTGCGTCTGCCCGGCATGGATGGAATGGCCTTGATGCAGGAGTTGCTGCATGCCGACAACCAGTTGCCCGTGATATTGGTGACAGGGCATGGAGACATCACCATGGCGGTGCAGGCCATGAGGGCTGGAGCCTACGACTTCATCGAGAAACCATTTACACCGGAGCAACTCGTGGAAGTGGTGCGTCGAGCCTTGGAAAAACGCCATCTTACCCATGAGGTGCGCCAACTCAAACAGGCATTGGCACGCCATAGTGGTTCAGGCATTGTCGGAAACAACCCCCAGGTGCAGCAGTTGCGTCGGATGGTCGCTACCCTGGGGCCTGCAGCCGTGGATGTGCTGGTATATGGCGAAACAGGCGCAGGCAAGGAAGTGCTGGCGCAAGCTTTGCATGAGGCCAGTGGGCGGAGTGGGCCATTTGTGGCCATCAATTGCGGTGGATTGCCTGAGGGAGTGTTTGAGTCCGAGATGTTTGGTTGTGAGGCAGGGGCTTTCACGGGCGCAGTCAAGAGGCGCATCGGCAAGATTGAAGTTCCCCCCATTGACCGGACACCTTATATTTCTCAAAGAAGGAGTCCATCATGTCTTCAAAACGCCCGCAGTATCCACCTGAGTTTCGCAGTCAAATTGTTGAGCTGGCCAAAGCAGGTCGCACACATGCTGAACTTGCCCGAGAGTTTGGATGCCACGCCACCAGCATTGGCACCTGGGTTCGCCAGAGTCAAATTGATGAAACCGGCGATACGTCTTCAGATGCACCGTTGAGCACCGCTGAGCGCCAAGAATTGACCGCATTACGGCGCGAGCTCAGGCAAGTTAAGCAGGAGCGCGATATCTTGGCAAAGGCTACAGCCTGGTTTGCTCACAAAAGC
>NZ_FQUZ01000032.1 GCF_900129055.1 Lampropedia hyalina DSM 16112
AGCGTTGCAAAGAAATGAAGGTAACGCCCTCCATGGGGACGGTGGGTGATGCCTACGACAACGCCATGGCTGAGAGCTTTTTTGCGAGTCTGGAATGTGAGTTGATTGACAGGAGAAGTTGGCCAACAAAGGCAGGAGCCAAGCGCGACATCTTTAGCTGGATCGAGGGCTGGTACAACCCGCACCGGCTGCATTCAGGCATCGGTTACCTGTCGCCTGTAGAGTTTGAAAAAAGGAGGAAAGGCAGCAAGAAATCTGTTTCCAAACCAACGCCAGAAATGGCCGATCCAGTGTTCTATACCCTCCGGTAATGTGGGGGAACTTCACCATCACGGGCTTCACCCGGTCAGAAGGGTTTGAAAGCGATGCCAAAAGCCTGGATGCCAATACAGGGGCTGCGCTGCGGCGAGATGCTTTGACCCTGCTACTGACCAACCCACGCGCCAAAAGGCTGTGCCTGCACGCCTTCAAAGGCTTTGTTTGGCCTATTCGAGGAACTGTACGGCCAGCCTTCGGGTTCTGACTTCGCCTGCCTGCTCAACCACCCACACGGACGAAACTCGCGGGGCCACCGGCCACGTCTGGCTGCAATCGCTGGTTCCCATACCGATACCCTCAAGGCCCGGGTACGTGTGTGCAACTCCCTGGAACAGCATGGAGAGGACCGCTTCACCTGATGGCACCGTGTCATGGACGACCACAGCAGCAAAACCCTGCACCGTGTGGGCTTCAGGCGCATGGTGACAGAAGACGGCACGCCCATCAAAAGCGATGCAGACCACCAGAAGGAATATGGCGACACTATCAGCGCGCGCTATCAGGAAGGCGTGCAGATCGAATACTTCATTCTGCCCGATGCTTTCCATACCAAAGTTTGCAAAGGCCACGACCATAAAGTCGTCCTCAATGTCCTGCTCCAGCACGGATGCTTGAAAGCTGGCCTACTATTTTCCGCCCTTGCTGGTACGCAGTGTAATACCCACAAAAAAACGCCACTGAAAATAGTGGCGTTTTTTATATTTTTTGGGGTGGCTGATGGGGATCGAACCCACGACCACAGGAATCACAATCCTGTGCTCTACCAACTGAGCTACAGCCACCGAAGAATTCGAAATTATATACGAATATATTCTGTTTTTTTCCAAAATTCCAAATCATTCGAAAAATCAGCCAACCCAACGGGATTGGCTGCATCAACATCAAGGCTGGGGCACACGGATCTGTACCTTGTATGCCTGCTTGAGGGTTTCGTAATAGGCTTCGGTCTCGGCCAGTGCCAGTGCCTGGGCATAGTCGGCCTGGCGCAGTTGCTGCATCCATGCCTGGGCCTCTGCACCTGTTTCGGCCTCTTGCACGACACGGTTGGTCTTGACCAGCAAATAACCTTGGCTTCCCTGTTCAATGCCTTCAAAGGCAGGCAAACGGTCTTGTGGGATTTGCATGATGCGGGCTATGGTTTGCGTATCAAGTCCCTGGCTATCCAGACGAGAGACCACCACCGGATTCTGCAATTGTTCAGCGGCCGTCTCGGGAGCATTTTGCCAGGCTTGCAAGGCCTGTGCGCCGGCTTCGCGGGCCAGTCGTGCAGCCTCTTGCGTCACGAACAACTCCTGGTTCTGTGCTTGCACTTCTTCGAGTGGCAAGACCCGGGCGGGACGGTGCTGAACAATGCGTGCGGCGACGATCTGGTTGTTGCCAATGTCGATGGCTTCCGAGTTGTACTGATCTTCCAGCAGTTTGCTGGAAAACAACTCTTCCAAAACCAGCGGGTTCAGCAAGGCTGCGGGAATATTGCCAGAAGGTTCTGTGTCTGCACTGGCGTTGCGTGTGATGCCTTGAGCAGTCTGGATGGGCAGATTCAGTGCTGTCGCAGCAGGCTCCAGACTGTCGGGTTGTTCATGCGCCAGATTGCGCAGTTGTTCGGCAGCTTCGATGAATTGGTTGCGTGCCTGGCTGTTGCGCACATCCTTGCCGATCTGTTCACTGATTTCCTCAAAAGCAGGAATATCGGCAGCCTGGATGTCCGTGACCTGGATGATGTGGAAACCATACTCAGTGGCCACCACTTCGCTGATCGCGTCCTTCTCCAGGCGGAACAAGGCATCGTCAAAGGCAGGAACCATGGCCCCACGCGCCATCAGTCCAAGGTCGCCACCGGCTGCACTGGAGCCAGTATCCTGCGATTGGGTTTTAGCGATCTCGGCAAATTGACCGGGATTCTGCACCAGTTGCTCACGCAGGCCCAAGGCTTTCTGGCGGGCAGCATCGCGTTCATCCGTGCTCATGTCGGTCGTGGTACTGACGAGGATATGGCGCACACGGCGTTGCTCGGGACGGCGGGTGTAGCTCTGGCGATTGCTTTCGTAATATTGGCGCAGTTCGGCTTCACTGACATCGACACTCGCGGCCACACTGTCGAGCGTGAGCAACACATACTGCACATCGACTTCTTCAGGCCGCTGGAACCGGGCTGTATTTTGCTGGTAGAAAGCTTGCAGCTGTGCTTCGGTGACGGCCACCCGATCGGTGTAGTGTGCTGGCAGGAATTGAGCCAGTTGCACTTCACGACGCTGGTAGGCCGCATCAATGGTGGCGACCGCCTGGCGTGGCGTGGTGATGCTGGCATCCTGCACGGTTCCAATGACCTGTTGCAGCCCCAGTTGGTAGCGCATGCCTTGCTCGAAGCTTTCGGGGGTCATGCCATAGCGGCTGGCGACCCACTCGCGATAGGCATTGACATCCAGCCTGCCATCGGCACTGCGCAATGCAGCAATGTCAGGGTCAGACTGAAGGGTGCGTGCCAGTTCGGCATCGCTGACCAGATAGTGCTTGTCCTGCATGGCAACGCGATACACCTCATCGCGCACGATGCGCTCCAGCACAGCGTATTTCTGCTCGGGGGAATCCAGCAACTGGGCACTGACTTCGGGGTTGTTCCTGCGTGCCTGATCGGCCATTTGCCTATGCACCTGATCCCACTGGTTCTGGGTAATGTCAGTGCCTGCCACCCGCGCCACCACCGGACTGCGCTGCGTGAGCATGCTGGCATCAACCCCCACAAAAACAAATGCCAGGATGACAAGCGGGAAGAAAATAATCATTACCAGCTTGAGGTGCTTGCGAATAAATTCAAACATATCGGTCGATGGAAACTCGGAAAACAGTTCTTCTGGAATGGTGCAGCCGACAAAAGTTCAACGGCATGGCCACCCTTGCGCTTGGGAAGGTCTGTATTGTGAAGGCAATGGATGCCGTTGGCAGGGTACCGCGTCGCAAAACACCACAAAATTCACCGCGCGCCCCATGCAATGCAATGAAAGTGATGCGGCAAAAAGAAAGGGCGAACATTTGCATGTTCGCCCTGAAGACGGGTGGTGGGTGCTAACGGGGTCGAACCGCTGACCTACGCCTTGTAAGGGCGCCGCTCTACCAACTGAGCTAAGCACCCGCCTGTAAAAATAGCATTATATGCTTGAATTTTGCTTTGCTCGGATTCATGGCTTCAAAAAGCAGGTTTTTCATCATTTCAAGCCTGCCGTCAGACATCCCGAACCCGTGCACGGATTTCAGGCCCGGCTTTCTGAAGGTAATAGACCATCGACCAGATGGTCAGCACCGCAGCAATCCACAGCAGCACCTGCCCCAGCAACCTGGTGTGAAACAACCCCAGCAGATGGTGGTCGTAGAGCAAAAAAGGGATGGCGACCATTTGCGCGGTGGTCTTGAGTTTGCCAAGCATATGGACGGCTACGCTCTTGGATGCACCGATGCGCGCCATCCATTCGCGCAGGGCCGAGATGGCAATCTCGCGGCCAATGATGATGAGAGCCACGAATACATCAATGCGTTGCAGGTGTACCAGAATGAGCAGGCTGGCACACACCAGAAACTTGTCGGCCACGGGGTCGAGAAACGCCCCAAAGGCAGACGTCTGGTTCAGCCGACGTGCCAGGTATCCGTCGAGCCAGTCGGTCAAGGCAAAGGCAATGAACAGTACGGTGGCCGTGAGGTTGGCCACGAACGAGCTGATGGGCAGGTAAAAGATCAGCACGATGATCGGGATGGCCACGATGCGGCTGAGGGTCAGGAGGGTGGGCAGGGTCAGGAACATGGTGGGCGAATGCGCGTTTTCATGGCAGTGCATCGAAGAATGGCGGGAATCATAACCGGATAACACCAGCAAACCCCGAGCGACACCGCGATGTCCTGCGGCTCGGGCACGCCTCACTGGCGGACACACCATCACATTGGCTTTTGCCCCCAATTCCACCGGGCACTGTCATTGGGGGCAAAATTCGCCCTGCGCCGTATTTCGCTGGAGTGGCGCAGGTTTTTCACGAAGAACGTGTTTACGTTCTAATGTTCCGCAGGGGTTTTGCAGACCGGCCTGCTGGCTGTGACGGGTTGTTTGACTTATGCCACTGGATATTTCCTTTCTGTTTTCTTTTTTGCTGCTGGGCACATTCATCGGCTTCATGGCGGGGCTGTTTGGCATTGGTGGTGGCGGCATCATGGTTCCGGTACTCACCGCCCTCTTCCTGCACTACGGCATTGCGGCCGACAGTGCCGTGCATCTGGCCCTGGGTACGTCGATGGCTTCGATTGTGATGACATCGATTGCCAGCCTGCGCGCGCACCATGCGAAGCAGGCGGTGTTGTGGCGGGTGGTGCGAACCATGTCGCCCGGTATTGTGGTGGGGACGCTGCTGGCCACTTTTCTGGCGGTGCGCGTCAGTGGCCTGGCTCTGGCCTTGTTCTTCTCGGTGTACATGGCCTATGCGTCGGCCCAGATGTTTCTCGACCGCAAACCCCAGCCGTCCAGGGAACTGGCCGGAAACACGACACTGGTGCTGGTGGGCTGCGGGATTGGAGTGATTTCGGCTCTGGTCTCGATTGGTGGCGGCTCACTGACCGTGCCATTTCTGGTGTGGCAGAACGTGAACATCAAGAAGGCGATTGGCACGTCGGCCGCCATGGGCCTGCCGATCTCGCTGGCAGGTTCAGTCGGCTATATGGTCAATGGCTGGGGGCAATCCACCGAAACCGGCAGCTACACGGTGGGCTTTGTCTATCTGCCCGCAGTGCTGCTGATTTCGCTTGCCAGCTCGGTGACAGCCCCGCTAGGAGCACGCTGGGCGCACCAGTTGTCGGTGGCTTCGCTGAAAAAGGGATTTGCTGTTCTGCTGCTGTTGCTCAGCCTCAACATGCTGCTGTCGGTGCTGTGAAGGGGACTGTCACAGGGCGTTGGCCATCGTTTTGAGGGCGGCCATGTCGAGAATATGGACATGGCGGCTTTTCACGGCGATCACGCCGGTATCCACCAGCTTGGTGAAGGTGCGGCTGACGGTTTCGAGCTTCAGCCCGAGGTAGCTGCCGATTTCCTCCCGGGTCATGCGCAGGATGAACTCGGATGATGAAAACCCGCGTGCATTCAAACGCTGCGCCAGATTCAGCAGAAAGGCCGCCAGACGCTCCTCGGCCCGCATGGTGCCCAGCAACAGCATGACCCCGTGCTCGCGCACAATTTCCTGGCTCATGATCCGGTGCAGATGGCGTTGCAGAATGGGCATGTCCTTGGACAGGTCTTCGAGACGTTCCCAGGGCATGATGCAGACTTCGGTCGTCTCCAGGGCAACGGTATCGCACAGGTGCTGCTGGCTGCCGATGCCGTCCAGACCGATGATGTCGCCGGCCATCTGAAAGCCAATCACCTGTTCCTTGCCTGTTTCCGTGGCCACGAAAGACTTGAAAAAGCCGGTGCGCACGGCATAAAGCCCCTTGAACGCATCGCCATTGCGGAACAATGCCTCGCCCCGCGACAACTTCCGGCGCGTGGTGACGATGGCATCGAGCTGTTCCATCTCGCGGGCATTGAGCCCGGTGGGCAGGCACAGCTCGCGCAGGTTGCAGCGGGAACAAATGGCAAGAGGGGGATCTTTTTTCATGCAGGAAGGAGGAAAGGAATATCGCCCCGAGGGCCGCAACCGGGATGAGTCGCCAATCGTCCCGGACAACAGGGACTTGGCCACATTATCGGGCAAAGCATGGCAGAGCTGGAGCGACGACCCATCATCTGAATCCCTATGTGCCAGTCATTCGACAGGCCGCGCGAGATTTCTGTTTTACTTGATGCGGGTCAAGCCGATGAGGCCGATTCAGGCGCACAGTGTGCGGGTGCGCCGTGCCTGCCCAGCAAAAGTCACTGAGGGTCTGCCGGGGGAATCGGTCACCACCTTTCAAGGATATCTTTCATGACTGCCCCACGGATTGCCTTTCAGAATCCCCCCGCCGAACTGCTGGCACGCTTCGATGTTCCCGGTCCGCGCTACACCTCCTATCCCACCGCCGATCGTTTTGTCGAAGCATTCGGCATGGACGATTACGGGCTGGCCCTGCAACAAAGGCATTGCCAGCCACGGGTGCATCAGCGGCCACTGTCGCTGTATGTGCACATCCCCTTCTGTGCGCAACTGTGCTACTACTGCGCCTGCAACAAAGTCATTACCCGCCACCCGGAACGCGCCGATGCCTATCTGCACCATCTGGAACAGGAAGCTGCATTGGTGGTGCAGCACTTGCAGGCATCCAGCCCTGAAGCCGGCACGAACCACGGCCCGGCACGCTTGCCGGAAGTATCGCAACTGCACCTGGGCGGTGGCAGCCCCACGTTTCTGAGCGATGAACAACTCACCACACTGATGGCACTGCTGCGCCGACATTTTCATCTGATGCCCGATGCGGAGTGTTCAGTGGAAGTGGATCCCCGCACCGTCGATGCAGCCCGGCTGGCCCATTTGCGACAGATAGGCTTCAACCGCCTGAGCCTGGGGGTACAGGACTTCAACCCCAAAGTGCAGGAGGCGGTACACCGGGTACAGGCCACCCAGGAAGTGTTCTCCCTGATGTTGGCCGCCCGTGCGCTGGGTTTCCACTCGATCAATGTGGATTTGATTTACGGGCTGCCCCGCCAGAGCCACGAGACATTTGCACACACCCTGGTGCTGCTGCTGGCCCTGCGGCCCGATCGCATCGCACTTTATGGCTACGCCCACCTGCCCGAACGCTTCAAGGCACAGCGGCGCATTGACGCGGAACGCCTGCCCGACACCAAGGAAAAAGTGGCCATGCAGGTTCTGGCATTGCAGGCCCTGGCCGAGGCAGGCTATATCAACATCGGCATGGATCACTTTGCCCTGCCCGGC
Organism: Lampropedia hyalina DSM 16112; assembly: GCF_900129055.1. Classification (GTDB taxonomy): domain Bacteria; phylum Pseudomonadota; class Gammaproteobacteria; order Burkholderiales; family Burkholderiaceae_C; genus Lampropedia; species Lampropedia hyalina. The sequence continues at coordinate 7,203 of NZ_FQUZ01000032.1, forward strand.
GACAGCCTGGCAATGGCCAAGGCACGCGGGCAACTGCATCGCAATTTTCAGGGCTATAGCACCCAGCCGGACAGCGACCTGATCGGTCTGGGTGTATCGGCCATCAGCAAGGTGGGCACGACCTACAGCCAGAACGCACGCGAACTGGACGAATACTATGACCGGCTGGAACAGGAAGAACTGCCGGTGGTGCGCGGACTGGCACTGAACCGCGACGATCTGGTGCGGCGCACGGTCATCATGGCGTTGATGTGCCAGGGAGTCGTGCAATTCGAGGCCGTGGAACTGGCCAATCTGCTGGACTTCAAGACCTATTTTGCGCAGGAACTACAGGCACTGGAAGAGTTTGCCGAGCAGGGTCTCGTCCATATTTCCGACACCTCCATCGAAGTGACAGACAGTGGCTGGACGTTCATCCGTGCCATTGCCATGGTGTTCGACCGCTACCTGCAAGCCGACCGCAACCGCAATCGCTTTTCCCGCATCCTATAGGCAAGGTCTGCGTTCAGTGCGACACCGACGCGGACACCGCACCGGCATCGACCGAACGCTCGACTGCCACGGTATCCTGCACACATTGGCGCACCACGTTGGCACAGTCCTGCCGCAGGCTCTCGCCCCATGTAGGCAACAGGGCTTGCAGCGAGGCCAGCGACTGCGCCTGCTGCTCCAGCACACGCTCCATGGCACGCTGGATTTCTGCCTGAAGCAAGGCATCGATGCGCGGCAGAACAGAGGCCACAATCTGCTGCTGCACGGCATCGCTCAACCCTTGCTCCAGAGTGCCCGTCACAGCCACATCCCGCTGCGCCAGCACGGCGGCAGACACCGGGGCCAGCACCACCTGTTCGGTCAGCACCGGCACTTCCACCACCTGCACCAGCGTGGGAATATCGGCAGCATGGTTCAAATCAATGGCAACGGGCAGGATGGCAAGGGTGGCTGGGTCGGAAAATATCATGGTCATCGGGTTCTGGGCAAGGCATTCACAGTGCGGGATCGGCCAGCAAATCGTGGCTGGAAATGGTACAGCCACTTTGCTGGTAATGTCGCCAACGTTGCCGGGCATTGTGCCGGTCTGCATCGTCATCGCGCGCCACCAGTTCGTACAGCACCTGAAAACGCTCGAAACCGGCAGGCACTGCGGGCAGCAAATTGAGCAATGCGTCGGTGTGCCCCGCCCGGTCAGGCTGGGTCAGCAGGTGGATACGGCTCCACGCATCGTCATGGGCTGTGGTCGATTCAGGCGCATCGTCCAGGCACAGGGCATGGGCGACAAAATCGACGGGATTCATGTTCCACAGCATCTGGTCGAGCCGCAACAGCACCTCGGCTTCGGCCAGCACCGCCAGCCTGTGCTGCTGCATGAAGTTCTTGCGCACCAGGCGGCAGGCATACGGCAACTTCTGCGGCACGTTGAAAATGAAACGGATTTCAGTCATGGGTCGGCAGCCTGCCCAGCCGTTGCAGCAGGCGGGTGCTGGTGGTGGTGTATTGCAGCAGCACCGGAGCCTGTTGCAGGGATTCGGCAATCGCAAAGGCAGCCAGTGTGGCTTCGTGAAAGGCGCAAACAATCAGCTTGCGCTTGCCGGGGTAGCTGGCCATATCGCCAATCGCGTACACGCCTGGCAGGCTGGTGCTGAAGCGGGCCGGATCGACCACCAGTGCCTTCTGCTGCATAGCCAGGCCCCATTGCTCCAATGTGCCCAGGCGCGGACTGATGCCCTGGTACACCAGCAACACGTCCAGCGGCAGAGAAAACACCGTGCCATCAGCCCCCAGCACGCCCAGATCGGACAGATGACCGCCTTCGTTCCGGTTCAGGCTCTGGAGCTGGCCGATGCAGACCTGCACGGCATTCGCCTCGCGCAGTTGCTGCAATTGCGCCAGTTGCACGTCACTGCCCTTGAACACATCGCGCCGGTGCAGCAGCATGAGTTGCGCGGGTCGCTGTGGCAGTGGCAGGTTCGCCAGTTCCAGCAGCCGGGCCACAGCTTCCTCGTCGCCGCCATACACCACCACCTTGCGCTGCGCCAGCACCGCGCTGCGGTCGTGCGACTGCATGAAGACCTGCCGGTTCAGCAGCGCATCCACTCCTTCGAGCTTGAGCGGGCGCGGCGTGAACGCCCCCACTCCCAGGGCCAGCACCACGGCACGCGCCACCAGACACAGCCCCTGCTGCGTGCGCAACTCCACCCGGCCATCGTCCAGGGACGCAAGGCTTTGCACCGTCTGCCCCCAGTGCCACTCAATCGGGAAAGGCCGCAACTGCTCCTGCAACTGCGCCGCCAGTTCCCGGCCCGTGCAGGCTGGAATGCCGGGGATGTCATAAATCGGCTTGTGGGGGTACAGCTCTGCGCACTGCCCGCCCGCGTGGGGCAATGCTTCCACCAGATGGCAGGCGATACCCTGCAAGCCCAACTGGAAAAGCTGGAACAGTCCAGCAGGCCCTGCGCCCACCACCACCACCTCGGTCTGAATGATTGCTTCGCTCATCGATATTCAACCTTGCGCACCATCTTCAACGCCGTTGCCCGGCATTGCGCGTCATGGCCGGACGCTCTGCGGGAGTGACGCGCACCTGGGATGCCTGCGCGCCCCGATACACCGTGAATTCCACCGGAACCTGCGGCTTGAGGGCCGCCACCGTGGTGAGCAACTCACGGGCATTGTGAATCTCCTGCCCGCCCACATGAGAGATCACATCCCCCGGACGCAACCCGGCCTGTGCTGCCGGGCCATTCTGGATCACGCCGGTGATGATGATGCCATGCGTCACCTGCACCCCGGTGGCCTGCGCCAGCTCGGGCGTCAGATCGTTCATGCCGACACCGACCCAGCCGCGAATCACCCGCCCTTCCTGCACCAGACTTTGCAGCACCCACTGCGCCGTGGCGGCAGGAATGGCAAACCCGATGCCCATGCTGCCACCCGACTGCGAAAAGATGGCCGTGTTGATGCCCTGCAAATCACCCTGAATATCCACCAATGCCCCCCCCGAATTGCCGGGATTGATGGCCGCATCGGTCTGGATGAAATTCTCGAACGCATTGATGCCCAACTGGTTGCGCCCCAGCGCACTGACAATGCCGCTGGTCACGGTCTGCCCCACACCAAACGGATTGCCAATCGCCAGCACCTGGTCGCCAATGGCCAACTGGTCGGAGTGGCCGATGGTGATGGCAGGCAGATTCTGCGCATCGATGCGCAACACTGCCAGATCGGTATCGGGGTCTGTGCCAATGGTGCGGGCGCGGAATTCCCGGCCATCCTGAAGCGTCACGGTGATTTCGTCGGCCCCTTCCACCACATGGTTGTTGGTGAGCAGATAGCCATCGGCACTGACGATCACTCCACTGCCCAGTCCACTCTGCGACTGGTTGGCCGCCCCGCCGAAGAAATACTGGAACAGCGGATCGTTCGCATACGGGTGGCGCACCATCGTGCTGGTGTTGATGCTCACCACCGAAGGCGCGGCCTTCTGTGCAGCCGCACTGAGACTGCCCGCCACCGGCTCTGCCAATTGCAGCGCGGGCGATTGCGCCAGTTGCAGCACCGGCCCGGCCGATGGCACTGCCGCCGGTCGCCCCACCGTGTCCAGCCATTCGGGGCGCAAGGTGAGCACCACAAAATACACCGCCAGCAAGGCGGTGACCCACTGGGCAAACAGCAACCAAAGTTTTTTCATCCAGACACCTTCAACGCAAGCCACCAATCATCGATTATCTGCACGCACTGCCACACGCCACCGTGCCCATGCAAGCCGGTCGCCATTTTCCCATGCCCTGGGATGATGAATGGCCATCGATGCCAATGTGCGGCACAATCGCAGCGCACGCAAGACGATTACCTGACACCCTATGCCCACCCATCTCCCTGCTACCATTGATCGCGACACCCTGCTGGCACGCTGCAACACCCTGCTCAAGCCGGAAAATTTCAAGGATTACGGCCCCAACGGACTGCAAGTGGAAGGCAAGCCCCGCATTCACACTCTGGTCAGCGGTGTCACGGCCAGCCTGGCGTTGATCGAGGCGGCCATCGAGGCCAGGGCCGATGCCATCTTCGTCCACCACGGCCTGTTCTGGCGCGGGCAGGATGGCCGCATCACCGGCTGGATGAAGCAGCGCGTGCAACGCCTGCTGGAGCACGACATCAACCTGTTCGCCTACCACCTGCCACTCGATGCCCACCCGGAACTGGGCAACAACGCGCAACTGGGCCTGCAACTGGGATGGGGCACGGGAAGCCCGTTGGAGCCACAGTCACTGATCTTTCAGGCCAGCGTCGATTACCCCTCCATCGACCATCTGCAACAGGCACTCGAAGAGAAACTGGGACGCAGCGTCACCGCAATTGCCGCCGATACACAATGCCCCATCCGCCGACTGGCCTGGTGCAGCGGCGGTGCGCAGGGCTATTTCCAGCAGGCCATCGATGCCGGGGTGGATGCCTTCGTCACCGGCGAAATTTCCGAACCCCAGGCGCATCTGGCCCGTGAAACCGGCGTAGCCTTCCTGGCCGCAGGCCACCATGCCACCGAACGCTTTGGCGCACCGGCAGTGGCCACGCAACTGGCCGCCGAATATGGACTGGCACACCGGTTCATCGAAATCGACAATCCGGCCTGAGATCGCAAACACGTTCTGAGAGCGGCTGGAGAGCCGCCCTTCTCAAAGGCCCGTTATTTCTTCAGACTGTCGCGAATCTCACGCAGCAACACCACTTCCTCGGCGGGTTCCGCTTGCACTTCAGGGGCAGCCGGAGCTTCGCGCTTGATGCGGTTGATCTGCTTGATCATCAGGAAAATGATGAATGCCAGAATCAGGAAATTCAGCGCAATCGTAATAAAGCTGCCATAGGCAAATACTGGCACACCGGCATCCCGATAGGCAGTCAATGATGGCGCAATCCCTTCAGGCACAGCTCCCAGCGGGATAAAAAGATTGGAAAAATCCAGCTTGCCGAACACCAACCCGACCACCGGCATGATGAGGTCTTTGACCACCGAATCCACGATCTTGCCGAACGCACCACCAATAATGACACCCACGGCCAGATCAATCACATTGCCCTTGATGGCAAATTCCCGAAACTCCTGCACAAAACTCATGGCACTCCTCCTGTCAGCAAATGTTGAAAGAGCAATTATTGTGCGCCAAATTCCAGGCTTGCACAGCAGGAAGGTCTGCATTCATGGCCTCTGATACGCCCTGTTTCCCCTGACAAGCCCGGCAATCTACCTGCCGGGCTTGAAATCGCCCTTGCATTTTTTGTATGATAGGCGTCGCAGAGCGGAGGGCCACGGCGCATCCGCTCTTTCAATTTGGACAAGGAACGAAAAAACATGATGGTGCTTTACTCTGGGACGACCTGCCCTTTTTCCCACCGCTGCCGCTTTGTGCTGTTTGAAAAAGGCATGGACTTTGAAATCCGCGACGTGGATCTGTTCAACAAGCCCGAAGAAATCACTCTGATGAACCCCTACGGCCAGGTGCCGATTCTGGTGGAACGCGACCTGATTCTGTATGAATCCAACATCATCAACGAATACATCGACGAGCGTTTTCCCCACCCGCAGCTGATGCCCGGCGACCCGGTGGATCGGGCGCGCGTGCGACTGTTCCTGCTCAACTTCGAGAAAGAGCTGTTCGTGCATGTGCTGGCACTGGAAGGCCATGACGACAAGGCCAAGATCAAGGCACGCGCCCATATCCGCGACCGCCTCACGCAACTGGCCCCCAACTTCCTGAAGAACAAATACATGCTGGGCGAGAACTTCTCGATGCTCGACGTGGCCATCGCCCCACTGCTGTGGCGGCTGGAGCACTATGGCATCGAACTCAGCCGCAATGCGGCTCCGCTGCTCAAGTACGGCGAGCGGCTGTTCTCGCGCCCGGCCTATATCGAGGCACTGACCCCATCCGAGAAAGTCATGCGCCGATAATCCGGCCAGCCCGATCTGCGGGCTGTCTCTGGCATCTACCCTGTTCCAGTGGCAGCCCGCTTTCCTGTGCCCTCTTTTTTGCAAAGCACCCGTTCACCATGAACACCCCCGCCAGCCTTCCGCCCACCCAGCCCTACCTGATCCGGGCACTGCATGAATGGTGTACCGACAACGGCTTCACGCCCCATCTGGCCGTCAAGGTGGATGCGTCCGTGCAGGTGCCGATGGAATACGTCCAGCACGGCGAGATCATCCTCAACGTCAGCTACGATGCCACCAGTCACCTGAGAATCGGCAACGATTCTGTCGAATTCCAGGCGCGGTTTGGTGGTACGCCCCGCGTCATCATCGTACCCATCGGGCGCATCATGGCCATCTACGCGCGGGAGAACGGCCAGGGCATGGCATTCCATGTACCGGAAACCACCGAGGCACCCACGGCCCTGACGGTATCGAGCGAAAACACAGAATCAAGCCCCCCGGCAACCGAAGCCGCACCTGCACCCGACACAGCCGAAGCAACAGCCAGCCCCGCTGCCGCGCCAGAGCACACGCCGAGCACAGGCCCAGGTTCTGCCAAAAAAACCAGTGCACGCAAGAGTTCCACGACTGCCTCCACCGCAGCCAAAAGCCGCTCTCGCCGCAAAGCCAGTGAAAGTGAGGCAGAATCCGCACCCGGCACCCTCGCGGCAGTCCCCGCTGGCTCCACGGGCGATACCCAGCCCACATCCCCATCGGCGGCCACCTCTGCTGCTCCTGCCAGCAAACGACCTGTACTCAAGCGCATCAAGTAAAACCACGGATTGGCCCACTGGCCCGACAGTCACCATGAAAATACTGCTCTGCAATGATGATGGCTATCTGGCACCCGGCATCGTGGCTCTGCACGAAGCCTTGCAGCACATTGCCGAAGTCGATGTCGTAGCCCCGGAGCACAACAACAGTGCCAAGTCCAATGCCCTGACCATCCATTCACCCCTGTATGTGAACCGCTCGCACACGGGTTTTCGCTACATCAACGGCACGCCCGCAGACTGTGTTCACATTGCCCTGACCGGCCTGCTGGACTATCGCCCCGACCTGGTGGTTTCCGGCATCAACAACGGAGCCAACATGGGCGATGACACACTTTATTCCGGCACCGTGGGCGCGGCCATGGAAGGCTACCTGTTCGGCATCCCTGCCATCGCCTTCTCACTGGTGGACAAGGACTGGCAACACCTCGACAGTGCCGCCCGTGCCGCCGCGCTGCTGGTACAGCAGTTGCACGCACAGCAGCCTGCCGCAGCACCGGGGCAAGCCCCGTGGCTGCTCAACGTCAATATTCCCAACCGCCCGTTTGCCCACATCCAGCCACCCCGCTGGTGTCGCCTGGGGCGACGCCACGCCGCAGAGCGGGTCATTGCGCAGACCAACCCGCGCGGCGAAACCATGTACTGGATCGGCGCATCGGGCGGCGTTGCCGATGGAGCCGAAGGCACCGACTTCCATGCCACAGCCCAAGGGCACATTGCCATCACTCCACTGCGCGTGGATCTGACCAGCCATGAAACCCTGGAGCACTGGCGCAGCCGCACCGCCACACTCTGGCCCAGCACGCAGGCCCCCATCGGATGAACGGCATCGCACCGTCCTCTCGCCTGGCCCCTGCATCCCGCGCCCATCCGGCCAACCAGCAGGCTGCCAAGGAGCGCATGCTGGGCCGACTGGCCGCTGCCGGGCACTGCGCCAGCGTGCTCCACGCCATGGGCCAGATCGACCGACACAACTTTGTCCCCCCCAGACTGGCCAGCAAGGCCTACGACGAAAGCAGCCTGCCGATTGGCTTCGAGCAAACCATCTCCAAACCCTCGATGATTGCGCGCGTGCTCTCCCTGCTCATTCCGGAAGATGCCCCTTCCGGTTTCCGCCTGCCCGGCCGGGTGCTGGAAATCGGTACCGGCTGTGGCTATCAGGCCGCGGTATTGAGTAAAATTGCAACAGAAGTCTATTCGATGGAGCGAATAAAGGGCTTGCATGAATGTGCGCGTGATAACCTTCGGGAGTTGCGTTTGGTCAATTTGCATCTGCTGTTTGGTGACGGCATGGCAGGCTATGCAAAAGGTGCCCCCTACACTGCCATCGTCTCGGCAGCAGCAGGAGCGGCCATACCGAATGCCTGGCTGGAACAACTTGCGGTCGGCGGTCGCATCATTGCCCCCACGCAATCGGACACCGGCCATCAGCTTCTGATGGTATTGGACAAAACCGCCACAGGAATACGGCAATTTGCACTGGAAGCAGTGCGTTTTGTGCCATTAAAATCAGGAACCAGCTAAATCAAGGATTGATCGTTATGCAAATTTGGAGAAACATCGGTGGCGCATTGGCAGCAGGTGCCGTCTTGGCTGGATGCAGTTCAGTCAGCCTCAACCGGGCACCGGTCGAGAATATCAGCGGAGACATTCCCCTGAGCTGCGGTACCACCTGCCCTCCATGCCCGGCCTCGGCATGTGCCCCGGTCTCCAAACCACCAGTTGAATCAGCGGCCAGCAGCCAGTCCCTGCAATACTACACGGTTCAGCCTGGCGATACCCTGTCGAAAATTGCGCGCAAACACGACCAGAGTGTGCGCAAGATTTCCGAGTGGAACAATATCTCCAATCCTAATGTCATCTCGGTGGGTCAGAGATTGGCAGTATCGGCTCCGGTGGCAGGGACCGTGGTCAGCACCAGCAGTGCCAGTGCCTCCGGCAACACGGTCGTAGTACAGCCCGTCAGCACCACACCAAGCACGTCACCTGCGGCCAGTACCAACGTCACGGCCACCGCATTGGCTCCCCTGCCTCCTGCCACAGCCAGTGCTCCAGCGGCGGTGGCTGCGCCAGCCACTCCACCAGCGACCAGCACTACAGCAGCCGCAGCGGTATCCAGCCAAGGATTCATCTGGCCAGCCAGCGGGCAGCTCATCAATGGCTTCAACGAAACCACCAACAAGGGCTATGGCATTGCAGGCAATGCCGGTGATCCGGTGCTGGCCGCCCAGAGCGGTCAGGTGGTCTATGCCGGTTCCGGCCTGCGCGGCTATGGCAACCTGCTCATCATCAAGCACAATGACGAATACCTGACGGCCTACGCCCACAACCGTGCCCTGCTGGTCAAGGAAGGCGACCAGGTCAGCCGTGGTCAGCGGATTGCCGAAATGGGCAACACCGACACCGACCGCGTGAAGCTGCACTTTGAAGTGCGCCGTCAGGGCAAGCCTGTCAATCCAGGCGAATACCTGCCCAAACGCTGATGCACCTCTGACAGCATTGCCCCTGAAGGACATCGGAAAGGCGTGTGGCAACACGCCTTTTTTCGTTGCCTCTTCTTCCATTCTTCATTTCTCGCCCCTGCATGGAATCCATCCCATTGCCCCTGCCCGATGCAGAAGACACCGAACACGAGGCCGAAGCCAGCCAGGACATCGAATGGCGTTGTGCCAGCATTGATGCCAGCCTGCACGGCCAGCGGCTGGACAAGGTACTGCTGACACTGGCCCCGGAATTCTCGCGCAGTTACCTGCAAAGCCTGCTGCGGGAAGGGCAGGTACAGGTCGATGCACGCACCATCACCAAGGCTGCCAGCAAAGTACAGGTGGGCCAGCAGCTTCGGCTGGAGTTGCGCCCCACCCCGCAAAGCCAGGCCTACCAGCCCGAGGCCATGCCGCTGGACATCCTGTTCGAGGACGACGCCCTGATGGTGCTGCACAAACCGGCAGGGCTGGTCGTCCACCCTGCCGCAGGCAACTGGCAAGGCACACTGCTCAACGGCCTGCTGGCCTACCATCCGGTCTTCGCTACCCTGCCCCGCGCGGGCATTGTGCACCGGCTGGACAAGGACACCAGCGGCCTGATGATGGTGGCCAAGAGCATCCCTGCCGTACATGCCCTCTCCGGCATGATTGCCGCCCGGCAGGTCAGCCGCCAGTATCTGGCCGTGGCGCACCCCATGACCGGCAGCAGTGCGCGGCTGCCATCATGGAGTCACCAAGACTCCGGCAACACACCCACCGCCTTCCCCAGCCTGCATGTGGATGCCGCCATCGGGCGTGACCCTGGCCAGCGCACGCGCATGGCCGTGGTCGATTTGCAGCGGCAGGCAGGCAAACCCGCACAGACCGACGTCTATCTGCTGGCGCAGCAGCAGAACTTCTGCCTGGTGCAGTGCCGCCTGCACACTGGCCGCACCCACCAGATTCGCGTACACATGCAGCACCTGCGCCTGCCACTGGTGGGCGATGCCCTCTACGGCGGCCTGCCCTGGCCTGGCTTCGCGCGACAGGCTCTGCACGCCCACCAACTGGCCCTGACCCATCCCGTCACCGGCGAGTTTTTACAGTGGACGGCTGTGCCACCCGCCGACATGCAGCAACTGCTGCACGACACCGGCCTGTGGCAAGCATTGCCCGACTCGCTGCACACTGCCTTGCAGGCGGCCTCTCCCGTTCACCACCATGCCCCCTGAAACCCCTGCCACCACCAGTCCACAGCATCTGAATGTGCTGGAAACCGCCCTGCTGTGCGCCACCAGCCCACTGACACCCCAGGACTTGCTGCCCCTGTTCAACGACCCGGCCCTCAAACCGGCCACCGTGCGCCAATGGCTGGCAGAACTGGCGGCCCGCTGGCAGGGGCGTGGGCTGGAACTGGTGGAAGTGGCCTCCGGCTGGCGTTTCCAGAGCCGTGCCAGCATGGCCAGCCATCTGGCACGGATGCAACCCGACAGCACACCGCGCTACTCCCGCGCCGCGCTGGAGATTCTGGCCGTCATCGCTTACCGCCAGCCGGTGACACGCGGCGACATCGAGGAAATCCGGGGCGTGGCCGTGAACAGCAACATCCTCAAGCAACTGGAAGAACGCGGCTGGGTGGAAACCATTGGCCACCGCGACAGCCCCGGCCGCCCCGCCCTGCTGGCCACCACCACCCAGTTCCTCGACGATCTGGGGCTATCCTCCCTGCAAGACCTGCCGATCCTGGAAGCAGTGGCAGAACCCCCTGCCATCCCCGGCCTGCTGGAGCAGCCCGATACCGATACCACCTCGCCCACGCCCTCCGCTCCTCCTACCTGAGCCACCACCATGTCCGACCCGCTGCACCACGCTCCCCTTGGCAAGACCACCATCTATCCCAGCCAGTACGACCCCGGCCTGCTGTGCCCGATTCCCCGGCTGGCACAGCGACAGGCACTGGGCATCGGTCTGGCACGCCTGCCTTTTGTCGGCGCAGACTTCTGGACGGCCTTTGAACTGAGCTGGCTCAACCCACGCGGCAAACCGCAGGTCGCCCTGGCGCAGTTCACCTTCCCGTGCGAAACGCCGCATATCATCGAAAGCAAATCCTTCAAGCTCTACCTCAACAGCTTCAACCAGAGCGTGTTCGAGAACAGCGAGCAGGTGCGCGAATGCCTACGCCGCGACCTGGGCGAAGCCGCCTGGCGCGGCAGTGATGCAGGCGCATCGATTGGCGTGCAGCTCATCGACCCGGCCGCCTTTGACCAGGAAGCCGTGCAGGAACTCGATGGCCTTGATCTGGACCGGCTGGACGTGGAATGCAGCCGCTACGAACCCGCCCCGGAGCTACTGCGCAGCCACCGCGACCAGGCCCAGGTGAGCGAAACCCTCACCAGCCGCCTGCTCAAGAGCAACTGCCCGGTCACCGGTCAGCCCGACTGGGCCAGCCTGCAAATCCGCTACCACGGCTTCCCCATCGACCAGGCGTGCCTGCTGCAATACATCGTCAGCTACCGCAACCACAACGGCTTCCACGAGGATTGCGTCGAGCGTATCTTCGTGGACATCTGGCAACGCTGCCAGCCTTCCCAATTGAGCGTGTACGCGCGCTACACCCGCCGGGGTGGACTGGACATCAATCCACTGCGCAGCAGCAGCCCTGGCCGTATGCCACCGTCCATCCGCACCGCGCGGCAATGAATAAACAGAAAGGTCAAGCCCAACGCCGTGCCAGCCCGCGCTTGATCTTCAGCCCCGCCCACAGGGCCACCAACATGCTCACGCCGAACACCCAGCCGGACAAGGCTCCCGCCTGGGTTCCCGACAGCAGATTGCCCACAGTGCAACCCAGTGCCGTCATGGCACCCCAGCCCAGCAGTACCCCGCCAGAAAGACCGCGTGCCACATCCCCCCAGCCCGGCAGCCGGAACGCCCACTGACCGCTGGCCAGCGCGGCCACGAACGAACCGCCCACAATGCCGGCCAGCAGCAGCCCGTTGGGCGTCATGTAGGTGCCCTGCAACACCGTGGCACAACCGCCCAGACTGTCGAGGCCATGCAGGGTCAGCGGAATCCACTGGCGTTCATTGGCAAAATCCCGCGCCACCGACCCCAGCGTGGCCGTCACGCCCAGGGGCCGCATCTGCACGATGGCAAACGCGCCCACCAGTCCCACGACCAGGCCGCCAGTCCAGTAACTCCAGCGACCTTGCCACAGACGGCTCCACACCTGCGCCAGCCCCGGCACGGGTGCACCACCTCCGGCACTGGCTGGAACAGGTGCTTCCTTCGCAAAACTGCGCCAGACCCAGGCCGCCAGCAATCCCAGCACCCCCAGTTGCAGCAACAGCGCACCGCCATAACCCAGGTGCGCGGGCAGCCAGACCACCGGTGCATCGGCAATCGCAAGGCTGTACAGCCCGTTCCAGCTCTTGAAGCCCAGAATGAAGCCAATCGCCGTGCCCAGCAACGCAAAAGGCGAAGCCACCGAGCCTTCGGCCAGCCGGTACCAGTGCGCGCTGATGCACGAACCCGACACCACCATGCCCGCGCCGAAGGACAAGCCCGCCAGCACCAGCACCCAACTCACCGGGCCAATGTGCATGTCCGGTGGCAGGCTGTTGCCCGCCATCGGGTTGGGCAGCCAACTGCTCAGAATGACCGTGTAGCCCAGCAGGCCCACCGCCATTGCCAGCAGCAGGGCCAGCACGCCACGCGGATTGCCGTCCTCCAGATACTCGCGCGTGTGGCAATAAAAGCAGAAACGGCTGCGCTGCATCGCCACCCCCAGCACCAGCCCGCACACCAGCGCGAACACCAGCGTTCGCCCGCCCGTCTGCCCCTGCAACCAGAATCCCGCCAGCCCCAGGGCGATCAAAAGCCCCACCGAAGCCCACCGTTGCCACTGCATACACCGCCCTCATCTCTTTCTGGAACCCATGCCGTTCCGCTTGACCATGACCCTGTCCGCACTGCATGCACAGCGCGGAAGAAAGGCCAAAATTATGCGGGCAAACCAGTCGCACGCAGCAACAGCGGCAAACCTTGCACCGGTTCGGGCTGCCATCGCCAGCAAGCCGCACTGCCGACCACCATCGCATGCACAATGGCGGACGACCAGCCCCAGTATGGGGCACACCCCAGGAAAATGCACATGATTGGTGCGAGAATATCCGCCTCGCATCCCAATGGTGCATTGCCACCGGAGGCCCTGTCGGGAAGACATCGCTTTACGATGGCATGTAACTTGCTCAAAACAGTGCGCGAAACCAAAAACGCGTTCTCTTCCACTCACATTGAATCCCCATCATCACAGGAGAGCCAGATGGCCAAAACCGTAGAAGACGTGCTCAGCATCATCAAGGAGAATGAAGTCAAGTTCGTGGACTTCCGCTTTACCGACACACGCGGCAAGGAGCAGCACATCACCGTTCCGATTTCCCATTTCGACGAAGACAAGTTCACCTCCGGCCAGGCATTCGACGGTTCTTCCATTGCGGGCTGGAAAGGCATCGAAGCCTCCGACATGCAGCTCATGCCCGACCCCGATTCGGCCAACATCGACCCGTTCTTCCAGGAACCCACGCTGTTCCTGACCTGTGACGTGATCGACCCTGCCGACGGCAAGCCCTACGAGCGCGACCCCCGCACCACCGCCAAGCGCGCCGAAGCCTACCTGAAAGCCTCCGGCCTGGGCGATACCGCCTACTTCGGCCCCGAACCCGAATTCTTCATCTTCGATGGCGTGCGCTGGGACGATCAGGCCGGCAAGAGCTTCTACGAAATCGACGAATACGAAGCCCCCTGGAACTCCGGCTCCAAGCTCGAAGGCGGCAACCGGGGCCACCGTCCCCGCGTCAAGGGCGGTTACTTCCCGGTTCCTCCAGTGGACAGCACCCAGGACATGCGTGCCGAAATGTCGCTGGTGCTCGAAAGCCTGGGCATTCCGGTGGAAGTGTTCCACCACGAAGTTGCAGGCGCAGGCCAGAACGAAATCGGCACCCAGTTCAACACCCTGGTCAAGCGCGCCGACTGGGCACAACTGCAAAAGTATGTGATCCAGAACGTGGCCAACATGTACGGCAAGACCGTCACCTTCATGCCCAAGCCCATCGTGGGCGACAACGGATCGGGCATGCACGTGCACCAGTCCGTCTGGAAGGATGGCAAGAACCTGTTTGCCGGTGACGGCTACGCCGGCCTGTCCGACTACGCGCTGTACTACATCGGCGGCATCATCAAGCACGCCCGTGCCCTCAACGCCATCACCAACCCCGGCACCAACAGCTACAAGCGTCTGGTTCCCGGCTTCGAGGCTCCCGTCAAGCTGGCCTATTCCGCCAAGAACCGCTCGGCTTCCATCCGCATCCCCTATGTGGCCAACCCCAAGGGCCGCCGCATCGAGGCACGCTTCCCCGATCCGCTGATGAACCCCTACCTGGGCTTCGCAGCCCTGCTGATGGCCGGTCTGGACGGTGTGGAAAACAAGATTCACCCCGGCGAAGCCGCGACCAAGGACCTCTACCATCTGCCCCCCGAGGAAGACAAGCTCATCCCCACCGTCTGCCACAGCCTCGACCAGGCACTGGAAGCACTGGATGCCGACCGCGCCTTCCTCACCAAGGGTGGCGTATTCACCGACTCCATGCTCGATGCCTACATCGAGCTGAAGATGGGCGAAGTCACCCGCTACCGCCAGGCCGTGCACCCGGTTGAATTCGATATGTACTACTCGCTGTAAAAACGGCTCCCCCGGCCATAAACGATGGCCGGGAATGCCATCTGCGCTCCTTCAAAAGCTGCCCCAACTGGCAGCTTTTTTCGTTGGGCAATCCATCTGTGCGCCCAGCAGCCGAAGTGAAATGGCAAGGTGACTGCACAGAATGTTGTATTCTCACCAGCAGATCATTCGATAGACCCCTCGCAACCTTGCGGCAACACAGGAAACAACAGCATGAACAGAATGGCAATCGGCGCAGTGCTTCTCGGCATCTGGTCTGGCACTGCCTTGGCACAGGATCGCATCTACCGCTGCGGCAACGAATACATCAATAACGCAGCCCAGGCGAAACAACGCGGTTGCCAGATCGTGGAAGGTGGCAATGTCACCATCATCCAGAGCAGCCCACCACCGGCAGCCCGCGCCAGCAGGCCCGCAGCCAGCAGCAATGCCACCGCCCCCCGACAGGCCAGCAGCGCAGCGGCCAACTCCAGCAGCAACCAGGTTCCCAGCACCACCCAGGCCGCCCGCGATGGCGATGCCCGGCTGATTCTGGAAACCGAACTGCAACGCAACCACGAACTGCTGGCCAGGCTGGAGGACGAATATAACGCAGGCAACCCTGTGCGCACGGCCCTCGAACTGCGCAACCCCCAGGGCTACCTGGAGCGAACCGCCAACCTCAAGGCCGAAATCGAGCGCACCAAGGCCGACATTGACGGCATCCAGCGCGAACTCTCACGCTTGCGCTAGGTCATCGGTGTCAAAGCGGGCCTTCGCCCGCTTTTTTGTTCACTGGATTGGGTGCAGTGGCAAGCAGTGGCAAAGTTTGCACGCTTATTGCTTGGAACCTGCCTGCGTACCAGCCAGCCGACATTTCCCTTCTGGTCAGCATTCCTCCCATGCAGCCGTGTTCATTGCCTGGTCTGCCCACCCTCCATTCCTGACCATGCTCTTCAATCTGGATTCACTCACCACCCTCATTGCCCTCATCGACAACGAGGGCCGCATCCAATACGCCAATGCGGCCCTGGAAAACGCCCTGGGCCTGTCACGCAAACGCATGGGTGGCATGCACTTTGCCCATTTCCTGGAAGAACCCGAACTGCTGGAACAGGCCCTGAGAAAGGCCCAGAATTCCAGACACTACAGCGTCTTCCACTTCGATGCCGCACTGCATGGCATGCTGAACACGCCCCTGAGCAACGTGCAGATCAACCTGCTGCGTGCCGAAAAACCCAGCGGCTGGATGCTGGAGTTGTGGCCCCTGAAGGAGCAATCGCGCCTGCACAACGACGAACGCTTTCAGGAACAGGCCGAAGCCAACAAGATGCTGCTGCGCAACCTGGCGCACGAAATCAAGAACCCGCTCGGCGGCATCCGGGGTGCAGCGCAACTGCTGGAAATGGAGCTGGGCCACTCCAGCCTGGACGAATACACCCAGGTCATCATCCACGAAGCCGACCGCCTGCAAAACCTGCTCGACCGCCTGCTCGAACCTCACCGCCACCCGCAAAAGCTGGAAATGGTCAATATCCATGAAGTCTGCGAGCATGTGCGCTCCCTGGTGCTGCTGGAATATCCGCACGGCCTGCACATCGTGCAGGACTACGACATCTCGCTGCCCGACTTTCTGGGAGACAAAAACCAGCTCATCCAGACGCTGCTGAACATCGTGCGCAATGCCGCACAGGCACTGGCCCAGCGCATTGCCCACAACGACGGCACCATCGAACTGCGCACCCGTGCCGCCTGGCAAGTCACCGTGGGGCGGCAACTGCACAAGTTGGCATTGCAATTGCATGTGATCGACAACGGCCCCGGCATCAGCGAGGAACTGCGCGACCGCATCTTCCTGCCTCTGGTGTCCGGGCGTGACGGCGGCTCCGGCCTGGGGCTGAGTCTGGCGCAGACCTTCATCCAGCGACATGGCGGCATGATCGAATGCAACAGCAGCCCCGGCCGCACCGAGTTCATCGTCACCATTCCACTGGCATGAGTGCCTGGAACGCCCATTCGCACCCATTCACCCATTACCAATACAAAGGAGCAACACTATGAAGCCGATATGGATTGTGGACGACGACCCTTCAATCCGTTTCGTGCTGGAGAAAGCCCTGGCACGCGAGAACCTCCCCACCCGCAGCTTCAGCCATCCCGGCGAAGTACGCCAGGCCTGGGAAGAACTGGGGCTGGATGGTACGCTGGCCACCGGCACAGGCTCGGCCATCGTGCCCCATGCCAGCACCTGCGAACAGGCCCCGCGCGTGCTCATCAGCGACATCCGCATGCCCGGCGGCTCCGGCCTGGAACTGCTCGACCAGTTGCACGCCGACAACCCGGAACTGCCCATCATCATCATGACGGCGTTCTCCGATCTGGACAGTGCCGTGGCCGCCTTCCAGCGCGGCGCATTCGAATACCTGCCCAAACCCTTCGATGTCACCAAGGCCGTGGAACTCATCCAGCGGGCCATCCACGAACACGAGCGCGAACCCGACAGCCAGGCCGTCCATGCCGTGCAGACCACCCCGGAAATCCTCGGTCAGGCCCCGGCCATGCAGGACGTATTCCGCGTCATCGGCCGCCTCAGCCAGAGCCTTGTGACGGTATTGGTCACAGGCGAATCCGGCTCCGGCAAGGAGCTGGTGGCCCGCGCCCTGCACAAGCATTCGCCGGTGGCGCAAGGCCCATTCGTCGCCATCAACACCGCCGCCATCCCGCAAGACCTGCTGGAATCGGAACTGTTCGGCCACGAACGCGGCTCCTTCACCGGTGCGCAGACCCAGCGGCGAGGCCGCTTCGAGCAGGCCGACGGCGGCACGCTGTTCCTTGACGAAATCGGCGACATGCCCTTCGAGCTGCAAACCCGCCTGCTGCGCGTGCTCTCCGAAGGCCAGTTCTACCGCGTCGGCGGCCACACCTCCGTCAAGGTCAAGGTGCGCGTCATTGCCGCCACCCACCAGAACCTGGAGCAGCGCGTTGCCGAAGGCCGCTTCCGCGAAGACCTGTTCCATCGCCTCAACGTCATCCGGGTGCGCCTGCCCGCGCTGCGCGAACGCGCCGAAGACATTCCGCTGCTCACCCAATACTTCCTGCAAAACAGTGCCCGGCAACTGGGCGTGGAACCCAAGCGCATCTCGGACAATGCCCTGCACATCCTCAGCCAGTTCCCATTCCCCGGCAACGTGCGACAACTGGAGAATACCTGCCACTGGCTCTGCGTCATGGCTCCGGCCCAGACCATTTCCACCCGCGACCTGCCACCGGAAATCCTGCACTGGCACACAGAGCACACGCCATCCCCACTGGCCAGCCCCGGCACAGAACCCGGCAGCGCAGGTGAATACCACGCACCGCCTGCACTGGCACACTGGCAGGAGCCACTGGCATCCTCCCCTGCCCACGCCCCGCACGCCGTGGGCGTGTTGGAAGGCACGGGCCACCAAGAATGGGAACACATCCTGCAACGCGAAGCCCAGCAATTGCTCAGCGAATACCCCGGCCAGGTCTGGACCCTGTTGAGCGACCGCTTTGAAGCCACGCTGATCCGCACGGCTCTGGCCAGCACCCAGGGCAGGCGCATGGAAGCGGCACAGAAACTCGGCATTGGCCGCAACACCATCACCCGCAAGATTCAGGACCTGCACCTCAACGCCGCTGCCGACAGCGATGAATGAAAAAAATGCCAGCGGGCCTGCACCCACTGGCATTTTTATATTGAGCTTAAGAAAGGTCTGCAAAACCCGTTGCGCCGCCCGCATCCCACTGGCGGGCGCGGGCTTACCGCAAGGGTTTTGCAGACCGTCCTTAACCGCGCAGATCAGCGTTCAATCGCCAACGCCACGCCTTGTCCGCCACCGATGCACAGAGTGGCCAGGCCCTTCTTGCCATCGCGGCGAATCAGCTCATGCACCAGCGACACCAGAATGCGTGCGCCGGACGCGCCAATCGGGTGGCCCAACGCAATCGCGCCGCCATTGACGTTGATCTTGCTGGTATCCCAGCCCAGCTCCTTGTTCACCGACAGAGCCTGAGCAGCAAAGGCCTCGTTGGCTTCCACCAGATCGAGGTCTTCAATCTTCCAGCCTGCCTTTTCCAGCGTGCGACGGGTGGCAGGCACCGGGCCAATGCCCATGATGGAAGGCTCCACGCCTGCGCTGGCATAGGCAGTAACCCAGGCCAGCACCGGCAGGCCCAGTTCCTTGGCCTTGGCCTCGCTGGCCAGCAGCAGCACGGCTGCGCCATCATTCAGCGTGGACGCATTGCCTGCCGTCACCGTACCATCCTTCTTGAAGGCAGGCTTGAGCTTGGCGAGCTTGTCGGCAGTGGTACCGGCACGGGGCTGCTCATCGGTGTCGAACACAATCGGATCGCCCTTGCGCTGGGGAATCTGCACGGGGGTGATTTCATCCTTGAAACGGCCAGAGGCCACCGCATCGGAAGCCTTCTGCTGGGAGGCAGCGGCAAACTCATCCTGCTGCTCACGGGTGAGTTCATACTTCTCGGCCAGATTCTCGGCGGTGATGCCCATGTGGTAGTTGTTGAAGGCATCCCACAGGCCATCCTGAATCATGCTGTCCTGCAACTGGGCATGGCCCATGCGCAGACCCGTGCGGGCCTTGGGCAGCACATACGGAGCCAGGCTCATGTTTTCCTGACCACCGGCAATCACCAGATCGGCATCGCCGCTCTGGATGGCCTGTGCCGCCAGATGCACCGCCTTCAGGCCCGAACCACACACCTTGTTGATCGTCAGAGCAGGCACATTCACAGGCAGACCGGCCTTGATGGCGGTTTGCCGGGCCGGATTCTGGCCACTGCCTGCGGTCAGCACCTGGCCCAGAATCACTTCGTCGATCTGTTCTGCCGCAATCCCGGTCTTCTCCAGGACACTGCGAATCACGATCGCACCCAGTTCCGGGGCCTCAACACTGGCCAGACCGCCCTGAAAGCTGCCGATGGCAGTACGGGTTGCGGCCAGAATTGCAATTTTGCTCATAAAAAACCTCACTGAATTAGGGTTAAAAGGGCATGGTCTCTCTCATCGTTCACCCGCCCCGGCCACGGATTCCAGCCTGTATGGGCCAGGTACCCACCGGGCAGCAAGGATGAGAAGCAATGCGCTGGCAGATTTTAGACCAACATCCAGTAGATTCCCTGACCTGCCCTGGCACAGTGGCAAGATAACGCCTGCAATACACAGCGTGTCACTGCGGTACCCCACATTCACCGCACACGCCCTCTTTTCCCCAAGCCACACCATCCATGAGTTTTCTCGAAGCCATCATCCTGGGACTGCTCCAGGGCCTGACCGAATTCCTGCCTGTCTCCTCCAGTGCCCATCTGCGCATTCTGGGGCCGCTGCTGCCCTCTGGGGGCGATCCGGGAGCGGCCTTCACCGCCATCACCCAACTGGGCACAGAAGCAGCCGTACTCATCTATTTCCGCAAGGATCTCTGGCGCATCACCACCAGCTGGCTGACGGCACTGGGCCAGCCGGTAACGCAATGGAATACCGATGCCCGCATGGGCTGGCTCATCATCCTGGGCACAGTGCCCATCGTGGTACTGGGCCTGCTGTTTCAGGATGCCATCGAAGGCGTGCTGCGCAACCTCTACCTGACCGCCACCATGCTGATCGTATTCGCGCTGGTTCTGGCCTGGGCCGACCGCCGTGGAGCCAAGCAACGCCCACTGACCGAGCTGACCTGGAAGCATGGCCTGCTGCTGGGTCTGGCACAGGCCATGGCCCTGATTCCCGGTGTCTCGCGCTCCGGTGGCACCATCACCGGCGGCCTGCTGCTGGGCTACACCCGCGAAGCCGCCGCCCGCTACTCGTTCCTGCTGGCCATTCCCGCCGTGGTGGCCTCCGGCTTCTACCAGCTCTACAAAAGCTGGGGCGACCTGGGCGTGGGCGCACCACAGACGGCACTGGCCACCCTGGTCGCCTTCGTCACCGGTTATGGCGTGATCGTGGTATTCCTCAAATGGATATCCACCAAAAGCTACATGCCCTTTGTGGTGTACCGCATCATCCTGGGTCTGGTCGTCTTTGCCCTGCTGGGTGCGGGAGTGCTGACACCTTGATAAGTGGCTCCTTGCGAATAAAATGGCTACTTCCCCAAAAGTCGCCCAAACAAGCTCGAATCACTGCGCCGACTGGGCGACTACCTGGGACAGAAATCGTTGTTGTTTCATCTGCAAAAATTTAGGCGGCCTAAATACCTGGTTGCCACGAATTTCCGCTATGAACAATGCTTGTCAAAAAGATTTTTAGGCCGTGCTGATGGACTACCATAGTGCGGTCTAAATGTAGTTAGAAAAAAATATCCCATGTCCATAGATGAAGCAATCACATCCTTCCTTAATGGAAATCGCCCCTCTTCATTCCGAAAATCACAATACTGGTTCGTTCTTGGGCCAAACGGCGAACTATTACCGGCAAAGGCAATTTGGTCATTAGCAACAGGTATCACTGGAGCGAAATTCAATACTACTCATGCTGTATCAGGTCTATCTGATGCAGGATATTCAGTTGTAGACATACGCCATATTCAGACTTCAGAAAAATTTGATGACGCTGTAGAAAAATCACTAGCAACATCAAGTCAAGATAGAAAAAAACGTCTTGCAAACGCCTCAAAGAATCCAGTAAAAAAGATCACTATGGTTGAGCAATTCGTTAGGAACCCGGATGTTGTTGCGGAGGTTTTATATCAAGCAAACGGAAAGTGTCAAGAATGTGGCGCCAAAGCCCCATTTAATCGAAAATCGGATGGAAAACCATATCTAGAAGTTCACCACAAAAAAACGCTAGCTTCTGGTGGTGAGGACACTGTTGAAAATGCGATTGCCGTCTGCCCCAATTGTCATCGTAAAGCACATTATGGCTAACCCGGCGCTCAAGCCGACCCGCATACTGCGGTCGGCTTATCTTGTTCGTTAGCCACATATATGGCATTCATTTTTTCGAGTGGCGGGCAAGGAGGGGAAGTGCAGCCCCTCGTTCGGTTAATCACCGAAAGGAATTCGCAGGTGGAAGTCCTGTCGTCACTCACCAATTTCAAGCATTGCGTCGCTTCCGTGACGCAGTGCTTTTTCGCAGTGTGCGCCCGTCGTCAATTCAGTGGTTTCTGTTTTGGCTTCTGGGTCTAACTGTGCAGTCAAGCCGACCCGCCTACGGCGGGCGGCTTACCTTGGCCGTTAGCGCGCAAAGGAGAATACGAGATGCTGATATGTGATAAGTGCGGAGCAAGCATTAGTACAGGCTCTCAGTTCTGCGCGCAGTGCGGTGATCCAGTCACCGAAGCAGATCAAGTGTCCAAGGGCGTTTCTGCATCGGGCGTCGCCACAGTGCAGATAACGTTCGGTAACAGCACATCAGCCGGCTATGCGAAGGCCGTCGCAATCTGTGAAAAGCTGCCGTCCTATGAGGTCACCGGCGAAGGTAAGCAGGTGCAGCACAAAATCACGCTGCCACTTACAGAAGTTGAGCTCATTGCCAACATTTTTGATTTGGTGGGAAGCTGGAAGTCTTCTCAAATGCTCATTAACGGGCAGGCAGCCACAAAGAAAGACCTTACGTATTACGGCGTGGGCTGTTACCGAAACCGGCAGAAGGCCTTCAAGCCCGAGGCCTTCTGTTACGGAGAGCGCCAATTCGAAGCCAATATTTGGGGCTGCAAGAAACTCGGAATGCCGGTCTATGAGTGGGGTGGTGGTTGGCTGGACTATGGTCAGTTTGACGGAAATGGCGTCTGGCACTTTGACAAGGCCCGTATTCGTCATGAACTTGAGGTTGCGCTTAAGGAGCATGAGCTCTGCCCAGCGCTCAATCGTGCCAGAGTACTGGAAACTCTTGAGAAGCTTCCCACCACCATCGATCCTAAAACCGACAAAAACTGGAAATATCGAACCAGTTATGAAGAGGTAAAGGGAAATTACAAGGAGGTGGCGGTTGGAATTCAGCCAATCCTCAAGAAGGTAAACCGCTACATCATCGGCGGCTTCAAGCCTGAGTGGGAGGAGGAGGCGCAGGCCTCCAGCACCACGCACATTCAATTGAAAATTGAGCCGCCGAAGGTTCCGCTCTCGCCGGCCAAGGCGCCGCAGAAGAAGAAGAAGAGCTACACATGGGTGTGGGTGGTAATTGGTCTTCTCATCCTTATTGGCATGTTCAAGTAGGTGCGTTGCGCGCTAACCATTCGCTGCAGGCGCGACGGCCCTGACGGGCCGCGGCCTGAGCTCAAACGTTAGATGCCACTTGCCATTCTGGCGAAATCACACAGTAGGAGTGCTCTCTATGAAACAAATTTCCTGGGTTGCCGTCGCACTGCTCACGCTTGCTATGGCGGGGTGCAGCAAGCCCACAATTGATGCTTCCAGCGATGAATCAATGAAGGCATCAGCCCAGAAGGTAAGGGAAAGTCTGCCGGAAGCTAAGCGAGCAGATTTCGACGAGGCTATCCGAATATTGGCATTTAGCCAAATTGACCTAGCAGCCATCATGGCTGGTGGTGCATCAAGTGCTTCTATTGAGGCAAAGATGAAGGGCGCTTTGGATGGGAAAACCGCTGAAGAAGTGATTGCCCAAGCCGCACAAGTGAAAGCTGAACGCCAAGCGCGCGAGCGAGAACAAGCCTTAGCTGAAATACAAGAACTTGAGAAAAAGCGTGTTGATGCTGAAAAAAGCAGAGAAGAGCTAAAAAAATTTGCTGTGCTACGTTCACGTTTCCATTTTCAAGAACAACGCTTCATGGGTAAGCAGCCAATTATTGAAATTACTGTAAAAAACGGCACAAACAGCCCCGTTTCTCGCGCATATTTCAATGGCGTAATTGCAAGCCCAAATCGCAGCGTGCCTTGGCTTAAAGATGACTTCAACTACAGCATCAAAGGTGGGCTAGAACCGGGCGAAGAGGCCTCCTGGAGCCTCGCACCAAATATGTTCTCAGATTGGGGAAAGGTAGAAGCTCCTGCTGATGCAGTGTTTACGGTTACGGTAGAGCGACTGGATGGCCCAGATGGTGAAACCTTATTTTCAACGCGCGGCTTCGATGAAGATGACACCAAACGCCTTGCAGAGCTAAAGAGCAAATACGGCGTCAAGTAGGTGGCATCTAACAAGGCGCTCCAGCCGACCGTCAAACCGCTGCGCGGTTTGCCGTCGGCTGAGCTTCGGCGTTAAGCCTTTTGATATTGCGAGCAATAAGATGACCTACAAGAAAACCGTAGTGACCTTCCTTGATATTCTTGGAACGAAGGACAACCAAGATTTCGAGTCAAAATATAAGGTTCACAGGGCATTTCACGAATCAATGCGTGATTGCCAAGCGAGAGATAGAGAGGAGGCTTCGTACTACCGTAAGGTTTACAGCTTCTCTGACTGCGCTTACATATTTCATGGCCTCCGTGAAAATAACGATTATCAAACCAATGAAGAGGAGAGATTGATTCAAGTAGCCCTATTTAATACCACCCTGACTACAATCCGCCTGCTTAGTGAAGGATATTTGGTAAGAGGTGGCATTTCATTCGGTGATGCCTATTTAGACGATCTGAGCTTCTTTGGGCCCGCAGTTGAAGAAGCCTTCATTTTAGAGTCCAAGAAGGCAGTGACGCCAAGAATTCTTCTTTCTGACTCTCTCGGCAAGTGCGCCAAGTTGTTTGCAGATAAAGCTCATCTAGAGTGCTACTCTGAAGCCAATCCAATCTTTAACTCTCTTCCAAAGCGCTCCTATATTCCAGAGCTTATACAACAACAAAACAATGCATACCTACTGAATCCATTCTACATTCTCGAAATGGAGCATCGTATGCAAATGGGAAGTCATGAGTTTACCCATGATGAACTAAAGAGTTCTGTTGCTTCAACCATTGAAGCACAACTTCATCAATATCCATGGGAAAACCCAGTTAGGTCAAAGCTAGAATGGATGAGAGAGTACGTTGCTAACTCAAGGTGCAGCCTAGAGCACCCAGATAGTAGTTTCGCAATGACTCGTGAATCATAGTAGTTCAGCAGGGCCTAACAATTCGTTAGGCATATGAACTGCAATATCTGTGGCCGCAAACTGGATAATCCTTTTGATGCGTTATCAATAGACTGTGGGGGAGATTGCTGGGGGTGTATCGGAGAAATCGAAGCTGACATGGGTGACGAGCATTCACTGATGCAAGTTCGCAAGGAATTTCAACTCGGCCTCCGCCCACACTGGACTGAAACACCCGATGACTCCAACACCCCATGAAAATTGAAAACGCCGCAGCTCCTCCAACTGGGTTTGCGGGTCATGTCTCTTCACTCAAGCGTACTGCTTCGCAACCACTTACTTAGAGTGGCCACGTTCCCCGTTGAATGAACCGGGCACTCTCAGATTTTTTTCAATGCGCAAGACGGAATTTCATGGTTTTTCTTCCTCCGGGCTGGCACTGCTTTGGCGGAACCAGCCTGCGGCAATGATGCCCACTTCGTACAGCAGGCACATGGGGATGGCCAGTGCCAGTTGGGAGATGACATCCGGTGGTGTCACCAGTGCGGCAATCACGAAGGCCAGCACCACGAAGTAGCCCCGGAAGGAGCGCAGTTTCTCGATGGTGACCAATTCGAAGCGCACCAGCAGCATGACCACGATGGGTACCTGGAAAGCCAGCGCGAATGCAATATAGAGGGAGAGAATGGCTCCAACGTAGGAAGCCACGTCGGGCGTGGCGGCCACGCTTTCCGGGGTGAAGTTCTGAATGAAGGCGAACATTTTGTCCAGCACGAAGAACTGGACGAAGGCAATGCCGATGTAGGCCAACATGCTGCCGAAGAAGATCAGTGGCATGGCAAAACGCTTTTCGTGGCTATACAAGCCGGGGGCCACAAAGGCCCAGAGCTGGTACATCAGCCAGGGCAGTGCCAGCAATACACCCACCAGCAGCATGACCTTGAGCGGCACAAAGAAGGGGGTGAACACGCCCACTGCAATCAGCTTGGCATCGGCAGGCATGTGTGCCCGGATGGGTTGTGCCACGAAGTCGATGAGGGCACTGGGGCCAGGCCAGAGTGCCAGCAATGCCACCGCCAGTGCGATGCCACCGATGCTGTAGAGCAGGCGGTTGCGCAGCTCCATCAAGTGCTGTACGAAAGGCTGTTCCGTACCTGCCAGTTCATCTTCGGAGGAAGTGTGGTGTGTCATGGGAGTCGAAGCTGAAAACAGGTCAGTGGCTAGGGAAGGTCTGCAAAACCCGTTGCGCCGCCCGCATCCCATTGGCGGGCGCGGGCTTACCGCAAGAGTTTTGCAGACCTTCCCAAGGGAGAGAAAAAGGCAAGGCGCTGCCAGCGTGTATGCCCCGCTTCAACGGGGTGCCCCTTGGGCAGCCGAACGCAATGCCTTGGAGCGCAGGCGACCACGCACCTGCTGGCGCGCCTTGTACCAATGCGGCAAGGCAGCACGCTGACTGCGCCAGTTCTTGCGGGAATGGCGATGCACCGGGGTCACGGCCGTGACGAATTCGCGGCGACTGGGGTCTTGCGGGCCATCGTCGGCTTGCGCATCGTCGAAAGAAGGGTTCTGGAAGTCATCGGAGGCCGTGGCCTGCTGCACATCCTGCTCCAGGCTGGACCATTCTTTCTGAAAGTCACTGGCGTGGGTGCGCACGGACTGTTCCACCTCCCGCGCCGAGTCTTCGATGGTGGACTTGACCTTGCGCAGCTCATCGAGCTCCATCGAGCGGTTCACTTCGGCCTTGACATCGTTCACATACCGCTGGGCCTTGCCCAGCAAGGTGCCGACGGTGCGAGCAACGCGCGGGAGTTTTTCAGGGCCGATGACGATGAGGGCCACCACCCCGATCAGTGCCAGCTTGGAAATGCCAATATCAAACATGAGAATCTGCCTTGCGCCAGCGGCATTGCCACCTTATTCCAGTGACGATGCCGGGGAGAATACCTGGGCAGCCGATGGCATGCCTTGCATCTGGTGTCGCGTCACACATCGAATCGAATGCCGGACTGCATCCGGCACCACGGCCCTCAATTCTTTTCCCGGGCAGCCACATCGATGGTGTTCTGTTCGTTTTCTACCTTGCCGGTGACCTGGGATGGCGGCTGTTCGGCACCCGACTCGCCATTGCTGTCTCGCATACCGTCCTTGAAGCCCTTGACGGCACCGCCAAGGTCACTGCCGATATTGCGCAGCTTCTTGGTGCCAAAGACGATGACCACCACCAAAAGAACCACCACCCAGTGCCAGATTGAAAGTCCACCCATTTGTCGTTACTCCTGAAAAAATCCATTGATTAGCGCATTGCGCGTGATTACAAAACAGTGCAATGCCAAGCCTACGGGAACATGGCCTGGCATCATACAGGCATGGTATGGAGCCTGCATTTGCACACCGCCAGTCCAAGCAAAAAGTGTACCGTGTGCCTGTTGTGCCGCAGTGACAGCTTCAAATACCTGCCCTGGGCCTGTTTGAATCACAAACACGGTGCGGGTTCAGTCGTGCAGTCCTTTTTCGTCCGGCTCGTCGGTGGAGATGCTGATGACACTGGTGGGTTCGCCACGCGATTTGCGCCGGGCATACACCACGAAACCACTGACGGCGTAGAGCACAAACGCGCCAAACAACACCAGCGGCGGGTCGATATTGACCACGGCAATCAGCAGCACCACCAGCACGACACTGACAAACGGCACGGACTTGCGCGTCTGCAAGTCCTTGAAGCTGTAGAACGGCAGGTTCGTCACCATGGTGATGCCTGCATAGAGGGTAATGGCAAACATGCCCCAGGCCAGTACCTGATTGCTGACATATTGTTCATAACCGCGTTGCACATCGGTCATCAGCCAGATGAAACCGGCCACCAGTGCTGCCGCCGATGGAGAAGGCAGTCCCTGAAACCAGCGTTTGTCCACGACACCGGTGTTCACGTTGAAGCGGGCCAGCCGCAAGGCGGCGCAGGCACAGTAAACAAACGCGGCAATCCAGCCCCAGCGGCCCAGGGCGTGCAGCGACCATTCGTAAGCGACCAGAGCAGGAGCCGCACCAAACGAGACCATGTCCGAGAGCGAGTCCATCTGCTCGCCAAACTCGCTCTGGGTATTGGTCATGCGGGCGACCCGGCCATCGAGGCTGTCCAGGATCATGGCCGCAAAAATACCGGTGGTGGCCAGATCGAAGCGTTTGTTCATGGCCATCACAATGGCATAAAAACCACAGAACAACGCGGCCAGCGTCACTGCATTGGGCAGCATGTAAATGCCCTTGCGCCGTTTGCGCACCGGTGGGCTGACAGAGTCGGCAGCCTCGGGGGCAACGGAAGGACGGGAAGACTCGGGAGAGGGTTCTGGCGGCATGGATGGCTAGCATGAATGGTGGGAATGCCGAGAATGCCCTGCCTCGCCTGTCTTGCAGCAAGGGATGGCG
This sequence comes from Lampropedia hyalina DSM 16112, assembly GCF_900129055.1. Taxonomy (GTDB): domain Bacteria; phylum Pseudomonadota; class Gammaproteobacteria; order Burkholderiales; family Burkholderiaceae_C; genus Lampropedia; species Lampropedia hyalina. The sequence goes on from NZ_FQUZ01000032.1 coordinate 35,543, forward strand.
AGCGGCTGGAATTCATCGGCGTTTCGCGGACTATTGTAATGATCGTTTTCCCCATATGGCATCCCGGCCTGCCAAACAGGCAGAGTTCGTGGAACATCGGCCCCGGTGTGTCCACAGCGGATTTTCTCGGGGGCGAAGCGTTTACCTGATTGCGTGTCAAGCCCCGTCGTTCACGGCGGGGATGCAGAGCGCGGAACCCGAAGGGTTCCATGTTGGTGAATGGATAACACATTAAGAATACACTCTCTCTGTTAAAGTCAGCACCATGCCGACAGCCATCAAAACCCTGAAACTTCGCGTGAAAGACAGGCACGCACCGCTGCTTTTGCAGATGGCGCGGCAGGTCAATTTTGTCTGGAATTTCATCAATGCGCTTTCCAGCCGCTCGATTCGGGAGCGTGGCCAGTGGATGTCCGCCTACGACATCCAAAAGTACACCGATGGAGCGTCCAGGGAATTGGGCTTGCACAGCCAAACCGTGCAACGGGTTTCTGTGGAATATGTCACGCGCCGCCGTCAATTCAAACGCGCCCGGCTGAACTGGCGCAAATCCACCGGCAGCAAACGTAGCCTTGGCTGGATACCCATCAACACCGGCGCAGCCAGTTGGAAGAGTGGGCAGGTCTATCACAATGGCCACTATTTCGGCGTATGGGATTCCTACGGCCTGAGTCAATACCAATTCAAGACCGCCAGCTTCAACGAGGATGCGCGTGGCCGCTGGTATTTCAACGTGGCCGTGGAGGTTGAAACCCAGGCCAGCGAAGGAGCTGCATCGGTCGGCATCGACCTAGGCCTGAAAGACTGTGCCACCACCAGCACAGGCCAGAAGCTGCATGGCCGCTGGTATCGGGAACTGGAGCCACAGCTTGCCGTGGCGCAACGGGCGCACAAGAAAAAGCGCGTCAGGGCGATTCA
>NZ_FQUZ01000033.1 GCF_900129055.1 Lampropedia hyalina DSM 16112
GAATCGACCAGTGGTATCCCTCGTCAAAGCGTTGCTCGGACTGCGGATACACCATGCCAAAGATGCCTTTGAATGTGCGGCAGTGGACGTGCCCGGAATGTGGAGAACACCACGACCGGGACGTGAACGCTGCGCGCAACGTACTGGCCGCCGGACTGGCGGTGTCAGCCCGTGGAGAAGCGGTAAGTCCTGTGGCTTTTTGAGGCATGGGCACGGTTCTGTGAAGCGGGAATCCCCTGTCTTTAGGGAGGGGAGGATGTCAAATGCACAGTCTTTGCAGAAAAAGTTGAAAGGGCCGCCATCCTAACCTACCTATCGGTAGGTTATTTTTATCAGAACCAATACCCCGGCCAGGATGTACGGCTTCCAGACAGCCCCTGCCACACGCTTGCCATTCACATTCGGGGACAATAGGCCCTTTGCATCCACTGGCCTGCGGGCCTTTCATGGAGAAGCCCTTGCTGCGCTGGTTTGAAAAACGCCTCGATCCCTTTCCGCCCCCGGCTCCCACCCGCCCTCCACAGGGGCTGCTGGCGTTTCTGTGGGCGGCAACGCTGGGTTCGCGTGGCTACCTGCTGTTGCTGGCCGTACTCAGTGCCACCGTATCCATCTACGAGGCGTGGCTGTTCGCCTTTCTGGGACAGGTGGTCGATCACCTGAATGCCTGGCAGAACGGCACGCTGGACGCTGCCCAGCGCGACCGCACGATGGTCTGGATCATCGGCACGATGGCAGCCAGCATAGGGGTGGTGGCCCTGCGCACGATGGTGCAGCACCAGGTGCTGGCCATCAACTTTCCGATGCGGCTGCGCTGGAGCTTTCACCGGCTGATGCTGGGGCAGAGCATGTCTTTCTTTGCCGATGAATTCGCCGGGCGCGTCACCACCAAGGTGATGCAGACCGCGCTGGCCGTGCGCGAGGTGCTGCTGACGCTCAGCGAAGTGCTGCTGGGCATCGGCGTGTACTTCGTCACCATCATCGCGCTGGCCGGAGCCTTCGATGCGCAACTGATGCTGCCGTTCGTTGCCTGGATCGTGCTGTACGGCGCATCGATGGCCTATTTCGTGCCGCGCCTGGGCAAGGTCGGCAAGGAGCAGGCCGATGCCCGCTCCAGCATGACGGGCCGCATCACCGATGCCTACACCAACATCACCACCGTGAAGCTGTTCGCCCACACCCGCCGCGAGGCCGATTTCGCCCGCGCCGCGATGGAGGATTTCATGCACACCGGCTACCGCCAGATGCGGCTCATCAGCTGGTTCGAGATCGTCAATCAGACGCTGGTGGTCGCACTGATTCTGGGTGCGGGCGGCTATGCGGTCTGGCTGTGGAGCCACGATGTGGTCTCTGCCGGTGCAGTGGCTGCCGTCACCGCCATGAGCCTGCGCGTCAATGGCATGTCGCACTGGATCATGTGGCAGATGGCCTCCCTGTTCGAAAGCATCGGCACGGTGCAGGATGGCATTGCCACGCTCACGAAGGCGCAGACCGTGCGCGACGCACCCGATGCCGCCCCCTTGCAGGTGCAGCGCGGCGAAGTGCGCTTCGAGCAGGTTAGCTTCCACTACAACGGCGAAAAACAGGTCATCGACCGGCTCGATCTCACCGTCCAGCCCGGCGAGAAAATCGGTCTGGTCGGGCGTTCCGGCGCGGGAAAATCCACGCTGGTGAACCTGCTGCTGCGCTTCCACGACCTCGACGAGGGCCGGATTCTGATCGACGGTCAGGACATTGCCCACGTCACCCAGGACAGCCTGCGCGAAGCCATCGGCATGGTGACGCAGGACACCTCGCTGCTGCACCGCTCCATCCGCAACAACATTGCCTATGGCCGCCCGAGTGCCAGCGAGGCAGAAATCCACACTGCGGCCGAGCGGGCACAGGCGGCAGGCTTCATCGGGGAACTGAGCGATCCACAAGGGCGCAGTGGTTACGACACCCATGTGGGCGAGCGCGGCGTGAAGCTCTCCGGTGGGCAACGCCAGCGCGTTGCGATTGCCCGCGTGATGCTGAAGAACGCCCCGATCCTGCTGCTGGACGAAGCCACCAGCGCGCTGGATTCCGAAGTGGAGGTGGCCATTCAGGACAGCCTGAACGAGATGATGCAGGGCAAGACCGTGATTGCGATTGCGCACCGCCTCTCCACCATCGCCGCCATGGACCGGCTGGTGGTGATGGAACAGGGGCGCATCGTCGAACAGGGCAGCCACGAAGAACTGCTGGCGCAAAATGGCCTGTATGCGCGGCTGTGGCAACACCAGAGCGGCGGCTTTCTGGGGCAGTGATGCGCCCGATGCGCAGAACCGGCCAGGGCGAATCCCGGCTTTTTCTGCCCTGCACGGTGCTGCATTGCGCTGCGGGGCGGCTGGAGAGGGCTACACTTTGCCCCTGTCAAGCTAGGGAAGGTCTGCAAAACTCTTGCGGTAAGCACGCGCCCGCCAGTGGGATGCAGCGCAAGGCGGATTTTGCGGTCAATAGCGGGGCTATTGACCGCTGCAAGCCAACGCGGCGATGCGCCCAGTGGCGGGATGCGGGCGGCGCAAGAGTTTTGCAGACCTTCCCTAGCATGGACACCGACCCCGACTCTGCCCACCGCCAGACATTCCAGCGGCAGACTGCGCCCGCCAGTCCTGCCGCATGACCCATTCCACGCATTGAAACATGGACGCTCCCATCATCCACAGCCTGCTGGACACCGACCTGTACAAGTTCACCATGTGGCAGGCCATGCTGCACAACCACCCGCAGACCCAGGCCGAGTACCGCTTCGTCTGCCGCAAAAAACCCGCCTACCCGCTCAGCCATCTGTTGCCCGCCATTGAGCGCGAACTGGATGCACTGTGCGAACTGCGCTTGCGTGCCGATGAACTGGACTTTCTGGGCAGAATGCGCTTCATCAAATCCGACTTTGTGGACTTTCTGCGCATCTTCCAGTTCCAGCGCAACTTCATCCGCGCCTGGGCCGATGGAGACGACTTGCACATCGTCGCCCGTGGCCCGCAAGTGCATGTGATGGCCTTTGAAATCTTTGTGCTGGCAATCGTCAATCAGTTGTATTTTCGCCAGTTCGATGCCGAATCCGCCCTCGCCGAAGGCCAGCGACGGCTGGATACCAAGGTCGCGGAACTCAAGGCCCTGGCACGCGAGACCGCGCTGCGCCACCCCTTCGAGCTGTTCGACTTCGGGGTGCGCCGCCGCTACTCTGCCGACTGGCAACGCCATGTGGTGCAAACCTTTGCGAATGAAACCCCGCAATGGTTCAAGGGCACCTCCAATGTGCTGTTGGCCAAAGACCTGGGGCTGGTGCCCATCGGCACGATGGCGCACGAATACTTCCAGACCTACCAGGCCCTGGGCGTGGTGCAGTTGCGCAACTTCCAGAAAGCCGCGCTGGAGAGCTGGGTGCAGGAATACCGGGGCGATCTGGGTATCGCGCTGACCGATACCATCGGCATGGATGCCTTCCTGCGCGACTTTGACCTGTACTTCGCCAAGCTGTTCGACGGCCTGCGCCACGACTCGGGCGACCCCATCGCCTGGGGTGAAAAAGCCCTGGGGCACTACACCAGACTGCGCATCGACGCGCACACCAAGCGGCTGGTTTTCTCCGATGGCCTGAACGTGCCGCAAGCCCTGCGCCTGTACCACCACTTTGGCGACCGCACCCAGTGCGGTTTCGGCATCGGCACACAACTGACCAATGACATGGGACTGGCCCCACTGTCCATCGTCATGAAACTCACCGAAGCGAATGGCCAGCCCGTCGCCAAAATCTCCGACTCGCCCGGCAAGCTGCTCTGCGACGACCAGACCTTCCTGGACTACCTGCGCCAGGTGTTCCACGTTCCCAGCCCATGACCCTCCATCTGTCCACCATGCCCGCCTGCCCTGCCCTGTACGATCTGGCCATCTTCATTGGCCGTTTCCAGCCGCCCCACCGGGGCCATCTGGACATGCTGGAGCACGCTTTTCAGGTCGCACACCGGGTCGTCGTCGTCATCGGCACCGCCGGGCAGGCACGCACGCCCAAGAACCCCTTCACCTGGCAGGAACGCCGCGACATGATCGATGCCGCCCTGTCCCCGGCACAGCGCGAACGCGTTCACTACCTGCCCATGCGCGACTTCTACAACGAAGCACGCTGGGTCGAAGCCGTCACCCAGGGCGTGGCGCAAACCTGGGCTACAGTGGCCAAGGCCGATGGCACGGCGGCCACACCGCGCACCGCACTGCTGGCACACTTCAAGGATGCCAGCAGCAGTTACCTGACACAGTTCCCGCACTGGCAGATGGAGCAACTGCCACGCCAGCACGACATCGATGCCACGCAAATCCGCGATGCCTTGTTTGGCACGGCCAGCCACCACACGCCCCCGCTCCAGCAACTTCTGCACACCCACCTGCACCCCAGCACCTGCGACTGGCTGGCACACTGGTGCGAAGGGGCAGATTTTGTACGCTTGCAGCAGGAATGGCAGATGCTGCGCGACTACCGCGCCAGTTGGGCCAGCGCGCCTTTTCCGCCGGTCTTCGTCACCGTCGATGCGCTGCTGCAATGCCAGGGCCAGGTGCTGTTGATCGAACGCGGTCATGCCCCCGGAAAGGGCCTGCTGGCCTTGCCGGGCGGCTTTCTGGAGCAGCGCGACACCCTGTGGCAATCATGCCTGCGCGAACTCGCCGAAGAAACCCACCTGACACTGGACGATGCACGCTGGCAGGCCGCATTCGTGCAAAGCCGCGTCTTCGACCACCCGGATCGCAGCCTGCGCGGGCGCACCATCACGCATGTATTCCAGTTCAACCTGGGCGATCAGCCACTACCGCCAGTGCAGGGAGGCGACGATGCCCGACACGCCCACTGGATTCCGGTTGCCGACATCGCCCACCAGTCAGATCGCTTCTTCGACGACCACTTCCACATTCTGCAAACCATGCTGGACTTGGAGACGGATGGCGGCACGCCTTCCACCTGATGGAACCCAATCCATCAGACAGAACGTACCGCTTCAATCGTCCAGCCGTGAATCCGCATCGTCGCGCAACGCACTGGCGGGATTGCGCCACTCGGTTCGGATGAAGTAGATCAGCGCGATCACGTTCATCACCGCCAGACCAAACCAGGTCAGTGCGTAGCTCAGGTGGTTGTTGCGGAACTGGATCACCGTTAGGCCACCGCGCGGCCAGCCCCCCGGATTGGGCGTAGCATCGGCATCGACAAAGTACGGTGCCGTCCGGTCAAGCCCTCGCACATCCGTCATGGCGGCCAGATCACGGTGGTACCAGCGGTCTTCGGCAGCGACGTTGTTGCGCACGAACAGACCCTGTGTTTCCGCCATGCGCAGCAAGCCAATGACCTCTACAGACTCGGCAGGCAAGGCTTCCTGGCGGCTATCAGGGCGGCGTTTTTCATTGGGCACAAAGCCCCGGTTGATCCAGACAATGTCGTCGCTGGTTTCCAGCGGTGTCATCACCCAGTAGCCCGGCCCCAGCAGCGAATTGGCATAGACCTGCACTTCCCGCTCATGCAGGAACCGCCCCTGCAAGCGCACCCGCAGGTACTCATACTGACTGCGCGGGTCTGCACTCTCGTTCCACTGCAACAGTCCCGGCGGGCTGACCGGCTCCGCATGAACCCGGCCATCGATGCGGGCCATCAAGTCCTTCTTCCAGGCGAGGCGTTGCACCTGCCAGCTACCCAATGCCAGAAACGTGCCCAGAGTCAGCACCAGAAAAAGAAAAACAGCCCCGCGCAGCAAGGACTGCGACCGGGGCTGTGGATCTGTGAAATTGCTCTCAGCCATACGCTCCATGCTTACCTCAGAAAAGAGGCCAGTATAAGCGAGGCCAAGAGGGTATCAGCGGCGGATGTCGCTTGCGCTGGGGGGCACGTATTCCTTGTCGTGGATATGCGGCATCATATTGTCTTCCAAATGGCTCATGACCCACATCGAACCCACGAAGGCAATGGCAATGGTAATCACCGTGAAAACCATGGCGATGACAATCCAGCCACCTTCAGAGCGGGGGTTCATGTGCAGGAAGTACACCATGTGCACCAGCATCTGTACCAAACCCAAACCCAGAATCCAGCCCACTGTAGCGGTCTTGCTGTCGAGTACATCGGCCATGACCAGCCAGAATGGAATCACTGTCAGGATGACGGACAGGACAAAGCCAATCACATAATCCTTCAGTGTGCCGTGCCCGGCCTCGGTGTGTGCCGGCTGTGTGTGTTGATGGCTGCTCATCCCACCACTCCCATCAGGTAAACAAAAGAAAAGACGCAAATCCAGATCACATCCAGGAAGTGCCAGAACATCGACAGGCACATCAGACGGCGGTGGTTGGCAGCAATCAACCCGAACTTGCGAATCTGGAACACCAGCACCACGAGCCAGATCGTACCGAAAGTCACGTGCAGACCGTGTGTTCCCACCAGGGTGAAGAAGGCCGACAGGAAGGCACTGCGCTGGGGCGTCGCACCAATGTGAATCAGGTGATAGAACTCATAGACTTCAATGGCCAGAAAGGCCAGTCCGAACAAACCGGTCACCAGGAGCCAGTTGATGGTCGCCTTCACATTGCCCTTGTAGGACTGCAACATCGCAAACCCAAAGGTAATGGACGAAAGCAGCAGCATGAAGGTATTGACCAGAATCAGCGGCAGCGCAAACAGATCGGCAGGAGACGGACCTGCCGCATAGTTGCGCCCCACGACGGCATAGACGGCGAACATGATGGCGAAGATCAGGCAATCCGTCATGAGGTAGATCCAGAATCCTACCCCGGTATTACCGGACACCGAATGCCCATGACCATCTCCGTGGTCGTGGTGGGGTTCCTCGACTATGTAATAGACCCGCTCGCCCGCAGTGGTCGCTGCGGTGGGCGCGTGTGTGCTTGCTGTTGTCATGTTGAATGAATTTCCCTGTTTCGATTGGGTCAGTGGGCCTTTGCTGCCTGAGCGAGCAGACGGGTACGCTCTTCCTCGGTCTTGGCAACCTCATCGGCAGGAATGTAGTAGTCACGGTCGTAATTGAACGTGTGGTAAATGGTGAACCCAATCAGCCCCAGGAACGAGGCAATGGCAAGCCACCAGATATACCAGATCAATGCAAAACCCAATACCACGCTCAGGCCGGCAATCACAATGCCGCTACCAGTACTCTTGGGCATGTGAACCGGAACAAAACCGTTCAGGGGACGCTTGTAGCCATGCTTTTTCATGTCCCACCAAGGATCGACATCGTGCACGACAGGGGTAAACGCAAAGTTATAGGCAGGAGGAGGCGAAGAGGTGGCCCATTCCAGACTGCGGCCATCGCCCCAGCTGTCGCCTGTCAGGTCACGGGTCTTCTCGCGTTGCAGCCAACCCACGAAGATGGACAGTACGAACGAAACGATACCGAACAGAATGAGCACGCCACCAATCAGTGCCACGATGAAGTAAGGCTGGAGGGAGGTGTCCTCAAACTGGCTCAGACGACGGGTCACACCCATCAGACCGAGAATGTACAGCGGCATGAAGGCCACCCAGAAGCCAATCTGCCAGCACCAGAAGGAGACCCTACCCCAGAAATCGTTCATCTTGAAGCCGAACGCCTTGGGGAACCAGAACACGATACCGGCAAACAGACCGAACACCACGCCACCAATAATGGTGTTGTGGAAGTGGGCCACCAGGAACAGGCTGTTGTGCAGCATGAAGTCGGCCGCAGGAATGGCCAGCATCACACCCGTCATGCCACCGATCACGAAAGTCAGCATAAAGCCAATGGTCCACAGCATGGGCAGTTCCATGCGAATGCGGCCCTTGTACATGGTGAACAACCAGTTGAAGATTTTCGCCCCGGTCGGAATGGAAATAATCATGGTCATGATGCCAAAGAAGGCATTGACGCTGGCTCCCGATCCCATCGTGAAGAAGTGATGCAGCCACACCAGATAGGACAGGATCAGGATGGACATCGTGGCATACACCATGGAGGCGTAACCAAAGAGACGCTTCTTCGTGAAGACCGGCACAATCTCCGAGAAAATACCAAAGGCGGGCAACACCAGCACATAGACTTCAGGGTGACCAAAAATCCAGACCAGGTTCACGAACATCATGGGGTTGCCACCCAGCTGGTTGGTGAAGAAGTTGGTTCCCAGATAGCGATCCATTGTCAGCAGCACCAGGGCAGCCGTCAGAATGGGATACACCGCCAGAATCAGGATGTTGCTGGCAAAGGAAGTCCATACAAAGATGGGCATGCGCATCCAGGTCATGCCAGGCGCACGCATCTTGATGATGGTCGCCACGATGTTGATGGAGCCCAGCGTAGTTCCTACCCCGGCAATGTTCAGAGACCACAAGTAATAGTCCATCCCGGTGTTCGGACTGTAGTCAATCCCCGTCAGCGGTGGATAAACCAGCCAGCCTGCCTGTGCGAATTCACCCACAAACAGCGAAATCATGATGAGCATCGCACCCGCAGTGGTCAGCCAGAAACCCAGGTTGTTGAGGAACGGGAAGGCCACATCGCGCGCACCCAGTTGCAGGGGCACAAGATAGTTGAAGAAACCCACCAGCATGGGAGTGGCCACGAAGAAGATCATGATGACACCGTGCACGGTGAACACCTGATCGTAGTGGTGGGCATTCAGATAGCCTTCACTGCCCCCTGAGGCCATGGCCTGGTGGATACGCATCATCAGCGCGTCCGCAAAACCACGCAGCAACATGACGATCCCGAGAATCATGTACATGATGCCGATCTTCTTGTGATCGATGGTGGTGAACCATTCGCGCCACAGGTAACCCCAGAGCCGGTATTTGGTCAGCAATGCCAGACCGGCCAGCGAGCCCAGCATGACGGCCACGAACGTCGCCATGATGACGGGCTCGTGCAGCATTGGGAAAGTATGGTAATCGAACGTGATCCGTCCCAGGAGCGGATGGACGTTTTCATTGAGAAATGCCGCAGCAGACATGATTTCTGGATTCCTGGAAAATCAGAGAGTGGGGATGGATGAGACCGTGTCGAAACTCAGCTTCTGGTCTTGTGAACCGGGAACCGAAGTCACACTGGCCGCCGGAACCTGTGGCTGCTGCACAGGTGCAAAGCTCGATTGCACCGGATCGGTTGCAATGGTGTCGGTGGTGCAGATGATGTCGCCCGGCATCAGACCGGAAAACTCCGCCAGCTCAAGCTGGGTTTTCAAGGTGCGACGGCTGTCGTAACGCAAACGCTTGAGGTTGTCGAGACTGTCCACGCCAGCACCACCAGCGAGGTCAATGTTCATCATTTCATCCATGCACATGGTTCCTGGTGTCACGCACATGTTCAGGATGGCATGGTAGAGGTTGTTCTGCACTTGACCGTAGTGACGGACGCCGAAATATTCCACATGGCCACGCTCGTTCTTTTGGTCGAACTGGTCCAGCACCAGGTATTCCGCCCGATCCAGTACCACAGGAGAGCTGCGCACCTTATTGACCCATTCGTCAAAACCTTCATTGCTCAGGCTGTGGAAGCTGAAGTACATCTGACTGAAGCCATGCCCGGTATAGTTGGAGGAGGATCCGCGGAAAACTCCCTGATCATTCATGACGGCATGCAGACGAGTCTGCATGCCGGGCATGGCGTAAAGCTGGCCGGACATCGAAGGAATGAAGAAGGAGTTCATCATGGATGCCGAGGTGAGGCGGAACTCAATCGGGGTATTGGCAGGAGCAGCCAATTCATTGACGGTGGCAATGCCCTGCTCGGGATAAATGAACAGCCACTTCCAGTCCAGTGCCGCAACCTCGACCACCAGCGTTTTCACATCGGCCACGGCTTCGTCGCTGCGCTTGGGATCAATGAACTTGGTGGTCAAACGCTTGATGGCCCCCAAATCCTCCTCAACCCCGGCAATCTTGGTCTGGCTATCGACCCTCGTCAATGGACGATACGGATCCAGCAGATGTGTGGACCCCCAGGTCACCAAGGCCAGCACGATGATGATGGCAATCGGAACCCCCCAGATCAGCACCTCCAGCTTGTTGGAGTGATAGAAGTCTGGATCGTAATCGGCTTTCTGGTTGCCAGTGCGATACTTCCAAGCGTAATAGACGGTCAGCAGCATCACCGGAATGATGACAATCAGCATCACCACAACCGAAAAGATCATCAGGTTGCTCTGCTGTTTGGCAACGTAACCCGATGGATTGATGAGCGTCATATTGCAGCCCGACAGCAGCAGGCCTGTCAGCAGGGCAATGGCCGAGGAATACTTTTTCTTCATGCGTACCTCATGAACGGTGTGGTTTTCAGCGATAACGGAAACTGGCTTCGGGAAGGCGAGGGAACTTCTGACGGACGCGTCACTCGACACATCCCGATCGCGATGAAAACTTCCCAGCAGGGAAGCAGCCTTGCGAACAGGATCCAGCGAACGGGTGAGCCAAGGAAGGGCCTGGCGTACAGGTCGGGGCCAGCAGGTTTGCGCCCGCCACGCGCCACCATGTCCACAAGCCAGACCTTGATTTGCCGCATTCCCGTTTCAGAATGCCTGCGCCAGCGTAATCCAGAATAACGCCGCGATTCTATCCTCTTTTACCCCTGTTTTCGTCAAGGGCAATGGGTTTGCTCAGGCACTTGCGGCAAGGGCGTTGCCCAGGGCTTCAGCTTCCCGCTACGGTCATGCGGTTGATGAGCAGCGATCCTGTGGTCTTGGAGCCATAGGTGTAGGCATCGGCTCCGATGGCCTCGATGCCCAGGAACATGTCCCGGAGGTTGCCTGCAATGGTGATTTCTTCCACTGGATAGGCGATCTCGCCGTTTTCCACCCAGAAGCCGCTGGCTCCACGCGAGTAGTCACCCGTGACGGCATTGACCCCCTGCCCCATCAATTCCGTGACAAACAGTCCGGTACCGAGTTTTTGCAGCATGGCCTCCAGCGTGTCCGTATCGCGGGTATGGCGTGATTGCAGACTGAGGTTGTGCGAGCCGCCCGCATTGCCTGTGGTGCGCATCCCCAGTTTGCGAGCCGAGTAGCTGCCCAGAAAATAGCCTTGCACCACTCCCTGCCGCACCACCATGCGCGGGCGCACGCGCACCCCTTCGGCATCGAACGGGGAACTGCCCTTGCCGCGCAGGATGAAGGGATTTTCCTCAATGTCGATGTGCTCCGGGAAGACCTGCTGCCCCAGCGAATCCAGCAGGAAGCTGCTCTGGCGGTACTGTGCGCCCCCACTGGTGGCCTGCACATAGGAACCCAGCAAGCCGGCAGCCAATGGCGATTCGAACAGCACCGGGCATTGTCGGGTGCTGATCTTGCGGCCATTCAGGCGGCTGAGCGCGCGTTCTGCCGCATACCGACCCACGACGGCAGCCGATGCCAGCCGGGCGGGGTCGCGCATGGAGCTGTACCAGGAATCGCGCTGCATGTCTGCGCCCTTGCCCGCAATCGGTGCGACCGAAATGCTGTGCCGGGAACTGGCGTAGCCCCCACGGAAACCATTGCTGTGGGCCGTGAAGAAATGGCTTTGCTGGGCCGATACCCCCGCACCTTCGCTGTTGCTGATCTGCGCGCTGGTGGCAAAGGCAGCGGCCTCGCATTCACAGGCCAGCGCAAGGGCCTGTTCACTGTCAATGTCCCAGGGGTAGAACAGATCCAGGTCGAAGTGGGTCTCGGGCGGGGCAATATCTGCAACATCGGCCAGACCGGCATGGGGGTCTTCGGCGGTATAGCGGGCAATATCGTAGGCCGCCTGCACAGTCTGGCGAATGGCCTGTTCGGAAAAATCCGAAGTGCTGGCATTGCCGCTGCGCTGGCCCACATACACGGTCACGCCCAGGCTCTTGTCGCGGTTGCGCTCCACGGTTTCCAGTTCGCCCAGGCGCACATTCACGCTCAGGCCATGTCCTTCGGACGCTTCTGCGGCAGCATCGGTGGCCCCCAGGTGGCGGGCGTGTTGCAGGGCTTGGTCGGTGAGTTGCGCAAAGAAGTCGCGGCTGTAGCTGAAGCCGTTCAAGGCGGCATCGAGGGCTGTTTTTTTCGCAGGAGATTGGGATGCTTGGTTCATCAGAAACAAATTCCGGTTTGAAACCGTCCCCTTCAAGGGGATAATCAGAAAAAGGCTGGAAAGGCAAGGGCCTGTGGAAGCCAGAAGGTTCGTCCATAGGCTCTTGCCCGGCTTGTCACCCGGTTCAATCGGGCGTGAATGAAAACTGGCCGCTATGATACTTGCTCCAGCTCCCGACACATGGCGGTCACATGGCCGTGCAGTTGGAACCCGCGCCCCTGTCCCCACCAACAAAAGCATCTCCCCCCGCGTCCGGCCACACCGGGCGTAGATCGAAACCCAACAATCAACATGTCCCGGAAACCCAAAAAAGGTTATTTTGTGCGTGGCCACTTTGTGGCCGAAGGCAGTGAAGAAGACCTGCAACTCAAGGCCGAACTCAAAGGCACCGATGTCAGCAAGACCGACCGCAAGCGCGAAAGCGAGGAATTGCAGACTCTGGGGCAATCGCTGCTGAGTCTGCGGGGCGATCTGTTCCGTGCCCTGCCCTTGCCCGACAGTCTGGTGGAAGCCCTGCACGAGGCCGACCGCATCAGCAATTTCGAGGGCAAGCGTCGCCAGATGCAGTTCGTCGGCAAGCTGATGCGCAAGCTCGATGATGAAGTGATCGAAGCCATCCGCGCCGCACTCGACATTCAACGCAATGGCAGTGCCGAGGAAAAACTGACCCTGCACCAGGCTGAAGCATGGCGCGAACGCCTGCTGGGCGAAGACCACGCCCTGACCGAATGGCTGGAGGCTTACCCCCACAGCGATGTGCAGCAACTGCGCACGCTGATTCGCCAGGCGCGCAAGGACGATGCCACCACGGCTGCCGATGTCTCTCAGGGCAAGGCACCGCGCAAGGGCAAGGCTTACCGGGAACTCTTTCAACTGGTGCAGCAGGCCCTGCGCAACAACCAGACCCAGAGCGAGGATGCACGCCACTGGGATACCGCAACCGATGCCCCACACTGGGCCGAATGACACCACGCCACGCCAAGCAGACAGGAGAATACATGCCCCAGCCATCGCCTGAACCATCGTCTGTAGTGGACATTGCCATCGTGGGTGGCGGCCCGGTGGGGCTGGCATTTACCCGGTCGCTGCAAGGCAGTGGCCTGCGGGTGCTGGTCATCGAACGCCAGCGACTGCAAGCCCTGGAGCAACCGGCATCTGACGGTCGGGAAATCGCCCTCACCCACGCCTCGCGCCGGATTCTGGAATCCCTGGGCGTGTGGGACTGTCTGCATCCTGCCGATATCTCGCCGCTGCGCGATGCCCAGATTTTCAATGGCCCTTCGTCCTTCGCACTGAATATCACCGCTCAACAGGGTGGCGTGGAGCAACTGGGGTATTTCGTGCCCAACCACCTGATCCGGCAGGCCTTGTTCGATGTGCTGCAAGACCAGCCCGGCTTCGCGCTGCGCAGTGGCGTGGGCGTGGAAGACATCCAGACCGGCACCGACTGCCATACCCTGCGGCTTTCCGATGGACAGACCGTGCAGGCACGGCTGGTGGTGGCCGCCGACAGCCGCCACTCGCAAACCCGCCGCATGATGGGCATCGGCGCGGCCCTGCACGATTTTGGCCGCACCATGCTGGTGTGCCGCTTCGCCCATGAAGTGCCGCACCACCATATCACCTGGCAATGGTTCGACCATGCCCAGACCCTGGCCCTGCTGCCGCTGAACCGCGCCACCTGCCTGGACGACACCGACCCCGACGAACAGGACGACGGCCTGGGCGAAGACAGCCTGCCCTATCGCTCCAACGTGGTGCTGACCCTGCCGCCACACGAGATGCAGCAGATGCAGGCACTGGACGAACTCACATTCTCGGCCAACATCCAGCGACGCTTTGCCGCCCGGCTGGGAGCCATGCAGCAGGTGGGAGCGATTCACACCTACCCGCTGGTGGCCGTCTATGCGCACCGGTTTGCGGCATCGCGCTATGCCCTGATCGGCGACGCGGCCGTGGGCATGCACCCCATCACCGCCCACGGCTTCAACTTTGGCCTGCAAGGCCAGCAACGCCTGGCCGACCGCATCTGGCTGGCACACCGCCGCCACCAGGACTTCGCTGCCGATTCGGTGCTGCAATCCTATGAACGCGCCCACCGGCTGGCCACCTGGCCGCTGTACCAGACCACCAACGCGATTGCCACCCTCTACACCGACGATCGTGTACCGGCCCGTCTGGTACGAGACGGCGCACTGCGCCTGGCCAACGCCGTGCTGCCGTTCAAGAAAGCGATTGCCGCCCACCTGTCGCAGGCCACCTGACCCATCGTCTGCACAGTCCAGCCATCCACACGATGGCACGATCCATGCTAATTGCTGCACCGCATCAACACGAAAGGAATGCGGAATGCAACAATTGCCCCGATTTGTGCCAGCCTCCATGTTGGCTGTGGTTCTGGCTTCTCCTGGCACCGTTTTCGCGCAAAGCAGCGTGCAGATCTATGGCCGTATCAACACCACCGTAGAGCACACCAGGGAAGGCGACCAGCGCAGCACCGGCATGCGCAACACGGCCTCCCGTTTCGGGCTGCTGGGCACGGAAGACATGGGCGCAGGGCTGAAAGCCTTTTTCAAACTGGAAAGCGGCTTCTCCTCGACCACTGGCGACAGTGCCACCCCGTACTTCGGACGCGGTGCATACCTGGGCATCCAGGGGCCTTGGGGTGCGATCAAGGCCGGCCATATCGGCACCGAAGCCCTGATGGCCACCGCTGACTACATCAGCATCCACAACCACGACACCGGCACATCGGCCGATGCACTCTACGCCTTCATCGGCATGGCAGGCTATGCCAAGAACGGCAAACTGGCCTACGTCACCCCCAAACTGGCTGGCTGGACGGTGGAAACCCAGGTTTCCATCAACGAGGAGGCCCCCGACAAAGTCTATGACCTGGCGGGCTACTACGACAACGGTGGCCCCTGGAGCCTGGGAGTGGGCTACAGCCGCGACCCCAACCAATCGCAGTACCAGGCAGCCTTTCGCGTCATGTACACCCAGGGCGCATGGATTTTCGGTGGCTATGTGCAGCGCGACAAAAACTACCTGGGCCCGAACAGCGGCACACGCAACAACTACCGCGCCATCATGGCATACCTTCTGGGCGCACAGGAATTCCACCTCAATATCGGTCACGCCCAGGCTGCACGCCACTTGCAGAACAGTGCCGCGTGGCAGTACACGATCGGCTACAACTACAACCTGAGCAAACGCACCAAGGTCTATACCTTCTACACCCGCATTCGCAATGATGCGGCCGCGCAATATGGCGTAGCACAGGCCGGGGACGACTTCAGCTCACTGGCTCTGGGCATCCGCCACAACTTCTGATCCAGCCTGGCCTGCCCAGTGGCAACGGCAATCCACGCCGTTGCCACCGCTTGAAATCACCGTCAGGCAGCCCCATATCCAGAAATCGTTTCCCGTGCCAGCGCGGCCACGCCGTGACTGGCACGGTGAACCCTGTTTCCGTTTTCAACTTCTGGATTACCCCGTATGACCACCCAAAAACACTCCTTTCAGGCTGAGGTGTCGCAACTGCTGCACCTGGTGACACACTCGCTGTACTCCAACCCCGAGATTTTTCTGCGGGAGCTGATCTCCAACGCTGCCGATGCCGCCGACAAGCTGCGCTTCGAGGCCCTGAACGACAACGCCCTCTACGAAGGCGACGGCGATCTGCGCATCCGCGTCAGCTTCGACGAGGCCGCCAAGACCATCACCATCGATGACAACGGCATCGGCATGAGCGAGCAGGAAGCCATCGACAACCTGGGCACGATTGCCAAGAGCGGCACGCGCGACTTCGTCAGCCGCCTGACCGGCGACCAGAAAGCCGATGCGCAACTGATCGGCCAGTTCGGCGTGGGCTTCTACTCCGGCTTCATCGTGGCAGAGACCATTGCCGTGGAATCGCGCCGCGCCGGGATGCCTGCCAGCGAAGGCGTGCGCTGGGTCAGCAACGGCACGGGCGAATTCGAAGTCAGCACCATTGACAAACCCCAGCGCGGCACGCGCATCACCCTGCACCTGCGCGACGATGCCGACGACTTCCTCAACGGCTGGAAGCTCAAGTCCATCATCAACAAATACTCCGACCACATCAGCCTGCCTGTGCAGATGGAACAGGAAGAATGGAAAGAGGCCGAAGAAGAAGGCCAGCCCGGTGGCATGGTCAAGACCGGCGAATGGGAAACCGTCAATCAGGCCAGCGCATTGTGGACGCGCAGCAAGAAAGACATCACCGAAGAACAGTACATCGAGTTCTACAAGAACCTCAGCCACGACTTCGAGGCCCCGTTGGCCTGGAGCCACAACCGCGTCGAAGGCAGTACCGAATACACGCAACTGCTTTACCTCCCGGCCAAGGCCCCGTTCGACCTGTTCAACCGCGACAAGAAACCCGGCCTCAAGCTCTACGTCAAGCGCGTGTTCATCATGAACGAGGCCGATGCCCTGCTGCCGTCCTATCTGCGCTTCGTCTCCGGCGTGGTCGATTCCGCCGACCTGCCGCTGAACGTCAGCCGCGAAATCCTCCAGGAAAGCCGCGACGTGCGTGCCATCCGCGAAGGCAACACACGCCGCATCCTCGGCCTGCTCGAAGACCTCGCCAGCAAGCAACGCACCGATGCGCAAAGCCAGGAAGGCAAGATCGACATCGGCACGGGAGACTCCACGCCCGCCCCCGAACCCGTGGAAAGCGACAGCATCACCGACGTGGTGGACAAGAACGCCACCCCGGCCGCCGATGCCGCCGCCACCTTTGCCGACGAAGCCACCCAGTACGCCCGCTTCTATGCCGAATTCGGTGCCGTGCTCAAGGAAGGGCTGGGCGAGGACTTCACCAACCGCGAGCGCATCGCCAAGCTGCTGCGTTTTGCCTCCACCCGCAGCGACACCCTCAGCGTCAGCTTTGCCGACTACCAGTCGCGCATGAAGGAAAGCCAGAAAGCCATCTACTACATCACGGCCGACTCCCTCTCCGCCGCCAAGGGCAGCCCGCAACTGGAGCTGTTCCGCCAGAAAGGCATCGAAGTGCTGTTCCTGACCGACCGCGTGGACGAATGGGCCATCAGCCATCTGGACGAATTCAACGGTACGCCGCTGCAATCGATTGCCAAGGGCGCGGTCGATCTGGGCGACTTGCAGGACGAAGAAGAACGCAAGGCCGCCGAAGAAGCTGCCGAAACCTTCAAACCCGTGCTGGAACGCCTGAAGCAGGCCCTGGCAGACAAGGCCGAAGACGTGTGCGTCACCACTCGCCTGGTCGATTCTCCGGCCTGCCTGGTGGTCAAGGACGGCCAGATCAGCAACCAGCTGGCGCGCCTGCTCAAACAGGCCGGCCAGCCCGTGCCCGACACCAAACCCGTGCTCGAAGTGAATCCGGCCCACCCGCTGGTGCAGAAATTGCAGGCCAGCGAAGCCTTCGATGACCTGGCACAGATCATCTTCGATCAGGCCGTACTGGCCGACGGTGGCCTGCCCGCCGACCCAGCCGCCTACGTCAAGCGCGTGAACGCCCTGCTGGCATGATCGCCTGAACGGCCTGCGTCCTTTTCCCGCCGCCTGCCTGCCAGGCGGTTTTTCATGTACTGGTTCCACACCAGTCAGGGTTTCCTATAATCCCACATCCTTTTGACACATTCTGACGGAAAGGTCTGTGAACGTATGTGGGAACTGACCAAAACCGGCTGGGCTTCGGGCATTCGCTCGCACAGCATCCGCTGGCTGCTGATGATTGCGGTGGCAGTGATTTTCATCGCCTGGCTGGCGGCCAATTTCTCGGCGCGCCAGCCCGCTACCGTGGCACTGGACGTGGGTCTGTCGGGCATCCGGCTGGTGCTGATGCTGATGGCCCTGTTCTGGGTGCAAGAGCTGCTGGGCAAGGACATCGAACGCAAGTCGCTGTACTTCGTACTGGCCTACCCGGTCTCGCGGGGGGTTTATCTGATAAGCCGCTTTCTCGCCGTTGCGGCCCTGCTGGCCCTGGGTGTGTTGCTGCTAGGGCTGGCACTGGGGGCCGTGATGGCCATGCTGCCTGTGTCCTACGAGCAACCCACCCCCATCCGGCTGGGGGGCAGTTACGCACTGGTGCTGCTGGGCATCTGGCTGGACTTGCTGGTCATCACCGCCTTCGCGCTGCTGCTGTGCAGCCTCTCCACCACGCCATTTCTGCCGCTGATTCTGGGCTGCTTCTTCGCACTGGCGGCACGTTCGCTGGGTGTGAGCCTGCAATTCCTGCTGATGCCCGGCATGGAAGGCTCCACCGAAAACCGCTACCTGTTGCCGGTACTGAATGCCGCACAGTGGCTGCTGCCCGATCTGTCGCGACTGGACTGGCGCGACCTGTCACTGTACGGCCTGCCAGTGCAGTGGCCCGTACTGGGCTGGGCGGTGCTGATGGCACTGGCCTATTGTGGCCTGCTGCTGTCCCTGGCGACCTGGAAGCTGAAACGGCGCGAGTTTCTCTGAATCCAAGCGGAAGCATCCATGCCTGAACCCCTCCAAACCCCGTACCACGGCTGGCGCATTCCACTGGGACTGGTGGCTGTGCTGGCATTCGCGCTGTATGTGGCCAGCGTGTTGCACCTCTCGCCACTGCCCCGTCCCCAGCAGGAAGACGTGCTGCGGGTGCGGCTGCCCGTGCTGTTGCAGGTCTTGCAGGCCGGAGGCGACCGCTATCTGGCTGCTGACCTGAACGTGATTCGCAGTGCCACCGTGGGCGGTGGCGTGACGGATGCCGAAACCTACCGCATTCAGGCTGCCATCCAGCTCGATGCCGCACGACTGAATCCACGCCACGAAGACAATTACTACATTGCCGCCGCCATCGTGCCCTGGCTGGGCTATGTGGACGAGGCCCAGGAAATCCTGCGCCGTGCCAGCGACAGCCGCCCCTGGGACATGATGCCCCCCTTCTTCTACGCCTTCAATGCTGCGTACTTCGGGCAGGAATACGACGAAGCTGGGCAATGGGCCGAAAAAGCCGCCCTGCGCGTGGGCGAACCCAACGCCACGGCCCTGCGCACCATGGCCGCCAAATGGTACGAACGTGGCAATGACCCCGCACAGGCCATCGAAATGATCGAGCGCATCAAGCAGATGAACCTCGATCCCAAGGTCTTGCCGCTGCTGAATGCGCGCATCGCCCGGCTGGAAGGCCTGCAAGTGCTGCGCCAGGCAGCCACACAATTTCATCAGCAAACCGGCCAGCCCCCCGCGCAGTTGCAGGACTTGCTGCAAGCCGGTCTGCTGCCGGCCCTGCCACAGGACCCACTGGAGATTGGCTACATGCTGGATGCCCAGGGTGTGCCACAACTGGCCATGCCAGGCACCGGGCAATAACCGAGGAACAGGAAACATGAACGATCTGGTGGTTTTCGAGGCAGTCCATAAGTCCTTCAAGGTCAAGGGCAAGCGGGTCAAGGCCGTGGACGATCTGGGCTTCATCATCAGGCAGGGTGAAGCCATCGGCTTTGTCGGCCCTAACGGGGCGGGCAAGAGCACCAGCATGAAGATGCTGATGGGCATGCTGCAACCCGACAGCGGCCGCACACTGCTGATGGGGCGACCGGCAGCCGACGAACGTGCCCGTCAGGGCGTGGGTTATGTGCCGGAAAACCCCTATCTGTACGACTACCTCACGCCGCTGGAAATCGTGCGCATGGGGCTGGAAATCCACCAACGGGCACGCGGGGCAGAAGCAGGCCAACGCGCCATGCAGTGGCTGGAGCGCATGGGCATTGGCTACGCCGCACACAAGCGTGTGCGCAACCTCTCCAAAGGCATGACGCAACGCACGGCACTGGCGCACGCCCTGGCACTGGAGCCACAATTGCTGGTGCTGGATGAACCCATGTCCGGCCTCGACCCGGTGGGCCGCAAGCTGGTGGCCGACGAAGTGCAACGCTACCGCGACAGCGGCGGCACGCTGTTCTTCTGCTCGCACATCCTCAACGACGTGGAACGCCTCGCCAGCCGCGTGCTGCTGATCGACCGGGGCCGCTTGATGGCAGACGAACCCATGGACGGACTGCTGAACAAAGGCGGACTGGTGGTGCGCTACCACCTGCCCGCCCCATCGAACCACCCGCACGCCACGCCGCTGCCCGGCTTTGAATCCGACGGCACGGACATCTGGCGCGGCCACGTCCCGGCCCACGCACTCTGGCCCACCCTGCAAGCCATCCAGGCCAGCGGAGCCAGCTTGCTCGACGTTCACCAAGGACTCAATCTGGAGCAGATGTTCGTTGAAGTGGTGGGTAAGTGAAGCAGTGCCTCAGCGTGCCCGCAGCAATGTCGCCACAACGCCGCTGGCGATGATGAGGGCCATACCCAGCCAGCCCAGCAGTGGCAGGCTGTCATCGAACAGCAGCAGGCCATAGAGTCCGGCGAAGACAATGCCGGAGTATTGCAGGCTGGCCACCACCAGCGTGTTGCGCGGGCTGGCGGCGGTGGAATAGGCGTGGGTCATGCACAACTGGCCCAGCGAAGCGAGCAGCCCCATGGGCAACAGCCACAGGCTGGCCGGATGCAGCAGAGTGGAGATGCCTGCCACCGGCATCAGCAAGCCGCCGGCCACCGTAGAGCCAACGGCAAAATAGAACACCACGCGGGTTTCCGGCTCGCCGATGCGCGCCAGTCCCACCACCTGCATATAGGCCAAGGCGGCCCCCATGCCGGAAAACACCCCGACCAATGCGGCCACCAGGCTCTGGCTGGAATCCAGACTGGGGCGCAGCATCAGCACCACACCGGCAAAGCCAGTCAGGATGGTGACAATCAGCGCAGCCTGCAAAAGGCCTTGCCGGGGCGATGCGGGCAATGGATTGGAGCTACGTTGCAACAGACTGCTCAGCACGACGAACAGCCCAACCCAGATGCTGCTCATGTAGTTGAGCGTGGTGGCAGTGGCAATCGGCAATGCACCAATGGCGTAGAACCAGGCCCCCATCGAGCCGACCCCGACCAGACTGCGCCAGGCGTGCATGAAAGGATGGCGGGTGCGCAAGTCCACATGCTGGCGACGTGCCAGAATGCCCAGCAGCACCATGCTGACGATGCCCCGATAAAAAACCAGTTCGGCAGCATTGAAGTGGCTGGAAGCGAACTTGACGCATACCGCCATCGAGGCAAACACCAAAGTGCCCAACACCATCCACAGCAGGTGCATACCCGAGACTCCCGGCGCCCAAAGCGCAGGATTCTAAACCCGGCACCGGATGGGTGCCACAAGCTCCATCAATCCTGCTGCACATCCAGTGCGCGGTGCTTGGCCGCGCGTTTCACGGCTTCGGGCAGGGATTCGTCGCCGGCGTAGGGCGCGCTGTACCAGTCGCCATAGGTGGGATTGGGCAGGACGAACCAGCGTTGGCCGAGCCAGTGGGCGTAAGGGCGGACGGCCTCGCGCTGGGCAGGCAGGCCGCTGGCGGATTCGATGAAGTCGCCAAATGAGTCGCCCACCAGCATCAGCACCCGGTAGCGTTCCCCCACCCAGGCCCGGCGGCAGGATTTGTCGTAGCCACTGGCCGCACAATCGCCCACGGGCGCATTCGCCCCCAGCACAAAAGCAGGGCTGGCCACAGGCATGCCCTGCTGGCGCAAGTTGTCGAAGGTGGCTGGTGCCTGCTGGTGTTCGCGGTTGGTGACATAGAACACTTCGATGCCCAGTGCCTTGGCACGGTGCAGAAAATCCGCCGCACCGGGCAGGGCTGGAGCCTCGCGCTCCTCCACCCACACATCCCAGCGTTCGTAGGAAAACGGGCGGTTGGCACGAATGTCCCGCGCACTCAAGGCCGTGTTGGTGAGCACGGTTTCGTCCACATCGATGATGAGTGCGGGCGGCAGGCCGTGCAGATCACGCGGTGGCAGGGGCAGCGCATCCCAGGCAGGGTCTTGCAGGGCCAACGGCAACTGGGCGGTGGCCGTGGCGTAGGTCTGCCGGAAGATCAACTCTTTTTCGATGGAAGTCTGCGTCCACAGCATGGCATCGAGCTGGTCGTAGGCTGCGGGGACTTGCTGGCAGGCGGACAGCAACCACCCGGCGCACAGGCTGAGCGTCACGGCGGTAGCAGCAAACCCGTGTCTGGATGGAGTATGGCTGGACTTCATGGCGGTGTCTGGAAACCATGGGAATCGTGCCAATGAGACCAGCCCTCCCCCGGATACACGGCCCCTAGCACGCGCAGTCCTGTCGCATTGGTGGCTGCGGGCAGGTTGCCCGGCAGTCCCAGCAGGCACTGGCGTGCCAGCCAGGCAAAGGCCAGGGCTTCCACCTGCATCGGCTCCACGCCCCAGTGTCGGGTGCTGCGCACCGGCACGCTGGCTCCGGCATGGTGCTGCAAACGCTGCATCAGCCAGTCGTTGAATACGCCGCCGCCACATACGCCGATTTCTGCCACTGCCACGGCATGGCGGTGCAATGCCTGCACTGCGGTCACGGCGGTCAGTTCCACCAGCGTGGCCTGCACATCCTGTGCGGGCAGCGCACCGAAGCCTTGCAGGTGCTGGCGCAACCATTCAGGGTGAAAGCAATCCAGCCCCGTGCTCTTGGGGCCGGGGCGGGCAAAGTACGGCTCCTGCAACAACTGCTGCAACAAGGGCTGGCAGACCGTGCCACTGGCCGCCCATGTGCCACCGGCATCCCAGGGCTGGCCAGTGTGTTGCAGGCACCAGGCATCCAGCAGGGTATTGGCGGGGCCGGTATCCAGCCCCAGCACATCCCCATCGGGCAGCAGCAGGCTGAGGTTGGCAATGCCACCCAGGTTCAGCACCGCCACGGCTTCATCGGAACGGCCAAAGATTTCGCGGTGAAAGGCCGGCACCAGCGGCGCGCCCTGCCCCCCTGCGGCCACATCGCGGCTGCGAAAATCGGCCACCACGGCAATGCCGGTGCGTTCGGCCAGCAACGCGGGCTGGTTGATCTGCACGGTATAGCCCACGCCGTCAAACTGCCCCGGCTGGTGGCGCACGGTCTGGCCATGTGCGCCAATCGCCACCACCTGCTGCGTGCTCACTTGCGCCTGTTGCAACAACTGGTGCACCGCGCGGGCATACTCCCCGGCCAGCGCATTGCCTGCCAGCGCGGCGCGATGGATTTCATTGTCCCCCGCCCGGTTCAGCGCACGAAACTCCACTTGCAACCCGGCGGGGAAAGGCCGATGCAGATGCTGCACATTCCTGAGCTGCAAGCGATCACGGCTGTGGGCAAACTGTGCCAGCACGGCATCCACCCCATCCAGCGACGTGCCGGACATCAGGCCGATGAAGTACGGAGGATCATGCGCAAATGCAGAACCAGATAATGCAGAGAAAGGCATGGCCAGGACAATCCCATCAAAAAAACCTGCCGAAGACGGATGTCAGGGCAGGTTGCTTTCATTCAGAAACGATGCTTACCGCACAGGCCATGAGTACCTGCACGAACGCATCATTCCGCGTTGGCCTGCATCATCAGCGGTGCGACCTGGAATTTCATGCGGGTGGCTTCGGCCAGTTTGTTGAAACGCTCGCGCGTGGCCTTGGTGACAGGCGAGGCCGCCGCGCTGTCCTGCGCGATGATCTGGGGGTCCTTGAATTCACCATTGACGCGGAACTCGAAGTGCAAATGCGGCCCGGTGGACATGCCAGTGGAGCCTACCGCACCAATCACCTGCCCCTGCGCAATGCGCTGGCCGGTTTTCACATCGAGGCGGCTCATGTGCGCATACACCGTCACGCGCTGTTCGCCATGGTCGATATAGGCCACATTGCCATAACCGTTGTGCCAGCCCGCAAACTCCACCACACCGTCACCCACGGTACGGATGGGCGTACCGGTCACCGCTGCGTAGTCGGTGCCATTGTGGTTGCGCCATTCCTTGCGGATGGGGTGGAAGCGTTTGCCGAAGTTGCTGGACACACGCGAAAACTCCAGCGGCGAGGCCAGAAAGGCACGACGCAGGTTCGAGCCGTCCAGATCGTAGTACGCACCTGGCTTGTTCTCATCTTCCTGGAACCACAGGGCCTGGTATGTCTTGCCACTGTTCACGAATTCGGCACTGAGCACCTTGCCAGCCCTCAGTGGCTCACCATCGGCCTCCAGCGTTTCGTACACCACCGTGAAAGTGTCGCCCTTGCGCAGATTCTTGTGGAAGTTCACCTGGGCAGAAAAGATTTCGGCCAGTTGTACGGCCACGTTGTCGGGCACGTTGGCGGCATCGGTGGCCCCGAACAGGGAGCTTTGCACCACGCCACTGGCCAGGCGGGTGGACTTGGTCAGCTCGGCGGTATCGAGCTTGGCCACGAAGTCCTTGCCATCGGCAGTGCGCTCCACCACGAAGCGGTTGAAGTTGCCGCTGTCGTCACTGACCCAGCGGGCATACAGGCGCAACAACTGGTGATCGGCCGTGGCCTCGATGGTGATGTCGCGGTTGCTGCGTCCCCACAGATTCTGGATGGCCACCTGGTTGCGACGCAGATAGGCGGATGCCGCCGGATCAGCCACCCCCAGACGCTGCAACAGGGTTTCCGCAGAGTCGCCGGTGCGCAGCCGGTCACTGCGGTGCAGCACAAAGTCCGGGGCGGCCACCAGGCTGGCGAGGCTCTTGCCGCTGGCCAGCGAGGCAATTTCCTGGTCGATCATGCGCTGCTGCACCTGTGCCGCATCGGCTTCATCGCCACCAGCGAGGCTGGCCACGGCGAATGCTCCGCCACCCCCCAGGGCCAGCAGGCCGACTACAGCGGCCATCAGGCGTTTGGAATAGGCAGAGTCCCCCAGTGCCTGCATGATGGCATTCAATTGCCGCTGGAGGCGAACTGCATGGCGTGGACGGGAAGAATGGCGGGAGTGTTTGGAAAAACTGGCTGACAAGATGATGTCCTGACTTGCAAAAGATTTCCGCCAGGAAACCCCCGCGCCTGTCTATCGCAGGCGCACTGGCGGATCGGCTGCTGCACAGCCCGGAAACAGGGCGACAGGCCATGCAGCAGAATGAAAATTCTGGAAAAATGCGCACCAACTGCTTTGAAAGCCCATGCTTTCATACAATAGCCGCAGAAACCATTCCAAAGTATATCGGAACTGTCAATTAGGACAAGCCAAAAAACAACATGACTGAAGCGACTATCCACCAGAATCCCGCCACTTCTCCCGTCCATGACGAAGCCATTGCACACGCGCTGGCCGTGACGACGCGCGGCGTGCAGGAGCTGCTGCCCGCCGACGACTGGGTGAAGAAACTGCAAAAATCGCACCGCACCGGCCAGCCGCTGCGCATCAAGCTGGGGCTGGACCCTACGGCTCCCGACATTCACCTGGGGCACACGGTGGTGCTGAACAAGATGCGCCAGTTGCAAGACCTGGGGCATACGGTGATTTTCCTCATCGGCGACTTCACAGGCCGCATCGGCGACCCATCGGGTCGCAACAGCACCCGCCCGCCACTGACCGAGGAACAGATTCAGGCCAACGCCCAGACCTATTACCAGCAGGCCGGACGGGTACTTGACCTGGACAAAGCCGAGATTCGCTACAACAGCGAATGGAGCAACCGCCTGCATGCCGCCGAGATGATCGCTCTGGCATCGAAATACACGGTGGCCCGCATGATGGAACGCGATGACTTCCACAAACGCTTCCACAGCGGCCAGTCCATCAGCATTCACGAATTCCTCTATCCGCTGATGCAGGGCTACGACTCGGTGGAACTGAAAGCCGATCTGGAACTGGGCGGCACCGACCAGAAATTCAATTTGCTGATGGGCCGCCACCTGCAAGAAGAATACGGGCAGGAGCCGCAGTGCATTCTGACCATGCCGCTGCTGGTGGGACTGGACGGGGTGGACAAGATGTCCAAATCCAAGCACAACTACATCGGCATCACGGAAGAGGCCAACACCATGTTCGCCAAGGTGCTGTCCATCTCCGACGATCTGATGTGGGACTGGTATCCCCTGCTCTCCTTCCGCTCGCTGCAAGACATTGCCACGCTGAAACAGGAAGTGGCACAGGGGCGCAACCCCAAGGATGCCAAAGTGTTGCTGGCCAAGGAAATCACCGCCCGCTTTCACAGTGCCGCCGCCGCCGATGCAGCCGAACAGGATTTCATCCACCGCAGCAAAGGCGGCATCCCGGACGAGATTCCCGAAATCACCTTGCAGGGTGCACCGCTGGGCATCGGGGTGCTGCTCAAGTCCGCTGGACTGGCTGCTTCGACGGGTGAAGGCAACCGCCTGATTGATGGCGGCGGCGTGCGCGTGGATGGCACAGTCATCAGCGACCGGGGCCTGAAGCTGGAAGCCGGAACCTATGTGATACAGGTGGGCAAGCGCAAATTTGCCCGCGTCTCGCTGCAAGCTGGGTGAATTTTTCTGTTTTTGCGTGAAGCCGCTTAAAAGCATACTATAATCACGCTTTCTGATTTTCAGGCTCGTAGCTCAGTTGGTTAGAGCACCACCTTGACATGGTGGGGGTCGCTGGTTCGAATCCAGTCGAGCCTACCAAATACCCAACCGGCACATTTTGCAAAGAATGTGCCGGTTTTTTCATGCCTTCTCCGATTGGTCAAGGCAAGAAACGGCGGTGCGGGTCAATCCTCTCGAATGCGTGCCTGCAGAAAAAGCCGGTACAGCGGGCCGGTGAGCAACACCACGCACAGCATCCGCATCACCTGCATGGCCGTCACCAGCGGCACGCCCAGCCCCAGCACCTTGGCTGTGATGGTCATCTCGGCGATGCCGCCCGGTGTCAGTCCCAGAATCAGCGTGGCAACCGGCAGTTGTGTCAATGCCGCCAAAACCCAGCCCAGCAGAGCCGACAGGGCCATCATGCCCAGCGTCAGCACCGCCACGACCGACAGCAGGCGCGGTGCACTGCGAAAGAAGTCGGGGCGGTACTTGTCGCCCAGTGACCAGCCGATGAACAACTGTCCCAGCCACGACACCCACGCGGGCAAGGCAGAGAAGTGCCAGCCCAGCAGGGTAACGGTCATGACGAACACCAGCGGCCCCAGCATCCAGCCATTGGGCAGACGCAACCGCTCGAATGCCAGTGCGGCCCCCAAGGCACCCAGGGCCAGCGTCAGCAGGCCCGGCCACTGCACCTGCCGCACTTCGGCCAGCAGAGACGGCGTACCGGCCTGGCTGAACCAGTGGAACGCGAATGGCACGGTGACGACCACCAGCATGACACGCACACTGTGTACCGTGGCGACCTGATCGACCCGCGCACCGTTGCGCTGTGCCAGATTGGCCATCTCGCTGGCACTGCCGATCGCAGCTGCGAACCATGCGGTGCGCAAGTCCAGCCCCGCCCACCGCCGGTATATCCAGCAACCCAGCACGGCCAGCAGCATGGCATAGGCCATGCCCAGTGCGATCAGAGGCCAGTGCTGCGCCAGACTCGATGCCACCTGGGGCGTGAAATACAGACCCAGCGACACCCCGATGACCCAGCGGCCAGCCTTGTTGAATGCCACTGGACAACGGCTGCGCACCCCGGCAATCCGGGTTGCGGCCGTCAGAATCAGGGAGCCCAGCAGCCAGGGCAGCGGAATGTGCAGCCATACGGCCAGCAATGCACCCAGCAGGGCAATCGCACCACCGAGTGCGGCACGGCGCACGTCATCAGACAAAGAGAGCATGGAACAAGCAGCAAAAAACGCTGGACAAACGGCCCAGGAACGTTGTCTACGTTCTCAGCCCATCATCCATCATGAAGACAGGCGCGAAGCATAGCCGCAAAGAGACACTGCCGGAATACAAACGGCAGGATGCTCACATGGCAAAAACAAAAAAGGGGGGGAGGAGAAAAAGAAAGAGTTACGAGACTACCTTGGGTGAAGATAGAGAGTGAGGGAGGAGAAGCACCCAGGGAGTTGTCTGTCAGATAGCGTCTGATAGGCCTCGTAACCTTAAATGGAGTTCAAAGTGGAGAAAAAAAGAAAAAGTTGTTTCCAGAGGTTTTTTAAGCCATCTGCTTGGAAATGAAACAACATAATCATATTCATCTCGCAGGATGTATTCTATGCATTTTTCCATTCTGTGACAAACAGATTTACAAGCAAGAAACATATGTGTATATGTGTCCTGCGCATGAATACCCCTGCGGATTCAATGAATTATTCTCAATCGTAAGTAATCGTGTAAATCAAATCCAGCGCACTCTGTTCACCGGTCTGGCCACGGGCCGTCAGGCGGCGGCTGATGTCGTAGAAGATGTAGAGCGTGCCTGCCGCGCCCGACATGCCGGTGGCGTAGGTGACATAGAGCTTGTCGGAGAGGCGTTTGCCCAGCGACACGCCCTCGGTGCTCAGGCCCACTTCATCAAAGCCCAGGCCGCTGGCGAGGCTGTTGGCCACGCTGCCTGCCAGCAGCCCCAACGCGGCCTGCTGCATGGAGGTGCCCTCACCGCCCCCGGCCATCGTGGCGCGTCCCAGCACCACCCAGGAGAGTTTCTCGGCATCGGGCAGTTCAGGCTCCGAGTACAGTTGCACGCGCGGAGCCAGTGCCGTGCCGGTGACACGCACACCCGCCCGCACATCGATGTTGGGCCGCACCGCCAGCATGTTGAGCGAAGGATTGTTGTAGGGGCCGTTGAACAGCACCACGCCGGTTTCCACATTCAGGGCCTGCCCCCAGGCACGGTAGCGGCCTTCGTCGGTGCGGATTTCGCCCACGATGGCAATCGGGTCGTTGCCACTGCGCTGGCTGCGCACTGTCAGGTCGCCTTCCAGCCGGGTGGTGATGCCATAGCCTTGCAGGGCAAAGTCGCGACCCAGGTTCAGGCGGATTTCCATGTCCATGGGCTGGGCGGTTTGCAGGCGCGGCGTGGGTTCGGCCTCGTCTTGCGGTGGGTCGCTGGCGCGGATGACCACCACATCGTCACCCAGGGTAGGCGCGCTCGATTCGGGCAGGGTGATGGAGGCGCGATCGACCAGCAGATCGCCGCGCAGTCGCAAACGGCCGTTTTGCAGCCCGGCACTCAAGTCGCCACTGAGGCTGATCTGGCGGTCGTTGCGTGCCAGCACCTGCATCTGCTGCAACTGCGCCTGCACGTTCATGTCGATGCCGGAATCGGCCGTGCTGCCGGACGCGCTCAGGGTACGGCTCCAGTCGATGAAGCCACGCGCCACCATCTGGCCGCGTGCCGTGGGAGCGGGTGTGCGGTTGCCGCTCATGCCCGCCACATAGGCGTTGCTGTTGGTACCGCCTTCAAAGCGCAGTTCGGCAATGGTCAGGCGGTTGCCCTGCAAATTGGTGCGCAGTGAGCCGTTGTGCAGGTCCACGCCATCCAGCACGGAACGAACGTTCAGGCCATCGCCTGCAATCTGCCCTTGCAGGCGCGGCTGCTGCACCGTGCCACCCAGGGCCACATCGGCATTCAGACTGCCGTTGATGCGCCAGCCCGGCGGAGCAAAGCTGCCCCACACGCCCAGATCGGGGAAGGCAGCCTTGACCTGCCCTGCCAGTGCGGCGGTGGGCGGCAGGCTCCAGCCCTGTGCGGTCTGGGCCAGTTGGGTCTGCACGCGCGCATCGATGGTGCCGGCCCGGCGGGTCTTCCAGTCCAGCACGGCTTCCACGCGGTTTCTGCGCGATTGCAGACTCAACCGCAGGGTCTCGATGCCCGCAGCAATGGCTTCGGTGCGGGTGTTGCCGACGCTCTGCACAGCATCCGGGGTCTGCGAAGCCGGTTCACCCAGCCAGAGATCGCCGCTCTCGCGTTGCAACACGGCCTGGATGTTCAGGCTGTCGGCCATGTCGATGTCCCACTGCCCGGCCAGCACCAGGTTGGTGAACAGCCCGGCATTGCGCAACGGGGCCTGTCCCGGCGGCGAGAGGGCATCGACCCATGCGGGGTGAATGCCTGCCACACGCCCCTTGCTTTGCAGCCGCATGGTGCCCTGGGCGGTGCGGCTGAAGCTCAACGGCTCCCATGCCAGCGTCAGTGCCTGTTCGGCAGGGGCGATATGGGCAGGCGGTGTCAGGCGTGCCGTGCCTGCCGTGGCCTGCACTTGCAGGGTGTCTCCCGGACGGGCGGTGACTTGCAGTCCTTCGGCCACCTCCAGCCGCCAGGGCGCGGATTCTTTGGGCAAGGTCGCTGCGGCCTGCAAGCGGCGCAGATCGATCTGCCACGCCGGATTGCCGCGTGCCTGCTGGCCCACTTGCCGGGCTTGCAGCGCGGTGTTCAGGGTGGCGCGGGTGCCATTGGCGGTGACATCGCCCTCCAGCCCCAGCGTGGCGGTGTGCAGATTGCCCTGAACACTGGCCTGCAACTGCTGGATGGCAATGCGTGTGGGTTCGGGCTTGGCCGCACCTTTGACGGTCGCTGGAGCCGCCGCAGCGGGCATTTCCAGCCGGAACGAGTTGGATTGCAACTGCGCGTTCAGACGCAGATCGGGGTACGCCGCCGGGTTCTGCAAGCCCTTGAGCCATTGCTCCCAGCCGCCCTGCCAATCGGCTTGCAGGCGGGCACTGCCCTGCGCCTGCATGGCAGGGAGCTGTTCGCCCACCAGCGGCAGTTGGCGCAACCACGCCAGCAGTTGCTGGGCAGAGGCAACGTCAAGCTGTACCTTGCCCTGGCCGCTTTGCTGGCGCATGGCGGTATCGGCCTGAAGGTTCAGGCCGGGGGCACTGGCGGTCAGTCTGGCTTGCAGCGATGCCAGATCGGGCAGGGCCACTTGCACGTCGCGGGCATCAACCTTGGCCTGGAACGCATCGAGGTGCAGGCGCGGCAGGCTGAGTTGCCGGGGAGTCCATTCGCCCTGGGCTTGCAGGGCACGGACATTCCAGCGGCTGCGCACCGCCTGGGCACGGCCGTTGCTCTGGATGTCGGCCTCGAAGGCCACGGCTTCCTGCACGGAACCGCTGGCTTTCAGCGTGCCGGACAGGTCGGGAACTTTCTCTGCCGCCAGCTCACTGTGCAGGCGCACCAGCGGCAGGCGCGTGAGCTGGCCGTTCACGGCCAGTTGCTGGGTGTCGGGTGCGTATTGGGCCTGCACCTGCAAGCGGCCTTCACCCACGCGCACTTCCAGATTCTCGGCCTGCCATTGTTGCGGGGTCAGCTGTGCCTGCAACAGCACCTGATCCAGCGGCAGACGCTGTTTGTCCACCAGACCGGGGATGGCATTGCGCACGTCGGCCTGCACCTGCCAGGATGCGGCGGTGAGAGCAGCCAGCAGATCGGCATGGGCCGCCGTGTCCGGTGCAGTTGCGGCTCCGGTGGGGGCAGTGACGGCCAGTGGCTCCACACGCGCCTGTCCGTCCAGTTGGGTCTGGGGCAGACTGCCCAACAATTGTTGCAGGTTCAGGCGTTCGAGTTGCACTTGCAGATGCGCCTGCTCGGGCTGCTGCGGACGCAATTCGCCCTGCAAGCCCACGCGACCCTCGCCCAGTTGCACCTGGGCCTGTTCGATCTGCCAGGCATCCGTGCCCCAGCGGGCGCGGGCATCCAGTTGGCGCACCGGCAGGCGTTGGGCATCCCAGGCTCCGGGCTGCTGGTTGCGCAATTCCAGCAGCAGTTGCCAGGCAGTATCGGCCAGGCTGGTGGCTGCGGCTGCACCCTCTGCGGCTGCGGCAGGCTGGATGTCCAGCGCGCCATCGAGCAGCGTCACGGGAGCCTGCGGATGAAAGTCCTGCGCGTTCAGGCGGTGCAGTTGCACACGCGCCTGCTGCACAGGCTGGCCGCGCCAGGGGTGCAGGCCAGCCTGTGCGTCCAGCTTCAGTGCATCGGGAAAATCGGCGAGCTGTTGCGGGACATCGAGTTGCAGCAGGGCACCGGCGGCTTCGGGCAGGCTCTGGCTGGCGGGCCACTCCCAGCCCTGAAGCTGTACCTGAAGCTGCGCACCCGCGCCTCCAGCCAGACTGCCCTGCCATTGCAGCGGCACCAGCATCGTCAGGGGTTTGTCGGGAATCAGGCCACCGAGCAGGGCCACAGCCTGCCCCTCGACATCAAGGGTCTGGCCATTGAGCCGCACCCGCGCCTGCAACTGGCCGTGCTGCGCCTGCTGCTGGTGGTGCAGGCTTTGCAACTGCACGTCGTGGTTCGATCCGTCATAGTCGTACGACAGGGCCATGTCGCGCAGTTCCTGGCGGCTGATGCTGCCATCCACGGCTTCGGTCTCCAGTGCCAGCAGATTCAGCCGCAGGGGCAGATGCACGGCCCGCAACAGCGGCAGCAGGACGCTGTCAGGCATGGCAAACGGCGGTTTTGGCTCCTCGGGTTCGATGCTGGGAGACAGGCGTACCGTCAGGCTCTCGGCCTCCAGGGTATTGACCTGCAAGGCCCGGTTCCACAGGCTGGCGGGTGTCCAGGCCAGTTGAAACTGCTCCAGCGTCAGGGCCGTGCCGGGCATCTGCCACTCCAGCCGGTCGATGGCTCCATCGCCCAGAATCGCCCCGCGCGCGCCCTCGAACTGCAACTGCTGGGATTCGGGCAGAGCCTGCTGCGCCCAATGCAGGGCACGCGGCAGCGAACGGTCGGTGGTCGCCCACCATACGACACCGCCCAGCAGCACAAGTACGGCCAGCAACAGCACCAGCAAGGTGTACAGCGGCCATCGCCACCAGCGTCCGCTGGACTTGGGGGCGGGGCGTGCCGTGGAATCGGTGGAGGGGGAGGAAGTGGGCGACGAATTCATGGCGGCACTCAGAAGTTGAAGCCCATGCGCAGGTGCAGGCGGAACTGTTCGAGCTTGAGACCATAGGCAATATCGGCCTGCAAGGGGCCGACGGGGCTGCGCCAGCGGATGCCGGTGCCCACGCCGGTATAGACGCTGGTCTCGGCATTGTCATCGGAGACACTGCCCGCATCCACAAACACGGCATGTTCCCAGTCGGAACTGTTGCCGAACAGGGTCATCGGGCGTTGCCATTCCAGACTGCCCACCGTCAGGTAGCGGCCACCGTAGAGACGATCATCGAAGGCACGGGTGCCGATGCTTTCAAAGGCGTACCCGCGCACCGTGGTATCGCCACCGGTCAGGAACAGCAGGCTCAGTGGCATCTGGGTGCCGGAATCGGCCACGATGGCCCCGGCCTCGGCCCGCACGGCCAGACGGCTGCGCCGCCCGGCCTCGTTGCGCTCGCCCAACGGCACGAACTGCAACCAGCGCGCACGGCCCCGCAGGAACGGCTCACGCTCGGGCGTGAGCGTGTAACCCGCCCCCAGCTCCCAGCCCACCCCGTAGCCACTGCTGGGATTGGTCTTGTTGTTGAAGTACCGTCCCGTCCAGCTGTAGCTGCCCAGCAGCGAGGAAGAACTGCCGGGCGTATCGCTGCCCTCGGTGCGGCTGAAGTCGTATTGCAGGAAATAACGCCGGTCGATGTGCCCGGTCGATTGGGTGCGCCCGGCCGTGAGCATGAAGGAGTTGGCCGTGTAGTCGCCCACCTCGGCGCGTTCGAGCTGCGCTCCGGTGAACCATGCCCAGCCCGATTCGCGCGGCATGGCAGTCCACTGAGTGGCCAACTGCTGGGACTTGGCATCCACCGCAATCTGGCTGACCGCACGCCAGCCCAGCGGCCAGAGCTTGTTGTGAATGTGGTCGATGGACAGGCGCGGCCCGGCATCGGTGCTCAGGCCCACGCCAAACACCACCTTCTGGTACTTGGCCTCGCGCAACTGGGCGATCACGGTGGCGTTCTGCGGGTCGCTGTTCTCGGTATCCAGCATCAGAAAGGCGGCATCGAAATAACCGCTGCTGGCCAACCGCTGCTGCGCATCCAGCAGGGCTTCCTCGCTGTAGTCAGTTCCAGTCGGAATGCGCGCAATGTTGCGGATGCCCTGGGCATCGTAGCGTTCGTTGCCCTGGAGTTCGAGTGCGCCAAAGCGGTAGGCTTCGCCGGGGTCGTAGCCGATGCGCAGATCGACCTTCTCGGCATCGGCATCCACCCGCGCCTGGCTCGACTCAATGCGGGCTGTCGGGTAGCGATCGCGCTGTAAAACGCGCAGGCCCGCATTCTTGGCACTGTCCCAGTCGGACTGGGTGAATACATCGTCCTGTTTGAGCGACCAGCCACGCTCCACGCGCGCGCGCTGGCGTTGCCCTTGCGGATCGCTGTTCATCGGCTCGGCAAACCCGATGTTCACCGATTGAACTACCGACTGCGCCCCCGGCTCCACCTCGATCACCACCTTGCGCGGAGCCTCGCTGCCAGCGGGCGTATCCTCCACATGCAGGCTCAGTTGCGGATTGAAATAGCCCAGTGCCGCCAGCAGACTGCGGGCATTGGTTTCGGCCTCGGCCATCAGGCGGTTGAATTCGGTATCGCGCAGGTCGGGAAAGCGGTTGAAACGCTGGATTTCCAGATGGCGTTCCAGATGCCGCGCCACACTGCCGTTTTCACTGCGCACATCCAGCGTGAAGGCCAACGCGCCACTGGTCGAAGCGGTCTCGGTGGCCTCGTCCGCCGACGGCTCCTCACTGGGTCGCAGCACACTGCACCCTTGCAGAAAGCACAATGCCAGCAACGCCGCAGGTGCGATACGAAAGAAGCCCGTGCTCCGAAATTTTTTTTGCATAGACACACAACCTGCCTGTAGTTTCTGAATGGAACGGCAGGCTTGCCCAGTGCCGAACCTTCCCCCGCAGCGGGAAAAACGTGCGGTGAGTTTACCTGATTGCACGGAAAGCCCCGTCGTTCACGACGGAGATGCAGAGCGCGCAACCCAACGGGTTCCATGTTGGGTAATGGATAACACATTGAAAATATACCCTCTCTGTTAAAGTCAGCACCATGCTGACCGTTGTCAAAACCCTGAAA
>NZ_FQUZ01000036.1 GCF_900129055.1 Lampropedia hyalina DSM 16112
CATGGCTTGGCAGTCAAGCGGTGCTTTCTAGCGGCATACAGCCCCGAGCGGCTCACCCCCAGCAGTCTGCACAGTTGGGTGATTTGGGCCTTCTCCTGCCACTGATTGATCATCTGCTGGATCACTTCAGTTCCCGAGCGAAGAAGGCCGATGCCTTTTTTAGGATGGAGACATCCTCACGCAGGCGTTGGTTCTCTGTCTCCAACTGGCGAATGCGCTGCTGCTCGGCGGTCAGCGGCTTGCCCTGGCCCGGCTGGCCAGCCTGCTCGGCATCGTACTGCCGCAGCCAGCGGCGCACAGCACTGTCGACTAGCTCCAGGTCGCGGCAGACCTGGCCTACGCTCAGGCCTTGGTCTCGGATCATTTGCACGACCTGCAGCTTGAAGGTCGGATCGAAGTTTCTACGGGTTCGGCGTGTCATGTGTGTTGACTCCTCGGGTTGATGATCTTCCCTTATCGAGGTGTCCACGAGAATTAGACCAGCACATCCATCTGCTCCTCCTGATCGACCAGATCGACCGATGCCCGCAGTCGCTCGCCCCGGTAGTCAAGTGCCAGCGCACCCACATGGCTGGTTTGTGACTGGTTGTCCATTGGCGTATCACCATTCTGGTAGCTGCCGTTCACCCTGATGCCCCATTCCCCTTTCTCGCCGAAACGGTGCCCAACGTCAGCGTGAGCGCGCCACTGACTATCAGCCGAAACACCCAAAGTCAAACGAGCCAGCGGTTCATCTTCGGCACGCTTGGGCATCAAGTTGATGGTGCCGCCGACCTGTCAGCCTTTGGTCATTCCACCCAGCAGCGCGTTGGGGCCATTGAGCACTTCCACTCGGTCAATGTAATCAGGAAGGATGCGATAGACTGGCACTAGTCCGTATACGCCATTGAGTGCCACATTGCTCATGCCGGTCGGAAATCCACGCATCACGAAGGTTTCGGTATTGCGCGCAGCACCATTGACGACCTGCACCGCCGGGTTGTTCTCCATCACATCGGCCAGCGAATAGGCTTGCTGGTTATGTATGAGTTCTGATGTGTAGCTGGTGACATTGAAAGGCGTATCCAGCATGTCCTTATTACCCAGCAGACCAACGCGCGAGCCGCGTGCCACTTGCCCGCCCACATAGGCTTCGGCAGGGTATCCCGGTTGTGTTGCATCAGCCATCACCACCACCTCCGGCAATGTCCCTGGTTCCGATGTGCCCCGCGTACTGGACGCGGGAGTGTTCTGCAAGGTATAGGTGTTTCCCTGTTGAGGCTGCACCCACCATCCTGTGCCATCCAGCAGCCGTGCAAAGCCTTGCTGCACAGTGTAGCTTCCTTGCAATCCAGTGCTTTGCTGGCCTTGCAGTGCCTGTGGATCAAATGACAAGGCAACGCCCGATGCGGCAGCAAACTGCGCCAGGGCATCGCTGAGCCGACCTGCGGGAATGGCGTAATCCCGTCCAGCGGCAGCAGCAGGTTCAGCGGCCTGCACGGCTTGCGGTGCCAATGCAAGCGTGCCGCCCAACCCGGTCAGTACGCAAGTGCCTGCCAGCACCAGCGCGTTCAGGCGGAATGCCGGTGCACGTGGATGGTCAAGGCTGCGGCTGTTGCATATGTGGTCAGACGGTGCAGAGCGGAAGTTTCTGCCAATGCTATGGCGAGGGAGTTGATGCCGCAGTCCCATTGGGAGGTTCCTTTCGTCGATAGATACGTGGTGATGGCTGCGCAAAAAATGCGCTCTCATCACATACACCGAACGAGATCGAAAAAGGTATCAGTGTTTTTGAAAATATTTTTGTCAGCTTGCTGAGGCTGCCAGCCTGATCAGCAGATATGGACGCAATAGGCAACGAGTGCTATATTGCCAGCGATATGAATTATGTATTGGACACCAATGTTCTGGTCGCTGGCATGCGGAGTCCGGCTGGTGCGTCGGCGGAGTTGTTGCGTCGGGTGATTCAGGGCGAGATTCACATGCTGTGCATGTGTGCCGTTGTTCATGGAGTACGAGGCGGTGCTGATGCGGCCGGAGCAGTTGGCTGCGGCGAGTGCCCAGGCCCAGGATGTGGAGAACGTGCTCGATGCGTTGGCGATGGTGCTGCTGCCTGTGCCGATTCAGTATCTGTGGCGTCCGCAATTGCGCGACCCTGGTGACGATATGGTGCTTGAACTGGCGGTCAATGGTATGGGCAGGGGCCAGCCCGTGACATTGGTGACGTTCAACCGGCGTGATTTCTTGCCGCAGGCGTTGAATTTCGGGATATCGGTGATTGGGCCATCACAGTTTTTTCAAGGAGTCTGATATGGGAACCCAAAGCAACTATGCCTTGCGTCTGCCGCACTCGCTGAAGCTGGGTGCGGAGCAGATTGCGCGCGAGGATGGCACCACTCTGAACCAGTTCATCGTGAGTGCGGTGGCAGAGAAGGTGGCGGTGATGCGGGCGGCGGAGTATTTCCGCGAGCGCGCGCAGCGCGGCGATACGGCTGCGGCACTGGCGTTTCTGGGCCGCGCCGGTGGCCTGCCGCCTGCGGAGGATGACCGCTTGCCAGAGTGACGGGGCGACTGTGGTGGCGGTGCGTGTGACGACCCTGACCGTTCGCAAGATGGACGATGCCAAGGCGCGGCTGCGTGTGCAGGCGACGCTGTCACAGGAGCCGGTGTCTGGCACGTCGCTGGTGGAGGCCATGCGCGCACGGATGACACCGCTGGGTGGTGTGGTGCTGGATTTGCCTGAACGCGAGGTGATTCGTGGCGGCCAATATGTACGCTGAGATTGCGGCTGCACGAAAGATGACCGGAGTGCCCATTAGCCAGTTCGATGCCATGATTGCAGCAACGGCTCGCTCACGCGGTGCACGACTGGCCACGCGCAATTTGGAGGATTTTGTGGATTGCGGCGTTAAGGTGCTGAATCCTTGGGGAGCATCTGCGCGTCCTTGACTTGCTCAACGTGCCTTGACGGTGGTCCAATATGGCGCGGGCCGCGCAATCCGTACGGGTAAGGATTTCTCCAGCACCCGCAACGATGCGGCAATGTCATTGACGGGGAAAGCACCCGAGACCAGCAGTTGCGCCACTTCCGGGTCACAGCGCAGCAGGCCGCGTTGGTAGCGGGCAAGCTCGGCAATCAGGTCGCCCAGCCGCATGTCTTGCGCGAGCAGCATGCCGTTGGTCCACAGGCTGCTGGTGGCCTCAGCGGCTTGCGGGGTTTGCAGCTCGGTCGCGGTGAAGCGCAGTTGTTGCCTGGCTGGAACGGTCGCGATTTGGCTCGATTGCGCAGGCTGGACTTGCACAGCTCCTTCAAATACGCTGACTTGCGTGTAGTCATCGAAGTGGCGTATGGCAAAGCGGGTGCCGATGGGCTGTAGGCTGCCGTGTTCAGTCAGCACGGTGAGCGGGCGCGTGGGTTGGCCTGCTGGCAGTGCAGCGTCTTTGCCTGTGGTGAGCATGATTTCACCCGCCAGCAGGGTGATGGCACGCTGGGTCTGCGTGAAAGCGATATTTACTCTTGTCTCGGTGTTGAGCACCAATTGACTGCCATCGGCCAGCTCGATGGTTTGCTGTTCGCCAGTGGCGGTCTGGTAATCGGCACGTTGCAGCCAGTGCCGGTAGTGCCACAGCAGCCAGCCAGTGGGTGCGGCGATGGCGAGCAAGCCCAGCAGTTTGCGGCGGTTGTGGCGTGGCAAACGTGCCAATGTATCCTGGCCAACTTGTGCGGGCACTTGGCGGAAAGTGCTCGACACGCTTTCTGCACGTTGCCAAGCGGCCTCGTGCGCTGGGCTTTGCTGGCACCATTGGCTCAGTTTGGCAAGGTCTTGCTCGGTTGCCTCACCGGATTGCAACAGCACCAGCCAGTCTGCTGCCTGATTGAGAATGGTTGGGTCGATGGCTGAAGGGCGCGTGGCTGATGTATCTGCCATCAGCGGTCAATCCAATGCCAGGCAGGCGGCAAAGGCGGTGCGCATGTGACGTTTGACGGTAATGAGCGAAATGCCTTGCTGGGTGGCAATCTGCTGGTAGGTCAAGCCGTCGAGCTGAGCCATCAGGAAAATGTCGCGCGTGCGTTTGGGCAAGGTACGCAGCATAGCCTCAATACGGCAAAGCACTTCAAGGATGAGCATGCGGGCTTCAGGCGACGGTGCTTGTGGTTCAGGCAGGTGTGCCAATGCTTCGAGATAGGCGCGTTCAACTTCCAGCCTGCGGCGGTGATCGATGACCAAGCCTTTCGCAATGTGCGTGAGCAGCGCGCGTGGCTCATCGCCCAGATTGGCAGGCAGACGTTGTGCCAACATGACCCGCACAAACGTATCGTGCGCCAGATCGGCAGCGTCAAAGTCGTTGCCCAGCTTTCCACGCAACCAGGCATGCAGCCACGCATGGTGGTTGATGTATAAAGTTTGCACGGTGGAAGCTTGTGGAGTGGACACGGGTCTAATGCCAAACATTTACTGAATAAAACTGATTCGCATTATGTCACAAAGGGTTGGCATCTATTGCGTTGCTGCGCACTGAAGCGGTAACTGCCTTTGGTTTTCACCCACCGATCCAGGCAATAAAAAATTCACCCTCCTGAAAGGGTGAATTCAAGAATAACTTACTGTCAGTATTGGAGAAGTTTTCTGCAACTTTTTGTTGCGCTACTGATGGGTTGCATTACTGCTGGTGGGTCACAGTCACTCCCGCAGCATGTGCTTGCTGGTCGGCGTGGTAGCTGGAGCGTACCATGGCTCCGACTGCGGCGTGGGTGAAGCCCATTTTGTAGGCTTCTTCTTCGAACATTTTGAAGGTGTCGGGGTGGACGTAGCGGCGCACGGGCAGGTGGCTGGTGGAGGGTGCGAGGTATTGGCCGATGGTGAGCATGTTGATGTCGTGTGCGCGCATGTCGCGCATGACTTGCAGGATTTCCTCGTCGGTTTCGCCCAGGCCGACCATCAGGCCGCTTTTGGTGGGGACTTGGGGGTGCAGTTGCTTGAATTTCTTCAGCAGGTTCAGGCTGAACTGGTAGTCGGAACCGGGGCGGGCTTCCTTGTAGAGGCGCGGGATGGTTTCGAGGTTGTGGTTCATCACATCCGGCGGTGCGGCCTTGAGGATGTTGAGGGCGCGGTCGTCGCGGCCCCGGAAGTCGGGCACGAGGATTTCGATCTGCGTCTGGGGGGAGAGTTCGCGGGTGCGTTCGATGCACTCGACGTAGTGGCCGCTGCCGCCGTCGCGCAGGTCGTCGCGGTCCACGCTGGTGATGACGACGTATTTGAGCTTGAGGGCGGCAATGGTCTTGGCAAGATTGAGCGGTTCATCCTTGTCGAGTGGGTCGGGTCTGCCGTGCCCAACATCGCAGAATGGGCAGCGGCGGGTGCATTTGTCGCCCATTATCATGAAGGTGGCGGTGCCTTTGCCAAAGCATTCGCCGATGTTGGGGCAACTGGCTTCTTCGCAGACGGTGTGGAGCTTGTGTTCGCGCAGGATTTGCTTGATTTCGTAGAAGCGTGTGCTGGGCGAGCCGGCCTTGACGCGAATCCATTCGGGTTTTTTCAGGGCAGGGGCGTGCTCTACCTTGATGGGGATGCGGGCGATCTTGGCCGCCGCTTTCTGTTTGGCGGTGGGGTCATAGGTGGCGGCGGGTGCTGCTTCGCGGGTGACGGGGGTGGTGCTCATGGGGTGGTTTGTCTCTGCTGATGGGGCGCGGAAAAGGGAGCCGATGCGGCGGCGGTGCTGGCAAGCTGCACACAGAGCTGGCGCGCCAAGGCATTTGCTGCTTCTTGCCAGTCGATGTGTACGCCCATTGTAGTGAGATCAACGGTTTTCAGGTGGGCGTATCCACAGGGATTGATCTGGTTGTAGGGTTGCAGATCCATGCGGACATTGAGGGCCAGTCCGTGGTAGGTACAGTGCTGGCTGACC
Organism: Lampropedia hyalina DSM 16112; assembly: GCF_900129055.1. Taxonomy (GTDB): domain Bacteria; phylum Pseudomonadota; class Gammaproteobacteria; order Burkholderiales; family Burkholderiaceae_C; genus Lampropedia; species Lampropedia hyalina. Next base: position 5,887 of record NZ_FQUZ01000036.1, read on the forward strand.
TTGATGCCCAGGGCGGCGATCTTGCCCAGTCCGTGAAATGGCTGTGTGGCATTTTCAGGAGAGGGCGCGGTGTTCAGCCGCACATAGATGCCGGGGGCACCGGCCACGCGCTGTCCTTGCACATGCCATTGCGCCAGGGTGTCGATTACGGCCTGTTCCAGCCGCCGGACGTATTCCTTGACGAGGTAGCCGCTGCGGCGCAGGTCGATCAGCGGATAGGCGACGACCTGACCGGGGCCGTGATAGGTGATTTGCCCGCCGCGATTGGTGGCGACCACCGGGATGTCGGGGTTGGCATGGGGCAGCAGGTGTTCGGTCTTGCCGCTGATGCCCTGGGTGAATACGGGGGGGTGCTGGCAGAGCCACAGTTCATCGGGCGCGTCGGGGGTGCGCGCGGCGGTGAACTGCTGCATGGCTGCTACGGTGCTGGCGTAGTCGGCCATGCCCAGATGGCGAATCAACATGGTGTGAAACAGCGTGGGAACAGGAATGGGTATTGTGCAGGGATTGTAGAACCTGTTCGGGGCACGGCGGACACCGGTGGAAGCGGTGAATGAATACGGCCGCCTTTCGGCGGCCATGAATGTATGCCTGCTCCGGCCTTGGCACATGGGCCAGAGAAAGATGCGCTCAGTCAGGCATCAGCTATTTATCCATCAAACGCCGATGGGGCCGCCGTCGGCGCGCTGGATCACCACGGTGGAGGAGCGGGGGCGCACGGTGCCGGAGGTGGCGACGGTGGCATCGCTGGTGTCGTAGGCGGGCCAGTTGGAGGGGTGCTGCACGTTCAGGAAGATAGTGGAGTAGTCGGGCGTGCAGGCGAAGCCGGTGATTTCTGCTTCGTTGGGGCCTACGAAGAACCGCTTGAGTTCGGCCTGGTTGCTGGCGTTGATGACCGGGCCGGTGCCGGTGCTGTCGGCCAGGGCGTTGGGAATGACGGCCAGCATCTGGTCGTTGGTGGACTGGGCTACGGCGTTGTTGCGGCCACCGTCGATGCCGTTGTCGGTCTGAATCCACAGGATGCCGCGCTCGTCGAAGCCCAGGCCATCGGGGCTGGCAAGTTGGTTGAATTCGGTCAGGCCGGAGCGGTTGGTGTCGGCATCGGCTGCGGCATCGGAGCCATAGACGAAGATGTCCCAGCGGAAGCGCGTGGAGTTGCTTTCGTCGTGCCAGCGGATGATGTGGCCATTGACGTTGTTCAGGCGCGGGTTGGCGGCGTTGGTGCCGGTGCTGGCGTTGCGGCGGCTGTTGTTGGTCAGCGTCAGGTAGATGTCGCCATTGGTGGGGTGGGTGACTGTCCACTCGGGGCGATCCATCGGGGTCGCGCCCACGAAGTCGGCCGCGCCACGGGTGTTGATGATGATTTCCTCGATGCTGCCATAGACTTCACCGAGCTTGCGGCCGTCCTTGCCGACGCTGTCCAGCGTCAGCGGCAGCCATTCGCCCACGCCGTCTTCGCTGAAGCGGGCGACGTAGAGGGTGCCACGGTTGAGGTATTTGTCGCCCACGGCCAGGCGGTCGGTGCGGTTGGCATCGGCCGGGTCCCAGACGGCTTCGGTGACGAAGCGGTACAGGTATTCAAAGCGGGAGTCGTCGCCGCTGTAGAAGGCAATGGGCTTGCCTGCTTCCAGCTTGCTGTAGGCGCAGCCTTCGTGGGCGAAGCGGCCCAGTGCGGTGCGCTTGGTGGCGACGCTGTTGGGGTTGTACGGGTCGATTTCGACCATATAGCCGAAGGCGTTGATTTCGTTGCGCCAGTCCTGGGTGGCACTGTTTGCGCTGGGGGTGATGTTGAAGCGGCTGAATTCGCCGCCGACTTCGCTGGCATCTCCGGCGGCAGTCTCCCAGCCATAGCGGCCAGTGGCTCCTACGCCCAGGCGTGTCTGGTGGGCGGGCAGTTCGGCCGCAGCGGTGGTGTTGGCGAAGATGAACGCCCAGTTTTCTTCGGCGGTGAGGTAGGTGCCCCAGGGGGTATAGCCGTTGCCGCAGTTGTTGTTGGTGCCGCGCACCTGGGAGCCGTTGGGCGAGAAGGGGGTCTTGACCCAGTCGGTTCCGGCCACGGGGCCAGCCAGGTTCATGGGGGTGGCGGAGGTGAAGCGGCGGTTGTACTGGGAGTTCTTGACGATGTCCCAGCGGCCGTTGCTCTTGCGAATGTGCATGACGGCCACGCCGTGGGCGTTGATTTCCTTGCGCACTTCTTCGGCAGGGCGTTTGCCGTTCAGCAGTGTGGGGCCGTTGGGGTGCAGGGCGTTTTCGTCGATGTATTCGTGGTTCACCACCAGCAGGCCTTCGGTGGAACTGCCGTTGAGCGGGAAGTAGTGCATGCCGTCGTGGTGCATGCCGGTGGAGTGCAGCAGGTCTTCGGAGGTGTTTTTGCCATCCTTGTCCCAGGCACGGGCCTTGTCGTTCAGTGGTGTGCCCCAGGCACCGAGCACATGGGCGGTGTAGCCAGCCGGAACCACGCAGGCATCGGTCATGGAGTTGGGCAGGGAGTCGAAGGCGAGCTTGATGGGCGTGGCGGCGTTGTCGTCATCGTTGTCACTGCCTCCGCAGGCGGCCAGGCTCAGGCCAGCCATGCTGGCGAGGGCGGCATTCAGGCTGCCGCGCATGATGGCGCGGCGCGAGAGGCTGCGCTCCAGGATTTCGCTGAAGGCGGGGGTGTCGCTGGGATTGCGAACGATCTTGTCGGTGATGAACTTGCTCATGGGGCTTCCTGTCGTTGTAGTCGGAAAAAGGAAGCCGCCATAGTAAGAAACGTTTATTAAAACTTTATGTCATTGATTTATATGACAATGCTTCTCATTTTAAGGGCTGGATGGGTGGTTTTTCAGTTGGGCTTGCAGGTCGCGCAGGGCCGTGCGCAGACCTTCTTCCACGACCGGGTGATAGAACGGGCAGGCCAGCATCTGCGCAACGGTCTGCTCCTGCTGCACGGCCCAGGCCAGCAAATGTGCCAGGTGTTCGGCAGCCGGGCCAATCATTTCCGCTCCCAGAAAACGCCCCGTGCCTTGTTCACCGTACACATGCAGCAAGCCCTGGTTCTGGAGTTCGATGCGTGAACGCCCTTGCCGTTTGAAGTCCACTTTGCCGGTGGCAAACTGCACGCCAGCCTGGGTCAGTTGCCGGTGGTGGCGGCCTGCCAGCGCGATCCGGGGGTGGCTGAAGACGATGTTCAGCCCGGCACGTCGCTGGAAGGCACGCACATCGGGATACTGTGCGGCGTTGTGGCCTGCCGCATGGCCATCGTCGGAAGCTTCGTGGAGCACCGGATGGTGCTGGTTGGCATCCCCGGCAATGAAGATGGGAGTGTCCTCGATCTGGCGTGTGAGCGGGTCGAAGGCGGGCAGGCCCTTGTCGTCGGTGGCAATGTCGGCCGCTTGCAGATTCAGTTGCGACAGATTGGGCTTGCGTCCTGTGGCCATGAGCAGGTAATCGAAGTTTTCGGTGTATTCCTTTCCCTCGGACTCGAAGCGCAGTTCCACTGCTGCATCTGGGCCGGAGCCGGTGCGCCGGGCTTGCAGCAGGCGGCTTTGGAGAGCGCAGGGCAGGGTGTCTTGCACCAGCGCGGCGCATTCGGCGGCAATGGCCGGATCGGTGGCAGGCCCCACCTTGCCGCTGCGCCCCAGCAGGCGCACGCGCACACCCAGAAAATGCAGCGCGAAGGCCAGTTCCAGCCCGATCACGCCCGTGCCCATGACGGCCACGGATTGCGGCAAGTCCTGCCATGCGAATACATCGTCATTGACGATGAGGCGGTCGCCCAGGCTCTGGCGCAGGTCATCGGGCACGATTGGGGAGGAGCCGGTGGCAATGACGATACTGCGCGCTTCGATGCGGGTGTGTTCGTCCACTTGCAGGGTGCGGGGGGCAATGAAGCGTGCATGGCCCCGGATGCGGTGTTCGGCGGGCCAGTCCAGCACTTCATCGACCGAGAACTGGGCGAAGCGGTCGCGCTCTGTGCGTACCCGCTGCATGACGGCGGCTCCATCGACGTGCACGCGGGCAATCTCCAGCCCGAAGCCGCCAGCCTGCCGCGCCCGGTGGGCGGCCAGAGCCGGGGCAATCAGCAGCTTGCTGGGCATGCAGCCGACGCGGGCGCAGGTAGTACCATATTCGGCGGCCTCGATGGTGAGGACGCGGTCGGTATGCTTGCGCGCTGCCTTGTAGGCACTCATGCCAGCGGTTCCAACGCCAATGATGGCAACGTCGGTCTGAAGGGTGGTCAGATGGGGCATGGGGTTCCTTTCGGCATGGAATCGGGAGCAATGAAACGGTGGACTGTGTATAGCATGTTCCATTTGGCTAGGCTTGGCTAGGAGAAGGTCTGCAAAACCCGTTGCGCCGCCCGCATCCCGCCACTGGGCGCATCGCCGCGTTGGCTTTTGCGGTCAATAGCCCCGCTATTGACCGCAAAATCCGCCTTGCGCTGCATCCCACTGGCGGGCGCGGGCTTACCGCAAGGGTTTTGCAGACCTTCCCTAGCGCAGAAAACCCTCCAGCCAGTGCACCAGCTGTTCGGGCTGGTCGTGGTGCAGCATGTGCCCTGCATCGGTGATGAGGGCAGTCTGGCACTGGGGGATGGCGGTGAGGCGTTGGTGGTATTCGGCCAGTGTGAGTTGCCCCTTCCAGAAGAGGCCGAGGCTGTCGTCGCTGGCTTCCACGGCCAGCACCGGGGCGGTGATCTGGCGGTACAGGTGCAGCACTTCTTCCACGCGGTAGAGCTGCGGATTGACGATGCGGTGTGCCGCATGGGCGCGGATATGCCATTGCCCCTGGGCATCCGGTGCTGCCCAGTGTTGCGCCAGCCATAACGCCTTGGGCAGTGGCAGGCGCGGGTTGTTGCGCATCAGCCGCTGGGCCACGGCTTCCAGGCTGGCGTAGGGTTTGACCAGGGATGCACCCTCGCGCTGCTGCGCCAGTTCGTCCAGCCATTGCGCGTAGCGTGTGGGAGCCTGCGATGGCTGTGTGGCGGGCAGGCCAAACCCTTCCAGCGCGACCAGACAGCGTACCCGTTGCGGCCGCACGCCCGCGTACATCAGCGCAATGTTCGCGCCCATGCTGTGGCCGATCAGGTGGGCGGTGGAGGGTGCGTAGTGGTTCAGCAGGCAGTCCAGATCGGCCAGGTAGTCGGGGAAAAAGTAGCTGCGCGGGGCTGCTTGCCACGGGGCATCGGGCAGGCTCTGGCCAAAGCCGCGCCAGTCGGGGGCGATCAGGCGATAGTGCTGCAACAGCGCGGGCTGCTGTTGTGCCCAGGCATCCACCAGAAACTGCCAGGATGCACCCACGTCCATCCAGCCGTGCAGCAGCAGCACCGGCGTGCGCGGCGCACCGGCGCGGGCATCGGCATCGTCCCAGATGCGCACATGGCAGGGATAGCCATCCAAAGTGATCGATTCGCTGCGGGATGCGATTTTTTCGTGATACATACGATGGTTCGGGAAAGACAGGGTTATTGCGGATGCGCCCATGCAGGCTTTGAGCCAAAGCCGACGCTGCAATATTGTGCCCCCAGCCGCAGGCAGGCCGAACGCCTGTCTTTCCATTCCCCGAATCACAAGGAGCTTTTTTTGACCATGGAAAAACGCACACTCGGACGCAGCGATCTGGCCGTCAGCCCCATTTGCCTGGGAACCATGACTTTCGGCGAACAGGTCGATGAAGTGCAGGCACACGAGATTCTCGATCAGGCACTGGCGCATGGCGTGGACTTCTGGGACACGGCGGAAATGTATTCCGTGCCCGCGCGCGCACAGACCTATGGCCGTACCGAAACCATTCTGGGCAACTGGTTTGCCCGTCGCCCCGGCCAGCGCGAGCGCGTGGTGCTGGCCACCAAGGTGGCAGGGCCGATCCGGGGCACGCCCTGGATTCGGGAAGGGCTGGGACTGACCCCGCAGGACATTGCCCGCTCCTGCGAGGCCAGCCTGCGGCGGCTGCAAACCGATGTCATCGACCTCTACCAGATTCACTGGCCGGAGCGCAATGTGCCTGCATTCGGCAGCATGTACTTCGACCCCGCACTGGAGCGCACCCAGACCAGCATTCACGAACAACTGGAGGCACTGGCGCGGCTGGTGCAGCAGGGCAAGGTGCGGCACATTGGCCTGTCGAACGAGACGCCCTATGGCGTGCACGAGTTCGTGCGGCTGGCCGAGCAGCATGGCCTGCCGCGCATCGTCAGCACCCAGAACCCGTACTGCCTGACCAACCGCAGTTACGAGAACGCGCTGGATGAAACCTGTTACCGCCTCGATGTCAGCCTGCTGGCCTACTCGCCACTGGCGTTTGGCGCGCTCACCGGCAAATACGACCAGACGGGAATTTTCAGCCCGGATGCCCCCGAAGGCCGCCTCAAGAAATTCGAGACCATGCAGCAGCAACGCTGGGGGCGCGATGCGTCGCTGGCAGCAGCGCGCCGCTACAACGCGCTGGCGCGAGACCACGGCCTCACGCCCACGCAACTGGCACTGGCGTTCTGCTACCAGAAGTGGCAGGTGGCCAGCACCATCATCGGCGTGACCAGCACCGCCCAGTTGCACGAAGACCTTCAGGCATGGAACACGGTGCTGCCGGAGTCGATCTGGCAGGACGTCGATGCCATTCGCCTGGAACTGCGCGATCCGGCCATCTGAAACAAGGCGATCGTGCTATGTCAAAAGCATCCGATACGCGCGTATTCTTGTCAAACACACCACACCACCCCGTCATGCCGGGCTTGACCCGGCATCCAGAAGCATTGCACGACCTAGGCTATCGGGGCTGTGAAGGCCAACGCTGCCACTGGATGCCGGGTCAAGCCCGGCATGACGCTGTGAGTGGGTTTCACCATCCCGCAAACGGGGCAAAAGAAACATTGTGTAACCATAGCGCGATTGCCATCTGAAACGCAACAAAAAAAGCCCAGGGACTGCGAACGCAAGTCTCTGGGCGGAGCGATTCATGGATTCAGGGCTGGCGCATCAGTCCCAGCGGGCATCCGGGTTGTTCTTCTGCCATGCTTCGAGCTGCTTTTCAGCTTCTTCCTTGGCAATGCCTTCCAGCTCCTGGATTCTGCCGACAAACTGGTCTTTCTTACCGGCGATCACGTCCAGATCGTCATCGGTCAGCTTGCCCCATTGTTCCTTGAGCTTGCCTTTGAACTGAAGCCAGTTGCCTTGCAGTTGATCTTTGTTCATCATTGATCTCCTTGAGTAGTGGGTGAGGTGTGTGCGGCAGATGCCTCACACGCCTTGCACCTTAGCACAAGGCATTCGGAGCCTGCCAGAACCCGGTATTCCATCAAGGTCTTTGAAAAATCAGGGTTTTTCCCGCTGGTATGCTGGCGCATCCTGCCCGATGGCAAGCATCAGGCTTCAATACACATCCCGCACATAGCGTTTGTCTTTCTTCAGGGCGTTGATGTACTCCACGGCCTTGTCGGGGCTGATGCCTGCCTGTTCGGCCACGAGCTGGTGCAGGGCATCGTCCACGTCCTTGGCCATGCGGCTGGCATCGCCGCAGACGTAGAAGTGGCCGCCTTCCTGTAGCCAGGCGTAAAGCTCCTTGCCGTTTTCGCGCATCCGGGTCTGGACGTAGATTTTTTCCTGCTGGTCGCGGGAGAACGCCAAGTCCAGACGATGGAGCGTGCCCTTGTCCAGCCAGGCGGTGAGTTCGTCTTCGTAGATGAAATCGCTGGCGCGGTGCTGGTCGCCGAAGAACAGCCAGTTGCGGCCTTGCGCACTGCTGGCCTCGCGCTCTTGCAGGAAGGCGCGGAACGGGGCAATGCCCGTGCCGGGGCCGACCATGATGGCGGGCAGATCGGGGTTGGCAGGCACCCGGAATGCCTTGTTGGGCGAGAAGAATATCTGCGGCTGGTCGCCTTGGGCAATGCGGTCGGCCATGTAGGTGGAGCAGACACCGCCGCGCTGGCGACCGGCGCGCTGATAGCGCACGGCGGCGACGGTCAGATGCACCTGATCGGGGTGCATGGTGCCGCTGGAGGAGATGGAGTAGGCGCGGTGTTGCAGCGGGCGCAGCCATTGCAGCAGTTCGTCCACGCCGATGGCGCGGGCGGGGTCGAGCAGCAGCAGATCGAGCACATCCTTGCCCCACAGCCAGGCTTCGAGGGCTTCCTTGTCGTCGTGTTGCAGCACATGGCGCAGCTCCTCGTTGCGGGTCTGCTGGCCGATGGCCTGAATCAGGTCTCTGGACGGGGTGCTGATTTCGTATTGGCGCAGCAGCAGTTCGCCCAGGCTTTGCTGCTGGTCTGCCACGGCGGTGTCGCCTGCCACACCCAGGCGGTCGAGCAGCAGTTGCACGAGTGCCGGGTCATTGACGGGTATGACGCCCAGTGCGTCCCCGGCTTCGTAGTGCAGGCCGCTGCCGCTCAGGTCGAACTCGAAGTGGCGGATGTCCTTGCCGGAGCCTTCGCCGGAGAGTGTGCGGTTCGTGAGCAGGCGCGAGGCCAGCGGGTTCTTGCGGCTGGAGCCGGGCAGGCTGGGTTTGGCGGCTGGCTTGCTGCCGGACGCAGCGGCCCCCGCTGCACCGCCACTGCCGGGTTCAGGTTGCACCAGCGGCAGTGTGGCCTCAATCCACGCAGTGGCCGCGGCTTCATAGTCCACGTCGCAGTCGATGCGTTCGGCAATGCGCTTTGCACCCAGTTGCTCCAGCCGCATGTCGAGGTATTTGCCAGCCTGGCAGAAGCCGTCGTAGCCGGTGTCGCCGATGGCGAGCACGGCAAACTGCATGTCTTCCAGACGCGGCATGGTGCTGGCCGACAGCCCTTCCCAGAACAGTTGCGCGTTGTCGGGCATTTCGCCTTCGCCGTAGGTGGAAGTGGCGATGAGCACATGCTTCATCTGCGCGAAATCTTCCAGGCTGACTTCGTCCAGCCCCTGTACCACGGGCGCGAGGCCCTGGGCACGCGCCACGTCGGCAGCCTGGTTGGCCAGATTTTCGGCATTGCCGGTCTGCGAACCGAACAGGATGTTCACCAGCCCGCCCGCTGGCTTGGCGTGGTCGTCGCTGGCCAGCAGGCGGGTGTGCAGGGCGGCCATGAAGCCCGACAGCCAGGCTTTCTGGTCGTGGCTGAACGGGGCATCGTCGGGGATGAAGGGGGTTTTGAGATTCTGGCTCATCGTGTTCTTTCCATGCGGTTCAAGCCTGTGCCAGTTCCGCCAGTGCGGCCTTGGCAAAGAGTTCGTCGAAGGCGGGGATGCTGCCCAGCACCGTGGCATTCTTGGCATCCTGGTGCAGGATCCAGCCGTAGGTGCCGGGTGCGTCCATCGAGCGGATATTGCGCAGACTCAGGGCCGTCCTGTAGTCGGCCAGTCGCTTGGCGGCAATCAGCGCGGCCAGTTCCGCATCGCTGTAGTGCTCGATGGCACTGCGGGCGTGCCGCTGAAGCTTTTGCATCAGCGCGAAGTCTTCGGTCAGCAGCAGGTTGCGCACGGCTTTCTGCACGGCCGGATCGTCGCACGAGAGGCTGGCCGGGCTGCCTGCCGGGGTCAGGCGGGCAATGGCCAGTTGCTGTGCCAGGTTCAGTACCGTGTAGTGGTTGAGCAGGGCGATCATGCGGGGCGAGTCGGTCTCGCCATAGCCGGGGGCTGCACCGCCAAGCACGGGCGCACCGTCGCGCCATGCCAGCTTGAACTGGCGCACCTGGTGCGCGGCCAGTGCGGTGGAAAGCTCTTCGAGCAGCTCCTTGCGGGGCTTGGCCTTGAGGATTTCCTCGCTGTCCTGGTACAGCAGCAGGGCGCGCGGCATGACATAGACGAAGTGGGCGCGTTCTGCCTCCCAGTGCTCCAGCAGCCAGCGGGCGCGTTCGGAGCCGGTGGCTTCGACGTGCCATTGCAGCAGCAGGTGGATGGCCTGGCTGTGCACGGCGGCCATGTCGCTGCCATCGGTGAGCGAACCCAGCAGCACGGAGTCATGGGCGACATGGTCGCGCAGCGTGCCGTAGGGATCGTACTGGTAGGCGAATCCGCCGCTCATGCCGTTGCCGAAGCCCTTGCCGAACGCGCCCAGGTTGAGCACTGCGCCGTTGGTCATGTATTCGCAGCCGAAATCGCCCACGCCCTCGACCACAGCGGTCGCGCCGGAGTTGCGCACGGCAAAGCGGTCGCCCGCCTGACCCTGCACGAACAGACGGCCACCGGTCGCGCCGAACAGCGCGAAGTTGCCCACCAGCACATTGCCGCCCGCCTCGGGCGAGCCGCCACCGGGCGAGGCCACGATGATCTGCCCGCCGCACTGGCCCTTGCCCACACCATCATTGCAGGTACCGCTGTGGTGCAGCACCATGCCATCGTTGCAGAACGCGCCGTAGGACTGTCCGGCCGAGCCGGACGTGCGGATGCGCACCGTGCCCTCATGCAGGTAGTGGCGGCCCCGGTCGTCGCGCAGCACGCTGGGCATGGGTTGCAGTTGCGAGGCGGGCAGGGTGTGGTTGAGCAGGCGTTCGATGTCGATGGCCAACTGGCCGCCCACGCTCTTGTGGCGGTTGTTGAGCACCACGCCGTCGCCCAGCGCGATCTGGCTGCCGCACGCATCGATCAGCGCGTGGCGCAGCGGAGCCAGCCAGGATTCGTCCAGCGAAAAATCCTTTTCCAGATAGACGGGCTGGGCGATCTTCACTTCCGGCACCACGGCCAGCATGGCACGCAGGTCGAGCTGGCCGACTTCGGATGGGTGATCCATCAGGTGCAGCAGGTCGGAGCGGCCGCGTGCTTCGCGCAGGGACGACAGACCCAGCCGGGCGAGGATTTCGCGCACCTCGTGGGCCACGTTCATGAAATACTGAGCCAACTGGCGCGGGTCGCCATCGAAGGCTTCGGCGTTGGTGGTCAGGCCCGCCGGGCACTTGACGTTGCAGTTCTTGGCCATCACGCACTTGAGCATCATCAGCGCGGTAGTGCCGAACTCGAAGCTGTCGCCACCCAGCAGCGCGGACTTCACCACGTCGCTGCCGGTCTGCTGTGCGCCGGAGCAGCGCAGCGTGACCTTGTCGCGCAGGCCGTTGGCACACAGGGCCTGATGGACTTCGGCAATGCCGATCTCGGCCACGCGCCCGGTGTACTTCAGGCTGGTGACGGAGGCCGCGCCGGTTCCGCCGGTGTTGCCCGCCACGTTGATGACATCCGCGCCTGCCTTGGCCACGCCCACGGCAATCGTGCCGATGCCCTCGCTGGACACCAGCTTGACGATGACGCGCACCCGCGCAGCCTTGCAGTCGTGGATGAGCTGTGCCAGGTCTTCAATCGAATAGGTGTCGTGGTGGGGTGGCGGCGAGACCAGTTCCACGCCGGGCGTGCCGCCGCGTGCCGCCGCAATTTCCACCGTCACCTTCGGCGCGGGCAACTGGCCGCCTTCGCCGGGCTTGGCTCCCTGGCCGATCTTGATCTCCAGCTCCTCCAGCATCGGGTCGGCCAGATAGCCCGCCCATACGCCAAAACGCCCGGAAGCCAGTTGCTTGATGCGCGAGGCGCGGATGGTGCCGTGGCGTGAGTAGTGCTCGCCGCCTTCGCCGCAGTTGCTCATGCCGCCGACCATGTTCGTGCCGTGCGCCACGGCCTCGTGCGCCGGGGCCACCAGCGCGCCGTGGCTCATCGCACCAGAGGCAAAGCTGCGGCAGACCTCGTGCGCAGGCTGCACATCGGCCAGCGCGATGCTGGGCGGAGCCACGCGCAGCAGTTGCAGGTAGCGCAGGGCATCGCCCTGTGCCTCGACGACCAGGGCATGGCGTTCCACCCAGTGGCTGGTCAGGTCGCTGCCGAAACGGTTCAGCAGGGCTTCTTCCAGCGCAGCCAGGCGTTGGGTTTCGTCTTTCAAACCGGCCACGGCGTGGGTCAGGCGCAGTGCGAAGCGATTTTCGCCCTGGGGTTCGCAACGCAGGCCGCGCACGGCAATCGCATTGTTCAGCAGCGCGTACCGCCCCAGCTTGCGCTGGAACACCGCCGCGCTATCGACATGTGTCACGTCCGCCGGGAAGGCCAGAATGTCGCGCAGCGCGGCCGGGCGGCGTTTGCGCTCCTCGATCATGGTGGCGACGAATTCGCGGTAGGCCGCCGTGATGGGGAAGGCATCGATCACGGCAGGCGCAATGCGCTCGAAGCTGCTGGCATCGTAGGCATGGGCATCAAGGGCAAAGGCATCGCCCAGCTTGGCCAGCGTCAGCAGGCGCAGGTGCTCGTCCTCGGCCTGGGGCTTTTTCACGAAGTCGATCTTGCGCTCGGTCATATCGACAAAGCCGCGCACAGCCACCGTGCCGTAGGAGTGGCCGGAGCCTTCGGAACGCTCCTTGAACAGCCCCAGCAGCGGCACATCGTTCTCGCCCTGCACCACCAGGGCACGGGCGTGCCAGTCGGCGGCCATCTGCGCAATCGCGGCAAAACCGGCTCCCCCCACCGGGGTTCTGAGGTTGGGGAAGTATTTCTTCAGCACGCGGTCGTTGGTGTCGAGGAAGTTCGGCTCGAAGAATTCACCGCAGGAATAGCTTTCCACCGTACACAGGCCCACCTTGCCCATCGTCTTCATCAGGGCTTTTTCGGCAGCCTTGGCATAGCGTTTGAATGCCTTGTTGCCTTCCTCGCCTTCGCCGAACTTCTCCTCGGCACGCATCTGCACGCCCAGCGGGTAGATGGCAGAGGCACCGAAGCCCAGCGTGGCGGCAATGTGGTGGGAGGAAACGGCCTGGCCGCTTTCCACCACCAGCGAGACATCCAGCCGCAGCCCTTCCTTCACCAGCCGCTGGTTGATGGCAGAGACAGCCAGCAGCATCGGAATGGCCGCCCACTGGCTGGAGACATGGCGGTCGGTCAGCACAGCAATGCCGCCTTGCTCGCGGGCAAAGTCCACCACCGCATCGGCCAGCGTATCGATGCCCTGTTCCAGTGCGGTGGCATTGGCCTGGCGCGCTTCTGCTGCCTCACCGTGTACCGGCTGGTAGAGCATCTCGAAGACCCGATAGGGGGCTTCCTGCTGCTCGCGCAGGCGCAGCATGTCCAGGTGCGTGAGCAGCGGCGAGGGCACGACGATCTGCCGCCCCTTGCTGCGCCCCAGATGCGGCTTCGCACCCAATGCCACGCGCAGCGTCATGCCATCGACCTCGCGGATGGAATCCAGCGGCGGGTTGGTCACCTGGGCAAAGCGTTGCGAAAAATAATGCGCCACGCCACCTTCATGGTCGGACAGCGCGTTGATGGCGTTGCCGTAGCCCATCGCGGAGATTTTCTCTGCGCCACTGGCCAGCATCGGATCCATCATGAACTTGAAGCTCTCCTGATTGAAGTAATAGGCCACGAATCGCTGGTAGCGTTGCAGATCGCCGTGGTAGCGCAGTGGCGAGCCTTGCTGCTCGGCGGGCACTTCGGGCAATTGCTTCAGATCGATGCGGGCCTGCTCCAGCAGCGCGGGGTAGTCCTGCTCGGCAGCGAGTTTCTCCAGCGCATCCTGGGTGGCATAGGCGCGTTGATCGCGGTGGTCGAAATACAGCATCCCGCCCGCCTCGATGCGGCCCCGGCGCAGCACGGTTTCCGGCGCAAATGCAATCTGCCCGGCCTCGGACATGGCACACAGGTATTCCTCGGTCTCCACCGAACGCAGTGGGCGCAGTCCCAGCCGGTCCAGCCGTGCCCCAATCACATCACCATTGCCGAAAATCAGCGCGGCCGGGCCATCGTTCTTCTCCTCGTACAGCGAGAAATACTCCAGCATGGCGCGCACTGGCAGCGACAGATCGTGGTCGTTCTCCCAGGCGGGCGGCATCATCGACACCACGGCCTTGATGAGTTCCAGCCCGTCTTCCATCAGGCGGCTGTGGATGGTCTGGTCGAGGCGGGAGCTGTCCGACTGCCCAATGGGGCGGACGATGGTCTTGCCGCGTGCCAGCGCGAGGGCGTTCTCGGCAATGCGGTTCTTGCGGTCGGTGTTGAGTTCGCCGTTGTGTGCCATCAGCCGGAACGGTTGCGCCATGCTGGCACGCGGGTCGGTGTTGGTCGAGAAACGGGTGTGGAAAAACAGATCGCGCACCGCGTGGTCGGGGTCGCGCAAATCGTCGAAATACGGAATCACCTCATTCGAGTTGAGCCGCCCCTTGAACACCTGGGTGCGCGAGGACAGCGACAGCGGATACAGCCCGGCAAAGGCATCTTCGGTGAACGCCCGCGCCTCAATGGCCAGCAGGGCGCGGTAAATGCGTTGCTCCAGAGCCGTTCCGGCCAGATCGTCAGGAGCGGCAAACACCCACTGCACCATCGGCAACTGGCTGGCAATCGCCGCAGGACGGATGGCCGCATGGTTCACCGGCACATCGCGCCGCAGCAACACCGCCAGATCGTGGGCCGCCAGCGTATCTTCCACCAGCGCAAAGGCACGCTCCTGGCCATCGGCCTCACGCGGCACGAAGAAATTGCCCACGCCAAACCGCCCAGCTTGCAGCGGCAAATCGGTGAGCTTGCGAAAAAACGCCAGCGAAATATCCACATTCACACCGGCACCGTCGCCCACCCCTTCGGCCGACATGCCGCCCCGGTGCGGCACGGTACACAGGGCCTCATCGGCCTTGAGGATCACATCGTGGGTCTGCACCCCATCCTTGCGGGTGATGAAGCCCACACCACAGCTGTCGGATTCATGTTGCGGGGCCAACATTTCAAAAAGAGATACAGGGTCATTCATCGTGGGAATCCATTCATGGCATCGGTTCAGGTGATTTCGCATCTGGAGATGCCGCACCAGCCATCGTGACAGGCGTGGGCAGGCATGAAATTTCCAGAAGGCTGCACAGAATAGCGCGATTTTTTGCCCCACACCCAAAAAATTAATAGGGGTCAGACAACTACATAAATACCACTACTTCATTCTTGTAAAAATAAGGGACAGATATTAAAAATATCGCCAAAAAAGGCCATAGAAAACACACCACCATGCAAACGAAAACCACCCACCCATGCAGCACAACCGATGGCTTTCAGCCCCTGCCAGCCATCTCCAACGGGCACAATGGCTGCGGTGTGTTCAAGTGGAGATACATTGATGAGATTCACTCAAATCCCCGGATTTGCCCGATTGATCTGGGCCAAAAGCGGCGAAAACAGCGGCCACGGATTACTGACACATTTGCTCGACGTAGCCGCAGTAACTGATGCAATTCTGGAAATGGAGCCTACATCCAGCTTACGTTGGGTTGGCTTACGTCTAGGCTTGCCGCTGGAACACACCCGGCATTGGCTGGCTGCACTGGTTGGGCTGCACGATTTCGGCAAGGCCATTCCCGGTTTTCAAGCCAAGTGGCAGGAGGGAATGCAGGCCGACATCGCATGCGGCCTGACTTTTCCGTCTACAGCCTGCACGGTAGATAACCATTCATGCGCCACGGTAGCCTTGCTGGGGCCGTTGCTTCGCAAGGCGAGTGGAGTGCAGAGAGATTGGGTCAAGGCCGTAGTGCAAGCCATCGGCGCGCATCATGGCTACCAATTTTTGTCATCAGAAATCAACGATGCCAAGCCCATCAATGAGCCAGCCCAATGGAAGCAGGCACGGCAGGCCATTTTTGATGCCTATTGGCAAACGCTGGCCCCGCAGGGTGTGCCCACGCTGGATGAGTTGGAGCTTCCAGTCGTGAACTGGCTGGCTGGTCTAACCAGCACTGTGGACTGGATTGCCTCCAACGCCGAATGGTTTCCCCTGGGCGAGCGGGGGCACGATGGTCTGGCGGCTTATTTTGCCCATGCCCGGCAGCTTGCCTTTCAGGCTCTGGACAAGGCGGGATGGCAGCCTTTCCAGCCATTGCTGAATGCTTCGGCTGCGACCGAAACGCTGTTGGCGCAGGTGGCAGGCAAGGAGAGTCTGTCGGCACGGCCATTGCAAACCGTCGGTGATCGCTTGTTGCAGCAGGCACAAGGGCCATCCTTGCTGCTGGTGGAAGCTCCAATGGGGGAAGGCAAAACAGAACTGGCCTTTTTGGCACACTTGCGCTTGCAGGCCGCCAACGGGCACCGGGGGCTGTATGTCGCGTTGCCAACCCAGGCCACAGGCAATGCCATGTTCAAGCGCAAACTGACCTTTCTGGAGAGCTTCGTGGCAGGCCGCGCCGACGTACAACTGGTGCATGGGGCAGCGGCCATGAACGATGACCTGCTGCAATTGCGAGACATCGACCACTCCCGCGAAGCCACGCTATCGGCCTCGGCATGGTTTTCGCAACGCCGCCGACCGCTACTCTCACCCTATGGCGTGGGCACGATTGACCAGGCCCTGCTGGCGACGCTGAATGTCAAGCACCACTTTGTACGCCTGTGGGGGCTGGGCAATCGCGTGGTGGTACTGGATGAAGTGCATGCCTACGACACCTATACCAGTGGCCTGATGGTTGCCTTGCTGCAATGGCTCAAGGCACTGGGCAGTTCGGTGGTACTGATGAGTGCCACATTGCCGCAGGCACGACGCAATGAATTGCTGGCAGCCTGGGGCGTGAATGCCGCGCAAATTCCTGCACTGGCCTATCCGCGTGTCATTCTGGCCGATGACGCTGGTGTGCGTGGCGAACATTTTTCAGCCTGGCTACTGTCACCGATTCATCTGCATGGCTTGGGCGAAAGCGTGGAGGAAATGGCGGATCAAGCCATCGAATTGCTGGCTGCTGGCGGTTGTGGGGCCGTCATTGTCAATACTGTGGAGCGGGCGCAAACGCTCTACCGACTGCTGCGTGAGCGTTTGGGACGTGATGTGCAACTGCTGCTGTTCCATGCCCGCTTTCCGGCAGATGAACGCCGTGCCCATGAGCAAAAAGTGCTGGAGCTTTTTGGACAGTCACAAAATCGTCCACAACAAGCCTTGCTGGTGGCCACACAGGTAGCGGAACAATCGCTGGACATTGATTTCGATTTCATGCTCAGCGATCTGGCTCCGGTGGATTTGCTGCTGCAACGCGCAGGGCGTTTGCATCGCCATATTCGATGCAGGCCACAGGCACATGCAGACGCACGGCTTTGGGTGGCCGGGCTGAATCCGGAATTTCCCGATCTAAAAAAAACCGCCTGGGGCTTTGTGTACGACCCTTACATTTTGGGAAGAACCTGGGCCTTGTTGCGGAAAGAATCCGTGCTGCATTTGCCAGACGACATTGAGCGACTGGTGCAGTGGGTGTATGGCGACGAGCCACTGCCGCAAGGGCTGGAAGAGACCGTACAGAATCAGATCGAGATCGAATCCTATGGTGAGCATCTTGCGCAACAAAAACGGCAGCGTCAGTTGGCGATGAATATCACATTGGATTGCCTGGCAGAGCTTGGTGATGCCTATGGCGGCAAGCCGCGTGGAAACGAGGAGGGCGACGATCTGCGCAACGTCACCCGCCTGGGCCGGGATACCGTCACCCTGGTTCCTGTCGCTGCTACAGAAAACGGCTGGAAGGTCGGCGATACCCTGTTTCAGCCCGATCAGTTACTGGACAGCGAAACCGCCAGGCTGCTGTACAACCGCCAGATCAATGTGTCCAAAACTGCTCTGGTCAAGCATTTCCAGACGGGGCAATACGGTCAGTTGCCCGTGTCATTCACGGAAAACGCCTTGCTGCGGTACTTCCATCCGCTGGTGTTGGTCGATGGTTGCTATAAAGTAGGAAAACTGAATGTACGGCTGGATGAGGAACTGGGGCTGGTATATGAGAAGCGGGAGGGGGTCTCCCCTCCCGCACATCCCTGCTGACGCAGGGAATTGGGCTTGGGTCAGCAGCTATCGACCAACTAACCGGGTCATCCCTGTTGCCGGGGACTGGGACGAATAGTAGCAGAAAAATTTTCATAGACCATCTAACCTTTGATTAGTGTATGCTCTGGCTAATCAAAACAGTCGGAGAGGAAGTCATGAGCTACACATTCAATCTGCTGGACGAACCCTGGCTACCGGTGCGACTGGCCAATGGCCAGGTCGTTGAACTTGGATTACTGGATGTATTCACCCGCAGTGGCGAGATTGTGGCCTTGGCCGAAACAGCACCACCTAATTTGGTGGCGCAATATCGCTTGCTGCTGGCAATAGTCCACCGCGCTTTGACTTTGAAATTTGGGCAGTGGAAAACGAAAGATCGTGCCCGCTGGTATCGGGATGGTTTGCCAGTCGCTGCCATCCACGCCTATCTGGAACAGTGGCGTGAACGCTTCTGGCTGTTCCACCCGCAATATCCGTTCATGCAGGTAGCAGCCTTGGGAACGGCTGAAGAAACCCGTGATAAATGCAAGCCCTGGACGCAGATTTCATTGGCGAGTGCCAGTGGGAACACGCCGGTAGTGTTCGACCATTCTTATGATGAAAAGCCAACTCCGATTAAGCCTAATCAAGCTATTGGAGCTTTACTTGGATTTTTACAGTTTGCTCCTCCAGGACTGATTCAAATTTTAAAAACTTCAGATAATGCGGGGGCTTTGGCTAATACCGCTGCTGTGATTCCTATAGGCCAGACACTGGCGCAAACTTTAGTGTTGGCCTTGCACCCTGCATCCTCGCGCAATGCAGAGCACGATCTGCCTGCCTGGGAGCGCGAACCATTGACTTTGGCTCAATTGCGTGGTGCCCCCGTATTGGCCACTGGAGCCAATGACCGCTACACTCGCCAAAGCCGTGCGGTGCTGTTTTTGCCAGATGAAGACGGCAGCATCCGCTGGCTGCGTTTTGCGGCAGGTTGGGCTTTGGGAGAAGACCCCAATGCCCCCGACCCAATGGCGAGTTTTCGCGCGGGCAGTGATGGTCCTGTACGACTTACCTTCAGGGGCGGGCGTGCCCTGTGGCGCGATCTGCCTGCGCTGGTTCCCAACCCTGGCAAGCAAAGCTTGCCGCCTGCTGTCTTGAGCCATGCCATAGATCTGCATCAAAAAATCAGTGATGACAGGATTTACCAACCACTGTTGGTGTCTGGTTTGACCAGTAGATTTGGACGTCCTGCGGTGATTGAACGCTGGCGTGCCGAACAGATCAGCCTGCCAGTCTCACTGCTGGAAGATGCCGACCGTGCGGCTTACCTGCGCATTATGGTGGAGCGTGCCGAAACCCTTTTCAAGGACATGAGCGGCCTTGCCATCAGCATGCTGGCCGCATCCATGCCAGAGCCGAACCATAAAGACACACGCAGCCGTGCCCGCAGTGTGCTGGAGGCCGGGCCATTGACTTCCAGTTATTTCACTGCTGCCGAACAAACGCTGCCAGAGATATTGTTGCAACTGGCAGAAGGACATTTTGAAGAAGCCGATCGATGCTGGAACACCGCTTTGCGTCGCAGTGCCCGGCTGACCTGGGAGCGCGTGACGCAGGGCTTGGGTTATTCTGCCCGTGCCTTGCGAGCCGATGCCAAATTTCTGCCGCGTTTTTATGGCTTGCTGAACAAGCAGGTTCCTGAAACCCATACTGCCATTCTCGAAAAGGAGACCGCCGAGTGAGCGATTCATCCCTAAAAGACGATCACGCCAAAGCATTTGTCGAATATCTGATGACCTTGCGAGAGCGTGACCGTGGCGCATTGGCGGCACTACGCCACAGCCTGGCGTTTGAACCGGGAGCCTATCCCAAGGCATTCCCGTATGTGGAACGATTTGCTGGAGCGGCCACCCACGAGCGCGATGCCCGGCGGCTGGCCCTGTATGCCGTGGCAGGGCTTTTTGCACGCCATCCCGAAACCGCCGCGCAGACTTTTGCGGCGGCTTTCGGGCAACTGGCCAGAAAACGCAAAGCAGGCAGCGAGAAAGAGTACAGCACCAGCATCGAAAACCGCTTTGTCGCGTTGCTGGGAGCCGATGCCGAAAATATTTTCGACTATCTGCGTCAGGCCATCAGCTTGCTGGCCGCCGATGACATCGGCCTGAATTACGTTCAGTTGCTGGCTGATCTATCCCAGTGGATGAATCCCAACGCCTATACAGACCGTCTGCGCCAACGCTGGGCGCGTGATTTTTATCGTGCAGCACAAGCCGAAGTAGAAACCCAAGCCAAACCTGATACCGCCAACGCTTCCTAAAGGAAAGTGACCATGAGCCTGTTCCTCGAATTCCATCTGATCCAGAATTTCGCACCTTCCAACCTCAATCGTGACGATACCGGCGCACCCAAAGACGCAATCTTTGGCGGGCAACGCCGTGCACGTGTCAGCAGCCAATGCCTGAAACGCTCCATTCGCCTGACAGCCGCAGAACATGATTTGCTACCTCAGGAGAATCGCGGCATTCGCACCAAGAAACTCAAAACTTTGTTGCTTGAAAAATTGAGCGACCGTGACCCGCAAGAGGCCGCAGGAAAAATCGAAGTCGCCTTGGCGGCAGCGGGTTTAAAGCTCAAGGATGATGGCAAAACCGAGTACCTGCTGTTTCTGGGAGAGAGTGAAGTAGCGGCCTTTGCTGCACTGATCCAGCAGCACTGGGATGCTCTGGTAGTGAGTGCCGATAAAAAAAGCAAAAAGGACAGCAAGGCTGCTCTGCCTTCAGACATCGTCAGACAAGCCAAAACCTTGCTTGATGGCGGCAAGGCAGTGGATGTGGCCTTGTTTGGACGCATGTTGGCCGATCTTCCGGCGGTCAATCAATATGCTGCCTGCCAGGTTGCCCATGCCATCAGCACCCACCGGGTGGAGCGTGAATTTGATTACTTCACTGCGGTCGATGATCGCGCTGATCCTGACGAGCCAAGTACAGCACATATCCAGCATACAGAGTTTAATTCCGCCACGCTTTATCGCTATGCCGTCCTTGACGTAAATAAGCTGCGCAGCAATCTTCAAGATGACCAGGAACTGGCTCTGTCTGCCGTGGCAGCATTTACCGAAGCTCTGGTACGAGCGATACCCACCGGCAAACAAAACAGTTTTGCCGCGCACAATGCACCGGAATTCATCGGCGTGAGCCTGCGCCATGCCACACCACTGAGCCTGGCCAATGCCTTTGAGAAACCTGTTGCTCCCCGTGCCGACAAAGCCTTGACCCAACAATCGGTGGAACGTCTTGCCGCTTATGACGACAAATTGGGTGCAGTCTATGCCGATGCCAACGACCAATGGCTGTTTCTCGACCTGACCGAACACTGGCCAGACGGCAAGGGCGAGCGCGCCAGAAGTCTGCCCGAACTGGTGCAGAAAGTGCGTGCCCTGATCGACAGCAAGCTGGGGGAGTAACGCATGGCCACATTACTGCTGCGCCTGCAAGGCCCGATGCAGGCATGGGGCACGACCAGTCGCTTCGATGAACGTGATACCCAACTGGAGCCATCCAAGTCCGGGGTGCTGGGCTTGGTGTGCGCCGCTTTGGGACGTGACCGAAGCGAACCAGTGCAGGATTTAGCCGATTTGCGCATGGGCGTTCGAGTGGACCGTGAAGGTGTACCCATGCGGGATTACCAAACAATTGGGGGAGATCGTGACCTGGAAAAACAAAGAAAATCTATTCGTACAGCTACTGGGGGCTTCAGAAGTGATCCTGTCGTCAGCCCTCGCTTCTATTTATCCGATGCGGTATTTCTGGTTGGTCTGGAAGGTGAAAGCGGATTGTTGAAGTGCATCCATACTGCCTTGCGCCAACCATTCTGGCCGCTGGCACTGGGACGCAAGAGCTTTGTCCCTTCAGCTCCGGTGTACCTGCCTGATGCGCTAGTCGATGCCCCGTTGCAACAGGCACTGGTGCAGTGGCCTTTGCTGATAGAAGCCCAAGCATCACAGCGTGTGCGCACCCTGCTGGAAGACAAATCCGAAGGTGCCATTCGGCTCGATCAGCCCGTCGCACCGTTTGCCGAACGCCGGTTTGGCCCACGTTTTGTGAAATCCAGCTTTTTAACCGTGGGAGGCGAGCATGTATCTGACCCGGCTGTGGCTTGATTCACGCAACGCTCAGGCACGGCGTGATCTGGGCAACCCCTATGACATGCACCGCACATTGGTACGCGCATTTGTGGCCGATGAACAGCAAACCCCGCCGCGTTTTCTGTGGCGGCTGGAGCCTCAAATAAGCTGGAGCACCCCGCCGGTGCTGCTGGTGCAATCTGAACAAGCCGCAGATTGGAGCCATTTGCAGGCATTGCCCAACTACTTGAAGAGGCTTCCAGAAAGCAAGAATTGGGTACTGGACAACTGGCTTGCACCAGAACAGCGATACCGGTTCAGGTTGTTCGCCAACCCCACCGTCACCCGTGAAGGAAAACGCTACGGACTGGCAGTGGAAGAAGCGCAATTGGCATGGCTTGCCAGACAGGGCGAGCGGCATGGCTTTGCTGTGGAAACTGCAATCGTCACGGCCAGTGACATCCTCAAGCCCCGCAAGGGGCAAACCAGTATGAGCCTGCAACGCGCTTGTTACGAAGGCATTCTGCAAGCAACGGATACAACCCGTTTGCACACTGCTGTGCAGGCTGGTATTGGCCCTGGAAAAGCCTTTGGTTGTGGTTTGTTGAGTCTGGCTCGTGTGTAAACGTCGAGGGTACTATTGATGCTCCCATCCATCAAACCCCTGCCCATGAAAGACCGTATCTCAATGGTCTTCATCCAGTATGGCCAGATCGACGTGCAAGATGGTGCATTCGTCGTTATCGACCAGAACGGCGTGCGCATGCACATCCCGGTCGGCTCTGTTGCCTGCATCATGCTGGAGCCGGGTACGCGCGTTTCGCATGCGGCGGTGCATCTGGCCTCCACCGTGGGCACCTTGCTGGTGTGGGTGGGTGAGTCGGGTGTGCGGTTGTATGC
This sequence comes from Lampropedia hyalina DSM 16112, assembly GCF_900129055.1. Lineage (GTDB taxonomy): Bacteria > Pseudomonadota > Gammaproteobacteria > Burkholderiales > Burkholderiaceae_C > Lampropedia > Lampropedia hyalina. The sequence goes on from NZ_FQUZ01000036.1 coordinate 28,574, forward strand.
CAGTGGCCAGCCGGGCGGGGCGCGGGCGGATCGTTTGCTGTACCAAGCTAAATTGGCTCTGGATGATGACTTGCGTTTGAAGGTGGTACGCAAGATGTACGAGTTCCGCTTTGGCGAACCTGCCCCACAACGCCGCAGCGTGGAGCAACTGCGCGGCATCGAAGGCGTGCGCGTGCGCGAAACCTACAAAATGCTGGCACAGCAATACAAGGTCAATTGGCGTGCCCGCAACTACGATCGCAGCCAATGGGACGCTGCCGACATACCCAACCGCTGCCTGTCTGCCGCCACCTCCTGCCTGTATGGCATCACGGAGGCTGCCGTGCTGGCTGCCGGATACGCACCAGCCGTGGGTTTTATCCACACCGGAAAACCCTTGTCATTCGTTTATGACATTGCGGATTTATTCAAGTTTGAGACGGTCGTCCCACTGGCATTCCGCATTGCCGCGAAGTCACCACAGCAGCCCGAGCGAGAAGTGCGGTTGAGCTGCCGCGATCTGTTTCGCAGTAGCAAGCTACTGGGTCGAATCATTCCGACTATCGAAGAGATATTGGCCGCAGGCGAAATCAAGCCCCCAGAAGCACCGCCAGAATCCGTTCTACCGGCTATTCCAAATGCAGAAACCATTGGGGATGCCGGACATCGCACCCAATGACTGGAACTGTGTATGAGCTTTCTGGTTGTAGTGACTGAAAACGTACCACCACGCTTGCGAGGGCGCATGGCCATCTGGCTGCTCGAGGTACGCGCCGGAGTGTACATAGGCGATGTATCCCGCCGCACCAGGGAAATGATCTGGGAACAGCTCAAAGAAGGCCATGAAGACGGAAATGTGGTCATGGCCTGGGCCAGCAACCATGAATCAGGCTACGAATTTCAGACGCTGGGACCCAATCGCCGCTTACCTGTGGAGTTTGACGGACTTCATCTAGTGGCTTTTCATCCTATCGAAAAGCCTGCTCTTTAACAATTAAAAATTTCGGTAGAATTTATGCTTTCTAATTTTTGTTGATAAATCAATAAAATGTAGAAAGTCTGTTCCCCGCGTCAGCGGGGATGAACCGCACAGCG
>NZ_FQUZ01000052.1 GCF_900129055.1 Lampropedia hyalina DSM 16112
CCCAAAGCAAAACCCCCTGAGCTGGAGCGCAGGGGGTTTTTGAATAGAAGCCTGACGATGACCTACTTTCACACGGGAGACCGCACTATCATTGGCGCGAGACTGTTTCACTGTCCTGTTCGGGATGGGAAGGAGTGGTTCCAGACTGCTATGGTCATCAGGCTAAAAACGTTGGCTTGCAGCGGCTGTGCTGCGAGCCGTAAATCATAGAGTCGAATTGTATTTGATTGCGTTGGCAATGTATTGAGTTTGCATTGCGAATGTATTGATGTGTCATCAAAGTTATAGGGTCAAGCCTCACGGGCAATTAGTACTGGTTAGCTCAATGCATTGCTGCACTTGCACACCCAGCCTATCAACGTCGTGGTCTACAACGACCCTTGAGGGGGCTTGAATCCCCGGCAGATCTCATCTTGGAACGAGTTTCCCGCTTAGATGCTTTCAGCGGTTATCTCTTCCGCACATAGCTACCCGGCGATGCCACTGGCGTGACAACCGGTACACCAGAGGTGCGTCCACTCCGGTCCTCTCGTACTAGGAGCAGGCTTCCTCAAATCTGCAACGCCCACGGAAGATAGGGACCAAACTGTCTCACGACGTTTTAAACCCAGCTCACGTACCTCTTTAAATGGCGAACAGCCATACCCTTGGGACCGACTTCAGCCCCAGGATGAGATGAGCCGACATCGAGGTGCCAAACACCGCCGTCGATATGAACTCTTGGGCGGTATCAGCCTGTTATCCCCAGAGTACCTTTTATCCGTTGAGCGATGGCCCTTCCATACAGAACCACCGGATCACTTAGTCCTACTTTCGTACCTGTTCGACTTGTCAGTCTCACAGTCAAGCACGCTTATGCCTATGCACTATTAGCACGATGTCCGACCGTACCTAGCGTACCTTCGAACTCCTCCGTTACACTTTGGGAGGAGACCGCCCCAGTCAAACTGCCTACCATGCACTGTCCCCCGCCCTGATTCAAGGGCGCAGGTTAGAACCTCAAACACACCAGGGTGGTATTTCAAGGACGGCTCCAAGTGAACTAGCATCCACTCTTCAAAGCCTCCCACCTATCCTACACAGATCTGTTCAAAGTCCCATACAAAGCTACAGTAAAGGTTCATGGGGTCTTTCCGTCTTTCCGCGGGGAGATTGCATCATCACAAACATTTCAACTTCGCTGAGTCTCTGGAGGAGACAGTGTGGCCATCGTTACGCCATTCGTGCAGGTCGGAACTTACCCGACAAGGAATTTCGCTACCTTAGGACCGTTATAGTTACGGCCGCCGTTTACTGGGACTTCAATCAAGAGCTTGCACCCCATCATTTAATCTTCCAGCACCGGGCAGGCGTCACACCCTATACGTCCACTTTCGTGTTTGCAGAGTGCTGTGTTTTTAATAAACAGTCGCAGCCACCGATTTTTTGCAACCCATTCACGCTCAGATGTTCTCATCACGCTAATAGGGCATACCTTCTCCCGAAGTTACGGTATCAATTTGCCGAGTTCCTTCTCCAGAGTTCTCTCAAGCGCCTTAGAATACTCATCTCGCGCACCAGTGTCGGTTTGCGGTACGGTCGCCTATAGCTGAAGCTTAGTGGCTTTTCCTGGGACCCCGTTCAGTCACTTCGTGAGCAAGCTCACTCGATCGACAGCCTCGGTATATGAGATGCGGATTTGCCTACACCTCGCCTACATCTGTCTAAACCAACTATTCCAACAGTTGGATGACCTATTAAGATCCGTCCCCACATCGCACTATAGGTCGGTACAGGAATATTGACCTGTTTCCCATCAGCTACGCATCTCTGCCTCGCCTTAGGGGCCGACTCACCCTACGCCGATGAACGTTGCGTAGGAAACCTTGCGCTTACGGCGAGGGGGCTTTTCACCCCCTTTAACGCTACTCATGTCAGCATTCGCACTTCTGATACCTCCAGCAGCCTTTACAAGCCACCTTCACAGGCCTACAGAACGCTCTCCTACCACGCACACAAAGTGTGCATCCGCAGCTTCGGTAACTGGCTTAGCCCCGTTACATCTTCCGCGCAGGACGACTCGATCAGTGAGCTATTACGCTTTCTTTAAATGATGGCTGCTTCTAAGCCAACATCCTGACTGTCTGTGCCTTCCCACCTCGTTTCCCACTTAGCCAATTTTAGGGACCTTAGCTGGCGGTCTGGGTTGTTTCCCTCTTGTGTCCGGACGTTAGCACCCGGTGCACTGTCTCCCAAGCTGTACTCTGCGGTATTCGGAGTTTGCCTTGGTTTGGTAAGTCGCCATGACCCCCTAGCCAAAACAGTGCTCTACCCCCGCAGGTAATACTTGAGGCACTACCTAAATAGTTTTCGGAGAGAACCAGCTATTTCCAAGTTTGTTTAGCCTTTCACCCCTATCCACAGCTCATCCGCTAATTTTGCAACATTAGTCGGTTCGGTCCTCCAGTACCTGTTACGGCACCTTCAACCTGGCCATGGATAGATCACTTGGTTTCGGGTCTACACCCAGCGACTAGACGCCCTATTCGGACTCGATTTCTCTTCGGCTCCCCTATTCGGTTAACCTTGCCACTGAATGTAAGTCGCTGACCCATTATACAAAAGGTACGCCGTCACCCCGAAGGGCTCCGACTTTTTGTAAGCATGCGGTTTCAGGATCTATTTCACTCCCCTCCCGGGGTTCTTTTCGCCTTTCCCTCACGGTACTGGTTCACTATCGGTCGATTACGAGTATTTAGCCTTGGAGGATGGTCCCCCCATATTCAGACAGGATTTCACGTGTCCCGCCCTACTTGTCTCCAGCCTAGTACCACACAGAATTTTCACATACGGGACTATCACCCACTATGGTCACCGTTTCCAAGGTGTTCTATTATCTTCTGTGCTATCACTGGAAGGCTTCTCCGATTTCGCTCGCCACTACTTTCGGAATCTCGGTTGATGTCTTTTCCTCTGGGTACTTAGATGTTTCAGTTCTCCAGGTTCGCCTCTTTAACCTATGTATTCAGTTAAAGATACCCTTGCGGGTGGGTTTCCCCATTCAGATATCTTCGGATCAATGCTCATTTGCCAGCTCCCCGAAGCTTTTCGCAGGCTATCACGTCTTTCATCGCCTGTAATCGCCAAGGCATCCACCACATGCTCTTAGTCACTTGACCCTATAACTTTGACCTCTGCTTGCGCAAAGAGCTTCATTACAGTCTCAAGCAAACTCTTATCCAGGCCCGTAATTTCAGAGTAAGGCCTGGATGCGTTATTGCCGTAATTCACGCTTGTCTTGATGGTCGTTGCTTGCACAACAACCAGAGAACAATCGTCAATTACTGAAGCATTCCTAACTGCTTTTTCAAGCTGTCAGTCATGTTCGTTTTTGACGCAATCAAATTCGTTGCTGATGGCACGGTGAAGATACGATCTTCTTTCCATCAGCAACGCTGATTCGACTCTATGAATTTTTAAAGAACAGCCGATTTATCGATCTATATCGACAAACAACAAAAAAGCCTCAGAACAATTTTTTGCTCAAAGCCTCTTTGGTGTTCAGCGAAACTACGCATTATACACAAAAATCTTTTGGTGGAGGATGACGGGATCGAACCGACGACCCCCTGCTTGCAAAGCAGGTGCTCTCCCAGCTGAGCTAATCCCCCAACTTTCCTCTTGACCACAATGGATATTGGAATTTTGGTGGGTCTAGTTGGGCTCGAACCAACGACCCCCGCCTTATCAAGACGGTGCTCTAACCAGCTGAGCTACAGACCCATGGCATGTCGCATAGATACAAGACCGGTCTTCCTTGTCTTGCATGTTTGCACCATGCTTTGTTCCAACAACCGATAAGTGTGGGCGTTCAGTGTTTTGCTGTTGTTTCCAGAAAGGAGGTGATCCAGCCGCACCTTCCGATACGGCTACCTTGTTACGACTTCACCCCAGTCACGAGCCCTGCCGTGGTAATCGCCCTCCTTGCGGTTAGGCTAACTACTTCTGGCAGAACCCGCTCCCATGGTGTGACGGGCGGTGTGTACAAGACCCGGGAACGTATTCACCGTGACATGCTGATCCACGATTACTAGCGATTCCGACTTCACGCAGTCGAGTTGCAGACTGCGATCCGGACTACGACCGGCTTTATGGGATTAGCTCCACCTCGCGGCTTAGCGACCCTTTGTACCGGCCATTGTATGACGTGTGTAGCCCCACCTATAAGGGCCATGAGGACTTGACGTCATCCCCACCTTCCTCCGGTTTATCACCGGCAGTCTCATTAGAGTGCCCAACTAAATGATGGCAACTAATGACAAGGGTTGCGCTCGTTGCGGGACTTAACCCAACATCTCACGACACGAGCTGACGACAGCCATGCAGCACCTGTGTGCAGGTTCTCTTTCGAGCACAATCCCATCTCTGGAATCTTCCTGCCATGTCAAAGGTGGGTAAGGTTTTTCGCGTTGCATCGAATTAAACCACATCATCCACCGCTTGTGCGGGTCCCCGTCAATTCCTTTGAGTTTTAGTCTTGCGACCGTACTCCCCAGGCGGTCAACTTCACGCGTTAGCTTCGTTACTGAGAAAATGAATTCCCAACAACCAGTTGACATCGTTTAGGGCGTGGACTACCAGGGTATCTAATCCTGTTTGCTCCCCACGCTTTCGTGCATGAGCGTCAGTGCAGGCCCAGGGGATTGCCTTCGCCATCGGTGTTCCTCCGCATATCTACGCATTTCACTGCTACACGCGGAATTCCATCCCCCTCTGCCGCACTCCAGCTATGCAGTCACTAATGCAGTTCCCAGGTTGAGCCCGGGGATTTCACATCGGTCTTGCATAGCCGCCTGCGCACGCTTTACGCCCAGTAATTCCGATTAACGCTTGCACCCTACGTATTACCGCGGCTGCTGGCACGTAGTTAGCCGGTGCTTATTCTTACAGTACCGTCATATGACCAGGGTATTAACCCAGTCCTTTTCGTTCTGTACAAAAGCAGTTTACAACCCGAAGGCCTTCGTCCTGCACGCGGCATTGCTGGATCAGGCTTGCGCCCATTGTCCAAAATTCCCCACTGCTGCCTCCCGTAGGAGTCTGGGCCGTGTCTCAGTCCCAGTGTGGCTGGTCGTCCTCTCAGACCAGCTACAGATCGCTGGCTTGGTGAGCCTTTACCTCACCAACTACCTAATCTGCCATCGGCCGCTCTGGTAGCACAAGGCCCGAAGGTCCCCTGCTTTTATCCTTGGATGTCATGCGGTATTAGCTGCTCTTTCAAGCAGTTGTCCCCCACTACCAGGCACGTTCCGATGTTTTACTCACCCGTTCGCCACTCGTCAGCATCCGAAGACCTGTTACCGTTCGACTTGCATGTGTAAAGCATGCCGCCAGCGTTCAATCTGAGCCAGGATCAAACTCTATAGTTCGATCTTGTTAAACTCACTCAAAACGGAATTGAAGTGGATTTGTAAATCATAAGACTTACACACTTCATGTTCTGTTCATGAGCGTTTGGCTTTCCATATATAATGGTTGCCAGGCATCTCTGCCTTTGTTCCTAAGAACTTGAGCAATTACCAAACGCCCACGCTTATCGGCTGTATGTTTTTAACGAACACCAAAGAAAACAAACTATCTAATCCGTCTTCTTTTTTAAGAACCTCACCGCGATCAGTGAAGCCCTCTACTATAACACA
>NZ_FQUZ01000037.1 GCF_900129055.1 Lampropedia hyalina DSM 16112
GAGGCCCAAAGGTATCGCAGGTCTTGGAATAAGGGAATGGACATGCAGCGAATGTGGAGCGGCACACGACCGTGACGTGAACGCAGCACGCAACATTCTCGCGGCAGGGCATTGCCGTCTCGCTGGAGGAATCCCCTGCCTTTAGGCAGGGGAGGATGTCAAACCGAATGGCAGGCACGGGTTTTGCATGCTATGTTGCATTCTCGCCGCCTGTCGATTTTTATAGACCGATCCTGAAGGGGTATTCATGACATTCAAGCGCAAACCCGTCTCCCTGCTGGGCAGCATCGTGCTGGCCCTGTGTGTGCTGGCACCGGCCCAGGCCCGCGATGCCAGTGTCGAAGCCGCTCCCGCCGCCCAGGCGCAAGCGGCCAGCAAACCCCATGTGGTGGTGTTGGCTACCGGTGGCACGATTGCCGGGGCCGGGGCTTCCGCGCTCAACAGTGCCTCGTACACGGCAGCCAAAGTGCCGGTGGACAAGCTGCTGGCGGGTCTGCCGGAAGTGAACGAGATCGCCCGCGTCACCGGCGAGCAAACCTTCCAGATTGCCTCGGAAAGCTTCACCAACCAGGAGCTGTTGGGGCTGGGCAAGCGCGTGGCCGAACTGCTCAAGCAGGACGATGTGCATGGCATCGTCGTGACCCACGGCACGGACACGCTGGAGGAGACCGGCTTCTTCCTGAATCTGGTCATCCCCAGCGACAAGCCCGTGGTGCTGGTGGGTTCCATGCGCCCCGGCACTGCCATTTCTGCCGATGGTGCGCTGAACCTGCTCAATGCCGTCAGTGTCGCGGCCAGCACCGATGCACGCGGCAAGGGCGCGCTGATCGTGATGAACGACGAAATCCACACCGCCCGCGATGTGGCCAAGCTCATCAACATCAAGACCGGTGCGTTCGTCAGCCAGTGGGGGCCGCTGGGCATGGTGGTGGAAGGCAAGAATTACTGGTTCCGCGCCCCGGTGAAACGCCACACCACGCAGAGTGAATTCAACATCGAGCAGATCGATGCCCTGCCTGCCGTGGAAGTGGCCTACAGCTATGGCAACGTCGCTCCCACCGTGGTGGAGGCACTGGGTGCTTCCGGTGTGAAGGCCATCGTCCATGCCGGAACCGGCAATGGCTCCGTGCCCAATCGCATCGTGCCCAAGCTCACCGAATTGAGCGAAAAAGGCACCTTGGTGGTGCGTTCCTCGCGCGTGCCCGGTGGTTTTGTGCTGCGCAATGCCGAACAGCCCGATGACAAGTACGACTGGGTGGTGGCCCACGATCTGAATCCGCAAAAAGCCCGCATCCTGACGGCTGTGGCCCTGACCAAGACGCAGGACACCAAGGAATTGCAGCGGATTTTCTGGGAGTATTGAAGCGGTGTGGGGTGGGCAGGTGTGCTGGCGCAGACCTGTTCACTCCGCCCACACGCCCAGGCCGATACCGTGCAGGATGGTATCGATGGCCTGGCGGCCGCTGGCCTCCAGATCGAAATGGCCGGGAGTCAGCATCCAGGTATCGATCAGGCCGAACAGCATGCTTTGCATGGTGCGGGCCGCCGATTCCGGGGTCAGGCCCGGTCGCAGATGGTGGGCGATTCTCGGCAGCGCGAAGACCCGGCGGTTGCGTTCGTAGAAGTTTTCCTGTGATTCGAAGACCTTGTCGCGCACGACCTTCATGTCGTCCGTCAGTTCCACCTGATAGATGGCGATTTCCAGCATGCGGCGCACCCGTGGATTGTGGGCGATGGTGTGCATGGCCTCTAGCTGGTGCTGGCGCAGACTGGCCACCGGATTGGGGTCGCTGGCAATGGCCTCATCGGAGCCGCTTTCCTGGCAGGCCTGCTCCATCGGCCAGATGGTGCGATCCATCAGCGCGTTGAACAGATCGCCCTTGTCCTTGAAATGCCAATAGATGGCCCCGCGCGTGATGCCCGCCTGCGAGGCAATGGCCTGCAACGAGGTGCGCGATACCCCTTGTGCCTGAAACAGCATTTCCGCTGCGTCCAGAATCTGGCAGCGGGTTTTTTCTGCGTCTTCCTTGGTTTTGCGTGCCATGGCCCTCGGTGAAGAAAAGGAATCCAGCCATTGCCATCAATGGCGAAAATGGTCACAGGCGTTTGACATCGCCCAACAACCGTCGAAATGAAGGGGTTATTATACATTCATCGATGTATGTATAATCGCTGGCTTTCGGGCACAGGCGAAATGTGCCGCTGTGCCCGTGGGCGACGGGTGCTGTGGCGGCTGGCCTGCAATGGTTTCGTGATGAATGGATTGGTATTGAAGGACTTACAGATGCGCAATTTCAGGATGCAATCAGCCCCTGGCTCACGCGGGGCAGGCCGTAACGACAGCTCCCGGCCCAGCCGGGCACGCACCCTCACCGGTGTGGCCGTGGTGGGCCTGTCGGCCTTGCTGGCAGGCTGTTTCGGTGGCGACGACAAGCAGGCTGCAGCACAGGGAGCGGATGAATCTGCGGCTGCTCCACAGCAGCCGTTGCCCAAGGTGGGTGTGGTGGTGGCGCAACGCTCCACCGTCGGGCTGGTGACGGATTTGCCCGGTCGCGTGGAAGCCTCGCGCGTGGCGCAGGTGCGCGCCCGTGCCGCTGGCATTCTGCAAAAACGCCACTTCCAGGAAGGCTCTGATGTGAAGGCCGGACAGCGGCTGTTCACCATCGACTCTGCCCCCTACAACGCCGCGCTGCAAAGTGCCAAGGCCACGCTGGCGCGTTCCGAAGCCAGCGAGGTGCAGGCCCGTGCCGTGCTGGAGCGTTACCGTCCGCTGGTGGCGGCCAATGCCATCAGCAAGCTGGAATTCGACAATGCGCTGGCCAACCACAAGGCCGCGCAGGCCGATGTGGCGGCTTCCCGGGCCGCGGTGCGCACCGCTGAAATCAACCAGGGTTATGCGAACGTGACCGCGCCCATCTCTGGCCGCATTGGCCGCGCCCTCGTCACCGAAGGCGCGCTGGTGGGGCAGGGCGAGGCCACGCAACTGGCCGTGGTGCAGCAGATCGACCCGGTGTATGTGAACTTCACCCAGTCCAGCAACGAGGTGCTGCGACTGCGCCGCGACTTGCAGGAAGGCAAGCTCAAGCGTGCCGAAGGCGAGGAAGCCGCCAGCGTGCAGATCGCGCTGGACGATGGCACGACCTACGGCGATGCGGGCCGTTTGCTCTTTACCGATCTGACGGTGGATGCGACCACCGGCCAGGTGACACTGCGGGCCGAAATCCCCAACCCCGATGGCGTGCTGCTGCCGGGCATGTATGTGCGCGTGAAGCTGGAACAGGCCCAGCGTGCCGATGCGATTGCCGTGCCCCAGCAGGCCGTCACCCGCACCCAGCAGGGCGACACCCTCACCGTGGTGAATGCCCAGGGCCAGCGCGAAGTGCGCAAGGTGGTGGTCGGTGAGGCCAGCGGCAACCGCTGGCTGGTGCTGGAAGGTTTGGAGGAAGGCGAGCAGGTCATGGTCGATGGCTTCCAGTTGCTGGGCATGATGCCTCCCGGTATTCCGGTGCAGGCGGTGCCGTGGCAGGCCGATGCCCCGGCGGCGGCTCCTGCTGCTGCGCCAGAGGCGGCACCGGACGGCGCGGCAGCCCCTGCCGAAGCGGCTCCCGCCCCGGCCCCGGCCCAGCAATAAAGGAGTTGCGGCATGGCCAAGTTTTTCATTGACCGCCCGGTATTTGCCTGGGTGGTGGCATTGTTCATCATCGTCCTCGGGCTGGTGTCCTACAGCCAGTTGCCGGTGGCGCAGTATCCGTCGGTGGCTCCACCCACCATTTCCATCTCGGCCACTTACCCTGGTGCATCCGCCCAGGTGCTGGACGAGTCCGTGCTGGCCGTGATCGAGCGCGAGATGAACGGCTCGCCGGGTCTCGTCTATATGGAGTCCAGCAGCGAGGCCAATGGCCGTGGTTCCATCACGCTGAGCTTCGAGCCGGGCACCGATGCCGATCTGGCCCAGGTGGACGTGCAGAACCGCCTCTCGCAGGCCACGCCCCGCCTGCCCGCTGCCGTGACGCAGCAGGGCATTCAGGTGGAAAAGGCATCGTCCACCTTCCTGATGGTGGTGGCCCTGGTGTCCAAGCGTGACGACTTCAGCGTGTACCAGTTGGGCGACTATGTGTCCCGCAACGTGCTGCCGGAAATCCAGCGTACCGAAGGCGTGGGCAAGGCCCAGCTTTTTGCGGCCGAGCGTGCCCTGCGTGTCTGGATCGATCCGACCAAGCTGACCGGCTACAACCTCTCGGCAGCCGATGTCACGGCCGCGATTGCCGCGCAGAACGCACAGGTGGCTTCCGGCACGATTGGCGAACTGCCCAGTGTCGAGACCCAGACCATCACCGCCACGGTGGTGGTGCAGGGGCAACTGACCGACCCGAAGGCCTTTGAGAACATCGTGCTGCGCGCCAACAGCGACGGCTCCACGGTGCGCCTCAAGGACGTGGCGCGCGTGGAACTGGGCGTGGAAAGCTATGCCTTCGGCTCGCGCCTCAATGGCAACCCGGCCGCCGCCATCGGCGTGCAGCTCTCCACCAGCGGCAATGCCGTGGCCACCGCCGAAGCCGTGCGCACCCGCATGGCCGAACTCGAACGCTTCTTCCCCGAAGGCGTGGAATGGCTGGCTCCCTACGATACGTCCAAGTTCGTGGAAATTTCCATGAAACAGGTGTTCGTCACACTGGGCGAAGCCATCGCGCTGGTGTTCGTGGTGATGTTCCTGTTCCTGCAAAACTGGCGTTACACCATCATCCCGACCATCGTCGTGCCGATTGCCCTGCTGGGCACGCTGGGCGTGCTGCTGGGGCTGGGCTTCTCGCTCAACGTGCTGTCCATGTTCGGCATGGTGCTGGTGATCGGGATTGTGGTGGACGATGCCATCATCGTGGTGGAGAACGTCGAGCGCATCATGACCGAGGAAGGGCTGTCGCCACTGGAGGCCAGCCGCAAGGCCATGAGCCAGATTTCCGGCGCGATCGTCGGCGTGACGCTGGTGCTGATTGCCGTGTTCGTGCCGCTGGCATTCTTCAGCGGCTCCATCGGCAACATCTACCGCCAGTTTGCCGTGACCATGTCGGTCTCGATTGCCTTCTCGGCTTTCCTGGCCCTGTCGCTCACGCCTGCGCTGTGCGCCACCTTCCTCAAGCCCGTCAAGGCCGGCCACCACCACGCCAAGCGCGGCTTCTTCGGCTGGTTCAACCGCTCGTTCTCGCGGGCGGCCAAGACCTACGAAGGCGGCATGGCCCGCATCCTGAACCGTGGGTTCAGCACCATGATCGTCTATCTGGCCATCGGTGTGGCGGTGGCGTGGATTTACAACCGCCTGCCGTCCTCCTTCCTGCCCAATGAAGACCAGGGCTTTGTCATCACCAGCATCCAGCTTCCGCCCGGAGCCTCGCAGCACCGCACGCTGGACGTGGTCAAGCAGGCCGAAGGTTACTTCCAGCAGCAGCCGGAAGTCGAGAACATCGTCTCCATTCTGGGCTTCAGCTTCACTGGGCAGGGTCAGAACGCCGCGCTGATGTTCGTGCCGCTGAAGGACTGGTCGCAGCGCAAGGGAGCCGAGCACACCGCCGATGCCATCGCCGGACGTTCGATGGGCTTTTTCTCGCAAATTCGCGATGCCTTCATCTTCACCCTCTCGCCGCCGCCCATTCCCGAACTGGGCAATGCGTCGGGCTTCACCTTCCGTCTGCAAGACCGTGGCTCCAGCGGCCATGATGCCCTGATTGCGGCGCGCAACCAGTTGCTGGGCATGGCGGCACAAAGCCCGATTCTGGCCGGTGTGCGCCCCGACGGTCTGGAAGACGCTCCGCAACTGCGGCTGGAGATCGACCGCGACAAAGCCAACGCCCTGGGCGTGAGCTTTGCCGCCATCAACAGCACGCTGTCCACTTCGCTGGGTTCCAGCTATGTGAACGACTTCCCGAACCAGGGGCGTTTGCAGCGCGTCATGGTGCAGGCCGAAGCCGCTGCGCGGATGCAGCCCGATGACCTGCTCACCCTGAACGCACCCAACAGCCAGGGCGTGGCCGTGCCGTTCTCGGCATTTGCCAGCACACACTGGGTCAGTGGCCCGATGCAGGTGGTGCGCTACAACGGCTATCCGGCCATCAAGATCGCCGGTGATGCCGCCCCCGGCTACAGCACCGGCGATGCCATGGCTGAAATGGAGCGGCTGGCCGCCCAGCTTCCGTCCGGCTTCGGCTACGAGTGGACGGGGCAGTCCCGCGAGGAAAAACTGGCAGGCAATGCCGGCATGATTCTCTATGCCTTCTCCATTCTGGCCGTGTTCCTCTGTCTGGCCGCCCTGTACGAGAGCTGGTCGATTCCGCTGGGCGTGATTCTGGTCGTGCCGCTGGGCGTGCTGGGCGTGGTGGGAGCTGTGTTCCTGCATGGCATGCCGCGTGACGTGTACTTCCAGATCGGACTGGTGACCATCATCGGCCTCTCGGCGAAGAACGCGATTCTGATTATCGAGTTCGCCAAGGACTTGCAGGCACAGGGCAAGTCGGCCATTGCTGCCGCGCTGGAAGCCGCCCACCTGCGGTTCCGCCCGATTCTGATGACCTCGCTGGCCTTCACCTTCGGCGTGGTGCCGCTGTACCTGGCCACCGGCGCAAGCTCGGCCAGCCAGCGCAGCATCGGCACCGGCGTGATCGGCGGCATGATTACCGGCACGGTGCTGGCACTGGCCTTCGTGCCCACCTTCTATGTGGTGGTACGTGCCATCTTCAAGAGCAAAGACAAACCCCTGCCCGCTGCGGCACCGGCAGGCACCCCCGTGGAGGGCAAGCACCATGACTGATACCGTCCTGAACTCCCACCAGCCCGATCACACCGCGCAGTCGCATTCCCGCCGCCAGGCGGGGCGGTTCGCACGCCTGCCCGTGCAGGCGGCCGTGCTGTCGCTGGCAGCGCTGCTGTCGGCCTGTTCCTTCATCCCGACCCTGGAAATTCCGGCCGCGCCGGTGGCCAGCCAATGGCCCGATCTCGATCTGGGAGCGGCAGCAGGGCAGGTGGATGCGCAAGGCCAGAACCTCGTGCCCTGGCAGCAGTTCCTCACCGATGCCAACCTGCGCGAACTCGTGGAGCAGTCCCTCCAGAACAACCGCGACCTGCGCGTGGCCGCCCTGGCCATCGAGCAGGCCCAGGCGCAATACCGCATCCAGCGTGCCGGGCCGCTGCCCACCATCTCGGCGGGCGCGACCGGACAGCGGCAAACCGCGGGCGACGATGAACCCATCAACTCCACCTACACCGCCGGGTTGCAGGTCAGTGCCTGGGAAATCGACTTCTTTGGCCGCCTGCGCAGCCTGCGCGAAGCCGCTCTGGCCGATTACCTCGGCACCGAGTATGCCCACCAGGCCGTGCAGACCAGCCTGATCGCCAGCGTCGCCAGTGCCTGGCTGAACCTGCAAACGGCCTCGGCCCTGCTGGATTTGACCGGGCAGACCCTCCAGACCCGCGAGGAATCGCAACGCCTGATGCAGATGCGCTTCGACAACGGCGTGGTCTCGGCACTGGAGCTGAGCCAGACCGAATCGCTCACCGCATCGGCCCGCATCACGCTGGCCGAACAGCAACGCGCCCGCGCCCAGGCCATCAACGCCCTGACGCTGCTGGTGGGCAGTCCCATCGAACCGCGCCTGTTGCAGCCGGTGGACGTACCGCTGGACGTGTTGGGCGATGTGCCCGCCGGTCTGCCCTCGCAACTGCTCACGCGCCGTGCCGACATCCGGCAGGCCGAGCAGGCCATGCGTGCGGCCAATGCCAACATTGGCGCGGCGCGTGCCGCCTTTTTCCCGAGCATCAGCCTGACCGCCAGCCTGGGTTCGGCCAGCACGCAACTGTCCGACCTGTTCAGCAGCGGCAGCTTTGGCTGGTCGCTCGCACCGCAGGCGATCCTGCCGATCTTCGACGCAGGCCGCAACCGCGCCCGCCTCGAAGCAGCGCAAGTCGGGCGCGACATGGCCGTGGCGCAGTACGAGAAGTCCATCCAGTCTGCCTTTACCGAAGTGGCCGATGCCCTGGCCGCCCGTGCCACTCTGGCACAGCAACTGGAGGGGCAACAGTCGCTGGTGGCCGCCGAAACCCGCCGCTACGAACTGGCCGACATGCGCTACCAGGGCGGCGTGGCCAGCTTCATGGACGCACTGGATGCGCAACGCTCCCTGTTCAGCGCACAGCAGGCCGTGCTGCAAACCCGCGCGGCCCTGCTGGCCAACCGGGTGGAGCTGTACCGCGTGCTGGGCGGCGGCTGGCAGCCACCGCAATAAACGCCAACGCCTGCAAGCCATGCAAAAAAGCCCTGCCATCATTGCGGTAGGGCTTTTTTTTCTGGGGGATGCCCGATGTCAGGACTTGGGTTGAAACTCCGGCATCTCCAGTTGCAGGCCCGTCTCGCCGTGCCGCTCTGCGCCCAGCCGGGCGGTGCGCCCATGCAGGCTTTGCAGTATCCAGCCATCGTCGCCCTCGACCGTGGCTCCTACCGGGTAGGCGCGTGCCGGTTTGCCATTCACCGCAATCAAGGCCGCTCCCTGCTGGCTGCGCGTACCTGCCAGCACCCCCATGAGCTGGTAGCGGCTCTGGGTGCGGGCCTGCTCCTGCACGGGGGCGGCGGCGGTGCTGCGTTGCCCCAGCAGGAAGGCCGTGGCCTGTGGGTTGGGCGCGGCCGTCGGGGTGGCTGCCACCGGATTGCCGCTGGTGCTGGCAGGGTCACTGGTGCGTATCGCCCAGAACACCACGCTGGCCGCCAGCATGCCCCAGGCCAATGCAGTCAAAACGCGCGTCAGTGCCAAGTTCTGTAATAGTGGTGTGCTCATAGTGCAATTATGATCCAATTGCGCGACAAACTCCGCCCTTAAGGGCGGGGAAGGATAGCGCGGAACCCGAAGGATTCCATGCCATTTAATGAGCAACACATTGAAGATATACCCTCTCTGTTAAAATCAGTACCATGTCGGCAGCCGTTAAAACCCTGAAAATCCGCGTGAAAGATAAGCACGCGCCGCTGCTTTTGCAGATGGCGCGGCAGGTCAATTTTGTCTGGAATTTCATTAATGCGCTTTCCAGTCGTTCTATTCGTGAGCGCGGTAAGTGGCTGTCCGCCTACGATATTCATCCATACACGGTCGGCGCACACAAAGAGCTGGGCTTGCACAGCCATACGCTGCAATGTGTTGCGCAAGAATATGTCACGCGCCGTCGTCAATACAAGCGAACGCGCCTGAACTGGCGTAAGTCCAGTGGCAGCCAACGCAGCCTGGGCTGGATACCCATCAACACCGGCGCAGCTTCTTGGAAGAGTGGGCAGGTCTATCACAACGGCCATTATTTCGGCGTATGGGATAGCTACGGCCTGAGTCAATACCAATTCAAGACTGCGAGCTTCAACGAAGATGCCCGTGGCCGCTGGTATTTCAACGTGGCCGTGGAGGTGGAGGTTGAAGCCCAAGCGGGTGAAGGTACGGCCTCGCTCGGCATCGACCTTGGCTTGAAAGACTGCGCCACCACCAGCACGGGCCAGAAGCTGCATGGCCGCTGGTATCGGGAGTTGGAGCCGCAGCTTGCCGTGGCGCAACGGGCGCGCAAGAAAAAGCGCGTCAAGGCGATTCACGCAAAAATAGCCAACCGCCGAAAAGACGAAATCCACAAATTCACAACGAACCTTGTGAAGAACAACGCCGCCATCTTCGTGGGCGACGTGGCCAGCGCGAAGCTGGTCAAAACCGGGATGGCCAAGTCCACGCTGGACGCGGGCTGGTCATCGTTGAAAACCGCTTTGGAATACAAGTGCCATCAGGCCGGAGTGGTTTTTGAGGAAGTGAGCGAAGCGTATTCAACCCAGACCTGTTCGGCTTGTGGCGCGTTGCCACAGTCGAGGCCCAAAGGTATCGCAGGTCTTGGAATAAGAGAATGGACGTGCAGCGACTGCGGGGCGGTACACGAGCGCGACGTAAACGCAGCACGCAACATTCTCGCGGCAGGGCATTGCCGTCTCGCTGGAGGAATCCCCGCTCTTTAGGGCGGGGAGGATGTCAAAGGCCATTTGCAGGCTGCAATCCGTTGCGGCTTTTTTCGATTTTTGCGGAACCTGTGCCCATGCTCTGGTGTCACCAGCGTGAAACAGACTGCCGACTGCCCCTAGCCATGTCCACCCATTCTTCCCTTTCCACGTCCTTGCCTGTGTCCCGCCGTTTGCAACAGGGCTTTACCCTGATCGAAATCATGGTGGTGGTGGTGATTATCGGGGTGCTGGCCGCCCTGATCGCCCCCAGCATCATGGGCCGTACCGACGAGGCACGCCAGACGGCGGCCAAGGCCGACATCAACACGCTGATGCAGGCTCTCAAGCTCTACCGCACCGACAATCTGCGCTACCCGAGCACCGAGCAGGGGCTGAATGCCTTGATTGCCCGCCCCACCGCCGAGCCGGTGCCCACACGCTGGAGCCGTCCGTACGTCGAGAAATTGCCTGCCGACCCTTGGGGCAACCCGTATGTCTATATTGCGCCTGGGGTGTATGGCGAGGTGGACGTGCTGTCCTATGGCGCAGACGGCCAGCCGGGAGGAGAAGGGGCCGATGCCGACATTGGCAGTTGGCAGTAAGCCGGGCATGGCCGTGGCGACGCTGCGCCAGATTCGCCAGAATCGGAACGGCCTGCGTACTCCCGGTTCACGGTCGCGGCAGCGGGGCTTCACCCTGATGGAAATCGTCATCGTTGCGGCCATCATCGGCATTGCCTCTGCGGTGGCGGTGCTGTCCTGGCCTGACAGTGCCGTGCGCACGCTGGAGCGCGAAGGCGACCGCCTGGCGGCTTTGCTGGAGAGTGCCCGCATCCACTCGCGTGCCAGCGGTCGCGCCCTGGTCTGGCGGCCCACCGAAGACGGATTTGTGTTCGAGGGGCAGGCCCCGCACTTCATCGAGGGCCTGCCCACGCACTGGCTGGCCGAAGGCGTGTCCGCACACGTTGCCGCGCCTGTGGTGCTGGGGGCCGAGCCGCTGCTGCCGCCCCAGCGCATCACCCTGCTGTTCAGCGGCCACCCACAGGCACGGGTGCAGGTGAGCAGCGACGGCTTGCAGCCTTTCACGACCACGCCCGCACCATGAAGCAGCACGGATTCACGCTGATCGAAGTGCTGGTGGCCGTGGCCATCGTCGCCATTGCCCTGGCGGCAGGCTCCCGCGCCACCGGTGCCCTGATTGCCAATGCCGAACGCCGCACCGATGCCTATCTGGCCCAGTTGTGCGCCGAAAACACCCTCATCGACATGCGGCTGGCTCCCCAGTTGCCATCGATCGGCACGGTGGATTCGCGCTGCGAACAGGCCGGGCGCGTGTTCCTTGTGCAGCGCGTCACCAGTGCCACCGTCAATCCGGCCTTGCGCCGTGTCGATGCGCAGGTCAGTACCGCCGAGCATTTTGTGCTCTCGGTCTCCACGATGGCGGGGCGTTACTGATGCGGTGCAGCCCATTGCAGCGCAGGCAACGCGGCTTCACGCTGATGGAAGTCATGGTGGCCATTGCCTTGCTGGCCGTGGTCAGCGGCATGAGCTGGCGCGGGCTGGATGGCATGGTGCGCGCCCATGAAGCGATTCGCCAGCAGGCACAGGGGCTGTCGGTGGTGCAGACCAGCATGGCGCAGTGGCATACCGACCTGAATCATCTGGCCGAACTGCCGCATCTGCGCCCGCTGGAATGGGATGGCAAGGTACTGCGCCTGAGCCGCTTTGCTCCCCGTGCGCTGGCCAGCGAGGCATCGGCCTTGCAGGTCGTGGCCTGGTCGGATCGCAACATCGGCGGGCAACGCCACTGGGTGCGCTGGCAGTCCGAGCCGCTGCACTCGCGTCAGCAATGGCAGGCCGCCTGGGAGCGTGCCCGCGAATGGGCGTATGCGGGTGGCCTGACCACCTCGCCGCGCGAAGTCGTGCTGCTGCCCATGACGCAATGGGAGATTTTCTATGCCCGCGAAGGGCGTTGGGTGAACCCGCAGTCCAGCTCCCAGGTGCAAACCGACACGGGCGATACGTCGGGCGACACAACCGGCAGCCAGCCCCAGACCACCAGTACCCAGGAAGCCGCCGTGCCCGACAGCATCCGCCTGCGCATCCAGCTCGCTCCGGGGCAGGCCATCAGCGGCTGGCTGGTGCGCGACTGGCTCAATCCCCAGCAGGGAGCGGCCCGCTTGTAATTTTTTGGGGCATATGGATATATGTGATGTCAAGGATGGTTGAATGCAAAAAATAAAAAAACAGAATAATAAAAATAAATTTGGTCAATATTTCACTCCCAGGAATGTGGCGGATTTCATGATTGATCTGGCCAATGTGGATCGAAGTGCAAGAATTCTGGAGCCATCCTGTGGAGAAGGTGTTTTTCTGGATTTGCTGCAATCCAGAGGGTATGAAAATGTCACGGCATATGAGATAGATGCGAGTTTGGCCAATCAATTTGATTGCGTCCATTACGAGAGTTTTGTTTCTGCAAAAATCAATGAAAAGTTTGATCTGATTATTGGAAATCCACCTTATATTCGATGGAAAAATTTGGAGGATGACCTAAAAGAGGAGTTGATGCGGAATGGCATCTGGAGTTTTTATTTCAATTCTCTTTGTGATTACTTGTATATATTTATTTTGAAGTCGGTGCAGTTGTTGAGTGATGAAGGACAGCTTGTGTTTATTTGCCCAGAATACTGGATCAATACGGCACATTCTGCATCTTTGCGAAACTATATGACTCAGCATGGGTTTTTTGAAGAAATCTATCATTTTAATGAAACACCTGTTTTTGAAGGGGTGGCATCATCGATTATTGTTTTCAAGTTTATCAAGGGTGTGAAAAAGTCAAATTTCATCAATGTTGTGAAATTTCAGAATAGAAAAAAACTGGATAAAGAAATGCTTTCTTGCATCAGACAGAGGAAGGATGTTGCGGGTGTTGATTATTTGAGTGTGCCGCATTTCAGGTTCGGTGAACGATGGATGCTGCAAAATACGCAGACCCAGGTGGAATTGAGAAGGCTGGAACGTGCCTGTCAGAAGGTAAAGGATTCGTTGTTTCATGATGCTGAAAATCATGCTTTTGATTCGATTGGTGATGTGTGTGATATTGGGAACGGCATGGTGAGTGGCTTGGATAAAGCCTTTCAGATCACTGAAGAAAAATTGAATGAAATTGAAAATGTCGCTGCGTTGAATGTGGTGAAGGCCAAGGATTTGGAGGCATTTTTTACCAGAAAAATCACAAAATATATCATGATTCACGAGGGTTTGAGTGAGGATGTTTTCCGGGAAAAATATCCGAATTTTTATAAGCATCTGCTTCCCTATAAGGAAAATCTGAAAGATCGGTATCAGTACAATCGTGAAATAAATTACTGGGAATGGGTTTTTCTGAGAAATTTTAAGTTGTTCAGTCGCCCTGAAAAAAGAATTTTTGTTCCTTGCAAAGAGAGAATCTCCAATAAAAATTATTTTCGTTTTGCGTTGGCGGATGAGGATATTTATCCGACCCAGGATGTGACTGCAATTTTCAGAAAGCCAGAGGTAAGGGAAAGTATTGAATATATATTGGCCTATCTCAATCAATCGGTGGTTTTTGAGTGGTTGCGATGCAATGGTGTCAATAAAGGTAATATTGTAGAGTTTTCAGAAAGACCGATTGCCAGTATTCCATTCAGAAGAATTGATTGGGCGAATGAAAGTGAGGTTGCTCTGCATGATTCCATTACAGCACTGGTGGTGAATTTTCTTGCAACTGAAGATAAGTGTATCTTGATGAAAATAAACCATCTGTTCGATAGACTCCTGGAGGTGGATGATGTATGTGAACTACAAAAAATTGGCTGAAAGCATACAGGGAACCTCTGTTCCGAAACCGGCTTCGGGAACGCTCTCCGGTCATGCAGCCGGTGAACCTTTTGACAAGCATGTGTATGCTGAATTGAAAAGACAATTCCCCGATAATGCTTATCGGCAATACGAGTATCTCAATGATCTGTATAGCAGAAATCCCAGTGTGATTGGCTTCAGGGCAAGGCAGGAACTGTTCGATTCACCCACGGTCTTGTTTCTGTTGAGCAGGGGCAAGAATGCGACGGATCAGTGGAATATTGAGAATCCATTTGATGAAAAGCAGAACGATACGGCGGATATTCTGGTTGCAAAGAATGGTTTCTATGAGATTATTGATATAAAAACAAGGAATATATCGAAAAAAGCACAGCCACCCAACATCATATCAGCGTTCAAGCTGGCGCAGGTTTGCGCTCGAATGCTGGATAATCAGGATTATGATAGATTTGCCATTCATTATTTTGAGGTCGATTGGGAGCTTGAAGGAGATAGGCTGGTGTGCAGACACGCAAGTTCTGCCTGCCTGTTCAAGGCACAGCCGAGTGATTTATATATCAACTGGGCGGCTGCAATGCAGATACAGTTTCACGTTCGGGACCTGGATCAAGGTTTTGATGGAAGTATGCAGGATTGGGCGGTTGTGTACTTGAAGCATTTTGTGGAGCAAGCGAAAAAACGTGCGGATGATATGATTAAAAAATTTGTGATTCCATTTGAAAAATATATTGCCTGAAATTTTTGAATATGTTCAAAAAATAAAATACTGAAAATAGCTTATGCAAGCCTCTTTCAATTTCGTTGTGATGCCATCCTCCAGCCCTCCACGCCAGCGCGGGGCGGCCTTGCTGGTGGCCATGCTGATCGTGGCCCTGGTGGCCAGTCTGGCTTCGGCGGCGAGCTGGCAGCAGTGGCGCAACATTCAGGCCGAAACCGACGAGCGTGCCCAGAGCCAGGCGTACTGGCTGGTGCGTGGTGCGCTGGACTGGGGCAAGATCATCCTGTATCTGGATCGCCGCGCCACCAGCAACGACCACCTCAACGAACCCTGGGCACTGCCGCTGGCCGAGGCGCGGCTTTCCACCTTTCTGACGGCCGACCACAATGTTTCGCAGGTCGATGCCAATGCCGACATGACCGAAGCTTTCTTCAATGGGGGCGTGGCCGATCTGCAAGGCCGTCTCAACCTCACGAATCTGGTCGATGGCGAGCAGCTGGATGCCGCGACCGTGACACAGTTCGAACGCCTGTTCGAGGCCCTCAATCTGCCGGTGGAGCAGGTGGCCACGTTGGCGCGGCAGTACCATGCGTCGGTACGGGCCGAAAACGCCGACAGCGCGGACAGCGCGGACAGCGAGGCTAGCCGCACGAGCGAGATTCCGCTCACGCCGGTCTGCATCGATCAACTGGACTGGCTGGGGCTGGATCGCCCCACCATCGAACGCCTCCGCCCCTATGTCACCGTACTGCCTGCCCGCACCCGGCTCAATCTCAACACGGCGCATGAGCTGGTGCTGTGGGCGGCCCTGGAAGGTGCGGATCAGGCCGTGGCAGCCCGGCTGGCGGCGGTGCGCGAGACCCAGCCTTTCGCCAGTGTGGCGAATGCGCAGACCGTTGTGGGGCCGGATGTGCCGCTCAACGGCAGCACGCTGGGTGTGGAAACCAGCTATTTTCTGGTGACGGGCCGCCTGCGGCTGGACACCCTCGAAACCAGCGACCGCTATGTGCTGCACCGCGATGGCAATCGCCTGCGTACGGTGCGGCACGAGTGCGAACAGGCCCTACAATGACCGGAATTTTTCCCGTGGCAGCACTTTTCGCATGGTGGCCTGCTGTCTTTCTCCGGCGGGCCTGGCTCCGCTGTCTTCTCATTTCACGCCCGATCTGATGTGATTCCCCCTCTGCCGAGACTTCCATGAGCGTTCTGTTGATTGAGATTCCCCCGGCGACGCCGATCACGGCGCACACGCCCTTGCGCCATGTGGTGTCGGCAGACGGGCAGACCGTGGAGCGCAGTGGCGTGGCCGTGGCCGCGCTGTTGCCCAAGCCGGGGCGTGCTGCGGCGGTGACGCTGGTGCTGCCGCCACAGGCACTGTCCTGGCATCGGGTGGTGTGGCCCAAGGTGGCCTTGCGCGACCGCGCCCGTGCCCGCGCGGTGCTGCATGGCCTGCTGGAAGAACAGTTGCTGGACGATGGCGCGCAGTTGCACATGGCACTGGCCCCTGATGTGCGCCCTGGCGCGGCCACCTGGGTGGCGGTGTGCGATCAGGCGTGGCTGCAAGGCGCGGTGGAGGTGTTGGCGCAGGCGGGTGTGCCGGTGCATCGGATGGTGCCGGTGTGGCCTCCGCAGGCATCGGAAGGCGATGAGGCACTCACGCCGCAACTGCTGGCACTGGGAACCCCGGAAGATGCCTGGCTGGCCGTGACCCACGCCGATGCCGAGGGCCGCACGCTGTGTGTGCCCCTGACCCCGGCGGTGGCGCAGATGGACATCGTCTCGCGCACTGCCGCCGATGCGGTGGTGCAGGCCGAACCGGCGGTGTACCAGCAGGCGCAGCAGGTGCTGGGGCGTGCTGTGCAGTTGCTGGAGTGGCCGCAGCATCTGTTGCAGGCGGCGCAGACCCCGTGGAATCTGGCGCAGTTCCAGTTCGCCAATTCCGGCAAGGATCGTTTTGCGCAGGGCATCAGTGGCAACTGGCAGGCGGTGTGGCGGCAGCCGCAATGGCGGTGGGCGCGGGTGGCCGTGCTGTTGCTGTTGCTGGTGAATCTGGTGGGGCTGAATGTGCTGGGCTGGCAGGCGCGCCAGCAGTTGCAGGGCTTGCGTGGACAGGTGGATGCGGTGTTCCGCAGCACTTTTCCGCAGATTCCGGTGGTGGTCGATGCGCCGCTGCAAATGCAGCGTGAACTCGCGCGCTTGCAGCAGCAGAGCGGGGCGGTGACTCCCGCAGCGTTTGAGGCCCTGGCTTCGGCGGCTGGTTCGGCGTTGCAGCGTGCGGGCGTGACGGCCATGCCCACGGCCATGCGCTACGATGGCCAGTCCCTGACGCTGCAAGGGCTGGCCTTGCCAGAGGCACAGATGCAGCAGTGGCAGACGCTGTTGCTGGCCGATGGCCTGAATGCCGTGCCGGGTGAGGATGCCAGCGTGCAGATCGGCCCGGTTCGCTCCACCCATCCGAAGGTGCAGCCATGAGCCGTTCTTCCCGAAATTCTTCTCGCGCATCCCTTTCTGGGCTGGCTTCGCGCTGGCCGTGGTGGCAGGCCGGGCTGTCGCGCTGGCAGGCATTGCAGGCGCGTGAGCGGCGCATGGTGCTGCTGGCGGCCAGCGTGGTGGGGCTGGCCCTGCTGTGGTGGCTGGCGGTGGCTCCGGCCCTGTCGAGCCTGCGGCAGTTTCAGGCGCGTGCCCCGGAACTGGAGCGGCAGGTGCAGCAGATGCAGGTCTGGCGGCAGCAGGCACAGGCCTTGCAAGGGCAGGCCAGCAGCATCACTCCGGCCGCCGCGTTGCGCGGGGTGCAAAGCCATACGCCACGTCTGCTGGGGGCCTCCAGCCAGGTGCAGGTGGTGGGCGATCGGGCCACGGTGCGCTTCCAGCAGGTCGCGCCGGACGCGCTGGCGCAGTGGCTCCAGCAGATGCGCGAGAGTGCCCATGCCCTGCCGGTGCAGGTGGAGATACAGCAGGCGAAGGCCGCCTCCGCGCCTGCCAATGCCGCATCAGCTCCGGCAGCCGCTCCTGCGGCATCTGCCTTGCGCTGGAGTGGCACGGTGGTGTTGAGCCTGCCGGCGGTGCCATGATGTTTTTCTGCCGGATCGACCTGATACTTTTCTGACACCATGCGCAATACCTTCTCCGTCTCCCGCCCGCCGCGTGCCCCGCGTGTGCGTGCCAGGGTGCGCCGCTGGGCGGTGCTGGGCGCGCTGTTGGGGGCCGGGTTGAGCCTGTGGCTGTTTGCACCGGCACGCTGGCTGGCAGCGGCCGTGGCGCAGGCTTCGCAAGGGCAGGTGCAGTTGCAGGGTGCGCGCGGCAGTGTCTGGAACGGTTCGGCGCAACTGGTGCTGACGGGCGGGCGCAACAGCCGCGATGCCACGGCCTTGCCGGGGCGGCTGCACTGGCGCATTCGCCCCGATTGGCGGGGTGCGACGCTGGCCCTGTGGCCCGACTGCTGCGCCCGCCAGCCCTTGCAGGTGACGGTGCAGGCGGGCTGGCAGCGCGTGCGGGTGGCGGTGGGCAACCACCAGAGCGAGTGGCCCACCAGCCTGCTGCAAGGGCTGGGCGCGCCCTGGAACACCCTGCAACTGGACGGCCAGTTGCAACTGGCGTTCGAGGACTACGCCGTGCAGTGGGTGCAGGGGCGGGTGCTGATGCAGGGACAGGTGCAGGCCAGTCTGCGCCACGCCAGTTCCAGCCTGACCACTTTGCGCCCGATGGGAAGCTACCGACTTATCATGCAGGGCGAAGAAGCCGTGACGCTGTCGCTGGTGACCGATGCCGGGCCGCTGCTGCTGCAAGGCCAGGGGCAGTGGACGGGGCAGCGTCTGCGTTTTCAGGGGCAGGCCTCCGCACAGCCGGAACACCTGCCTGCCCTGTCCAATTTACTCAGCTTGATGGGGCGGCGCGATGGCCCCCGAGCCATTCTTTCTTTCTAGGCCGAAGACATGCGTTTTCTCTCTTCCACTCGTTCTTCTTTTCGCGCACCGGCGGCACGGCGCACGGCACTGGCCACCGCCGTGCTGGTGGCCCTGCTGGGGCTGCAAGGTCTGGGCCAGCCCGCCTGGGCACAGGGGGCAGCGGTGTCCAGCGTGCGTGCCGGTGAGCCGGTGACGCTGAACTTCGAGAATGCCGACATCGAGGCCGTGGCGCGTGCCATGGCCACCATTACGGGTCGCAATGTGGTGGTGGATCCGCGTGTGCGCGGCACCGTGAATCTGGTCACGGCCAACCCTGTGCCGCCCCAGGCGGCATTCACGCAGTTTCTGGCAGCCCTGCGGATGCAGAGTTTCACGGTGGTGGAGTCCGCCGGGCTGTACAAGGTGGTTCCCGAAGCCGATGCCAAGCTGCAAAGCGGCACGGTGAGCGTCTCCGACGGCAGCCGCAGTGGCCGCGTGCCCCAGGGCGGGCAGATCGTCACGCAGATTTTCAAGCTGAACTTCGAGAACGCCAACAGCCTCGTGCCGACCCTGCGCCCGCTCATCAGCCCGAACAACACCATCACCGTCACGCCCGGCAGCAATTCGCTGGTGATTACCGACTATGCCGACAACCTGCAACGGCTGGCACGCATCATTGCTGCGCTGGATGTAGCCGAGGCCAGCGACATCGAGGTGATTCACCTGCAACATGCGATTGCCAGCGATGTGGTGCCCATGCTCAACCGCCTGCTGGGTGCGGAACTGGGCAGCGCGGCGGGCGGTACGCCCACGCCCGGTGCCACGCCGGGACAGGGCTTTCGCACCACCTTGCTGGCCGATGCGCGCAGCAACGCCATCATCCTGCGCGCGGCCAATCCGGCCCGTGTGGCGCAGGTGCGCAGTCTGGTGCAGCAGCTCGACCAGCCGCCCCTGCCCGGCAGTTCCGCCGAGCATGGCAACATCCATGTGGTGTTCCTCAAGAATGCCGATGCCACGCAGATGGCGCAGACCCTGCGCGCCGCCCTGAGTGCCGGGCGCGTGGGAGGCAGCAGCGGTGGCACGACCACCCCGGCCAGCACCGGCAGCAGCGTGGCGACCGCCAGCAGCGACAGCAGTGCCGGGCTGGCCAGCACCTCCGCGCTGGGCGAGGGCGGCACGGCCACGCTGGGCGTGGGGCAGGCCGTTTCCACCGGCGGCATCATTCAGGCCGATCCGAATGCGAATGCCCTCATCATCACCGCGCCCGACCCGCTGTACCGCCAGTTGCGCGGTGTCATCGACAAGCTCGATGGCCGCCGCGCCCAGGTGCTGGTGGAAAGCCTGGTGGTGGAAGTCAATGCCGATCTGGCATCCGAGTTCGGCATCCAGTGGCAGGGGGGCTTCGGCAACGATGGCAGCTCCAATGTGGGCGTGATCGGCACCAACTATTCCAGCACGTCCGGCGCGGGCCGCAACATCATCGATCTGGCACTGGCCGCCGCGCTGGGCTATACCGATGCCAGCACTTCGACCATCACCACGGCCCTTGCCAACGCCCGCCCCAGCACCGGCCTGAACTTCGGCCTGGCCCACAACTACGGCGGCACCTATGTGCTGGGGCTGCTGGCGCGGTTTCTGGAAGGCACGGGCAAGGGCAATGTGCTCTCCACGCCCAACATCCTGACGCTGGACAATCAGGAAGCGCGCATCGTCATCGGCCAGAACGTGCCATTCGTCACCGGCCAGTACACCAGCAACAACACCAGCAGCGGCTCGGTCAATCCGTTCCAGACGGTGGAGCGGCAGGACGTGGGCATTTCACTGCGCGTCAAGCCGCAGATCAGCGAAAGCGGCACGGTCAAGCTGGCCGTGGTGCAGGAAGTCTCGGATGTGATTGCATCCTCCATCAATAACGCCAACGGCCCGACCACCAGCAAGCGGTTGATCGAAACCAATATTCTGGTGGACGATGGCGGCATCGTCGTGCTGGGTGGCCTGTTGCAGGACAGCTACGCACAAAGCCAGGACAAGGTGCCGCTGCTGGGCGACCTGCCCCTGATCGGCAATGCCTTCCGCAGCGAAAGCCGCCAGCGCACCAAGACCAACCTGATGGTGTTCCTGCGCCCCGTGGTGGTGCGCGATGCCGCCAGCAGCGACGCACTGGCCTGGGAACGCTACGATCTGATGCGCGAGGCGCAGTCGGACATGCAGCCCAATCCGCACCCCATCATGCGCAGCATCGGCAGTGCGCCGCAATTGCCGGCCTTGCCAGAGTTGCCGCCGACCACAGTCGCACCGCCCCAGCCGCTGCCTGCCGCGCTCAGTGGCATCCAGCCGCAGCAGTCTGCTGTGGCAGCTCCCATCGTGACCCCGTCCCGTCCTGCGCAGACCGTGCCCTCGCTCACTGTGCTCAGTGCCCCCGACACCGAACCGCCCCGCCGCCGTCCGGCGGTGGATGTGCGTACCCTGCGCGTGGGCGAGAGCAGCGGCTGGGAAGACTGAGCGGGCATTCTTCCCATGCACTACCCCCTCCCTTACTCCTTTGCCCGCAGCCACCAGTTGCTGCTGGAAGACGATGGCCAGACCGGTCTGGTGCTCTGGCACGACAGCGCACCTTCGGCAGCGGCACTGGGTGAAGTGCTGCGCAAGTACCGCATCCAGCAGGTGCAGGTCATCGACCGCGCCGCGCTGGCGCAGCGCATCAGTGCCGCCTACGCCGGGGGCGAATCCAGTGCCGCCACCGTCGTCAGCGAAGTCGAAGGCGTGGCCGACCTCACCCGCATGATGCAGGAACTGCCCGCCGTGGAAGACCTGCTGGAAGCCGCCGACGATGCCCCCATCATCCGCATGCTCAATGCCTTGCTCACCCAGGCTGCCCGCGACGGAGCCAGCGACATCCACATCGAACCCTACGAACGCCATTCCAGCGTGCGTTTCCGCGTCGATGGCAGCCTGCGCGAAATCGTCCAGCCCAACCGCGCCCTGCACGGCGCGCTGATTTCGCGCCTGAAGATCATGGCCGAGCTGGACATTGCCGAAAAACGCCTGCCCCAGGATGGCCGCATGGCCCTGCGGCTGGGCACCCGTGCCATCGACGTGCGCGTCTCCACCCTGCCCAATGCCCACGGCGAACGCGCCGTGCTGCGCCTGCTGGACAAAAGTGCCGGGCGGCTCTCGCTGGAGGCCGTCGGCATGCAGGGCGATACCCTCACGCGCTTTGAAAAGCTCATCGGCCAGCCCCACGGCATCATCCTCGTCACCGGCCCCACTGGCTCGGGCAAATCCACCACGCTGTATGCCGGGCTGCACCGCATGGACGCGCAGCAGCAGAACATCATGACGGTGGAAGACCCCATCGAATATGAACTGCCCGGCGTGGGGCAGACCCAGGTCAATAGCAAGATCGACCTGACGTTCGCCACCGCATTGCGCGCCATCCTGCGGCAAGACCCGGATGTCATCATGATCGGCGAAATTCGTGATTTCGAGACCGCACAGATCGCCATTCAGGCCTCGCTCACTGGCCACCTGGTACTGGCCACGCTGCACACCAACGATGCCGCCAGTGCCGTCACCCGGCTGATCGACATGGGCGTGGAGCCATTTCTGCTGTCCTCGTCGCTGCTGGGGGTGTTGGCACAGCGGCTGGTGCGCAAGCTCGACCCCAGCGAAGCCAGTGGCTACAAAGGCCGTACCGGCATCTTCGAGTTGCTGGTGGTGGACGATGCCATTCGCGCCCGCATCCACGCCCAGGCATCGGAAGACGACATCCGGCAGGCCGCGCTGGCCCAGGGTATGCGCATGATGCGCGAAGATGGCGAGCGTCTGGTGGCCCTGGGCATCACCAGCACGGAGGAAGTGCTGCGCGTCACCCGCGACTGAACCCGACATGACGGCAACGGCCCCGGTAGTTCACCCACCGGGGCCGTTTCTCTTTCTCTCAAGGTCGCTGTTTGAGCAGCTTTGTGGAGTTTATATCTCCTTTGGGGTGTTTACCGCCAATGAGGGGCGTTTGGAGTATTTTGATACATTCATTTCATCTAATTGTGTGATGAAACCCACAAACAGCCCATTCATTGGTGCACTCAGTTGCCCACGGAAAGCGTGTGTTGCTGCACGGCCTGGGCGGCTTCGGCACGAACCTGTGCGCGATCGCGGGCCGATTGGCCATTGGTCAGCTCTTGTGGGCGGGCGTTGCTGCCGAAGAACTCGTCATGGAACGCGTGGGTGGCAATGGCCTGGCGGGCTTCCTGGGCCACTGCCGCGCGGTTGGCATGGGATTGTGCGTTCAGGTCGAAGGTCTCGGGCACATTGCCACCGATCTGGGCGTGGGCAGACACAGCGGCACCGAATGCGAGGGCGCAAGCAATCCATTGGATGGTCTTGGTCATGGTCGTATCCTTTTCAAACAGGTTCAGTCAATACCGTCAAATTGGGCGGCAGCTTCCAGGTATCGGGGGAGTCTGCCGATGTGAGCGTGTGGCTCATCCATGGGTATGAACTGTACATTGTTTTGAAAATGAAATTAATCATGCTATTTAAAACTCAATGTGCATAAAATCATGACAATAATCGGGAACTTTCAGCAGTCCGCAAGATGCGGTGATTCCGTGGCCTGCAAAACGGCACTGGATGTACGGCCAATCGCCAGAACCGATCTCAGGTGGAACAAAAACCGCTACGCTTGTCACCTGCAATTCATTGGAAGCGGCCCATCCAGGGCTGCTTCCAGCACTCCAAAAAATCAGGACACCACACCATGCCGCGTTCCATTGCCACCGTCACCACCGAAAACGCCAGCCGCTACCTGCGGCAATTGTGCAAACACTGGAGCCACCGCTTTGCCGTGGAATACGACCCCGAGGACTTGCGCCAGGGCTTCATCGACTTTGGCGACGGCCGCCGCAAGGTGTGGCTCACAGCCGAAGGCACGCTGCTGACCTTGACTGCCAGCGACGAGCAGGCCGAGGGTCTGCCGGAGCTGGAGGTGATCGTCGCCAAGCACATTCAGCGTTTTGCCTTCAAGGAGGAGCTGGAGTTCGTCTGGAAGCCCGAGTCCTGAATCTGCCTGGCTCGCCGGGTGGCCCAGTGCATGTCGTAAACGGCATGGTTTGTGTCAGATTTGCCGCTTTACGCCTGATCGTGCTTGCCGGATACTGCCGGTCTTCGGTGCCCCGCACTGGCGTTGCCATTTCTTCCCGACCCTGACGATCCAAGGAGCTGCAATGACTTCCATATGGCGCACGAGCTTCTGGCTGATGCTGGGGGCTTCGTTGATTCTGTTTCTCTCGCTGGGGATTCGCCACGGCTTTGGCCTGTTCCTCGCGCCCATGAGCGTCGAGTTCGGCTGGGGGCGGGAGGTGTTCGCCTTCGCCATTGCCTTGCAGAATCTGCTCTGGGGCATGGCCCAGCCTTTTGCGGGCGCGCTGGCCGACCGCCTGGGGGCGAAGCGCGTCATTCTGGCCGGGGCGTTTCTGTACACGCTGGGGCTGGTCATGATGGGCTTTGCCGATTCGCCGCTGACCCTGTCCCTCAGTGCCGGGCTGTTGATCGGCATTGGCCTGTCCGGCACGTCCTTTTCGGTGATTCTGGGCGTGGTGGGACGGGCCGTGCCGCCGCAGAAGCGCAGCATGGCCATGGGCGTGGCCGCTGCCATCGGCTCCTTCGGTCAGTTCGCCATGCTGCCCGGTTCGCTGGGGCTGATCGAATGGCTGGGCTGGTCGGCGGCATTGATTGCACTGGGGCTGGCCGCTGCCTTCATGCTGCCTCTGGCGACTCTGGTGCAGGATCGCCCACTGGTTGCGCAAGGGCCGACGCAGACTTTGGGCGATGCCCTGCGCGAAGCGTGCAGCCATTCCGGCTTCTGGCTGCTGGCACTGGGCTTTTTCGTCTGTGGCTTTCAGGTCGTGTTCATTGGCGTGCATCTGCCTACCTATCTGGTGGATCAACGCCTGCCAGTCATCGTGGGCACGACGGTGCTGGCCCTGGTGGGGCTGTTCAATGTATTTGGCACCTACATTGCCGGCTGGCTGGGTGGGTTCCACTCCAAGCCGCGCCTGCTCAGCGTGCTGTACCTGGCCCGCGCCGTGGTGATTGGCCTGTTCATTGCGTTTCCTGTCAGTGTCTGGACGGCCTATGCGTTTGGCATGGCCATGGGCCTGTTGTGGCTCTCCACCGTGCCGCTGACCAACGGGGCGATTGCCACGATTTTTGGGGTGCGCAACCTCTCCATGCTGGGCGGCATCGTCTTTTTGTTCCACCAGATCGGCTCGTTCCTGGGGGGCTGGCTGGGAGGCTATCTGTTTGACAAGACTGGCACTTACGATCTGGTCTGGCAGATCGCCATTGTGTTGAGCCTGCTGGCCGCCGCCCTGAACTGGCCGATCAAGGAACGCCCGGTGGCACGCCTGCAAGGGGCCGCTGCATGAGGCACCGGGCGGTGTGGATCGCCCTGGCCGGTGGCGCGTTGCTGGCGTGGGTGCTCCTGATCTTCTGGGCCTGGCGGCAGGGTGGGCTGGAGCTGCTGCAACTGGACATGGTGATTTGCTGAGTCGGGGCGCAAGACCTTCACCGGCTTCCTTCCCATGCCCCACGCTGCCATCTTCCTCTATGACGGCTGCTATGCCTCCAGCGCGTGCGGCTTTGCCGATCTTCTGCAAGTGGCCAATGCGCATCTGCGCAGGCAGGGCCACGCTGCCACCGATCTGTACGAGTGGGACTTCGTCTCCTTTGCTGCCACACCCACCACGGCGAGCAATGGCCTGCTGCTCCAGCCCTGCCAGCCCCAGGCCATGCGGGAACGCTATGACCTGGTGTTCGTTCCCGGTTTTCACTACAGCGGCCAGTCGTTGCTGGACGAGATGCTCCAGCGGCTTTCCTCGGCCCTGGCATGGCTGACGGCACAGTGGCAGGCTGGTGCATGGATTGCCGCCAATTGCACCGGTACGTTCATTCTGGCGCAGACCGGGCTGCTCGATGGCAAGGTGGCCACCACGAGCTGGTGGCTGGAGCGGCAGTTCCGCTCCCGGTTTCCGCAGGTGGATCTGCAATTGCACCCGGTACTGACGGAGGCGGACGGGCTGTTGTGTGCGGGTGCATCGGCCTCCTACCTGCTGCAAACCATCCGGGTGATCGAGCGGTTTTCCGGCGCGGCGATTGCCTCGCAGTGTGCCAGGACCACGCTGATCGACGTGAGCCAGAACAGCCAGATTCCCTATCTGCCCCTGTTGGCCGAACGCCCCCATTCCGACCCGCTGGTGCAGCGTGCGCAGGACTGGCTGCAAGCCCATATCGCCAGCGAGTTGCGCATTTCCGACCTGGCCGACACACTGGCCATCAGCGAGCGCACGCTCATTCGTCGCTTTCAGAACGTACACCGGCTTGCGCCCCTGGCCTACCTGCAAGACCTTCGGCTGGAAGCGGCACGGGCCTTGCTGGAGAGCAGTGCGCTGACTGTCGAGCAGATCGCCAGTCAGGTTGGATACGCCAACGCCAGCTCATTCTCCCGGCTGTTTCGCCAGCGCATTGGCATGACGCCGGGAGTGTACCGTGCCCGTTTTCAGAGCAGCGTGCCGTCGCGGGGCAGGGCGGTGTCGGAGTGAGGCAGGCCGAAGTGCCGGTAGGCGGCCTGGGTGGCAATGCGCCCGCGCGGGGTGCGTTGCAGATAGCCCTGTTGAATCAGGTAGGGTTCGATCACGTCCTCGATGGTTTCGCGTTCCTCGCCGATGCTGGCGGCCACGTTGTCCAGCCCGACCGGGCCGCCATCGAAGCGGTGAATCACCGCCTCCAGCAGCTTGCGGTCCATCACGTCAAAGCCGACGGGGTCCACGTCCAGCAGCTTCAGGGCCTGGCGTGCGATCTCCAGGGTGATGCGGCCATCGCCCTTGACATCGGCAAAGTCGCGGATGCGGCGCAGCAGCCGGTTGGCAATGCGCGGCGTGCCGCGTGAGCGCGTGGCCACTTCCAGGCTGGCATCCTCGTCGATGGGCACGTTCAGCAGCCCGGCACTGCGGGTGACGATGCGCGAGAGTTCCTGCGGCGTGTAGAACTCCAGCCGTGCCACGATGCCGAAGCGGTCGCGCAACGGGTTGGTGAGCATGCCGGCACGGGTGGTGGCCCCCACCAGCGTGAAAGGTTGCAGGTCGAGCTTGATGGAGCGTGCCGCCGGGCCTTCGCCGATCATGATGTCGATCTGGTAGTCCTCCAGCGCGGGGTAGAGGATTTCCTCCACCACGGGTGATAGGCGGTGAATCTCGTCGATGAACAGCACGTCGTTGCGCTCCAGATTGGTCAGCAGCGCGGCGAGGTCGCGGGGTTTCTCCAGCACGGGGCCGCTGGTCTGGCGCAGGTTCACGCCCAGTTCGGCGGCAATGATGTGTGACAGCGTGGTCTTGCCCAGCCCCGGCGGGCCGAACAGCAGCACATGGTCGAGGGCTTCGCCGCGTTTGCGCGCCGCGCCGATGAAGATGTCGAGTTGCTCACGCGCCTTGGCCTGCCCCACATATTCGTGCAGGCTCTTGGGGCGCAGGGCGCGTTCCAGGGCTTCCTCGCGGGGAGACGCGCTGCTGGCTCCCACCAGGCGGGGGGAAGGGGCGGGAGTCTGGCTCCATTCGTCGGTCTGAATGCTCATGGTGGCAATCGGGAATCAGGGCGTGGACGTAGCGGCTTCGGGGGCCGGTTCGCTGCGGACAAAGCGAATCCGCTCCGGCTGGAGCGGTTCGCCCGCCGGGGTCTGGCTGGCCTGGGCGGCCACCGCAGCAGGGCGTGGCAGCCCCGCCCACGCCAACCCGTTCTGGGTCCAGGCAAAGTAGCCGATGTTGGCAAGAAGCAGCAGAAGAACGATGGTGCGCAGCATGGTGAGTGGGCAAAAAACAAGAAAAACAATGCAGATGGCAAGGGACAGGCCGTGCAGCATCAGCCGGGGCGCACACTGACCTCACCGCTGGTGATGGCTTCGGTGCCGGTCGCAGTTTGCAGCAGCAGCTCGCCCTGTGCATCCACGCCCAGGGCCAGGCCACTGCGCCCGTCGCTGAGGGTGACATTGCGCCGGGCCAGCAAATCCCACTGCGCATAGCCCTCCTGCCAGGGCACGAAGCCGTATTCGGCAAAGTCACGCAGGGCTGCCAGCAGTGCGGGCACGATCTGTCGCAGCACTTCGGCAGCCGCCACTTCCTGTCCGAGCAAGCCCTGCAAATGGGCGGCGGGCGTGGCAAAACCATCTGCCAGCGAAGGCGGAGGTTCCGCCAGATTCAGGCCGATGCCGATGACGACATGGCGTGCGTTTGGCGCGTGCTGGCCGGGCTGGGGCAGGGTGGTGGTTTCCACCAGAATGCCCGCGAGTTTGCGGCCCTGCCCCTGTGCGTCCAGCGTCCAGACATCGTTGGGCCATTTCAGCCCCAGCCGTTGCGGGCTGGGCGAGGACTGGGCCTGCCGCAGAGCGTGCAGCCGCTCGGCCAGCACCATGCCCACCACCAGCGACAGCCCCGACCATTCGAGGGGCGACAGCGTCAGCCCCAGGCTGAAGGCCAGCGACGTGCGTGCATCGGACTGCCACGATTTGCCCATGCGCCCCTTGCCTGCCGTCTGTGACTGTGCCACCAGCAGCGTCGGGGCCGTATCACCGGCGCGGGCGCGGCGCATCAGCTCGCTGTTGGTGGAATCGATGCTGGGCAGGGCCTGGGCGCGAAAACCCGGCCACAGACCGTCCACGCTCTGGCACAGGGCGGCCAGGCCATAGTCCTGATCGAGGGAGGAGGGGACAGAAGCAGTGTGTGAAGGCATCATGATGGTTTGGATGGCCGGCGGCGCGGGGCCAGCATCGTACCCCGACACTGCGGTGTGCCGCAGAGGCAGGCATAGGCCTGGCGCAGTGCCCTGGTGGGTTTCTCGACAATTTCCAGCGCGTAATCGAAGAACAACTCCTCGCCGGGGGCAATGTCGCGCAGTGCGACGATGACAATGCGCTGGCGATCGTCCTCCTGGGCCTCGCAGTTGGGGGCGCAGGAATGGTTGATCCAGCGCGCGCTGTTGCCGCCAGTGCCCCCATCGATCACCATGCCGCCATCGACCTGAAACAAAAACGTGTGGTGCGGGTCGCCCCCGGACTCGGCATGGCGGCGTTCGGCCTCCTGCCACGCGATCAGCTCGCCCTTGTACGGCAGGATTTCCTCGCCTCTGGCAATCGCCACCTGGGCGAACACACCACGCCCGTGCACCCCGGAACGGCGTACACTCACGCGCCGTGGCGACCGGGTCGCCATTACCGACGATCCCCTGATGACCGAAGCAGCGGAACAAAATGGCCAGATTGTCGGCACATGGGCGAAAACCTCTGATAATCGAAAAGTTGCAAAGGCACAGTGCATTCTATTCACTGTCGCCCGGACACGGCGCAAAACCATCCGTTTTGCCCCTGGTGTCACTGCACCAGCACAGCAGGCAGACAGCCTGCACCTGAAAAAGAAATACCCGCCGCGCCTTGCCCGGATACCGCCTGCGCGGCCCCTCTACCCCACCGACCCTACCCCCATGCCCAAAGCGTTGGTCCTAGCCGAAAAACCCTCCGTCGCACAGGACATCGTGCGCGCGCTCACGCCGGTCAGCGGCGGCTTCGTCAAGCACGAAGAGCACTTTGAGAACGAACACTACCTGGTCACCAGCGCGGTAGGGCATCTGGTGGAAATCCAGGCGCCTGAAGAGTATGACGTCAAGCGCGGCAAATGGAGCTTTGCGCACCTGCCGGTCATCCCGCCGTACTTCGCGCTCAAGCCCGTCGAAAAAACCCGCACCCGCCTCAACGCCATCACCCGCCTGGCCAAACGCGCCGACGTCACCGAACTCATCAACGCCTGCGACGCCGGGCGCGAAGGCGAACTCATCTTCCGCCTCATCGAACAATACGCCGGCCCCGTGCGCGGCGGCCAGCACCAGGGCCTGGGCAAACCCGTGCGCCGCCTCTGGCTCCAGTCCATGACCCCCCAGGCCATCCGCGACGGCTTCCAGCACCTGCGCAGCGACACCCAGATGCAA
>NZ_FQUZ01000039.1 GCF_900129055.1 Lampropedia hyalina DSM 16112
TTCTTTCGGAGTATAGAAATGGCAAAAGAAAAGTTTGAGCGCACGAAGCCGCACGTGAACGTGGGAACGATTGGTCACGTCGATCACGGCAAGACCACGCTGACCGCAGCGATCGCCACCGTGCTGTCCAAGAAGTTCGGCGGCGAAGCCAAAGGCTACGACCAGATCGACAACGCGCCTGAAGAAAAGGCCCGTGGCATCACCATCAACACCTCGCACGTCGAGTACGAAACGGAAAACCGCCATTACGCCCACGTGGACTGCCCCGGTCACGCCGACTACGTCAAGAACATGATCACCGGTGCCGCCCAGATGGACGGCGCGATCCTGGTCTGTTCCGCTGCCGACGGCCCCATGCCCCAAACCCGTGAGCACATCCTGCTGTCCCGTCAGGTCGGCGTTCCCTACATCATCGTGTTCCTGAACAAGGCCGACCTGGTGGACGACGAAGAACTGCTGGAACTGGTCGAAATGGAAGTGCGTGAGCTGCTCGACAAGTACGAGTTCCCCGGCGACGACACCCCCATCATCCGTGGTTCCGCCCGTCTGGCCCTCGAAGGCGACCAGAGCGAAATCGGCGAAGCCGCCATCCTGAAGCTGGCCGAAGCCCTGGACACCTACATCCCCACGCCCGAGCGTGCTGTGGACGGCGCATTCCTGATGCCCGTGGAAGACGTGTTCTCCATCTCCGGTCGTGGTACTGTGGTGACTGGCCGTATCGAGCGCGGCATCATCAAGGTCGGCGAAGAAATCGAAATCGTCGGTATCCGTGATCTGCAAAAGACCACCGTCACCGGCGTGGAAATGTTCCGCAAGCTGCTGGACCAGGGTCAGGCTGGCGACAACGTTGGTCTGCTGCTGCGCGGCACCAAGCGTGAAGACGTGGAGCGTGGCCAGGTTCTGGCCAAGCCCGGCACCATCAAGCCCCACACCGAATTCACCGCCGAAGTGTATGTGCTGTCCAAGGATGAAGGCGGTCGTCACACCCCATTCTTCGCCAACTACCGCCCGCAGTTCTACTTCCGCACCACCGACGTGACCGGCTCCATCTCCCTGCCCGAAGGCAAGGAAATGGTCATGCCTGGCGACAACGTCTCCATCACCGTCAAGCTGATCGCTCCCATCGCCATGGAAGAAGGTCTGCGTTTCGCCATCCGTGAAGGTGGCCGTACCGTCGGTGCCGGCGTCGTCGCCACCATCATCGCCTGAGTCGGTTAGAATTCAGGTAAAGGTTAAAGGGGTATAGCTCAATTGGCAGAGCGTCGGTCTCCAAAACCGAAGGTTGTAGGTTCGATTCCTACTGCCCCTGCCAGAAATGGCTGAAAGCCTAAGCAACCCGCCCTCGTAGGCGGGTTTTGTGTCTTGTTGCAGAACAAAAGATTGGTTAAGCATGGCTTCCTCTCCGCAAGTTGAAACCGTTGGCTCCGGCGTGGGCAAGGCCCAGGTGGCTGGGTCTGTATTGCTGGTGGTGCTGTCCATTGCCGGTTTTTACTGGCTGACACCGTATGGAGGCTGGGCCCAGTGGGGTGCATTGCTGGTGGGGTTGGTGCTGGCAGCGGTGGTGTTCATCTTCTCCGATCCGGGGCGGGTGTTCCGGGGGTACCTGAAGGACTCCTCGAATGAGTTGAAGAAGGTGGTCTGGCCGTCCCGCAAGGAAGCCGTCCAGATGACTGGCTATGTGTTTGCCTTTGCGGTCATCATGTCGCTGTTCCTGTGGTTGGCCGACTCGCTGGTCGGCTGGGTGATTTACGATCTGCTGTTGGGCTGGAGAAGTTGATGAGCGATTCGTTGGAAACTGGTGCTGCGGTGCCGCAAGAGCCGCAGGTGACTTCTGCCAAGCGGTGGTATATCGTCCATGCCTATTCCGGAATGGAGAAGGCTGTAGAGCGCAATATTCAGGAGCGTGTGGCGCGTTCCGGCATGGATACCAAGTTTGGCCGTATTCTGGTGCCTACCGAAGAGGTGGTGGAAGTCAAGAATGGCCAGCGCAGAACCACGGAGCGCAAGCTGTTTCCGGGCTATGTGTTTGTGGAAATGGAAATGGATGATGACACCTGGCATCTGGTCAAGCAGACCAGCAAGGTGACTGGTTTCGTGGGTGGTGGGCGCAACAAGCCTGCACCGATTTCCGAGGCCGAAGTGCAGAAGATCATCAGCCAGACCCAGGAAGGCGGCGAGAAGCCACGGCACAAGACGGAATTCACCGTGGGTGAACTGGTGCGTGTCAAGGAAGGGCCGTTTGCCGATTTCAACGGTTCGGTGGAAGAGGTCAATTACGAGCGCAGCCGTTTGCGTGTTTCGGTCATGATCTTCGGGCGTTCCACGCCGGTGGAGCTGGAGTTCGGTCAGGTTGAAAAAACTTGACGAAATAAGACTGCTGACAATATAATTTCGCCCTTTGCATTGCGGGCGGGTGCGTTGTGGCCTTTTGATGGGCCACGGTGCCGATTTGCAGTGCGTTTGTTCGTTCGATGGGGAGCTGGGCTACGCCCAGCGTTGGTACCCAATAGGAAATCACCATGGCAAAGAAAATTGTCGGTTTTATCAAGTTGCAGGTTCCTGCCGGTAAAGCCAATCCCTCGCCTCCAATCGGTCCTGCGCTGGGTCAGCGCGGTCTGAACATCATGGAGTTCACCAAGGCATTTAACGCCCAAACCCAAGGCATCGAGCCAGGTTTGCCGCTGCCGGTGGTGATTACTGCCTACGCAGACAAGAGCTTCACGTTCATCATCAAGACTCCGCCTGCTGCCACGCTGATCAAGAAGGCGATCAAGCTGGACAAGGGTTCTGCCAATCCGAACAAGCAGAAGGTCGGCAAGATCACGCGCGCGCAACTGGAAGAAATTGCCAAGACCAAGATGGCCGACCTCAATGCGGCAGATCTGGATGCGGCAGTGCGCATCATCGCGGGTTCTGCCCGTTCCATGGGTGTGACAGTGGAGGGTGTATAACATGGCAAAGCTCACGAAAAAGCAGAAGGCCCTGCAAGGCAAGGTCGATTCCACCAAGCTCTACCCTTGGGGTGAAGCCATCACGCTGGTGAAGGAAGCCGCTACCGCCAAGTTCGATGAATCCATCGACGTGGCGGTGCAGCTGGGTGTGGATGCGCGTAAATCCGACCAGGTGGTGCGTGGTGCCGTCGTGTTGCCCAATGGCACAGGCAAGACTGCTCGTGTGGCTGTTTTTGCGCAGGGCGCAAAGGCAGAAGAAGCCAAGGCTGCTGGTGCGGATGTGGTCGGTATGGACGATCTGGCTGCCCAGATCAAGTCCGGCGATATTCCATTCGACGTGGTGATTGCTGCTCCCGATGCCATGCGTGTCGTGGGTTCCCTGGGTCAGATCCTGGGTCCGCGCGGCCTGATGCCAAACCCCAAGGTGGGTACAGTGACCCCTGATGTGGCCACTGCGGTGAAGAACGCCAAGGCCGGTCAGGTGCAGTTTCGTGTGGACAAGGCTGGTATCGTGCATGGCACGATCGGTCGTCGCTCCTTTGAATCCGACAAGCTGCAAGAGAACCTGGCTGCATTGCTGGATGCCTTGACCAAGGCCAAGCCTGCTACCAGCAAGGGCGTGTACCTGCGCAAGATCGCAGTTTCGTCCACCATGGGTGTGGGTGTGCGCGTGGAGACCCAGTCGGTCACCGCTGCCTGATCGCTGGTATCGATTGAATTTGGCCACTTCGGTGGCCGACGTGGTGGGCTGTCAGGCGGGTGATTCTGTCTGGCAGGCCATCCGAGACCGCTGGTGCTGCACATGGTGTGCGGCTTAAGTTGCAAGACAAGCCAGCGTAGATGGTGTCCACTGCCAAGATATGTTCCATATTCTGAAACAGTTGGTCGCTGAAACTTGGGACGCATCACCGTGCCCTTGTGGTGTGGAGATGTATTGAAAGGAGTTGACCTTGAGTCTGAATCGCAGTGAAAAAGAAGCTGTCATCGCTGAAGTGTCGGACCTCGCCGCCAAGTCCCAGACATTGGTGGTTGCGGAATACCGTGGTATCACGGTAGCCGACCTGACTCGGTTGCGTGTTCAGGCCCGCCAGAACGGAGTGTCGCTGAGTGTGTTGAAAAACACACTGGCACGCCGTGCGGTGTCTGGAAGTGCATTCGAGGTGGTGTCCGATCAGTTCACCGGGCCGTTGATCTACGGCTTCTCGGAGGACGCTATTGCGGCTGCCAAAGTGGTAGCCGAGTTTGCCAAGACCAATGACAAGATCGTCATCCGTGCCGGTGCCTACGAAGGCAAGGCATTGAATGCCGAAGAAGTCAAGCAGTTGGCCAGCATTCCCAGCAAGGAAGTGCTGTTGTCGCAATTGCTGGGTCTGCTGCAATCGCCGATCTCGCGCACCGCGCGCGTGCTGTCGGCTCTGGCAGAGAAAAAGGCAGAAGAATCTGGCGAGGCACAACCAGCCTGAGGCTGGTGTTCCGATCGCCCTGTGTTAGTACCAAACTGAATTAGGAATTTGAAAATGGCATTCGATAAAGACGCATTCTTGAACGACCTCGACACCCTGACCGTGTTGGAACTCAACGACCTGGTCAAGGCCATCGAAGAGAAGTTCGGCGTGAGCGCAGCTGCAATGGCTGCTCCTGCTGCTGGCGGCGCAGTGGCCGCTGTGGTGGAAGAAAAGACTGAGTTCGACGTGGAACTGAAGGACGTTGGCGCGAACAAGGTTTCCGTCATCAAGGCCGTGCGTGAAATCACCGGTCTGGGCTTGAAGGAAGCCAAGGACCTGGTCGATGGCGCACCCAAGGTTGTCAAGGAAGCCCTGCCTAAGGCAGATGCTGAAGCAGCCAAGAAGAAGCTGGAAGACGCTGGTGCCAAGGCCGAGCTGAAGTAATCTCATCTCCCTGCGAAGGCCGGGCAGTCCGTTGGTGGGCTGTCTGGCCTTTGTTGGTTTGTGTGGAGTGCACACCCAAGCATGAATGCAGGTTGATTTTCGGCCTGATGTTTGTGTTTCGGTGTGCTTTCTGACCCCTTCCGACGACATCGGAAAGTACCTTGGTCGGGTGGCGTGCAATGCGCCGCTGTCAGCCATGGTTGGTAGTGGCCAACCGCCAAGACCTGCGCGTCTTTCCGCAAGGGAAGGTCTGCAAAACTCTGCTGGAAAGCGCGGGCCGTTGTGGTGGATGCAGCGCGCGAAGGCTTTTGCCCCCAATAGTGGTGCTATTGGGGGCAAAAGCCGACAAAGCGATGCGCCGCCAGAACGGATCTGCGCGACAGCATGGGTTTTGCAGACCTTTCCAAGACGTGTGGGTGATTCCGTCGAAGAATCCCAGGAACCCTTTTGCCCGGAGATCTCATGGCCTATTCCTTTACTGAGCGCAAACGCATTCGCAAGAGCTTCGGCCGCCGCGACAGCGTTTTGGAAATTCCCTACCTGCTGCAAATGCAGAAAGATGCCTACACCGCATTCCTGCAATCCGATACCCCCCCCAAGAAGCGGGCCGATGAAGGCTTGCAGGCTGCGTTCAATTCTGCATTCCCGATTGTGTCGCACAACGGTTTCGTGGAAATGAAGTTCGTGGAATACAACCTGGCCAAACCGGCATTCGATGTGCGCGAGTGCCAGACCCGTGGCCTGACTTTTGCATCGGCCGTGCGTGCCCGCCTGCAACTCATCATCTATGACCGTGATTCTTCGACCGCCCAGAGCAAGGTGGTCAAGGAAGTCAAGGAGCAGGAAGTTTACATGGGCGAAGTGCCGCTGATGACGGACAAGGGTTCCTTCATCATCAATGGCACCGAGCGTGTGATCGTGTCGCAGTTGCACCGTTCGCCAGGTGTGTTCTTCGAGCACGACAAGGGCAAGACCCACAGCTCCGGCAAGCTGCTGTTCTCGGCGCGGGTGATTCCCTACCGTGGCTCCTGGCTGGACTTCGAGTTCGATCCGAAGGATATTCTGTATTTCCGGGTGGATCGCCGCCGCAAGATGCCGGTGACGATTTTGCTCAAGGCCATCGGCCTGACCCCCGAAGCGATTCTGGCGAACTTCTTCGAGAACGACAATTTCACGCTGATGGACGATGGTGCGAAGATGGAATTCGTGCCGGAGCGTTTCAAGGGGGAAGTGGCGCGTTTCGATATTGCCGATTCCCACGGCGAGGTCATCGTGGCCAAGGACAAGCGCGTCACGGCACGCCATCTGCGCGAATTCGAGAAGGCCAATATCCGCGAAGTGAGCGTGCCCGAGGACTTCCTGATTGGCCGCGTGCTGGCGCGCCATGTGGTCGATCCCGACACGGGCGAGATTCTGGCCAAGGTGAACGAGGAACTGACTGAGGCCCTGCTGAAAAAGCTGCGCACGGCTGGTGTGCGCCAGATTCCCTGTATCTACACGAATGAGCTGAACAAGGGCAGCTACATCTCGCAGACCCTGCGCATCGATGAAACCGTCGATGAGTTTGCCGCGCGGGTGGCCATCTACCGCATGATGCGCCCTGGCGAGCCTCCTACTGAGGAAGCGGTGCAGGCACTGTTCTATCGCCTGTTCTTCAATCCCGATACTTACGACCTCTCGCGCGTGGGCCGCATGAAGTTCAATGCCAAAGTGGGCATTGCCGACGAGAAGGGCGCGATGGTGCTCTCCAACGAGGACATCCTGTCGGTGGTGAAGATTCTGGTGGATCTGCGCAACGGCATTGGCGAAGTCGATGACATCGATCACCTGGGCAACCGCCGCGTGCGTGGCGTGGGTGAACTGGCCGAAAACCAGTACCGCACAGGTCTGGTGCGCATCGAGAAGGCTGTGAAGGAACGTCTGGGTCAGGCCGAGCAAGACCCGCTGATGCCGCACGACCTCATCAACTCCAAGCCGATTTCTGCGGCCCTGAAGGAATTCTTTGGTGCGTCGCAACTGTCGCAGTTCATGGATCAGACCAACCCGCTGTCGGAAATCACGCACAAGCGTCGGGTTTCCGCCCTTGGCCCAGGTGGTCTGACGCGCGAACGTGCCGGCTTCGAGGTGCGCGACGTGCACGTGACCCACTATGGCCGCGTTTGCCCGATTGAAACACCGGAAGGCCCGAACATCGGCCTCATCAACTCGCTGGCCCTGTATGCCCGCCTGAACGAGTATGGCTTCATCGAGACGCCGTATCGCCGTGTGGTGGACAGCAAGGTGACCTACGAAATCGATTACCTCTCGGCCATCGAGGAAGGCAAGTACATCATCGCCCAGGCCAATGCGGAACTGGATGGCGAAGGCCGTCTGGTGGGCGATCTGGTATCGGCCCGCGAGAAGGGGGAATCCATCCTGGTCGGGGCCGACCGTGTGCAGTACATGGACGTGTCGCCTGCGCAGATCGTCTCGGTGGCGGCCTCGCTGGTGCCATTCCTGGAGCACGATGATGCGAACCGCGCCTTGATGGGTGCCAACATGCAGCGTCAGGCCGTGCCGGTGCTGCGTGCCGAGAAGCCGTTCGTGGGAACGGGCATCGAGCGCGTGTCGGCAGTCGATTCCGGCACCGTGGTGACGGCACGCCGTGGCGGTGTGGTTGATTATGTGGATGCCTCGCGCATCGTGATTCGCGTCAATGACCACGAGGCCGTGGCCGGTGAAGTGGGTGTGGACATCTACAACCTCATCAAGTACCAGCGTTCCAACCAGAACACCAACATCCACCAGCGTCCCATCGTGAACCGTGGCGACGCGCTGGCCAAGGGCGATGTGATTGCCGATGGCGGCTCCACTGACCTGGGAGAACTGGCTCTGGGCCAGAACATGCTGATCGCGTTCATGCCCTGGAACGGCTACAACTTCGAGGACTCGGTGATGGTGTCCGAGCGGGTCGTGGCGGAAGACCGCTACACGTCCATCCACATCGAGGAACTGGTGGTGATGGCGCGCGATACCAAGCTGGGCGCGGAAGAAATCACCCGCGACATTCCCAATCTGGCCGAGCAACAGCTCAACCGCCTGGACGACTCCGGCATCATCTACGTCGGGGCCGAAGTGCAGCCCGGCGACGTGTTGGTGGGCAAGGTCACGCCCAAGGGCGAAACTACGCTCACACCGGAAGAAAAACTGCTGCGCGCCATCTTCGGCGAGAAGGCTTCCGATGTGAAGGACACCTCGCTGCGCGTGGATCAGGGCAGCTATGG
This sequence comes from Lampropedia hyalina DSM 16112, assembly GCF_900129055.1. Classification (GTDB taxonomy): domain Bacteria; phylum Pseudomonadota; class Gammaproteobacteria; order Burkholderiales; family Burkholderiaceae_C; genus Lampropedia; species Lampropedia hyalina. The sequence goes on from NZ_FQUZ01000039.1 coordinate 8,104, forward strand.
CACGGTGATCGACGTGCAGGTGTTCACCCGCGAAGGCATCGAGCGCGACAAGCGTGCCCAGCAGATCATCGACGATGAACTCAAGCGTTACCGCCTCGACCTGAACGACCAGTTGCGCATCGTGGAGCTGGACTCGTTCGACCGCGTGCGCAAGCTGCTGGCCGGCAAGGTGGCCAATGGTGGCCCGCAACGGCTGGCCAAGGGCAGCACCATCGACGATACCTATCTGGATGCCGTGGACAAGCACCACTGGTTCGACATCCGTCCGGCCGATGAAGCCGTGGCCGCGCAACTGGAGAGCATCAAGAACTCCATCGAGGCGACCCGCCACAGCTTCGATCTGGCCTTCGAGGAAAAACGCCGCAAGCTCACCCAGGGGGATGAACTGCCTGCGGGCGTGCTGAAGATGGTCAAGGTCTATCTGGCCGTCAAACGCCGCCTGCAACCGGGTGACAAGATGGCCGGCCGTCACGGCAACAAGGGGGTGGTCTCCAAGATCACGCCAATCGAGGACATGCCTTATCTGGCCGATGGCACACCTGCCGACATCGTGCTGAACCCGCTGGGCGTGCCTTCGCGCATGAACGTGGGTCAGGTGCTGGAAGTGCATCTGGGCTGGGCTGCCAAGGGGCTGGGCCAGCGCGTGGCCGCATTGCTGGAGATCGAGAAGGACAAGCAGGTCAAGGAAATCCGCAGCTTCCTCGCGCAGGTCTACAACCAGGCCGGCCACAAGGAAGACCTGGATTCCTTCAGCGACGACGAGATCGTCGAGATGGCGCGCAACCTGAAGCAGGGTGTACCGTTTGCCACCCCGGTGTTCGACGGCGCGGACGAGCAGGACATCCAGAACATGCTGCAACTGGCCTATCCCGACGACATCGCCAAGGCCAAGGGCCTGACCGAGTCGCGCACCCAGGCCTATCTGTACGATGGTCGCACCGGCGAGCGTTTCGAGCGTCCCACCACCATCGGCTACATGCACTTCCTGAAGCTGCATCACTTGGTTGATGACAAGATGCACGCCCGCTCCACCGGCCCGTACTCGCTGGTGACGCAGCAGCCGCTGGGCGGCAAGGCCCAGTTCGGGGGCCAGCGTTTCGGGGAGATGGAAGTGTGGGCACTGGAAGCCTATGGCGCGTCCTATGTGCTGCAAGAGATGCTCACCGTCAAGTCCGACGACGTGACTGGCCGTACCAAGGTGTACGAGTCCATCGTCAAGGGCGACCACGCGATCGAGGCGGGCATGCCCGAATCGTTCAACGTGCTGGTCAAGGAAATCCGCTCGCTGGGCATCGACATCGAACTCGACCGCGATTAAACGGCAACGCACCGCAAAAGGAAAAATCGTATGCAATCCTTATTCGATCTGTTCAAGCAGTTCAACCCCGATGACCATTTCGATGTCATCAAGATCGGTCTTGCGTCGCCCGAGAAGATCCGTTCGTGGTCGTTCGGCGAGGTCAAGAAGCCTGAGACCATCAACTACCGCACGTTCAAGCCCGAGCGCGACGGCCTGTTCTGCGCCAAGATTTTTGGCCCCATCAAGGACTATGAGTGCCTGTGCGGCAAGTACAAGCGGCTCAAGCACCGGGGCGTGATCTGTGAGAAGTGTGGCGTGGAAGTGACCCAGACCAAGGTGCGCCGCGAGCGCATGGGCCACATCGATCTGGCCGCGCCCTGTGCGCACATCTGGTTCCTCAAGTCCCTGCCATCGCGCCTGGGCCTGGTGCTGGACATGACGCTGCGCGACATCGAGCGCGTGCTCTACTTTGAAGCCTATGTGGTGACCGAACCCGGCATGACCCCGCTGAAGAAATTCAGCATCATGAGCGAGGACGAGTACGACAAGAATCTCGAAGAGTACGGCGACGAGTTCGAAGCACGCATGGGGGCCGAGGGCATCCAGCAACTGCTGGCGAACATCGACATCGATTCCGAGATCGAGCGTCTGCGTGGCGATCTGACCGGCTCCGAGGTCAAGGTCAAGAAGAACTCCAAGCGTCTGAAGGTGCTGGAGTCGTTCAAGAAATCCGGCATCAAGCCGAGCTGGATGGTGCTGGACGTGCTGCCGGTGCTGCCACCCGATCTGCGCCCGCTGGTGCCGCTGGACGGTGGCCGCTTCGCCACCTCCGACCTGAACGACCTGTACCGCCGCGTCATCAACCGCAACAACCGCCTGCGCCGCCTGCTGGAGCTGAAGGCTCCCGAGATCATCGCCCGCAACGAGAAGCGCATGTTGCAGGAATCGGTGGATTCGCTGCTGGACAACGGCCGCCGTGGCAAGGCCATGACCGGTGCGAACAAGCGCGCCCTCAAGTCGCTGGCCGACATGATTAAAGGCAAGGGTGGCCGCTTCCGCCAGAACCTGCTGGGCAAGCGCGTGGACTACTCCGGTCGTTCCGTGATTACCGTAGGCCCGACCCTGAAGCTGCACCAGTGCGGTCTGCCCAAGCTGATGGCCCTGGAGCTGTTCAAGCCCTTCATCTTTGCGCAGCTGGAGCGTCGTGGCATCGTCACCACCGTCAAGGCCGCCAAGCGTGAAGTGGAACTGGGCACGCCCGTCGTCTGGGACATTCTGGAAGAGGTGATCCGCGAACATCCGGTGTTGCTCAACCGCGCACCGACGCTGCACCGCCTGGGCATTCAGGCGTTCGAGCCGATTCTGATCGAAGGCAAGGCCATCCAGTTGCACCCGCTGGTCTGCGCGGCCTTCAACGCCGACTTCGACGGCGACCAGATGGCCGTTCACGTGCCGCTGTCCATCGAGGCACAGATGGAAGCGCGCGTGCTGATGCTGGCTTCCAACAACGTGCTGTTCCCGGCTTCGGGCGAGCCTTCCATCGTGCCTTCGCAGGACGTGGTGCTGGGCCTGTACTTCGCCACCCGCGAGAAGATCAACGGCAAGGGCGAGGGCATGGTGTTTGCCGACATCCCCGAAGTGCAGCGTGCGCTGGAGGCGAAGGTGGTGGAACTCAACGCCCGGGTCAATGTGCGTCTGACCGAATGGGTCAAGAACAAGGCCACCGGCGAGCTGGAATCGAACACCAAGGTGCGCGAGACCACCGTGGGCCGCGCGCTGCTTTCGGAAATCCTGCCCAAGGGTCTGCCGTTCGAGGTCATCAACCGTGCCCTGAAGAAGAAGGAAATCTCCAAGCTCATCAACACGGCATTCCGCAAGTGCGGCCTGAAGGACACCGTGGTGTTCGCCGACAAGCTGTTGCAGAACGGTTTCCGTCTGGCCACGCGCGCCGGTATCTCGATTGCCATCGAGGACATGTTGGTGCCACCGCAGAAGTACGAGATCGTCAGCCGCGCCGAGGCCGAGGTCAAGGAAATCGAGCACCAGTACACTTCCGGTCTGGTGACGGCGGGCGAACGCTACAACAAGGTGGTGGACATCTGGGGCAAGGCCGGGGACGAAGTCTCCAAGGTCATGATGCAGCAACTGGCCAAGCAAAAGACCATCGACCGCCACGGCAATGAGGTCGATCAGGAGTCGTTCAACGCCATTTACATGATGGCCGACTCCGGTGCGCGGGGTTCTGCGGCGCAGATTCGCCAGTTGGCCGGGATGCGCGGTCTGATGGCCAAGCCGGACGGCTCCATCATCGAGACCCCGATCACCGCGAACTTCCGCGAAGGTCTGAACGTGTTGCAGTACTTCATCTCGACCCACGGGGCGCGCAAGGGCCTGGCCGATACTGCGCTGAAGACCGCCAACTCCGGTTACCTGACACGCCGTCTGGTCGATGTGACGCAGGACCTGGTGATTACCGAGAACGATTGCGGCACGACCAATGGCGCGTACATGCGTGCCATCGTCGAAGGCGGTGAAGTGATCGAATCGCTGCGCGACCGCATTCTGGGCCGTACCGCCGCCGAGGAAGTGCTGCATCCCGAAACCCGCGAAGTGCTGATTCCGGCCGGAACCCTGCTGGAAGAAGACCAGCTCGACGACATCGAGGCCGCTGGCGTGGACGAAGTGAAGGTGCGCACTGCGCTGACCTGCAACACGCGCTACGGCCTGTGCGCCAGTTGCTATGGCCGCGATCTGGGCCGTGGCGGCCTCATCAACCTCGGCGAAGCCGTGGGTGTGATTGCCGCGCAGTCCATCGGGGAGCCGGGCACGCAGCTGACCATGCGTACCTTCCACATCGGGGGGGCGGTGAACCGTGCGGCGATTGCCTCCAGCGTGGAAGCGCGCTCCAACGGGATCATCGGCTTCAATGCCACGATGCGCTATGTGACCAACAGCAAGGGCGATCTGGTGGTGATTGCCCGCTCCGGCGAAATCGTCATCCAGGACGAGCATGGCCGCGAGCGCGAACGCCACAAGGTTCCTTACGGTGCGACCCTGACGGTCAAGCCCGACCAGCAGATCAAGGCCGGCACGATTCTGGCCAACTGGGATCCGCTGACCCGCCCGATCATCACCGAGTTCGGTGGACAGGTGAAGTTCGACGGCGTGGAAGAAGGCCTGACGGTGGCCAAGCAGACTGACGATGTGACGGGCCTGTCCACGCTGGTGGTGATCGATCCGAAACGCCGTGGCTCCACCAAGGTGGTGCGTCCGCAGGTCAAGCTGCTGGATGCGGCAGGCAACGAGGTGAAGATTCCCGGCACCGACCACTCGGTGGCGATTGGCTTCCAGGTGGGCGCGCTGATCCAGGTGCGCGACGGCCAGGATGTCGGCCCCGGCGAAGTGCTGGCGCGTATCCCGATCGAAGGCCAGAAGACCCGCGACATTACCGGCGGTCTGCCGCGCGTGGCCGAACTGTTCGAGGCGCGCACGCCCAAGGACAAGGGCACGCTGGCGGAAATCACCGGCACGGTGTCGTTCGGCAAGGAGACCAAGGGCAAGATTCGCCTGCAAATCACCGACCCCGAAGGCGTCATCTGGGAAGAACTGATCCCCAAGGAAAAGAACATCCTGGTGCACGAAGGCCAGGTGGTGAACAAGGGCGAATCCATCGTCGATGGCCCGGCCGATCCGCAGGATATTCTGCGCCTGCTGGGCATCGAGGAACTCTCGCGCTACATCGTCGATGAAGTGCAGGACGTGTACCGCTTGCAGGGCGTGCCGATCAACGACAAGCACATTGAAGTGATCGTGCGCCAGATGCTGCGCCGCGTTGTGGTGGAGAATCCGGGCGAGTCCCACTACATCACCGGCGAGCAGGTGGAGCGTTCGGAAATCCTCAACACCAACGAGGCCTTGCAGAAAGAGCACAAGATTGCTGCCACCTACAGCAACCTGCTGCTGGGGATCACCAAGGCATCGCTGTCCACCGATTCGTTCATCTCGGCGGCATCGTTCCAGGAAACGACGCGCGTGCTCACCGAGGCGGCCATCATGGGCAAGCGCGACGAGTTGCGCGGCCTGAAGGAAAACGTCATCGTGGGCCGCCTGATTCCAGCCGGTACGGGTCTGGCCTACCACCAGGCACGCAAGGCCAAGGAGCAGATGGACGAGGTCGAACGCCGCGCCATTGCCGCTGCCGACGAAGAAGCCCTGCGTGCGGTGGAAAGCCTGGACGACGAAGCCCCGACCCAGTCGGGACAGGACGCGGAATAAGCGCGTGAACAGGCTGGCGGCAGGACAGTCTGCCTTGCTGCCAGCCACAGCGATACGCCTTCGGCCATGCCGTGCGTGGAAATTCGGAATGGCCTAGGGAAGGTCTGAAAAACTCTTGTGGTAAGCCCGCGCCCGCCAATGGGATGCAGCGCAAGGCGGATTTTGCGGTCAATAGCGGTGCTATTGACCGCAGAAGCCAACGCGGCGATGCGCCCAGTGGCGGGATGCGGGCGGCACAACGGGTTTTGCAGACCTTCCCCAAGCCTTCCGGTTTTCCATGTGCCGCATGGCATTTTTCATGGCCCATCCGGGCAGGCTTGCCGGGCATGGAGCCGTGACGTTTTTTCCATTCATTTGCCTTTGCCATGAACGCCATTTCCCCTGCTTCTTCCGGCTCGTCCGCTGCCGTGCGGTCATCTCCCGCGCTCTGGCAGCAGTTGCAACTGGCTGCACAGGGGCTGCGTGCCGTGCGGGCCGGGCAGTCGGCGCGGGCGGTGTTGCAGCTCTGGCCTGCATCGCTGCGTCCGGGGGCACAGGCTTTGCTGTACCACGGGCTGCGCCATCTGGGGACGGCCCAGGTGCTGCGCGAGCAATTGGCCACGCGCAAGCCCAGTGCGCAGGTGGACGCGCTGCTGTGTTTGGCACTGGCCGCGCTGTGGCAGCCCGATGCCGTGGGTTATGACGATTTCACGCTGGTGAATCAGGCCGTCACGGCCTTGCGCAAGCAGCGCGATACCCAGGCCCAGGCCGGATTCGTGAACGCCTGCCTGCGCCGTTTTCTGCGTGAACGCACTGCGCTGCAAGCCGTGGTGGCGCAGTCTCCGCTGGCGCAATGGAACCATCCGCTGTGGTGGATCGAGAAGCTGCAACGGCAGTATCCGGCGCAGTGGCAGGCGGTGCTGGAGGCCAACAATGGCCGCGCACCGCTGAGCCTGCGCATCAACACCACGCAGATTTCGCGGGGCGACTACCTGGCCCAGTTGCAGGAGCAGGGCATGGCCGCGTGGCCGGTGCAGGGCAGTGGCCTGCTGCTGACCCAGGCGGTGGATGTGCGCCAACTGCCCGGCTATGCCCAGGGGTGGTTTTCGGTGCAGGATGCCGGTGCGCAGACGGCCGCGCCCCTGCTGCTGGAGGGCTTGCAGGCGGAAGATCCGTCGGCACCGCTGCGCATTCTGGATGCCTGCGCCGCACCGGGCGGCAAGAGTGCCCATTTGATCGAACATGCACTGGCCATTGGGCAGTCCATCCGGTTGCTGGCTCTGGATGTGGATGCTGCGCGGTGCGAACGCATCCACGAGAACCTGCAACGTCTGCGCTTGCAGGCACATGCCCAGGTGCAGGTGGCCGATGCCGGGCAGGTGGCGCAGTGGCAGGCGCATCTGCAAGGGCATCGGCTGGATGGCATTTTGCTGGATGCCCCGTGTACCGCATCCGGCATTGTGCGCCGCCACCCGGATGTGCGCTGGCTGCGCCGTCCCGAAGACGTGGCGGCCTTGGCGAAAACCCAACAGTATCTGCTGCGCCAATTGTGGCCTTTGCTGCGGGAGGGCGGTCGGCTTCTATACTGCACCTGTTCCGTGTTCCACGAAGAAGGCCAGGATCAGATGCAGCAATTTCTCGCGCAACATGCCAACGCCCGGCTGGTGCACCCCGTGCAGCATGGGCTGCCCCGCTATTTTTCTGCCGTGCAGGCTCCGGCGGCGGGTGAAAGTGGGGACGACCACGACGGATTCTTCTACGGCCTGCTGGAGAAGACCACAGGGACAGGCACGGCGGGAGACTGCCCCGATGCCTGAGTGCCGCGCGGGTGCTGCCTGTCGCCGTCAGTCGGGCGCAGTGGCGGGCAGATGGTGGTGGCTGTTGCTGTGCCTGGGGCTGGCCTTGGGAGGCATGGCGCACGCCCAGCAAGGAACGGCATTGCCAGCACAGCCACCGTCGGCATCTGCGGCGGCACCATCGGCATCCAATGCGGATGCCACGCTTTTCCCGCTGGAGTCAGAGCCGGTGTCTGTTCCGGCTCCGGCGCAGTTTGGCGATTCGCTGGTGCAGGAGGTGCGGCTGCTGTACGTCCCGCAGGACGGGCTGTATTTTTCATCCGCTTCGGTGCTGATGCTGCCTGCCAGCGTTCGGGCCGCGCTGGAGCAGGGCATTCCGGTGTACTTCATGGCCGAGGTGCGGCTGACCCGCCCGCGCTGGTGGCTGCTGTCGCACGAAGATGCCTTTCAGCAGCGGTTCTGGCGGTTGAGCTATCAGCCGCTGACGCGCAAGTGGCGGGTGCAGATGTCTTCGATCTCGTCGGAACACACCGACCAGCCCACCGGTCTGGCGCAGGCTTTCGACAGCCTGGCCGACGCGCTGGCATCCATGCAGCGCATCGCAGGCTGGAAGGTGGCCCGATCCGACGAGCTGCGCCCCGGCACGGTCTATGACGTGGAGTTTGCCTTTGGTCTGGACAAGCGGCGTATTCCGCGCCCCTTGCAGATCAGCGAGGTCGGGCGTGCCTCCTGGGACCTGGAGCTGGTGATGCACCGGCTTTTCGAGATGCCTTCGCTGCCATGAGTACCGTGCCACCCTCCACACCAGTCGCGCCTGCTGTGCCGGTGCGCAAGAGCAACCGCCACCGTTGGGCGTTCGCGCTGGTGGCGGCGGTGATGGCGGCCATCGCGCTGGTGTTGCTGTTTCTGCTGGCACTGGCCACCAACAACGCCGAACTCTATGCCGAGCATTACATCTGGCTGCTGGGGGTGAATGCGCTGTCGGCAGGCTTTCTGCTGTTTGCATTTGTCTGGGGCGCGTGGCGGCTGTTGCAGCGGCTGCGGCGCGGCAAGTTCGGCAGTCGGCTGCTCATCAAGCTGGCAGGGATTTTCTGTCTGGTGGGCATTCTGCCGGGCGCGCTCATCTATTCCGTGTCGTATCAGTTCGTCTCGCGCTCCATCGAGAACTGGTTCGATGTGCGGGTCGAAGGGGCACTGACCGCCGGGGTGGGGCTGGCGCGCACCAGCCTGGATGCCTGGGTGGTGAACACTGCATCGCGCGCCCGTGCCGCCGCGCTGCAACTGGGGCAGAGCAGTTCGGTGTCGCTCGCCATGGAGCTGGAACAACTGGCCGAGCAACTGGGGGCCAATGATGCCGTGCTCTGGGATGCCAGCGGAAAGGTGCTGGGCAGTGCGGGTTCCTCGCGCTTCGATCTGGTGCCTGAACGCCCGTCCGCCGAGGCTTTCCGTGCCCTGCGTGCCCAGCGCGAATGGGCCACGCTGGAAGGCATGGAGCAGGCCGAGGCCGGGGGCAAGGCGGGCGTGTATGTGAAGGCACTGGTGCAACTGGGCAATGCGCGGGTGGGACTGTGGGGCGAGCAACTGCGCTTTCTGCAAATCACCGTGCCCGTGCCGGACGCACTGGTGGCCGATGCCTTCGCCGTGCAGGAGGCCAACCGCGAATACCAGCAGCGCGCGCTGGGGCGCGAAGGGCTGCGCCGCATGTACATCGGCACGCTGACGCTCAGCCTGTTTCTGGCGGTTTTCAGTGCCATCATGCTGGCCGTGGTGCTGGGGCGGCAGTTGCTGCGCCCGCTGCTGATGCTGGCCGAAGGCGTGCGCGAAGTGGCCGAGGGCAATCTCAGCCCCAAGGCGGCCTCGCAAAGCAGCGACGAACTCAGCGGCCTGACGCGCTCGTTTGCTTCCATGACGCACCAGTTGGCCGCCGCCCGTGCTTCGGAAAAGGCCAGCATGGACGCGCTGGAGGCTGCGCGCGCACAGTTGCAGACGCTGCTGGACAACCTCACCGCCGGGGTCATCGTGCTGGATGCGCAGGGCTGCGTTGTGTCGGCCAATCCGGGCGCGGCGCGGGTGCTCAAGGTGCCGGTGGACGCGCAGGTCGATCACGCGCTGGCCGATATTCCCGAACTCCAGACCTTCGCGCAATCCGTGCAGGAACGTTTTGGCGTGTTCCTGGAGGCGCAGGACAGCCAGCGTGGCGACCACTGGCAGCAGTCCTATGAGCTGTACGCGCCGCCTGCCGGGGCCGCGCCCAATGCCGCCAGCGATTGCGGTATCACCGTGGTGGCGCGGGGCGCATTGTTGCCCGACCACAACCGCCTGCTGGTGCTGGACGACATCACCGAAGTCGTATCCGCCCAGCGTGCCCGTGCCTGGGGCGAGGTGGCACGCCGTCTGGCCCACGAGATCAAGAATCCGCTCACACCCATCCAGCTTTCGGCAGAGCGGCTGGAGATGAAGCTGGCGGCCAAGCTGACCGGCAGCGACCAGGCCTTGCTGGTCAAATCGGTCAAGACCATCGTCGATCAGGTCGATGCCCTCAAGCGCATGGTCAATGAATTCCGCGACTATGCCCGCCTGCCGTCGGCTCGCCTGCAAGCCCTGGATTTGAACGCGCTGGTGCGTGATGTGGTACATCTGTACGAAACCGAGAACGCCGACTTTGCCGTGCAGGCCAGTCTGGATGCCGCCTGTCCGCCCATTCAGGGCGATGCCATGCAGTTGCGCCAGGTCATTCACAACCTGCTGCAAAACGCCCAGGATGCCAGCGTTCAGGCCGCCGAGAATCACCCCGACCATCCGCCCGCGCCCATTCGCATCGGCACGCACTGGAGCCAGAGCCAGAAGCGGGTGCGCCTGAGCGTTGAAGACCACGGCACGGGCTTTCCTGCGGCCATCCTGCAACGGGCATTCGAGCCGTATGTCACGACCAAGGCCAAGGGTACCGGGCTGGGGCTGGCGATGGTCAAGAAAATTGCCGAGGAGCATGGCGCGTTGATTGAACTGTCCAACCGCCAAAATGATGACGGTGCGCTGGCGGGGGCGAAAGTTTCGTTATTATTCCTGCCTGACCAGACGCACGCATCCTGAAGGCGTTGCGCAGGTTTTCCCCGCACTGACAGTCAGACTCACCCCCGATAGAACAACAACTTCTTGCAGAGACAAACTTTCCAACCCGTGGAGCCGAACGCAGAACATGGCAAATATTTTGGTGGTAGATGATGAGCTTGGGATCCGGGATCTCCTGTCGGAAATTCTCAACGATGAAGGGCACAGCGTTGAACTGGCAGAAAACGCCACCCAGGCCCGCAGTGCCCGCAATGCGCACGAATACGATCTGGTGCTGCTGGACATCTGGATGCCCGATACCGATGGTGTCAGCCTGCTCAAGGAGTGGGCGATGGCCGGGCTGCTGACCATGCCGGTCATCATGATGAGTGGCCATGCCACCATCGACACGGCCGTCGAGGCCACCCGCATCGGGGCACTGTCCTTTCTGGAAAAACCCATCACCCTGCAAAAGCTGCTCAAGGCCGTGAACCAGGCACTGGAAACCCAGGAGCCAGGGGGCGGGCCTGCCACGCCGCAGCCATCCCTTCGCGCCGCGCCTTCGAGCATTCCCGCGCCGTTTCCGGGGGAAGGGGGCGACATTGCGGCGACATCCGGCTCTGGGCTGGCTGCCACGACCGCGCTGACGGATGCGCCGGTGCTGCTGGTGCGCACCATGACCCCAGAAAAATCCCTGCCGAGTGCGCATCGGGATTTTGATCTGGACAAACCCCTGCGAGAAGCCCGCGACGAATTCGAGAAGGCCTACTTCGAGTTCCACCTCGCCAAGGAAGGCGGCTCCATGACCCGCGTGGCCGAAAAGACCGGTCTGGAGCGCACCCATCTCTACCGCAAGCTGCGCCAACTGGGCGTGGAACTGGGGCGCAAGCGCGGCGGTTGATGCCCTGCCGGTGGACATTGTCACCAGAGAACTCCGAGAGCGGGCACTTCGCAATACCTTGGCGCGCGGAAGCCTGTGCAGGGCTTTCCTGTGATGTTCCGCGTGGATATCGACTATCCATTTTGACGGGGCAAGCGGCGTTGTGCCGCACTTAGCATCTGCGATCTGGAAGCCGCTGGGCATTGTGGCAATGCCTGCGCCAGTCGTGGCCCCTTGCATTGGCTTCCATCGCCCCCGGGGTGCATGTCGCACCCGATGGGGATGTGCTGACTTTGTACAGGAACTCCAATGCCCCGCCATCATTCGCCGCGCACGCCTTGTCCGTCTTCTTTCCCTGCACACCATCTGCTGGCAGGGGCCTGCCTGATGCTGATGGCTGCCATGTCCCATGCCCAGACGGAGGGGGACGATGCCACTGTGCTGGATACCGTGGTGGTCACGGCGAATGCCACGGCTGTCGATGTCAAGGATGCGCCCGCCAGTATTTCGGTGCTGACAGCCGAGGACATTCGCAAGATTCCGGCCAGTGATCTCAACGAGGTGCTGCGCCGTGTGCCCGGCCTGTCGCAGCAGACCACTACCGATGGCGGCACCAGCATCCAGATTCGGGGTCTGCCGCAGGCGTATACGCTGCTTCTGGTGGATGGCCAGCGCATGGGCAGCTCCAGCGATACGTTCGACCGCTACAGCCGCAATGAGCTGAACTGGATTCCGGTGGAGTCCATCGAGCGCATCGAGATCGTGCGCGGCCCGATGTCGGCACTGTATGGTTCCGATGCCATGGGCGGTGTGATTCATGTCATCACCAAGAAATCGGCGGCGCGCTGGGGTGGTCAGGTGACACTGGGCACGGAGCAAAATGCCCGCTCCATACGGGGTGATGACTACAGCGGCAGTTTCGCACTCAGTGGCCCGCTGGCCGAGGGATGGCGTTTGCGCCTGAATGGCCAGAGTACCTACCGCCAGTCCGACCAAGGGCTGCCTGAAGGGGTGAACCAGACCCGCTGGGGTGGTGGCCGTGAGGGCAGCAAGATTCGCTCGCTGGGACTGGGACTGGACTGGGACATCAGCCCCGGCCACCGCCTGAACTTCCAGGCACAGCAGGGCCAGTGGCGTACCCTGTTTGGCCCGGAGCAGGGTGACGGCAGCAACCCCGGCGGTTTTGCCTCTTTCACCCGGGGGCCGGCCAAGATGGAGCGCGAAAACTACAGCCTTGGCTACCAGGGGGAACATGGCTGGGCCAGCTCCAGGCTCAATCTGGTGTATTCCCGCTATGCCAATGACACCGATGCGCCGGTGGTTCGCAATGGCCAGCGGGTTCCGCTGCTGGATGCCGAAGGCAATCCTGTTACCGACCGGCGCGGCAATCCCGAGTTTGAACGCTATGCCACACAGGCTATTGCCAAGGAACTGGTACTGGATGGCAGCCTGTCTGCGCCGGTGCAATGGGGGCTGGATCAGGTGCTGACCGTGGGGGCACAGTGGCAGGAATCCAGGCTGGACAATCCCAACTCGGTGGGGTCTGAACCGAATGCCGATGGGGTGGCGGGCCTGAGCCAGAACAAGGCCCGCTCCTGGGCCGTTTTTGCCGAGGATCAGGTGTTCCTGCGCGAGAACCTGAGCCTGACGCTGGGTGCGCGCCTGGACGACCATGAGAATTTCGGCAGCAAGGTCAGTCCGCGTGCCTATCTGGTCTATCACCCCACGGCGGAGTGGACAGTGCGCGGCGGCTATTCGGAAGGGTTCAAGGCCCCTTCGCTGCGCCAGTCCAACCCTAATTTTGTGGGCGTGTCGCAAGGGGCGGGCTGTCAGGCCAGCCCCGGCTACCTGGGGGGTGGTTGCTATACACGCGGCACCAGCAATCTCCAGCCGGAAACCACGGAAAACTGGGAGGTCGGTGCCGCCTGGGAGCGCGGGGGCTGGAGTGGCGGTCTGACGTTCTTCAACACCGAGTTCCGCAACAAGCTGCACGAAAGGGCACTGGGATACCTCAACGGTGGAAACATCTATTGGCAGGAGGTCTATAACATTGACTCTGCCTTGACGCGGGGGCTGGAAGCCACGGCCACGGTGCCATTGATCGAGAATGCCAGCCACCCGGCTCTCAAGGCACTGACCTGGACATCCAACCTGACGCACATGATGAAGGCGGAGAACAAGGCCAATGGCAGTCCGCTGACGGCAGTGCCGGAGTGGTCTTTCAACTCCAGCCTGGACTGGAAGGTCACGCAGGCACTGGATGTGAGCTTCTCTGGTGAATACATCGGCAAGCAGGTCAATCTGGACTGGCGTCTGGCCAACAACGACAGCCAGTTCGGCGACGAGCGCATCCAGAAAGCCTATTCGCTGTTTGACCTGGGGGCACGCTATCGCCTGCATCCACAGTTGGCCCTGAATGTGGGCGTGCGCAACCTGTTCGACCGGCAGGTGGGAACGGGCGATTACGGCAATACCGGCAACAATTTCTATGTGCCGGGCCGCCGCTATTTCGTGACCCTGACCGGCACCTTCTGAGCCTGGCTGAACGATGAGCACCTCACCCCGCCCATTGCCCCAGGGGAATCGGCTTGGCACCGGGCTGATCCTGCTGCTGGCACTGCTGACCGCACTCGATGCCATGGCCATCGACCTGTACCTGCCCGGTATGCCTTTCATGGCCACCGATCTGGGGGTCGGGGCCGGGCGCATCCAGCAAACCCTGTCGATCTTCCTCATTGGGCTGGCCGTGGGGCAGTGTATCTATGGCCCTCTGCTGGATTGCTATGGCCGCCGCCTGCCCCTGCTGCTGGGCGTGGTGGTGTTTGTGGCAGGCTCCATTCTGGCGGCCACGGCTCCCACCATCGAGTGGCTGATGCTGGCGCGCCTGTTGCAGGCCCTGGGTGCTGCGGCGGGACTGGTGGTGCCGCGCGCCATGGTGGCCGACCTGTGTACGATGACCGAGGCCGCCCGCGCCTTTTCGTTGTTGATGCAGGTGATGATGATCGCGCCCATCGCCGCGCCGTTGCTGGGCGGCTATCTGCTGGGCCATGGAAGCTGGCGTTTCCTGTTCTGGGTGCTGGCGTTCATGGGCGGGGTGGGGCTGCTGTGGGCCTGGCGCAGCCTGCCGGAATCGTTGCCGGTGGCCGCCCGTGTTCCCCTGGATTGGCGCAGCATCTGGCGGGGCTACACCCGGCAGTTGTGCCATGCGGTGTTCATGGGCTATACGCTTGCCAGCGGGTTCGTCCTGGGTTCCTTGTTTGCGTACATCAGTGGATCGGCGTTTATTTTCACGCAATATTACGCACTCACACCCGTCCAGTTCAGCTATCTGTTCGCGGCCAATTCTCTGTGCATTGTGGCCGGGGGGCAGATCAGCAACTGGCTGCTGCGGCGCAGTAGCGTGCAGCGTGTGATGGGGGTGGGCATGTTGCTGCACGGTGTGGCGGCACTGGCTTTGTGGCTGGTCGTGGCCCAGGGGCAGGCCAGTGTGTGGAGCTATGCCGGTCTGCTGGCATTGGCGGTGGGGGCACTGGGGCTGGTGTTCGGCAATCTGACGGCATTGACGATGGGCCATGCCAGTGGGCAGGCCGGGGTGGCATCGTCCCTGATGGGTGCGCTGCAATATGCCATTTCGGCGGTGATTGGTTATTTGCTGAGTCTGGCGGCATCTGGCCCGGTGGCCTTGCCGATGGGCATGGCCCTGTGCGCAGCCGGGGCCGTGCTGGCCAGTCTGTATGCGCAGTGGCGTGCCCGCATTGCGGCGGCTCCAGCGTAGGCCAGCGGCCTTGGGGTGTGCCGGTGAAGGGGAATGGTAAACCGCCTATCATGGCGTGCATCTGCATTCTGGAACGCCCATGCCCGCACTCGATCAGTTGGATTTGAACCTGCTGCGTATTCTCTCCGTCCTGCTGGAGGTGCGCAGCGTGACCTGTACCGCGCAGCGTCTGGGGTTGAGCCAGCCCAGTGTCAGCCGGGCATTGCGCGCCCTGCGCGAGGTGTTCGACGACCCGCTGCTGGTCAAAACCAAGGTGGGCATGACGCTGACCCAGCGGGCCGAAGCCCTGCGCGAACCACTGGACGACTGGCTCTCCAAGACGCGGGCGATTCTGCGGGCACCGAATGAGCAGGTGGCGCAGCCTTTTTCGGGGCGCGTGCGGGTGGCTACCACCGATTTCGGTCTGCTATCGGTGCTGATGCCGGCCATGCCCCGCATCCTGGAAAAAGCCCCGAATCTGCTGATCGATATCATCGAGCTGGACCCGGACAACCTCAACCAGCTCAGCAGCGGTGCGGTGGACTTGGTCATCAGCGGTTTTGACCCGGAGCCGGGCCGCTCCCATGAACGCCATCTGTTCCATGAAACCTATTGCTGCGTGTTTCGCGATGGGCATCCGCTGGCGGCCCTGGAGCCAAGCCAGCGGCTGACCATGGAAGACCTGCTGGCCTGGCCGCACATCCTGCTGTCGGTGCATGGCATTCCAGTCGATCCATTGGCACTGCGGCTGGCGCAGACCCGGCAGGAGCGGCGCATTGCCGCCAACTCGCCCTATCTGGTCTCGGCCCTGCTGCTGTTGCAGGCCACCGATGCCGTGCTCATCAGCCCCGTCCGTTCCGCCGATCATCTGGCCCAACCCTATGGCCTCCAGACACGCGCCACGGCGATGGAGCTGGGCGGCTTCGATTATTGGCTGTTCTGGCACGAACGAAACCGGCGCGATCCGGCCATCAACTGGTTGATCGATGAACTGAGCGCGCACGTCAGGCACTGAGCCTGTGCTGCGCCTGCCGCTGCATCAGCACATCGACGAATGCCCGCACCTTGGTGGGACGAAAGCGCGTGGCGGGGAACACCGCGTGGATGCCGCCTTCGGGCAATTGCCAGTCGGGCAGTACCTGCACCAGATGGCCGGCAGCAAGGTCTTGCGCAACAACGAAATCCGGCAGTACCGACAGCCCCATGCCCTGGCGCACGGCTTCGCGCACCGCCAGCGTTTCATTGAGGAATACACTGGCCTGCAAGCTGACGTGCACCGGCTCCAGTGCATGTTGCACAAAACTCCATTGCAGGGGGTCGCGCAGGGCGGTATTGGCCACGAACGGCAATTCGGCCAATGCCTGGGGGTGCGAGATGGCACCGGCAACTGCCCCCCAGTCTGCACGGGCCACCAGCACCTGACGGAAGCTTCCCACCGGGCGTGTGGGCAAATGCAACTCGGTGAGCCAGCCCACGCGGATGGCCAGCTCCACCTGACCGGACATCAGGTCCAGTGCCTGGTCGCTGTAAATCGCCTCCACCTTGCATTGCGGGTAACGCCGTGTGAATTCGGCGATGGCAGGCACCACAGCGGCAATGCCGAAATCCAGCGGAGCCGTCAGGCGCAGCGTGCCGGAGGGCGTTTCGGCATGTTGCGCCAGCTCGTCAAACGCATCACCTGCCTCACGCAGGATCAGGGCGCAACGCCGGTAGAAAGCCTGCCCGGCTTCGGTGGCCACCACTTTGCGCGTGGTGCGAGTGAGCAAGCTGGTATGGAATTCGCACTCAAGCCGTGCTACCTGCTGGCTGACCACGGCCTTGGTAATGCCCAGCCGTGCGGCCGCAGCCGTGAAAGAACCCGTCTCGACCACCGCAGCAAAATAAGCCAGCCGTTTGAGATTGGCATAGCCACTCTGACCGGGTTCGTCTTGATTGTTTGTCTTTGACATCCATTGAGTATATTTGATCGCTATTTATTCATCCAACGATTGTTCCTAGAATGGCACGCATGACATACCAAGAACAGGCATGAACCATGCGCAAGACCCTGCATTACCTATTCGACCCACTGTGTGGCTGGTGCTATGGGGTTAGGGCGTGTCCTCCATCAGATTCACCCCCGCGCCAGTGCGCCCCGGCAGGCCAATCTAGGCGCACGCCGCCGCCCGTATGTCGATACGGGCAAGGTGGGCAACGACGAGTGGCCTGCCGGGGCGCGCTGGCCCGAAGGGTTGGGCCCAAAAAGGCCGTGCGCGGCGTTGCAAAGCCTCGCAAGGCATAAAGCCTTGCTGCGTTTTGCGCCTTGCTCACA
>NZ_FQUZ01000042.1 GCF_900129055.1 Lampropedia hyalina DSM 16112
TTTGCGTGTGTGGAATGCGGTTACGAAGAAAACGCCGATGTGGTCGGCGCGATCAATGTCTTAAGGGCGGGACACGCCCGGTTAGCCTGTGGAGAGGACGTAAGCCCCGCCAAGCCTGCAAAGGCAAGGTGCGCAGCCTCGGTGAAGCAGGAACCCACCGAAGCGACTCATACTGGCTTCGGGCCGGTATGAGCACCGTAGGAATCCCCTGACTTTAGGCAGGGGTGGATGTCAAGCGGGTGCAACTTGACACCGAGGTACCGGTGTTTTCGGTCGTGCTGACACCACACCACTTCCATGAGCACGAAGACCATCGACATTTCTTCTGCGAGCATTTTGCAAGAAAGGGCCGCGAAGCCGCTGACGCTTGTGTGGCTACGCTGGTCAGCCTGCGGCGTTTGCGCGACTGATCTGAATGCCAGTCTGTACGTGCCTTGCATATCCTCTGAAAAACCTTCTGGTACATTTTCAGAAACGTCGAGGCCAGCAGGGCTGTCGTTTTTGGCGACAATAGGCAGGTTTTCATCATTAATAATTACATCGCCATGCCTGAATTGAAAGACCTTTTTGAAAAAAACCGTGCCTGGGCTGCTTCCATGGAACGCGACCGCCCTGGTTTCTTTACCGGCCTGATGGCCCAGCAAAATCCTCGCTACATGTGGATTGGCTGCTCCGACAGCCGCGTGCCTGCCAACCAGATCACCGGACTGGAGCCGGGCGAAGTCTTTGTGCACCGCAACGTGGCCAACCTGGTCGTGCCCACCGACCTCAACTGCCTCTCTGCCGTGCAGTACGCGGTCGATCAATTGCGCATCGAACACCTGATGGTCGTGGGCCATTATGGTTGTGGCGGAGTCCTCGCCGCGCTGCATGACAAGCGCGTGGGATTGGTGGACAACTGGATTCGCCATGTCAAGGACGTGCGCGACCGCCATACCGAACTGCTGCAAAGCCTGCCTGCCGAACACCGGGGCGATGCGCTGTGTGAACTCAATGCCATCGAACAGGTGCTGCACATTGCCCAGACCACCGTGGTGCAGGATGCCTGGCAACGCGGCCAGAAGGTCATCCTGCATGGCTGGTGTTACCATCTGAACAACGGGCTGATTACCGACCTGAAAATGACCGTGACCGGCAACGATTCGCTGCTGGACACCTATGACAGGGCGGTGCAGCGCGTGGCCACCACCGAACGCGACCCCATTCCCTGAGACACCATGCCCCAACACCTCCCGGATACCCTGGATTCCTCGCTGGCACGCGGCATTGCCAAGGCCATGATCGATGGCTTCAACCGCCATTACCGGCTGTTCCGTGCCGAATCTGCACGCGCCAAGCACCGCTTCGAGACCGCCGACTGGCACGGTCAGCAGCGTGGCCAGCGCGAACGCATCGAGTTCTACGACGTGCGGGTGCGCGAATGCGTGCAGCGACTGGAAAAGGAATTCAAGGCAGAAAGCCTGCCGATGGAGGTGTGGCACGAAGCCAAGCTGCATTACATCGGGCTGCTGGTGAACCACTTCCAGCCCGAACTGGCGGAGACCTTCTTCAACTCCGTCACCACCAAAATCCTGCACCGCACCTATTTCCAGAACGATTTCATCTTCGTGCGGCCGGCCATCAGCACCGAATACATCCAGAACGACGAACCGGCCTCGCGCCCGACCTTCCACGTCTATTACCCGCACAGCCTCGCGGGACTGCGCCCGACCGTCGAACGCATCGTGGCCGACTGCAACCTGCAACGCCCGTTCGCCCATCTGGATGCCGACATTGACCGCATCACCGACGTGCTGCACCAGACCCTGCACGAGCTGAAAATCCGCGCCAACTTCCAGATTCAGGCCCTCGCCAGCCTGTTCTACCGCAACAAGGGCGCGTACCTCGTCGGCAAGATCATCAACGGCTACTGGGAAATGCCTTTCGCGCTGCCGTTCCTGCACGACGAAAGCGGCAAACTCGTCATTGATGCCGTGCTGCTGGGCGAGGACGACATGAACATGCTGTTCTCCTTCTCCCGAGCCTACTTCATGGCCGAGATGGAAATCCCCTCTGCCTATGTGCAGTTCCTGCGCAGCCTGATGCCGCGCACCCACCGGGGCGAAATCTACAACGCGCTGGGGCTGGCCAAGCAGGGCAAGGCCATCTTCTACCGCGACTTCCTCACCCACCTGCGCAACTCCACCGACAAGTTCCGCATTGCCCCCGGTATCAAGGGCATGGTCATGCTGGTGTTCGACCTGCCCAGTTTCCCGTACGTCTTCAAGCTCATCAAGGACTACTACCCGCCGCAGAAGGACACCACGCGCGAAATCATCAAGAGCAAATACCGCCTGGTGCGCCAGCACGACCGCGTCGGGCGCATGGCCGATACGATGGAATACAGTCAGGTGGCCTTCCCGCGCGACCGCTTCGAGGACGAACTGATCGAGGAAATCCGCAAGTTTGCCCCCAGCCAGCTGGAAATCAGCGACCGCGATGGCGACGGCAACGAGGAAGTCATCATCGACCACCTCTACATCGAGCGGCGCATGATCCCGCTCAACATCTACCTGCAGGAAGCATTCGATGCCGGGCTGGACAACCCCAAGGCCCGCGAGCAGATGGAACACTCCGTCATCGAATACGGCAATGCCATCAAAGACCTGGTGGCTGCCAACATCTTCCCCGGCGACATGCTTTGGAAGAACTTCGGTGTCACCCGCCACGGCAAGGTCGTGTTCTACGACTACGACGAAATCGAGTACCTGACCGACTGCAACTTCCGCAAGGTTCCCAAGCCGCGCAACGAGGAAGAAGAAATGAGCGGCGAAATCTGGTACAAAGTTGCGCCGCTGGACGTATTCCCCGAAACCTTCGGCCCCTTCCTGCTGGGCAACCCTGCCGTGCGCGAGACCTTCATGCGGCACCATGCCGACCTGCTGGACGTGGCCTTCTGGCAGCAGCACAAGGAGCGCATCCAGCAAGGCCATGTGTACGACGTGTTTCCCTACGATCAGGAGCGCCGCTTCCAGCCCGATCCGTCGTACCACAACAAGTAACCCTGCCCATGCCTCTGTCTGTCGCACCGTCGGTGCCCATCGTGCTGGTGCCGGGGCTGAGCTGTTCGCCTCGGCTGTTCGCGGCACAGATACCGCACCTGTGGCAATCGGGCCATGTCACCGTTGCCAATACCCTGCATGGCAGCAGCATGCAAGCACTGGCGGCCAGCATCCTGCGCGATGCACCTGCGCGTTTCGCACTGGCAGGCCTGTCCATGGGGGGCTATATCGCGTTTGAAATACTGCGCCAGGCACCCGAGCGCGTACGGGGTCTGGCACTGCTCAACACCTCGGCACGGCCCGACACCGCAGAGGCCACCGCCAACCGCCTGGCCCTGATGCAACTGGCCGAGCGCGGCAAGTTTCTGTTGAGTGCAGCGCAGAACTACCCGCGATCCGTACATCCCGCGCATGCAAACGATACGGCCCTGCAAGCCACCGTCATGCAGATGGCCAAGGATGTCGGAGTCGCTGCCTTTCTGCATCAGCAAAAAGCCATCATTTCTCGCCCCGATTCCCGGCCCGACCTTCCCCGCATCACCTGTCCCACGCTGGTGCTCGGAGGCGACAGCGACACCCTGACCCCTCCCGAGCTGGCACAGGAAATGGCCACCAGCATCCCCAATGCCCACCTGTCCATCGTGCCGCAATGCGGCCACCTCTCCACCCTGGAACAGCCAGAGGCGGTTACAGCCATCCTGCTCGACTGGCTACAGCAGTACAGTGGCCTTGGCCATGGGTAGAAAGCTGTTCGTGCAGAACAGCATCATCGGTACGGTATCGGGGCGACCCTGTCTGCTGCGGTGACGCATGGCCGGTTCTGGTCACACATCAATATTGGCCGCGCGCAGGGCGTTGGTTTCGATGAAGTCGCGTCGGGGTTCGACTTCGTCGCCCATGAGCATGGTGAAGACTTTGTCGGCTTCGATCATGTCCTGAATCTGCACGCGCAGCAGGCGGCGCACTTCGGGGTCCATGGTGGTTTCCCAGAGCTGTTCGGCGTTCATTTCGCCCAGTCCCTTGTAGCGTTGGCGGCTGGTGGTGCGTTCGGCTTCGGAGAGCAGCCATTGCATGGCCTGGTGGAAGGTTCTGACTTCCTGTTCCTTCATGCGCTCGCCTTCGCCGCGCTGCACTTTGGCGTTCGTGCCCAGCAGGCCGTTGAAGGCTTGTGCGGCGGCGGCCAGCGTGGCGTAGTCGGCTCCCCTGGCAAAGTCCTGCGGGATGATGCTGCTCTTGACGTTGCCGTGGTGGTGGCGGCTGATGCGCAGCACGGGTTTGTCGGTGCGCGGGTCGTGTGCGACTTCCACGGTGGCTTCTTCGGTGAGGTGCGGGCGGTCGTTGAGGCGGGTTTGCAGCTCCTGCGCGGTGGCCTGCATCTGCTCGGGGGTTTCGACGTTCAGGTGGGTGCCGTCGGCAATCAGTTGCAGGGCCTCGCCGTCCATCCAGGCGGACAGGCGTTCGATGGTGTTCTGCGCCTTCTGGTAGGTGATGGCCAGTTTTTCCAGGGCTTCGCCGTGGATGGCGGCGGCGTTGTCGGTGGGGATGAGGCGTGCGTCCTTGAGGGCAATGCGGGTGAGGTATTGCTGCAAGGCGGGGGTGTCCTTGAGGTACAGCTCTTCCTTGCCGCTCTTGACCTTGTACAGCGGCGGCTGGGCGATGTAGATGTGGCCGCGTTCGACCAGTTCGGGCATCTGGCGGTAGAAGAAGGTCAGCAGCAGGGTGCGGATGTGTGCGCCGTCCACGTCGGCATCGGTCATGATGATGATGCGGTGGTAGCGCAGTTTGGCGACGTTGAAGTCGTCCACGCCGGGCTTGTCTTCCTCGCTGGCGGTGCGGCCGATGCCGGTTCCCAGGGCGGTGATGAGGGTGAGGATTTCGTTGCTGGCGAGCAGTTTCTCGTAGCGGGCCTTTTCGACGTTGAGGATTTTGCCGCGCAGTGGCAGGATGGCCTGGAATTTGCGATCACGTCCCTGCTTGGCGGAGCCACCGGCGGAGTCGCCCTCGACGATGTAGATTTCCGAGAGGGCGGGGTCTTTTTCCTGGCAGTCGGCGAGTTTGCCGGGCAGACCCATGCCGTCGAGCACGCCTTTGCGGCGGGTCAGCTCACGCGCCTTGCGGGCGGCTTCGCGGGCCTTGGCGGCTTCGACGATCTTGCCGCAGATGATCTTGGCATCGTTGGGTTTTTCCAGCAGGAAGTCGGTGAGTGCCCTGGCCACGATGTCTTCCACCGGGGCGCGCACTTCGCTGGAGACGAGCTTGTCCTTGGTCTGGCTGCTGAACTTGGGTTCGGGAACCTTGACCGAGAGCACGCAGGAGAGGCCTTCGCGCATGTCCTCGCCGGAGATTTCCACCTTGTCTTTCTTGGCGAGGTTGTTTTCCTCGATGTATTTGTTGATGACGCGGGTCATGGCCGCACGCAGGCCGGTGAGGTGGGTGCCGCCGTCGCGCTGGGGGATGTTGTTGGTGAAGCACAGCACGCTTTCGTTGTAGCTGCTGTTCCACTGCATGGCCACTTCCACGCCGATTTCGGTGCCGGGGATGCCGCCGTAGCTTTCTGCCGGGCGGCTGCCTGCGGCAAAGAAGGTGGTGGGGTGCAGTACCTGCTTGCCCTTGTTGATGAATTCGACGAAGCCCTGCACGCCGCCACTGCCGGCGAAGTCTTCTTCGTTGCCGGTGCGTTCGTCGAGCAGGCGGATGCGCACGCCGTTGTTCAGGAAGCTGAGTTCGCGCAGCCGCTTGCTGAGGATGTCGTAGTGGAATTCGTTGTTCTGCTGGAAGATGTCGGTGTCGGGCAGGAAGTGGACGCTGGTGCCGCGCTGTGCAGTGCTGCCGGTGATGCGCATGGGCGAGACTTCCACGCCATCGACGGTTTCGATGGCGCGGTTTTGCAGCTTGCCGCGCGAGAATTCCAGCTCGTGCAGCTTGCCTTCGCGCCGCACGGTCACTTTCAGGAACGAGGAGAGGGCGTTCACGCACGAGACCCCCACGCCGTGCAGGCCGCCGGAGACCTTGTAGCTGTTCTGGTTGAACTTGCCGCCCGCGTGCAGTTCGGTGAGGGCGATTTCGGTGGCCGAACGCTTGGGTTCGTGCTTGTCGTCCATCTTGACGGCGGTGGGGATGCCCCGGCCATTGTCGGAAACGCTCAGGGAGCCGTCGGCGTGGATGGTGATGAGAATGTCGTCGCAGTAGCCCGCCAGGGCTTCGTCGATGGAATTGTCCACCACTTCAAAGACCAGGTGGTGCAGGCCGGTGCCGTCGGAGGTGTCGCCGATGTACATGCCGGGGCGTTTGCGCACGGCTTCCAGCCCTTCCAGAATCTGGATGGAGCCTGCGCCGTAGTCGTTCGGAGATTGTCCCTGGTCGGGCGTGGTGGCTTCAGGGCTGGCAGGGGTGGTTTCTTCGGTCATGGCATTCCATTCAGGCAGGGAGAGGCGGCAAGGGCCGTCTTCCCGAAAAGACGGGGGGTGACGTGGGGGCCAACGCTGCAAGCCCCAGCCGCGCGGCTGGGCGCGCAGATGAGGCAAGGGCGTGGGGGCGGTGCGTCACAGGGGCGGTGGCGGGCGCAGGGGCCGGGCTTCAGATGCGCATGGGCATGACGACGTATTTGAAGCTGTCGTCTTCCGGGATGGTCACGAGCATGGAGCTGTTGCCATCGGCAAAGTCGAGGCGGATGAGGTCGCTGCCGACATTGCCCAGCACGTCGATCAGGTAGCTGACGTTGAAGCCCGATTCGACCTTGGAGCCGCCGTAGTCGATTTCGAGTTCGTCCTGGGCCTCTTCCTGTTCGGTGTTGGCGGAGGTGATGCGCAGCAGGCCCGGCTCGAAGTTCAGGCGCACGCCCTTGAATTTGTCGCTGGTCATGATGGTCATGCGTTGCAGGCTGGCCAGCAGCACCTGGCGGCCCAGGGTGACGCTGTTGCCGTAGCCGCTGGGGATGACGCGGTTGTAGTCGGGGAACTTGCCTTCGACCAGCTTGCTGACGAATTCCAGCCCGTTGAAGTTCAGCTTGGCCTGGTTGTTGGCGAACTGGATCTGGATCAGGGGCTGTTCTTCGGCTTTCTCGTCGGTGTCGCGCAGCAGGCGTTGCAGCTCCAGCACGGTTTTGCGAGGCAGGATGACTTCCTGCTTGGGCACTTCCACGTCCAGCTCGGCGCGGGCGAAGGCGAGGCGGTGGCCGTCGGTGGAGACCAGGCTGAGGGTGCGCCCTTCGGCGACGAACAGGATGCCGTTGAGGTAGTAGCGGATGTCCTGCACGGCCATGGCGAACGATACCTGGCTGAGCAGGCGTTTGAGCACGCCCTGCGGCACGGCGAAGGCGGGGCCGAAGTTGGGCGACTCCTGCACCAGCGGGAAGTCGTCGGCGGGCAGCGATTGCAGCGTGAAGCGGCTCTTGCCGCCCTTGAGGATGAGGCGTTCCTGCGAGGATTCCAGCGTGACTTGCTGGTCGGCGGAGAAGGTGCGCAGAATTTCGATGAGCTTGCGCGCGCCCAGTGTGGTGGCGAAGTCGGCACTGTCGTCGCCACCCAGTGGCGCGCTGGTGCGAATCTGGATTTCCAGGTCGCTGGTGGTCAGTTGCAGGGTGTCACCTTGCTTGCGCAGCAGCACGTTGGCCAGAATGGGCAGGGTGTGCCGACGCTCGACGATGCCCGCGACCGATTGCAGGACGGAAATGATTTTGTCTTGGGGGGCTTTGAAAACAATCACCAGGGTTCTCCAGTGGCTTCACATGATCGGTTGCATTTTCTGCCCACAGCCAATGCGGGCGGAAAATGTAAATGGCTTATTTTCGCTGAAAAAACTACAGCCTAGGGAAGGTCTGCAAAACTCTGCTGGAAAGCGCAGGCCGTTGTGGTGGATGCAGCGCGCGAAGGCTTTTGCCCCCAATAGTGGTGCTATTGGGGGCAAAAGCCGACAAAGCGATGCGCCGCCAGAACGGATTTGCGCGACAGCATGGGTTTTGCAGACCTTCCCTGGCGCGCCGACAGGCATGTTCCTGCAAAGGGGGCGTGAAGGCGGCTGTGGTGGGGTGGGGGACATGCGCAAATCGCGGGTTTCGGCTTCAGCGTTTCAGGGTCTGTTCCAGCACATGCAGTTGCTGGTTCAGCTCGGTGTCCTGCTGGCGTTCCTGCGCAATCTTGCGCACGGCGTGCAGCACGGTGGTGTGGTCGCGTCCGCCGAACAGCTCGCCGATTTCGGGCAGGCTCTTCTGCGTCATTTCCTTGGCCAAGTACATGGCAATCTGGCGCGGCTTGGCAATGTTGGCCGGGCGTTTCTTGCTGTACATGTCGGCGACCTTGATCTTGTAGAAATCGGCGACGGTTTTCTGGATGTTCTCCACGCCGATCTGCCGGTTCTGGATGGACAGCAGGTCGCGCAGCGCGTCGCGGGCGATGGCAATCGACACATCCTTGCTGTTGAAGCGGGCAAATGCCAGCACCTTGCGCAACGCGCCTTCGAGTTCGCGCACGTTGGAGCGCACATTCTTGGCGATGAAGAAGGCCACGTCTTCGGGCAGCACGGTCGCTTCCAGCCGGGCCTTGTTGATGAGGATGGCCACGCGCATTTCCAGCTCTGGCGGTTCGATGGCCACCGTCAGGCCGGAGTCGAAGCGTGACACCAGCCGCTCGTGGATGTTCTTCAGGCCCTTGGGATAGGTGTCGCTGGTCATGACGATGTGCGAGCGGCGCGACAGCAGGGCCTCGAAGGCGTTGAAGAATTCTTCCTGCGTCTTGTCCTTGCCCGCGAAGAACTGCACGTCGTCGATCAGCAGCAGGTCGAGTGCGTGATAGTGCTGCTTGAGCTGGTCGTAAGTCTTGCGCTGGTAGGACTTGACCACGTCGGAGACGAACTGCTCGGCATGAATGTAGAGCACTCTGGCATCGGGGCGGTCGGCCAGCAACTGATTGCCCACGGCGTGTACCAGATGGGTTTTGCCCAGGCCCACGCCGCCGTAGATGAACAGCGGGTTGTAGAGCTGGCCAGGCTGGTGGGCGACGTGCATGGCGGCAGCGCGGGCCATGCGGTTGGCCGAGCCTTCGATCAGCGCGTCGAATGTGAAGCCGGGGTTCAGGCGGGTGTTGCTGCTACTGACTGCGGGCGGGGTGTCGGGTTCGGGGTCGGCCTGGATGGTGTCGCGGCCGGTGTGGATGCTGGCCGAGGGCAAGCCGCCGATGCCGGGCACTGGCAGCACCGGGGCGGATGGTGACGGCGAGAGCGAGGCCGAAGGCACGGAGGCAATCGTGGCGGGCGAGCTGACGACCGGCACGGTGCGCACTTCCGGGCGGCTGCGCGGGGCCAGGGCCAGTTCCAGTTGCACCGGCTGGCCGTTGATTTCGTTGAGCAGCTCGGAGATGCGGTGCAGGTACTGCGAGCGCACCCAGTCCAGCGCGAAGCGGTTGGGCACCAGCAGGCTGACCAGCGAGGCATCTTCAGAGACGTAGGCCCGCAGCGGGCGAATCCAGGAGGCGAATTGCTGCACCGGGATTTCCAGCGCGAGCCGCTCCAGGCAGACATGCCAGAGGGCTTGTTGCGAGCTGTCGTCCAGCTCCGATACCGGGGTGTTCATGCGGTAACTCCGGTGCTGTGGCATGGCTGTGCCGGTGCTGGGCGCAGGGAGAAGGGCCGGTTGCCGGTCGGCCAGAATGGGGCAGAAGGGGGTGAGGCGAAGGTCAGGGTCATGCTCATCTCATGGTCGAGCATGGATTATAGAGAGGTGTGGGCATCTTGACCGTTTATCCACAGTCGCAAGCCCTATTTCCCTATGAAAAACCCCTGTTTTGGCTTGTGGAAAACATTGTGGAATACTTGGTTTTCATGGGCTTTGGCGTGCTGCAGGAGGGGTGTTTTCAGCCAGACTGGCGATGGTGTTGCGCAGTTCGTGGCGATCCAGAATTTCCGTCAGTACCAGTGGTGGCTGTGCTGGCTGGTAGAGCGCGTAGGTGGGCACGCCGGTGCGGCCCAGCGTGCGCAGCGCGGCCGAGATGGCGGGGTCTTGTCGCGTCCAGTCGGCCCGCAGCAGCAGCACGTTCTGCTGGGCGAAGGCGGCCAGCACGGCATCGTCGCTCAGCGCGTTGAACTTGTTGTACTGGCAGGTGATGCACCAGGAGGCAGTGAAATCCACGAACACCGGCTGCTGGCGTGCCAGTGCTGCCGTGACGGCATCGGCCGACCAGGGTTGCCAGGGCTGCGCGATGGCGGCGGTGTCCGTCTGGCTGTGGGACTGTGCCAGCCGGGGCTGGCTCTGGGTGCGATGGAAGCCCTGCCAGGCGTAGCCGGTGATGGCCAGCACGGCCACCAACACCAGCAGCCACAAGGCCTTCAGCGCGGCCACGGCGGTGCTGCCGGGGCGATGGCTCCAGAGCCACAGGGCAAAGCCCATGCCCCAGAGCGCGAACAGCAGCGCGGCCACGCTGTCGGGGTTGGTCTGGTGCGCCAGCACCCACAGCAGCCAGGCGACGGTGGCGAACATCGGGAAGGCCATGGCTTTCTGGAACGTGGCCATCCACGCACCGGGGCGGGGCAGATAGCCCAGCAGCGTGGGGAACCACACCAGCAGCATGAAGGGCACAGCCATGCCGATGCCCAGCACCACGAACACCAGCAAGGCCGCAGGTGCGGGCAGGCCCAGCGTGGCCCCCAGTGCCGCGCCCATGAAGGGGCCGGTGCAGGGCGAGGCGATCAGCACGGCCAGCACACCGGAGAGAAAAGCGTGCAGGAGCGGTGAGCGAGGTTGCGCTCCCGCCAGACGTTGGGGTGCCCAGGACGAGAGGTGAAACACCCCCGCCAGCGACAGACCGATGAGCGTGAACAGCACCGCCATCAGGGCCACGAACCAGGGTGACTGCAACTGAAACCCCCAGCCCAGGCTGCTGCCCAGTGCCCGCATGGCCAGTATGACCCCGCCCATCAGCGTGAAACTCAGCACCACACCCGCGCCATAAGCCCAGGCGGCCCGACGACGGCTGGCGGTGTCGGTGGAGCTGCCCGGCCCGGCAATGCCCAGCACCTTGATGGCCAGCACCGGAAACACACAGGGCATCAGGTTCAGCAACGCGCCGCCCAGCAGGGCCAGCAGCAGGATGGAGGCGACACCGGATGTTGCACCGTCCGGTGCAGGCAGGGGCGGCGGTGCGGTACTGGGTTCGGTTCCGGTTTGCGCCAGAGCGGCTTGCAGGCCAGGGGCCAGCGGGGTCAGTGCGGATGTCCACGGCTGGGTGACATCGGCCACCACACGCCAGGCCGATGCAGCCGCTGCGGACGCGGTGGGGGAATCTGGTGGCAACGGGCGCAGCACGGCGGCCAGTTGGGCGGGCGCGGCATCCCGGTCGGGCGACAGCGGCACATCGGCCAGCCACACGCCATCCTGCCATTGCTGGGGCCAGCCCTTGTCCGGCTGTGTGCCATGCGCCACCACAAAACCTTGCTCTACATACAGCTCCAGTGGCTGGCCGTGCAGCGCGGTGGGCAAGCCTTCCACGCGCCATTGCAGCCGTTGCCCCTGTGCCTGCACCTGGGCGCGGGCCTCGGGCGTGCTGTGTGGATGCGCCTGCCATGCGGTGGTGAATTCTGCCGTGTGCAGCGCGCTGCTGCCCTGGCGCGGCAACTCCAGCCGGAATGTGCCCGACTCGGGGATGCACTCCAGCTTGCACACCAACCAGGTGGCTTCGAGTGTGAATGTGGCGGTGGCCTCGCTGGCATCCGGTGTGGCGACGTTCAGCGGCACGGGCAACAGCACCGCGCCCTCGTAGCCGTAGTTCACCATGTCGCCAATGTGGAACTGCTCTGGCGCGGGCCACTGGATGTCCCCGGCGGTCATGCCTGCCGGAAGCTGCCAGTGCAGTTCGGTGGGCAGGCCGGTGTCGCCAGGGTTCTTCCAGTAGGTGTGCCAGCCGGGTTCGTGCGCGATCAGCAGGCCCAGCCAGGCTGTGGTTCCCGCTTGCAGGCCATCGGGCACATGCGCCACCAGTTCGGCACGCACATGCGGGGTCTGTACCACGGCGGCATCGGTGCTGGCCGTACGGCCAAACACCTGCGCGGGTGCGGGCGATGGCAGACACAGTGCCCAGACCAGCAGCAGAAACAGTGGCAGCAGCCAGCGCGACAGGGCCGCTGAACGGGAGGCAGAAAAAGGCAGGGAAGGCATTGCGGCAAGGGCTGGGGGAAATCCGAAACGCGCCCACGGGCGGATGGCATGGGCGCAAGGCAGTCAGCAATGCTGCATTATGAGCCGGGCATGTGCGCATCGGTTCCGTGAGCAGGGTCTTCTGCCAGAATGGCCCATCTGCCTTTAGAACCTGTTTGCGATCTCAGGGTCATGTTGTTCAGTCCAGCAAAGCACCCGTCATTCCCGCGAATGCGGGAATCCAGTAGCAAGGTATCCCATTGAGAGCCTAGTTGTTCTTTGGATACGTCGTCACTGGATTCCGGGTCAAGCCCGGAATGACGGTGCTACTGATACGGCATCGCTCTGAAATCGTCAGCACGTTTTTAGAACCTGTTTGTGATCTCACCATTGCCTGCCATGTCCTCTACCCATTGTTCTGATTCCTCCCACTGGCCGAGTTTTCGCTGGAGCGAGCTGTGCAGCCCGGATTTCTCGCATCCCGATCATGCCGCGCTGCTGCAACGCACCATTGCCGTGCTGCCAGTTGGTGCGACCGAGCAGCACGGCCCGCATTTGCCGCTGAACGTGGACAGCACCATTGCCGATGGCATTGTCACCGCCAGCATCCAGCGGCTGGCGCAGATGCCTGCCGCGCAACGCCCGGCAGTGCTGTTCCTGCCCACCCAGACCGTGGGCTACAGCCCGGAACACCAGTCCTTCCCCGGCACCCTCACGCTGGAGCCAGCCACCATCATCGCGTTGTGGCTGGAGCTGGGCGCGTGCGTGGCGCGTGCCGGTGTGCGCAAGCTGCTGATTTTCAACAGCCACGGCGGCCATGTGGGGGTGATGGACATCGTGGCGCGGCAGTTGCGCGTGCGCCACCAGATGCTCACCTACAGCACGAGCTGGAACCATCTGCCGCTCGCGCCCGAAGCCCTGGCCCCGTTCAGTGCCTACGAGCAGCGTTTCGGCATCCATGCGGGCGATCAGGAAACGTCCATGATGCTGCACCTCGCACCCGCACAGGTGCGCATGGCGCAGGCCAGAGACTTCCCGTCCACATCGGAAGAGCGCGCGCGCCGCTTTGCGATTCTGGGCAACGGGCGCAGTGCCAAAATGGGCTGGCAGATGCAGGACTACAACCCCGATGGCGCGGCGGGCAATGCCCAGGCCGCCACCGCCGACAAGGGCCGCCTGCTGGTCGAGAGTGCCGCCGAGCAACTCGCCCTGCTGTTGCAGGAAATGGCGGCCTTGCCGCTGCCGCCCGGTGTATCATCCTCCTCGCCATCTGCCTGACGGGCGGTGGCCAGCCCCGAACCGGAAAGCCTTTGCAAGGACGATAGGAATTGCCCATGATGGACAAACACTACCTGACCCCGCTGTTCGCGCCCAGCTCCATTGTCGTGTTGTCACAGGACAGTGAAGCGGATGAAGCCCTTCTGCCCCAGGCCCGCGCCCTGCTGCAAGCACTGCATGCACAGCCATTCACCGGCATGCTCACCACACTCGATATTCACACCAGCGGCACCCTGGCCGATCTGGCGCAGACCCGTGCCGACCTGGCCATCATCGCCCTGCCGCCGCAGGACGTGGCCACCGCGCTGGAAGTTGCTGTGCGCATCAACTGCCGCACTGCGCTGGTGCTGTCCCACGGCATCGATGCGGCGCAGGCTGCGCAGTGGAGCCGGATTGCGCGGCGCGAGGGCATGCACCTGCTCGGGCCGAACTCGCTGGGGCTGCAACGCCCCTCGCTGCAACTCAACGCCAGTGCCGTGGGGCCGCTGGCGCGGGAAGGGTCGCTGGCACTGGTGTGCCAGTCCGGCGCGCTCACTGCTTCCATCCTCGACTGGGCCAGCGGCAATGGCGTGGGCTTCTCCAGCGTGGTGTCGCTGGGGCCGCATACCGAAGTGGGCATCGGCGAAGTGCTGGATTTTCTGGCCAACGATGCGCGCACGCAAAGCATCGTCGTCTATATGGAAGGCATCCGCAACGCGCGGCGTTTCATGAGTGCACTGCGTTCGGCCGCCCATGCCAAGCCCGTGGTCGTG
The DNA here is from genome assembly GCF_900129055.1 of Lampropedia hyalina DSM 16112. GTDB lineage: Bacteria > Pseudomonadota > Gammaproteobacteria > Burkholderiales > Burkholderiaceae_C > Lampropedia > Lampropedia hyalina. Next base: position 14,193 of record NZ_FQUZ01000042.1, read on the forward strand.
CTCAAGGGTGGGCGCAAGCTCTCGGGCAATGCGGCTGCGCAAACCCACAGCGGTGCGATTGTCGGCAGTGACGACGTGTTCGATGCCGCACTGCGCCGTGCCGGAGCCGTGCGGGTGCGTTCGTTCGTGGAGCTGTTCTCGGCCGCCAAGTGCCTGGCTTCGCGCTACCGCCCGGTGGGGCGGCGACTGGGCATCATCACCAACGGCGGTGGGCCGGGGGTGCTGGCCGCCGACTGGGTGAACGAAATCGGACTGGAACTGGGGCGACTCTCGCCCGATGCCGCCGCCAAGCTGGCCCCGCAACTGCCCGCCCAGGCCGTGCTGACCGATCTGATCTCGCTCTCCGATCAAGCCGATGCCAGCCACTATCAACTGGCCCTGGAAGCCGCAGCCCGCGACCGCCAGATCGATGGCGTGCTGGTCATTTTCTCGCCCAAGGAAGATGTCGATGCGCTGGCGGTGGCGAATGTGCTGGCCGGTGCGCGGCCGGCCTCCAAGCCACTGCTGGCCTGCTGGATGGGCGGTGCCTCGGTGGCAGAGGCGCGTGAAGTGCTCCACGTCGCGCAGATTCCCAGCTTCCGCACCCCGGAAGCAGCGGTCGGCGCGTTTGGCAACATCGCTTCGTTCTACCAGAACCAGCAACTTTTGCAGCAGACCCCGCCATCTCTCACGGCCATGGCCAAGCCCGACATCGAGGGTGCGCGGCTGGTCATCGAAAGCGCGCTGGCCGAGCGTCGCCATGTGCTGACGGAAATGGAGTCCAAGACCCTGCTGGCGGCCTTCCACATTCCGGTCACCAAGACGCTGCTGGCACGCAGTGCCCATGAGGCCATGATGATTGCCACGCAACTGGGCTTTCCGGTGGCACTGAAAATCGATTCGCCCGACATATCCCACAAGTCCGACGTGGGCGGCGTGGTGCTCAACGTCAATAGCGGTGCCGCCGCCCGCGACACCTACACCGACATGGTGCAGCATGTGGCGCGGGTGCAGCCCAGTGCCCGCATCAACGGCGTGACGGTGCAGAAAATGGCGCGCGCCCGGCGTGGCCGCGAAGTCTGTATTGGCCTGGTGACGGACGATCCCTTCGGCCCCGTCATCACCTTCGGCGCGGGTGGCACGATGATCGAACTCATCGACGACCGCGCGATGGAACTGCCGCCGCTCAACCAGTTCCTGGCGCGGCGGCTCATCGAACGCGCCCGCGTTGCCGAAACCCTGGGGGCATGGCGCGGCACGCGACCCGTCGATCTGGAAACCCTGGAGCAGGTGCTGCTGCGCGTCTCGGAAATGGTCTGCGCCCTGCCGCAACTGCGCGAGATGGACATCAACCCCATCATTGCCGACGAATGCGGGGCGGTGGCCGTGGATGCACGCATCGTCATCAGCGAGTCGGCACAGAGCAGTCTGCAAAGCAAGAATGCCGGCACCGGGCACTACGGCCATCTGGCCATCCTGCCGTATCCGGCACGCTACGAACAGCTCTGGCCGTTGCGCGGCGGCGGCGAATACCTGGTGCGCCCCATCCGCCCCGACGACGCACAGATGGTGCAGCGACTCGTCAAGGAACTCTCGCCCGAAAGCCGCTATTTCCGCTTTGTCTCGCGCATTGCCGAATTGCCCGCATCCATGCTGGCCAACTTCACCCTCATCGATTACGACCGCGAGATGGCACTTGCTGCCGTGCACCGCGAGCGCGTTGTGGACGAACAGGGGCAGGTCAGCCACCGTGATCGCATCGTCGGCGTGTCGCGCTACGTCACCAACCCCGACCAGACCAGTTGCGAGTTCGCCCTGCTGGTGGCCGACGACTTCAACGGCAAGGGGCTGGGTTCACGGCTGATGCTCAGCATCATGGACGTGGCGCGTGATCGCGGACTGTCCGAAATCCAGGGTCTGGTGCTGGCCAACAACCCCAATATGCTCAAGCTCATGCGCCGCCTGGGCTTCACGGTACGCGCCTTCGAGGAAGACCCGGAATTCCGGCTGGTGGTGCATCAGCTTTGAAAAACGGGTTCTCGCGTCGTCTTAGAATCCAGTTACGAACAATACTTGATTATTCCTACAGAAAGAAGCTGTGTCGCGCGTACTGGGAACCGAAGTCGAGGTGCTGGCACTGGCACCGGATGCCGCCTCCGTCAAGGCGGCCAAAGGGCTGCAATCCATCCGCAAATGGCCCAGCGTGGGCAGCAGTGCCACGGCAGTCTGGGGCGAGTGCCAGGGCAGTGGCAGCAAGCCTTACCAGACCCAGGTCGATCTGAGTGGGCCGAGCTTCAAATGCTCCTGCCCCAGCCGCAAATTCCCCTGCAAGCACGGTCTGGCCTTGATGCTGCTGCGGGCGGCAGGCGAAGTGCCCGAAGGCGGTGATGTCCCCGAATGGGTGCAGGCATGGCAGACCAGCCGCCAGCAGAAGGCCGAGAAAAAAGCCGAACAGCAGGAACGCAAGGCCAGCGCGCCCCCGCCCAACCCGGCAGCCGTCGCCCGTCGCGTGGACAAACGCTGGGACAACATTTCGGCAGGCATGCAGGAGCTGGCCCTGTGGATGCAGGACATGGTGGCGCAGGGGCTGGCCAGCCTCTCGGGCAACCCCCAGGCCAGCGCGCAGTGGCGCACCCTGACCGCCCGCATGGTCGATGCGCAGGCCCCCGGCATGGCCACGCGCCTGCAACGCGCCTGGACGCTGGTGGACAGCCACCCCGACTGGCACCGTGAACTGCTGCTGCATCTGGGGCAGTGGCACCTGCTGCACGAAGCCGTGCAGCGGCAGGGCAGTCTCGATGCCGACACCCGCGCCGACCTGATGGCCGCGCTGGGCTGGCCGCTGGATCGCGCTGAAGTGGTGGCACAGGGGCAGGCCGTGACCGACTCCTGGGTGGTGGCAGGGCTGCACCACACCCCGCGCGATGGCAACCTGCTGGAGCGGCGCATCTGGCTGCAAGGGCTGCACAGTGGCCGCGTCGCCCTGCTGCTGGACTATGCCCAGGGCGGGCGCGGCTTTGAATCCGCCTGGCTGGCAGGGCGCAGCTACCACAGCGTGCTGCATTTCTATCCGGGCCGTGCGCCCTTGCGTGCCCTGTTGCCGGTGGGGCAGGTTCCGGCTCTGCTGGCGCAGCAGGACGAGCATGATGGGGCCTTGACGCAGGCGGTGGTTGGCACGGCACGGCAGGCCCTGGATACACTGGCGCGGCGCGTGGCCGACAACCCGTTCCAGACCTTGCAGCCGCTGTGGATGGAGCAGGCCGCATTGCGCTTCCACGAAGGCCGCTGGTGGCTGCACGGCATGGAAGATGCCGCCCCCATAACCGTGGTACTGGAGGCGCAGGCAGGCTGGCAGTTGCTGGCCATGACCGGTGGCCAGCCCGTGTCATGGTTCGGCGAATGGGAGCACAGGCATTGGCATCTGCGCAGTGCATGGCAGGCCGTCCGACCAGACGATGCCCGCAACGCCCTGCACTGCATCTGGCACGACCGGGGAGAAACCGCATGAGCACCCACGCAAACACCCACATCGCCACCGGCAACACTGCGCTGTGGCTGGCCTTGCAGCAATCGGCACAGGTGGGCGTGGAGCGTCTGCCCCTGCCGCCCGCACTGCTGGCCGCCCCGCCTGCCGATGCCCCGGCCACCCGCCAGATGCTGCACCGGGCACTGGTGGCCCCGGCGGCATCGCGGGCAGAAGCCTTGTTGCGCGCCGCTGCCGTGGCCACTGTGCTGGCGCGGGCGGGTGGGCAGCCGGGCCGGGTGGATGCGGGCCTCGTTGCCGTTCTGCCGCCAGTGGCTGCTGTCAGTGCCGAAACCCGCCCCGCCTGTGCCGACACCGATGCCCGTTTGCAGGCACTCATGGCCACCACCTTGCAGGATGCCGAATCCCCGCTGCTCACGCTGCTGCTGGCGCGGCTGGAGCAGGGCGGCCATCGCCTGCCGCACGCGCTGCTGGTGGCCGCTCTGGAACTGGGTCGCCAGTCCGTGGCCCTGCGTCGCTGGCTGCTGCCGGTGCTGGGCGAGCGTGGCCGCTGGCTGGCGGGCCTGAACCCGGCGTGGCGGTACGCCAGCGGGGTGGAAGAAACCGCCAGCCCCGAACAGGTCTGGCAGGAAGGCTCCATCGACCAGCGCGTGGCCTTGTTGCAGCGCGAACGTGACAGCGACCCCGCACCGGCGCGTGAGCGTCTGCAAGCCAGCCTCAAGGAACTGCCTGCCAAGGAACGCCTGCCGCTGGTGCAGGCCTTGGGAACGGGCTTGGGCATGGACGACGAGCCGCTGCTGGCGCAACTGCTGGCCAGCGACCGCAGCAAGGAAGTGCGCGAGGCCGCCGCGCGGCTGCTCTCGCGCCTGCCCGGCAGCAGCCACAGCCAGCGCATCAGCGGCTGGATGCGCGACTGCCTGCACCAGGATGGCAAAGGCCGCTGGACGCTGGAGCCGCTCGAAGAAGGCCTGCCAGAATGGGAGCAGCACGGCATCAGCCTCAAGCCCTCCAGCGGTGGCGCGAAAGCCTGGCAATTGCAGCAACTCGTGGCACTCACCCCGCTGTCGTTCTGGCCGCAGACCCTGGGCATGGTTCCGCTGGAACTGGTACGCTGGGCCAGTCGCACCGATTGGAAGGCCGACCTGCACCAGGGCTGGCTGACGGCCTTGCAGCAAGACCCCGATCCGCAGTGGCTGGATGCGCTGCCCCTGCTGTCACGCCGCTGGTGGGGCAGTACATCCATCGAGCAGGCCATGCTGGCGCGGCTCACCCCGGCACAGCGCGAAGCCCTGTGCCAGTCGCTGCTGGACAAGGGCGAAGCGTCGCTGCCGCAGGCCATCGAGCGCATCGCCACCATGCTGCCGCCGGGGGCCTCGCTGGCTCCGCATCTGTCTGCCCAGTTGCTCGATGCCGTGTCTGCCGCGCTGCATGGCCCGGCCAAGGTGCGCGGCGACTGGCAAGGACACCAGGGCGGCAGTCTGCTGCTGGCCTGTGCCCGCGTGCTGGATGTGGCCGACCTGCCGCGACTGGCGCAACTCTGGCGCGTGCCCGCGCCACCGGATGCCGCCGCTGCGGCCAGTGCCGATGCCGAAACATCCACCGCCGTCTCCACCCTGTCGCACCCCTGGGATTCCCCCCGCATGGCCGAGGCACTGGAGCGCACCGTCCACCTGCGCACGCTGCTGGAAGCGACATTGAGAACGCCCTGAAACACCGCCCCTATTGGTTACCTCCCTTTTTCTTTTTTCTGAAACCCGCACCATGAGCCAAGTACTACGCCAGCACGCCGAGCAGCAATTCGCCGAAGAACTGCACGCCCTGCAACAGGTGGACGACCGTCCGCGCCCGCCCAACTGGAAGCTCTCGCCTTGGGCGGTGCTGCACTACCTGATGGGCGGCACACTCGACAACGGCTTTGCCATCAGCCCCAAGTACATCGGCAGTCCGCGCCTGATGGAAATCGCCATCACCACGCTGGCCACCGATCGCGCCCTGCTGCTCTACGGCGTGCCCGGCACGGCCAAGTCGTGGGTATCCGAGCATCTGGCTGCTGCCGTCAGTGGCGACTCCACCATGCTGATCCAGGGCACGGCGGGCACCAGCGAGGAGCAACTGCGCTACGGCTGGAACTACGCGCAACTGCTGGCGCACGGCCCTTCTGACAAGGCACTGGTTCCCAGCCCGCTGGTACACGCCATGCGGCTGGGCAAGATCGCCCGCATCGAGGAACTCACCCGCATTCCCGCCGACGTGCAGGACACCCTGATTACCGTGCTCTCGGAAAAAACCCTGCCCGTGCCGGAACTGGGCACGGAAGTGCAGGCCGTGCAGGGCTTTTCGGTGATCGCCACCGCCAACAACCGCGACAAGGGCGTGAACGAACTCTCCAGCGCGCTCAAACGCCGTTTCAACACCGTCGTGCTGCCCGTGCCCGCCACGCAGGACGAGGAAGTGCAGATCGTCTCGCGCCGTGTGGCCGAGCAAAGCCGTGCCCTCGCATTGCCTGCCGAGCCGCCCGCCTTGCAGGAGGTGCGCCGCGTGGTGCAAATCTTCCGCGAACTGCGCCAGGGCCAGACCGAGGATGGCAAGAGCGTGCGCATCAAGTCGCCCACCGGAACCCTCTCCACCGCCGAAGCCATCTCCGTGCTCAACAGCGGCATGGCACTGGCCGGACACTTTGGCGATGGCGTGCTGCGTGCGGCCGATGTGGCATCGGGCCTGCTGGGCGCAGTGGTCAAGGACCCGGTGCAGGACAGCGTGGTCTGGAAGGAATACCTGGAGACCGTGGTCAAGGAACGCAGCGACTGGAAAGACCTGTACCGCGCCTGCCGCGAACAGCTTTGATGCGGGTATTGCATGGCCACCTCTGCCAACCCTTTGAACGCCTTTCACTTCTTCGGCATTCGCCACCACGGCCCCGGCTGCGCCCGCAGCCTGCTGCACGCGCTGGAGCAGTTGCAGCCTGATTGCCTGCTGGTGGAAGGCCCGCCCGAGGGCGAAGCCTTGCTGGCGCGGCTGGCCGATGCCGATCTGCGCCCGCCGGTCGCCCTGCTGGTCTATCGGCAGGAGCAGCCTGCCCAGGCCGCCTTTTATCCGTTTGCCGAGTTCTCGCCCGAATGGCAGGCCCTGCAATGGGCCGTGCAGCGGCAGGTTCTCACCCGGCTGATCGACCTGCCACAAACCCATGCCATGGCACTGGAGGCCGAGCAGCAGCAGGCTTGCCAGGAAGCGGATGATGCCGAGCCGGATGCCGAGGCCACCGACCCCCAGCCCGACGCAACCCAGCCCCCCGCACCAGAGCCTGATGCGGACACCGCACCCACGGCCTCCGACATCCCCGCCGACCCGCTGGACTGGCTGGCCCAGGCTGCCGGATACGCCGATGGCGAACGCTGGTGGAACCGTCTGGTGGAAGAGCGCGGCGACAGCGAAGCCCTGTTTGCCAGCATTGCCGAAGCCATGAGCGCGGTGCGCAGCGAACTGCCCGAAGACTGGCGCGGCGCAAGCCGCACCCGGCACGAACACCTGCGCGAAGCCTGGATGCGCCAGTGCCTGCGCGAAGCCGCCAAGGCGGGCCACCAGCGCGTGGCCGTGGTCTGCGGCGCGTGGCATGTGCCCGCCTTGCAGGCCGCCATCACCGCCAAGAGCGACGCGGCCTTGCTCAAGGGCCTGCCCAAGGTCAAGGTGCAGGCCACCTGGACGCCCTGGACTTACCGCAATCTCAGCATGGCCAGCGGCTATGGTGCGGGCGTGGCCTCGCCCGGCTGGTATGCGCACCTGTGGCAGTGCTCCCAAACGGCCACGGAAACCACCGCCTCCGCCGTGCCCGCCACCACCCTGCGCACGGCAGGCTGGCTGGCGCGGGTGGCGCGGCTGTTGCGCGAGCGCGACCTGGACTGCTCCAGTGCCCACATCATCGAGGCCACCCGCCTGGCCGAAGGGCTGGCGGCCCTGCGCGGCCAGCCCAGTGCCGGACTCGAAGAACTCAACGAAGCCATCCAGACCGTCATCTGCATGGGCGAGACCGCCCCGCTGCAACTCATCGAACAGGAACTCACGGTAGGCGACGTGCTGGGCAGCGTGCCGCCCGATGTGCCCCAGGTTCCGTTGCAGCGCGACATCGAACAGCAGCAGAAAACCCTGCGCCTCAAGCCCGAAGCCGCCGCACGGGTGCTGGCACTGGACTTGCGCAAGGAGCTGGACTTGCAGCGCAGCCACTTTCTGCACCGTCTGCGCCTGCTGGGCATAGGCTGGGGCACGCCCGCCCACGACGCGCAGCGCAACCGGGGCACCTTCCGCGAAAGCTGGAGCCTGCAATGGGAGCCGGAACTGGCCGTGCGCATCATCGAGGCCAGCATCCACGGGGCCACCGTTGCCCAGGCCGCCACCACCCGACTGCGCCAGAACCTCACCCCCGAAGCCCCGCTGCCTGCCATCGCCCAGGCCATCGACGACGCGCTGCTGGCCAACCTGCCTGCACTGGTGCAATCGCTGATGCACACCCTGGCCGAACGCGCCGCCACCACCGGCGACGTGGGCCAATTGCTGTGCGCCCTGCCGCCGCTGGCACAGGTCTATCGCTATGGCAGCGTGCGCCAGACCGACACCGCGCTGCTCGCCAGCGTCATCGACAGTCTGGTGTTGCGGGCCGCCATCGGCCTGCCCGTGGCCTGCATGGCCCTCGATGCCGAAGCCGCCACCGACATGCACACCCAGGTGTTGGCCGCGCACGAAGCCCTGCGATTGCGCGACAGCGGCACCGCCAGCGAACCCACCGCCGCTGTGCCCGACGAAGCCGCTGCCGAAGCCGCCACCCGGCAGGCATGGCAGGCGGCCTTGCGCAGCCTCGCGCAGGGCGATGCCGCCGCTGCCCTGTTGCGCGGCATGGCCTGCCGCCTGCTGCTCGATGCCCACCTGCTCGATGGCGCACAGGTCGCCACGCAACTGGCGCGCAACCTCTCGCTGGGCGTGCCCCCGCTGGATGCCGCCGCCTGGCTCGATGGCTTTCTCAACCAGCAGGCCCTGGTGCTGCTGCACGACGAAGCCATCTGGGGCGCGGTCGATGCCTGGCTGTCGCAATTGGGCGAAGCGCAATTCGTGCAGATACTGCCGCTGGTACGGCGCAGCTTCTCGGCGTTCTCGCAGCACGAACGCCAGAGCCTGGGCGAAAAAGTGCGCCGCACCCACGTCCAGCCCCCCGACAGCGGCGCGGCCACTGCTGCTGTCGCACTGACGACCCCCGACCCGCAGACCGATGCCTCGCCCTGGGACGAAGACCGCGCCGCGCTGGCACTGCCCCTGCTGGGCCGCCTGCTGGGGCTGGAGCCGTCTGCTGTTGAAGCATCCGCAAGGAGTGAACCATGACGCAACCCGATGTGGCCCCCGAAGCCACCGAAGACCCCGCTCCCACCTCCCGCCTGCAACGCTGGCGCATGGTGCTGGGTGGCCCGGCGCAGCCCAGTTGCGGCGGGCTGCAAGGGCGGCTGTCCGAAATGGACCAGGCATTGTCGGCACTCTACGAGGCCGACAGCCCGCTGGCCGCGCGCCGGGGCGGGCGGGGCAACTCCTCGCCCAGCGTGGCCCGCTGGCTGGGCGACATCCGCAACTACTTCCCCAGCCAGGTCGTACAGGTCATGCAGCATGATGCCATGCAGCGTCTGAACCTGCGCGAGCTGCTGCTGCAACCCGAAATGCTGGAACACGTCCAGCCCGACGTTCACATGGTGGCCGACCTGATCTCGCTCGGCTCCGTCATCCCGCAGAACACCCGCGAAACCGCCCGCGCCGTGGTGCGCAAAGTGGTGGACGACCTGATGCGCCGCCTCGAAGAACCCATGCGCAGTGCCATCAGCGGCGCGCTCGACCGCAGCCAGCGCAACCGCCGCCCGCGCCATGCCGAAATCGACTGGAACCGCACCATCCGCGCCAACCTGCGCCACTGGCAGCCCGAATACCGCACCATCGTGCCCGAAACCCTCATCGGCTATGGCCGCAAGGCACGCCGCCCGCAGCGCGAAGTCGTGCTGTGCATCGACCAGAGCGGCTCGATGGCCAACTCGGTGGTCTATTCCAGCATCTTCGGCGCGGTCATGGCCAGCCTGCCAGCCGTCAGCACCCGCATGGTCGTGTTCGATACCAGCGTCGTCGATCTCACCGACAAACTCCACGACCCCGTGGACGTGCTGTTTGGCGTGCAACTGGGCGGTGGCACCGACATCAACCGCGCGGTGGGCTACTGCCAGAGCCAGATCAGCGAGCCACGCAACACCATTCTGGTGCTGATTTCCGACCTCTACGAAGGCGGCGTGGAAAGCGGCCTGCTGCGCCGCGCTCACGAGCTGGTGGAATCGGGCGTGCAGTTCATCACCCTGCTGGCCCTCAGCGACGAAGGCGCGCCCGCCTACGATGCCACGCTGGCCGCCAAACTGGCCGCGCTGGGCGTGCCATCCTTCGCCTGCACCCCCGATGCCTTCCCACAACTCATGGCCGCCGCCATCCGCCGCGACGACGTGGCCGCCTGGGCTGCCGCCCAGGGCTTTAGGGCCAGCCGGTAGGGCGTGTCATCCATTAGATTCGCCCCCGCGTTGGAGTCCAAAAAGGCTGTGAGCAAGGCGCAAAACGCAGCAAGGCTTTATGCCTTGCGAGGCTTTGCAACGCCGCGCACGGCCTTTTTGGGCCCAACCCTTCGGGCCAGTGTGCCCCGGCAGGCCA
>NZ_FQUZ01000017.1 GCF_900129055.1 Lampropedia hyalina DSM 16112
CGCTTTTGTGAGCAAACCAGGCTGTAGCCTTTGCCAAGATATCGCGCTCCTGCTTAACTTGCCTGAGCTCGCGCCGTAATGCGGTCAATTCTTGGCGCTCAGCGGTGCTCAACGGTGCATCTGAAGACGTATCGCCGGTTTCATCAATTTGACTCTGGCGAACCCAGGTGCCAATGCTGGTGGCGTGGCATCCAAACTCTCGGGCAAGTTCAGCATGTGTGCGACCTGCTTTGGCCAGCTCAACAATTTGACTGCGAAACTCAGGTGGATACTGCGGGCGTTTTGAAGACATGATGGACTCCTTCTTTGAGAAATATAAGGTGTCCGGTCAATGGGGGGAACTTCAGGCAGCCAATCCGCCCTACTCACTACACAGCGGCAGATAGCTGTCGCCACACGGTGGCCTGCTGGCTATCCTTGTCGATGCCTGCGAGTACCGCTTCGTGGGCCTGCAACTCCTGCTCGCAAGCATAGACTACGGGCAAATCCAGTGCCAATGCGAAATCCAGTGGCGACGCATCCTGGGCCTGTGGCTGCCGACTGTCTGGCTGCTCGGTGGCTTCTTCCTCGCCACTGACCAGCAGGGCTTCCTGACCGCGTGTGAGGTGGATATACACCCGCGCCAGCAATTCCGAGTCCAGCAAGGCCCCGTGCAAGGTACGCGAGGATTTGTCGATGTCGAATCGGTCGCACAGCGCGTCCAGCGAATTGCGCTTGCCGGGAAAATGGCTCTTGGCCAGCACCAGGCTGTCCACCACACCCAACACATGCTGGCCCAGTGGTGGCCGTCCAATGCGGCGCAATTCACTGTCGAGAAAGCCCACGTCGAACGGGGCATTGTGGATGATGAGTTCCGCATCATGCAGAAAATGCAGGAATTCATCCACCACCTGCTCAAAGCCGGGTTTGTCGCGCAGAAACTCGGTGGTGATGCCGTGTACCCGCAGCGCATCGGGGTGGCTGTCCCGATCCACCTTCAGGTAGTAGTGCAGGTTGTTGCCGGTGAGTTGCCGGTTGAGCAGCTCCACGCAACCGATTTCGATGACGCGATCGCCATCGGCCCACGACAGGCCGGTGGTTTCGGTATCCAGAATGATTTGGCGCATGGCTTCAGAACCTCAGTGGTTTTCCTTGGCGTGATTGATGGTGTAGCGGGGAATTTCCACCGTCACATCTTCCTGCGCCAGAATGGTCTGGCAACTCAGGCGCGACTGCATCTCCAGCCCCCAGGCCTTGTCCAGCAAATCATCCTCTTCTTCGGTGGATTCGTTGAGCGATTCCAGTCCCTTGCGCACCACCACATGGCAAGTGGTACAGGCACAACTCATGTCGCAGGCATGTTCAATCGCTATGCCATTTTCCAGCAAGGCCTCGCAAATGGTTGTGCCAGTCGGCACAGTGATTTCAGCACCTTCGGGTGCCAGTTCGACGTGGGGGAGTACGGTAATTTTTGGCATGGTTTCCATCGATTCGGAGTGTGCACGCAGATTCAGAACGACTGCACCTGCTGGCCCGCCAGGGCATTCTGGATGCTGCGGTTCATGCGCTCGGCGGCAAAGCGTTCCGTGCCGGCATTCAGCGCGTTGGCGGCTTTGTCAATGGCAGCGGGTGTGGACAGTGTCTGGTCGGCCATGACGGTCTGCAACCGTGCCACCAGTGCCTCAATGGCACCGCGCTGTTCCACATCCAGCAGATCGCCATCGGCCTGCAAGGCGGTCTGCGTGGAGATGATGAGGCGTTCGGCATTGACACGCGCCTCGGCCAGTGCCCGCGCCTGAATATCCTGCTGGGCGGTGTGAAAGCTCTCTTTGAGCATCTGCTCGACCTGCGCATCGCTCAACCCATACGAGGGTTTGACCTGGACGCTGGCTTGCACACCGGAAGTCAGCTCCTGCGCCGATACACTCAGCAATCCATCGGCATCGACGGTGAAGGTCACGCGAATGCGTGCCGCCCCGGCCACCATCGGCGGAATGCCGCGCAACTCGAAGCGCGCCAGACTGCGATTGTCCTGCACCAGATCACGCTCGCCCTGCACCACATGGATGGCCAGTGCAGTCTGCCCGTCCTTGTAGGTGGTGAAATTCTGCGCCTTGGCAATCGGAATGGTTTCGTTGCGGTGGATGATGCGCTCGGTCAGTCCCCCCATGGTCTCCACCCCCAGCGACAGCGGCACGACATCCAGCAGCAGCAATGCTTCGTCATGTGGATTGCCCGCCAACTGGTTGGCCTGGATGGATGCCCCCAGAGCCACGACTTCATCGGGATTGAGATCGTTGAGTGGCTCGCGACCGAACATGGCCGCGACGGCGTCCTGCACGTCGCGCAACCGGGTGGAGCCGCCGACCATGACCACGCCCTGCACCTGCGAGGTTTGCAGCCGCGCATCCGCCAGGGTATTGCGCAGCACCTGCAAGGTGCGTGCCACCAGCGGTTGTGCCAGTTCGCTCAACTGCGCACGGGTGAGCGACAGCGTGTGCGGATGCGCCGCCCACTCCACCCGCAACGCCGCTTCGTCCTGTGTGGCCATCAGCTCCTTGGCCTGCCTTGCCGCCTGCAAGGCCTGCGATTTTTGCAGACTGTCAGCGGGAACCGCACCAGTCTGGGCAATCACCCACTGCACGATGGCGGCATCGAAATCGTCACCGCCCAGCGCAGAATCACCGCCCGTGGCAATCACCTCGAACACGCCCTTGCTCATGCGCAGAATGGAAGCATCGAAGGTGCCGCCGCCCAGGTCATAGACCAGATAGATGCCTTCGGCTGCGTTGTCCAGTCCGTAGGCGATGGCCGCTGCCGTAGGCTCATTGATGAGGCGCAGCAGCTTGATGCCCGCCAGGCCAATGGCATCCTTGGTGGCCTGCCGCTGGGCATCGTCGAAATAGGCAGGCACAGTGACCACCGCCCCGAACAGATCGGCATCGAAACTGTCTTCGGCACGTTGGCGCAGTGTCGCCAGAATTTCGGCACTGACTTCCACGGGCGTTTTCTCGCCCGCCGCCGTCTCGATGGCCAGACTGATGTGCCCGTCATCCTGTCCATGTTCATGCAGGCGATAGGGCAAGTGCACCACCGCATCGGCCACATCCGCCAGACCACGTCCGATCAACCGCTTGGCAGAAACCACGGTATTGGCCGGGTCGGTGGCGGCCGCCTGCAAGGCAGCATAGCCGATGCGCCGACGGCCATCGGCTCCGTAGTGAACGGCCGATGGCAACAGCACGCGGCCTTCTGCGTCGGGCAGGCACTCTGCCAGACCGTGGCGAACAGCGGCCACGAGGGAATGCGTCGTTCCCAAGTCAATGCCCACGGCCAGCTTGAACTGGTGGGGGTCAAGGCTCTGGTTCGGCTCGGCAATTTGCATCAAGGCCATGTAGGGGTATCCTTTATTGATTCATTCACCGGACAGGCATGTCCGACTCCGTGGCATCGGCCAGCACACGCAACCGCACTTGCACCGCCTGGAGAAAACGCGCCAGAAACATCAATGCACGCACATGCTGCGCGGCCACTGCATAGTCCTGCTGCGCATCCAGTGCGTGCGCCGCCTGATCGAACAGGCTCTGCTGAAATTGCTGTACCTCGGCCTGCAACGCCTTCAGTTCCGCCAGGGTGTTCGCATCGTCCAGTGCCTCCCGCCATTCCAGTTGCTGCATCAGAAAGGCCGGTGGCATGGCGGTATTGTCTTCCTCACCCAACGATATCCCATGCAGCTCACACAGATAGGCTGCCCGTTCCAGCGGTTCGCGCAGCCGCTGGTATGCCTCGTTGATGCGCACCGACCACTGCATGGCCACGCGCTTCTCGACGGCACTGCTGGCCACGAACCGGTCGGGATGCACCTGTGCCTGCAAGGCCTTCCAGCGTCGGGACAACTCCTCGGCATCCAGCCCGAAGGATGGTGCGAGGCCCAGTATTTCAAAATCGTTGGATTGGAGATTCATGACAAAACAAAACCGCCAGCAAACACCGTCTGGCGGTTGAAGTGGGAGCGGCACAGGACGGCACGCACGCCGCCCAGCCTGAACTCAGATGCGAAAACTCTCGCCACAACCGCAGCGGTCGCGCTCGTTCGGGTTGCTGAACTTGAAACCCTCGTTCAGCCCTTCGCGGACAAAGTCCAGTTCGGTGCCGTCCAGGTAAGCCAGACTCTTGGGATCGACCAGCACCTTGATGCCATGGTTCTCGAACACGAGATCGCTGGCATCCACTTCATCCACATATTCCAGCTTGTAAGCCATGCCGGAACAGCCTGTGGTCTTGACCCCCAGGCGCACACCAACCCCTTTGCCCCTTCGGCTCAGGTAACGGCTGACATGCCGTGCAGCCGCTTCGGTCAAAGTCACAGCCATACCGATGCCTCCTTTCCAGACAATGAACAGTCGTCAGACTGCCGCTTCCACCGTTTGCTTGGCACGGTAGTCCTGTACGGCAGCCTTGATGGCATCCTCGGCCAGAATCGAACAGTGCACCTTCACCGGGGGCAGTGCCAGTTCTTCGGCAATGATGGAGTTCTTCAGCGCAGCCGCTTCATCCAGCGTCTTGCCCTTGACCCACTCGGTCACCAGCGACGAAGAGGCAATCGCAGAGCCACAACCGTAGGTCTTGAAGCGGGCATCCTCAATGATGCCGGTGTCGGGATTGACCTTGATTTGCAGCTTCATCACATCGCCGCAGGCAGGTGCGCCCACCATACCCGTGCCCACGGTGGTGTCGCCCTTATCGAACGATCCCACGTTGCGGGGGTTTTCGTAGTGGTCGATTACTTTGTCTGAATAAGCCATTGCAAGCTCCTTTTCATGGGGTTGTTTTGTTTACCGTGTGGGATGAACCCAATGCCGCCGTAGTTCCGTACCAGTCGGTATTCAGTGTGCGGCCCACTGAATGGTGCTCAGGTCGATGCCGTCCTTGTACATCTCCCACAGCGGGCTGAGTTCGCGCAGCTTGTGTACATTCTCACGGATGGTGGCAATCGCATAGTCCACTTCTTCCTCGGTGGTGAAGCGGCCAAAAGTCATGCGCAGGCTGCTGTGTGCCAGCTCATCGGTGCGTCCCAGGGCACGCAGCACATAGCTGGGTTCCAGGCTGGCCGAGGTACAGGCAGAGCCGGACGACACTGCCACACCCTTGATGCCCATGATGAGGGATTCGCCTTCCACGTAGTTGAAGCTGATGTTCAGGTTATGCGGTACACGCTGGGTCAGGTCGCCATTGATGAACACCTGTTCAATGTCCGTCAGGCCATCCAGCAGGCGTTTTTGCAGCCGTGCGGCATGTTCCCGATCCTGCGCCATTTCTTCCCTGGCAATGCGGAAGGCTTCTCCCATGCCCACGATCTGGTGGGTAGCCAGGGTGCCCGAGCGCATGCCGCGTTCATGCCCGCCACCGTGCATTTGCGCCTCGATGCGCACCCGTGGCTTGCGGCGCACATACAGGGCACCGATGCCCTTGGGGCCATAGGACTTGTGCGAGGCCAGGCTCATCAGATCCACGGGCAGGGTCTTGAGGTCGATTTCGATCTTGCCGGTGGCCTGGGCAGCATCCACATGGAAGATGATGCCCTTCTCGCGGCAGATGCGGCCAATGGCAGTCATGTCCTGAATGACACCGATTTCATTGTTCACAGCCATGACGCTGACCAGAATCGTGTCGGGACGCAGGGCGGCCTTGAACACATCCAGATCCAGCAGGCCATCGTCCTTGACATCCAGATAAGTGACTTCAAAACCCTCACGCTCCAGCGCGCGCATGGTATCGAGCACCGCCTTGTGCTCGGTCTTGACCGTGATGAGGTGCTTGCCCTTGGTCTGGTAGAAGTGTGCCGCGCCCTTGATGGCCAGGTTGTCGGACTCGGTGGCACCGCTGGTCCAGACGATTTCGCGCGAATCTGCCCCGATCAGGTCGGCCACCTGGGTTCTGGCCTTTTCAATCGCTTCTTCAGCTTCCCAGCCCCAGGCATGGCTGCGCGAAGCGGCATTGCCGAAATGCTCACCCAGCCACGGAATCATGGCATTGACGACGCGGGGATCCACCGGGGTGGTGGCACCATAGTCCAGATAAACGGGGAAATGTGGGGTCATGGGAATTGAAATTGTAAAAAGTCACACAGAGGCAAAAACAGTTACTTTCGCCCATCGCAGAACCGATCACTGCACACCAGACATGGGGCAGCAGCCAGTCGAATCCAAACCTGCTGTCAGAAAATCAGGTTTTGGCAAAAGCACCGCCCAGTGCAAAGACCGAGTTGGGTGCATTGACCCGAATGGGCTTGACCACCGGGGCGGAAGAAATGGCACGCTTGGCCGGCCCACGGTCTTCGATGTAAACGCCTTTGGCGATCTGCTCGTCCACCAGCTTTTGCAAATCCACCGAATCCAGAAACTCCACCATGCGCTGGTTCAACATGGTCCACAGATCGTGCGTCATGCAACGCTGGCCTGTGCCGTGACAGTTTTCCTTGCCCGCACAGTGCGTGGCATCGATCGGCTCGTCCACGGAAACGATGATGTCGGCCACCGTGATGTCCTTGGCCTTGCGTGCCAGGGTATAGCCCCCGCCGGGGCCGCGCGTGGACTCCACCAGTTGGTGGCGACGCAGCTTGCCAAAGAGCTGCTCCAGATAAGACAGGGAAATTTGCTGACGCTGGCTGATGGCGGCCAGCGTCACAGGGCCACTGCCTTGGCGCAGGGCCAGATCAATCATGGCAGTTACGGCAAAACGCCCTTTGGTGGTGAGACGCATGGTGGGTTCCTTGTTCGTGCAGGGAAAGAAACACCTTGCAGTCAGCGGTAACTGACACAATGCAAGGCACCGTCCTCACTGATTACAGATACATGGTTGATGGGCAACGAACCCCATCAATGGATATGAAGTCTGACTTAGTGTTTGCCCGAATTATACCATAATCCCCATTAAATTTGTCAGGTAATTTTCATGGGATTTTTTTGTAATATCAATCTGTTACCAATGTAGCGTGACACACCCCTGTCGCAGCGGACAAGTGCATGATGCGGCACGGGCATCAGGCTGGCGCAGAACCATCCGCACCAAACAAATGCCTTTTGAGTTGCTGGAGCCTGTCGCGCAACTGCGCTGCCTGCTCGAATTCCAGGTTGCGGGCACATTCCAGCATTTGTTTCTCCAGTCGCTTGATTTCGCGTGCTGCTTCCTTCTCGCCCATCTCCAGTATTTCGGTGTTCCAGACACTGTGCACCGCCTGCTGCTGCACCTCCTTGCTGGCTTTTTCGCTGTACACGCCATCGATCAGGTCGCGCACCTGTTTGACAATGGTTTGCGGGGTGATGCCATGCCTCTGGTTGTGCTCCATTTGCTTTTCGCGTCTGCGCCGGGTTTCGCCAATGGCACGCTGCATGGAGTCCGTCATCCGGTCGGCATAGAGAATGGCCGTACCGCGTGCATTGCGCGCCGCCCGGCCAATGGTCTGGATCAGGCTGCGCTCGGCCCGCAGAAAGCCTTCCTTGTCGGCATCGAGAATGGCCACCAGTGAGACTTCGGGAATGTCCAGCCCTTCACGCAGCAAATTGATGCCCACCAATACATCGAAGGCTCCCAGCCGCAAGTCGCGGATGATCTCGACACGCTCGACGGTATCCACATCGCTGTGCAGATAGCGCACTCTCACGCCGTTGTCACCCAGGTACTCGGTCAGCTGTTCCGCCATGCGCTTGGTCAGGGTGGTAATCAGCACCCGGTCGCCCATCTCGGTGCGTGTGCGGATTTCCTGGAGTACATCGTCCACCTGGGTGGTGGCCGGTCGCACTTCCACTTCCGGATCCAGCAGGCCGGTGGGGCGCACGATCTGCTCGACCACATTGCTGGCATGTTCCTGCTCGTATCGGGCCGGTGTGGCCGAGACAAAGATGACCTGGCGCATCCGCTGCTCGAATTCCTCGAACTTCAGTGGCCGGTTGTCCATTGCCGAAGGCAGGCGAAAGCCGTATTCCACCAGCGTCTGCTTGCGGGCACGGTCGCCGTTGTACATGGCGTTGAGCTGGCCGATCATCTGGTGGCTTTCGTCCAGGAACATGAGGGCATCATCGGGCAGGTAATCGGTCAGCGTGGCCGGAGGATCGCCTGCCGCCGCACCGCTGAGGTGGCGGCTGTAGTTCTCGATGCCCTTGCAATGCCCGACTTCGCTGAGCATTTCCAGATCGAAGCGGGTGCGCTGTTCCAGACGCTGGGCTTCCACCAGCTTGCCCATGCCGGTGAGCTGGGCCACGCGCTCGCGCAATTCTTCCTTGATACGCTCGACGGCAGTCAGCACCTTGTCGCGGGGCGTGGCGTAGTGGCTGCCGGGATAGATAACAAAACGCGGAATGCGCTGCACCACGCGCCCAGTGAGGGGGTCGAACAGTTGCAGGTTCTCCACTTCGTCATCGAACAGCTCGATGCGCAGTGCCAGTTCCGAGTTTTCGGCCGGGAATACATCGATGGTGTCGCCCCGCACCCGAAAGCTGCCCCGGCTCAGTTCCACGTCGTTGCGCTGGTACTGCATCCGCACCAGTTGCGCGATGGCCTCGCGCTGGTGGATGGTGTCGCCATTGCGCACGATGAAACGCATCTGCGTGTAGTCTTCCGGCGCGCCAATGCCGTAGATGGCCGAGACGGTGGCGACGATGACGGTGTCGCGCCGTTCCAGCACACTCTTGGTGGCCGACAGGCGCATCTGCTCGATGTGTTCGTTGATGGCGGAATCTTTCTCGATGAAAAGATCGCGCTGCGGCACATAGGCTTCGGGCTGGTAATAGTCGTAATAACTGACGAAATACTCCACGGCATTCTTCGGGAAGAACTCGCGGAACTCGCTGTACAACTGCGCAGCCAAGGTCTTGTTGGGCGCGAAAACAATGGCAGGGCGACCCAGCCGCGCAATCGCATTGGCCATCGTGAAAGTCTTGCCGGAGCCTGTCACTCCCAGCAGGGTCTGGAACACTTCGCCGTTTTCCACGCCTTCCACCAGTGCATCGATGGCTGCGGGCTGATCGCCTGCCGGTGGATAGGGCTGGAACAATTGGAAGGGAGAGTCTGGGTATTGCAACATCTGCCCTTGAGCAGGGGTCGCAGGCGTGGCAGGTGCGTTGTGGGAGGTTTTCTGGTTCACCAATCAAGTCCTTTGCGCCACCCGCACGGCCGGGAGTGGCATCTGTCCGTGGCAGCAGCGATTGTCCCGCAAAATAAAAAAGGCCGCTGCAAAGCGACCTTGAGGTGTCTGGCACGGGCCGCACAATGGCAGCCCGTTGCAAGCCGATGGAAATCAGTTGCGGGTTTGATCAACCAGCTTGTTCTTGGCAATCCAGGGCATCATGGAACGCAGTTGGCCACCGACCTGTTCGATCGGGTGGTCGGCGGTATTGCGACGACGGGCGGTCATGCTGGGGTAGTTCAGGCGACCTTCCTGGATGAACATCTTGGCATAGTCGCCGTTCTGGATGCGCTTGAGGGCATTGCGCATGGCTTCGCGCGAGGTTTCGTTCACGACTTCAGGGCCAGTGACGTACTCGCCGAACTCGGCATTGTTGGAGATCGAGTAGTTCATGTTGCCGATGCCGCCTTCGTAGATCAGATCGACGATCAGCTTGAGTTCGTGCAGGCACTCGAAGTAGGCCATTTCAGGAGCGTAACCGGCTTCCACCAGAGTTTCGAAGCCCATCTTCACCAGCTCCACCGCACCGCCGCACAACACGGCCTGTTCACCGAACAGATCGGTTTCGGTCTCTTCCTTGAAGTTGGTTTCGATGATGCCAGCCTTGCCACCGCCGTTGGCAGAAGCGTAGGACAGGGCCAGGTCGCGTGCCTTGCCAGACTGGTCCTGGTGCACGGCGATCAGGTGGGGAACGCCACCACCCTGGGTGTAGGTATTGCGCACGGTGTGGCCGGGAGCCTTGGGAGCCACCATCCAGACATCCAGATCGGCACGGGGCACGACCTGGTTGTAGTGGACGTTGAAGCCGTGGGCGAACACCAGCGACGCGCCGGATTTGATGTTCGGCTCGACCTGTTCCTTGTACACGGCAGCGATGTCCTCGTCGGGCAGGAGGATCATGACCACATCGGCGGCCTTGACGGCTTCGGCCACTTCCAGCACCTTCAGGCCGGCTTTTTCGGCCTTGGGCCAGGAGGCCCCACCCTTGCGCAGACCCACCACCACATTGACCTTGCTGTCGTTGAGGTTCTGGGCGTGTGCGTGACCTTGGCTGCCATAGCCGATGATGGCCACGGTTTTGCCCTTGATGAGGCTCAGATCACAATCCTTGTCGTAGAAAACTTTCATGATTAACTCCTGCGGTTCATGCAAAAACGGAAAAACACTGGGAATGCAATGGGGGTTGTTTCAATGGAACTTGCCCATCGGGCCTGACAACAGCGTCAGACTCAGACTTTCAGAATGCGCTCGCCACGGCCAATGCCATTGGGGCCGGTGCGCACCGTCTCCAGAATGATGCTCTGGTCGAGCGCGGCCAGAAACGCATCGATCTTGGACTGGATGCCGGTCAGCTCGATCGTGTAGCTCTTGTCGGTGACATCGATGATATGCCCCCGGAAAATGTCGGTGGTGCGCTTGACTTCCTCGCGCTCCTTGCCCGCTGCCCGCACCTTGACGATCAGCAGTTCGCGCTCGGTATAGGCCCCTTCGGTCAGATCGACCACCTTGACGACCTCGATGAGGCGGTTGAGGTGTTTGGTGATCTGTTCGATGGTGTCATCCGACCCGTGGGTCTGGATGGTCATGCGCGACAGGGATGGATCCTCGGTAGGAGCCACGATGAGGGACTCGATGTTGTAGCCGCGTGCAGAAAACAGCCCGACCACGCGCGAGAGCGCGCCCGGTTCGTTTTCGATCAGCACCGCAATGATATGGCGCATGGTTTATAACTCCTCTTTTCGCTGCCCTCCCCACCGGCACGGTAATACCGGGGCTTGGCAGGCAATTGATTCATCTTGGAATTGACATCCTCCCCTGCCTAAAGTCAGGGAATTCCCGTTTCACAGAACCCAGCCAATGCCTCAAAGAGACACAGGACTTACAGCTTCTCCACGGGCTGACACCGCCAGTCCAGCGGCCAAAGTTAATCGAAACCAGAGAACTACTTGATTATCGCAGTCCTGAGTTGGGTTTTACAGAGAGATAAAAGGACAGGAAAGGCCACCGCACGACCCGCAGCCTGCGGCAGCCATCCGGTTACAGGTCTTCGGCTCCCAGCAGCATCTCGGTAATGCCTTTGCCGGCCTGCACCATCGGGAACACGTTCTCGCTGGGGTCGGTGCGGAAGTCCAGGAACACTGTGCGATCCTTGAGCTTGCGCGCCTCGCGCAAGGCTCCTTCCACATCCTGTGGCCGCTCGACCAGCAGACCCACATGGCCATAGGCTTCGGCCAGCTTGACGAAGTTGGGCAATGCGTCCATATAGCTGTGGCTGTAGCGACCGGAATATTCGATTTCCTGCCACTGGCGCACCATGCCCAGATAACGGTTGTTGAGCGCACAGATCTTGATGGGGGTGTTGTATTGCAAACAGGTGGACAGCTCCTGAATGCACATCTGCACCGACCCTTCACCGGTGATGGTGAAGACTTCACTCTGCGGCTTGGCCAGCTTGATGCCCATGGCGTAGGGAATACCCACACCCATGGTTCCCAGGCCACCGGAATTGATCCAGCGGCGCGGCTCATCAAAACGGTAATACTGCGCTGCCCACATCTGGTGCTGACCGACATCGGACGTGATGTACACGTCATCGTCCTTGGTCATGTTCCAGAGGGTTTCCACCACATACTGGGGTTTGATGACTTCGGTGTTGTGGCGATCGTAGTCCAGACACTTGCGGCTGCGCCAACCTTCAATGGTGTGCCACCACTCCTTCAGGGCCTGAGCATCGGGCTGCTGCTCGGTTTCGTCCAGCAGGGACAGCATCTCGGTCAGCACATCCTTGCAGTCGCCCACGATGGGAACCTGCACCTTCACGCGCTTGGAGATGACAGATGGATCGACATCGATGTGGATGATCTTGCGCTCGTTCTGGGCAAAGTGCTTGACGTTGCCGATGACGCGGTCATCAAAACGCGCACCGATGGCAATCAGCACGTCGCACTGCTGCATGGCATTGTTGGCCTCGATGGTGCCGTGCATGCCCAGCATTCCGAGGAATTGCGGGTCAGAGGCCGGGAAGGCCCCCAGCCCCATCAGCGTATTGGTGACGGGGTAGCCGAGCTTCTTGGCCAGCAGGCGCAGCTCCTGGGTGGCATTGCCCAGAATGACCCCACCACCGGCATAAATATAGGGACGTTTGGCCGACAGCAGGTACTGCAATGCCTTGCGGATCTGCCCGACATGGCCTTTGCGCACCGGGTTGTAGGAGCGCATTTCCAGCGTTTCAGGGTAGCCGGCATACGGCACCTTCTTGAAGGAAATGTCCTTGGGTATGTCGATCACCACAGGGCCGGGACGGCCCGTGCGGGCAATGTGGAATGCCTTCTTGACCGTCAGGGCCAAGTCCTCGGCATTCTTGACCAGGAAGTTGTGCTTGACCACCGGACGGGTAATACCCACGGTGTCGCACTCCTGAAAGGCATCGAAACCAATGGCTGGGGAGGGAACCTGCCCCGAGATCACCACCATCGGAATGCTGTCCATGTAAGCGGTAGCCAGGCCGGTGACGGCATTGGTCAGGCCGGGGCCGGATGTCACCAGAGCCACGCCGACATTGCCAGTAGCGCGGGCGTAGCCATCGGCCGCATGCACAGCGGCCTGCTCATGGCGCACCAACACATGCTGGACGGTTTCCTGACGATAGATGGCATCGTAGATGTAGAGGACGGCTCCGCCTGGGTAGCCCCAGATGTACTCCACGCCTTCGGCTGCAAGGGATTTGAGAAGGATGTCCGCGCCCATCAGTTCAGGGGCTGCGGCGGACTGGCGAACCGCGTCGGCTGCGGACTGGTATTCCGCCTTGGAGATTTCCATGATGAACCTTTCGAGATTTTCAGACTGAAAAACCTTGGGTGCTCCTCGCAACGACTCTTATGAAGCGTGCTCGGAACTTGAGAACATGACCACCGGCATGCAACGCACTATTGTGCGCAAGGCCAAGCCATGTTCCGTTTGCAAAGTTGAGATTGGGATGAAGGCGGTGATTATCCACTATTTTCCGGTTTGGCATGGCAAAACATCAGTACAGGCTGCGGTATTGCCGGTGGGGTATTTCGGGGATAATCCGGCCTCTGGGTCAAAAAGGGAAAGATACAAAAGGGTCAGCATGAATTCAGAACCGTTCCCATCGAAGCGCGTGGCGCAGTCCAGGAGAGACTGTGCCCACACAGGGACTTTCCGGTTGGCCCACCGTTTCTGAACTGGCATTCAGGTTCCGCCTTGGCATCCGAAAAAGAACTGTCCGATTTCCTGCTTGAGGTGGACAAACGCGCCTTCAAGCGCACCCTGTTCCATGTCAAGGATGTGGACGCGGCACTGGACATCGTGCAGGACAGCATGATGAGCCTGGCCGAGAAATACGCGGACAAGCCGATCGACGAAATCCGCATGATCTTCAACCGCATTCTGGCCAACACCACGCTGGACTGGTTTCGCCGGCAGAAAACCCGTAATGCCCTCTTCAGCAACATGGACGACTGGGAAAGTGCCGCGACCGAACGGGACGGGGACGACAGCCCTTACGCCTTGCTGGAGCACTACGCCGGGCCGCACGGACAAACCCTGGTCGAGAGTGCGCAGGCTAGCCACGAACGCCAGGAAATCCTGAACGCCATCGAAAAAGCACTGGAAACCCTGCCAGCACGTCAACGCGAAGCGTTCATCATGCGTTATTGGGAAGAAATGGACGTTGCCGAAACCGCTGCCGCCATGGGATGCTCGGAGGGCAGCGTCAAGACACACTGCCACCGCGCCACCAAGGCCCTCAGCGAAATTCTGGCCGCCCAGGGAATTAGACCATGAAGCATCACACACGCCACCACCCTCCAGAAGATACCGAAGCCCTGGCACTGCGACTGGGTCAAGCCCTGAAAACTGCCCATGCGCAGGATTTGCCCGCCGACATCACCGCACGGCTGTCGGCCATGCGATTGCAGGCACTGGCTGCACACCGCCAGGCACAGCAACAGGCCACGCACGCGCACACTCCTGCCAAACAACGCCGCACCATCCGCTTCACCTGGTGGCAACGCCTGCTGGCCGCCCTGCCGATTGCCGCAGCCGGAGCCACGGCAGCATTCATGCAGGGTGCCGTCAGCGACGATGGCCTGACGAGCCACATCGAACAGGATATTCAGATCCTCTCCAGTGAAGTGCCACCACAGGCATGGACAGACCCCGGATTCGTGGAATTTCTCAAAGCCTATCAACCACCCCAAACCGAAACAGGGCACAATCAGCCTTCGCCTTCCCGCTGATTTTCTGGTTGCTGTTCGCTTTGCCTGATTCAAGCTTTCTCACCGCTCCCATACGGTCGCCCTTGTCTGCGCGGCTTTATGTCGCCGCACTGGTGGCCGTGCTGACTTTGCTGTGCCTGCTGCTCGTCTGGAACGGGAAACACAGACCCCATATCCGCCCCGTGCTGCCCGATGGGCTGCACTACAGCGGCCCGCTGACGCTGTTTGGTGATCCGGGGTTCTTCCACCAGCAAGCGGCTGATGCGGCATTGGGCCATTCGCCTCTTCAGACCACCGATACCCCCACAGCCACAGACCCCGGCAGTGCCCCGGCACTGGTGGCAGGCGTGCATATCACACGCCCGCTGTGGCAAGACCTGTCCAGCCAGCAGCAGGCCGTATTGCAAAGCCTGCAAAGCAGCTGGCCTTATCTGAGCAGTGCCGAAAAACGCCGCTGGCTGGCTGTGGCCCAGAAGGCACGGCAACTCGATGCCGCAGCGGTGGACTTACTGGCCGAGCGCATCAGTCCCTGGAGCCGCCTGGATGAAAACGAACGCATCGGCATCCGCCGCCTGTTCGACGAGCAACAAGCGCAACTGCAAGCCAATGGCGCATCCGCTTGGCAGGTCTACAGCCAGTTGAGCGATATCGAGAAAGCTCTCTGGGTTCGCAGGGCCACGCGCCAATCCGCTCCGCAAGCCGCACAGCCCAGCCGCCGCACCCAGCGCAAGCCGCTGGTGCGCATTCCTGCGGCCAATCAGGCACGCCGACAACTGGCCAATCTGCCCAAGATTCCACTGGAACCTGTCGTGCTTTCCCCTGCCCAACAGCGCAATCCACACCAGCCCACCAGCACAGTGGCCCCCGTGGCCGCAAGCAACCAGCCTGCACCATCCACCGAGAAAGCAGCTCCGGCATCGAGCCGACGCTGGGGCACCATCACGATCACGCCTCCCGACCCGCTGCCTCCCGCCTATGAAAATTGACGCGAGTGTCTGACGCAATGCCGTGCCCTTTCTGATGCGATGGCAGGCACCATTTCGGAAACTCACGGTCTATAGCATCGCACCCAGACAGGCACGCTCCGACGGGACATGCAGGGGCATTTCCCCCTGCCCCCTCGCTGCCGAACGACCAGCACGCAGCCCTGCACCTGTGCAATATCGGCTCCCGTGCGCCCGACTCCCCATTCACCCCCAACTCTGTCCCTGACAAGGAATTGATCCCATGCTGAACCGCCGTATTTTTCTGGCCAGCAGTGCCCTGGCTCCCATGGGGCTGTACGCCCCAGCCAACGCCTGGAGCCAGTCCGAGAAAAACACCGTATCCCTGGCCCTCGCCCTGGAGCCCACTGGCATGGACCCCACCGCCAATGCCGCCTCCTCGATTGCGGAAATCACCCTCTACAACATCTACGAAACACTCACCAAAATCAACGCCGATGGCAGCGTTTCGCCACTGCTGGCCGAAAGCTGGAATGTCGCCCCCGACCTGAAAACCTACACGTTCCGCCTGCGCACCGATGCGCGCTTTCACAATGGCGAACCCTGCAATGCCCACACCGTCAAGTTCGCCTTCGACCGTGCCAAGTCCGACAAAAGCACCAACAAGGACAAGGCCCTGTTCAGCAGCCTGAATACCGAAGTGGTGAACGAATACACGCTCACCCTCACCCACAGCGAAATCGACCCCGACCTGCTGTTCAAGCTCGGGCAGGCCACCGCCATCATCGTCGAACCCCAGAGTGCCAGCCAGAATGCCAGCCGCCCCGTCGGAACCGGCCCTTACCGACTGGCCCAATGGAGCAAGGGGGCATCCGTGACCCTCAAACGCTGGGCCGATCACTCCAGGGCCGCCAGCATCCGCATCGAACAGGCCCAATTTCGCTTCATATCCGACCCGGCCGCCCAGGTTGCCAGCCTGCTGGCAGGCGACATCGATGCCTTCCCGCGTGTCTCGCCACGCAGCATCACCCAGTTCGAAAACAACAACCGCTACCAGGTCATCGTCAGCGGCTCACGCGCCAAAACCATCCTGGCCATCAACAACCGGCGCAGCCCTCTCAATGACGTGCGCGTGCGCCGTGCCATTGCCGCCGCCATCGACCGCAAGGCCATCATCGAGGGGGCTGGCGACGGCCTGGGCGTGCCCATTGGCAGTCACTACGTCCCCGGTGCGTTCGGCTATGTGGATACCACCGGCATCAACCCCTTCGATGCCGACAAGGCCATCGCCCTGCTGAAGGAAGCCGGTGTCAAAACCCCGCTGAAGCTGAAAATGACCCTGCCGCCCGCACCCTACGCACGCCAGGGCGGTGTCATCGTCGCTGCACTGCTGGCCAAAATCGGCATTCAGGTCGAACTGCAAAACGTGGAATGGGCGCAGTGGCTGAGCCAGACCTACGGCAAGCACCAATTTGACCTGACATTGATCTCCCACGTCGAACCATTCGACCTGGGCAACTACGCCAAGCGCGACTACTACTGGGGCTACGACTCGGAGGCTTTCCGTGAGCTTTGGCAGAAAATCCAGCACACCAGCCAGCCCGCCGAACGCGCCCGCCTGCTGGGCAATGCCCAACGCCTGCTGGCTGAAGATGCGGTGAATGTCTTCCTTTACCAGCCCCAATGGGTCACAGTGGCGCACCGCAACCTGCGCGGCCTCTGGCGCGACATGCCCGTGTTCGTGAACGACCTCGCCAGCCTGCGCTGGGTGTGACGCGCCTCGCTTTTCGAGGTATCTGCCTGCCTTCTGCTTTTTGCCCTCTCATGCCAGACAACCTGTGCATAATCTGACAGCAGCGGGGCAGGTTCACTGCCCCATTGCCCCGCAACGGCCTCCCCCACCCATCCCCGATTCACTGCGTATGCCACTGCCACCAGCCCCAACCGCCCGCGGAACCATCCTCTCTCCCAGCGACTACCCCAAGGCGGTTGCCAAAGGCCGCAGGAAAACCGGCGCACAGGCTGACAGCGGCGCATCTGACAACCCCATTCCCCCCATCCCGGTCGAAGTCACGGATGCCGTGACCGCCACAGCATCGGCCCCCACTGCGCCAGCCAGCAAAGCGACCCGGACACGCAAAGCCCCATCGATCCCTCAGGCAGCCGCCGTGCAAACCCCGCTCCTGCCACCAGAGACACCGCCCGTGGCGGCAGCCGCTGCCCCGACAGAAACACCCGCCGTTCCAGCACCTGCCACAGCCCACCCCGATACCACCACGGCTCCACGGCGCAAAAGCAACCGGCGCAAGGCCACGCCCGCCAGCACCGCCACCCGGCTCTTCGTGCTCGACACCAACGTGCTGCTGCACGACCCCACCAGCCTGTTCCGATTCGAGGAACACGACATCTACCTGCCGCTGGTGGTACTGGAAGAACTCGACTCCCACAAGAAAGGCGCGACCGAAGTCGCCCGCAATGGCCGCCAGGTCAGCCGCAGCCTGGACGCACTGGTCTCGCTCAACACCGCCACCGACCTCTCCGACGGCCTGCCGCTGGATGCCTCTGGCCAGAAACAGGCACGCGGCAAGCTGATCTTCCAGACCACGCTGCTGGACAATGAACTGCCCCTGACCCTGCCGCAAGGCAAGGCCGACAACCAGATTTTGGGCGTGGTGCAATCGCTCAGCCGCAGCCACCCGGAGCGCGAAGTGGTGCTGGTGTCCAAGGACATCAACATGCGCGTCAAGGCCCGCGCCCTGGGGCTGGCCGCCGAAGACTACCAGAACGACAAGGCCCTGGACGACGACGAACTGCTCTACAGCGGCGCGCTCGCCCTGCCTGACAACTTCTGGCAGAAGCAGAACAAAAAACTCGAAAGCTGGCAATCACAGGGCGACACCTTCTACCGCGTCAGCGGACAGGCCGTGCAATCCATGCTCATCAACCAGTTCGTCTATTTCGAGACCCCGGGCGAAACCGGACTCTATGCCATCGTGCAGGAGCTGCAAGGCGACACCGCCGTGCTCAAGACCCTGCGCGACTACACGAGCAGCAAGAAAACCGTTTGGGGCGTGAGCGCGCGCAACCGCGAGCAGAACTTCGCCCTGAACCTGCTGATGGACCCCAGCATCGACATCGTCACCCTCGCGGGCACGGCAGGCACCGGCAAGACCCTGATGGCCCTTGCCGCCGGACTGGCCCAGGTGCTCGATGAACGTCGCTACAGCGAAATCATCATGACCCGCGCCACCGTCAGCGTGGGCGAAGACATCGGCTTTCTGCCCGGCACCGAAGAAGAGAAAATGGGGCCGTGGATGGGCGCGCTGGACGACAACCTGGAATTCCTCGGCAGCGGTGCCGCCACCGCCGGCGGCGACTGGGGGCGCAGCGTCACCAACGAACTGGTGCGCAGCCGCATCAAGATCAAGAGCATGAACTTCATGCGCGGGCGCACCTTCCTGAACAAATACCTCATCATCGACGAAGCGCAGAACCTCACGCCCAAGCAGTTGAAAACCCTCATCACCCGCGCCGGCCCCGGCACGAAAATCATCTGCATGGGCAACCTCGCCCAGATCGACACCCCCTACCTCACCGAAGGCTCCTCGGGCCTGACCTATGTGGTCGATCGCTTCAAGGGCTGGCGACACAGCGGACACATCACCCTGGCACGCGGCGAACGCTCCCGCCTGGCCGACTTCGCCAGCGAAGCCCTGTGATGTAATGGCTCCGTAGTCAGCTCATTTGCCAATCGGCAATGGTGTGGCCGCTCGCTTCATGGGCGGCTTTTTTCATGGCCCACGAAAATACTGGGCACACTCCTGCCCAGTCCCATATTCACCATACCGTCTGAATCAACCAGCCGACCAACCCTCCGCCCAGCACCACCAACCATGGCGGCAGTTTCCATGCCATCAATGCCACCAAGGCCAATAAAACCAGTCCGCCATCCAACGGTGTGTGGATGGCTCCTGTCCATACCGGCCGGTACAGGGCAGCCAGCAACAGCCCCACGACGGCAGCATTGGTGCCAGACAGGGCCGATCGCATGCGGGCATGGGAGCGCAGCCGCTCCCAGAACGGCAATACCCCCACTACCAACAGGAAGGATGGCGCGAAAATGGCCAGCAAACAGACGACTCCTCCCAACCATCCGGCAGGTTCATGGTTCATGGAGGCCCCCAGAAAAGCGGCGAACGTGAATAACGGCCCAGGAACAGCCTGCACCAGACCATACCCAGCCAGAAAAACATCGGGATTCACCCAGCCAGACGGCACGAGTTCGGCTTGCAGCAATGGCATAACCACATGCCCACCACCAAACACCAGAGATCCCACACGATAGAAAGCATCAACCATGCTCAGCCATGGCGACGCAAACATGGCCGACAACAGTGGCAAACCCAACAGCAACCCGCAAAACAATATCAGGCAATACAGACCTGCACGCAGCCGCCGGGTATGCGGCACAGGCTTCTGAGTCACGGCCGGAACAGCAGCACGAAGCCACAGCACCCCCACCATGGCCGCCATCGCCATCACTGCCATCTGCCCCCACACTGTGGGCACCAGCAACGCGAAGCCAGCCGCCACCACCATGATGCCGATGCGTGGTGCATCCGGGCACAGACTGCGTGACATACCCCAGACGGCTTGAACCACAACGGCCACAGCCACCACCTTCAGCCCATGCAGCAGACCCGGTGGGATCGCGTCACCGTAGCGAGCCACGCCCAGCGCGCACAGAATCAGCAGCGTGGCCGAAGGCAACGTAAAGCCGGCCCAGGCAGCCCACGCCCCTGCATAGCCCGCTCGGGACAACCCCAGTGCAATACCCACCTGACTGCTGGCAGGGCCAGGCAGAAACTGGCATAGAGCCACCAAGTCTGCGTACTCATGCTCGCTCAGCCAATGCCGGCGCAGCACGAATTCTTCACGGAAATAACCCAAATGGGCAACGGGGCCACCAAAGGCTGTCAGCCCCAGCCACAGAAAAATCACAAAAACAGCCCAGGGGCTGTTGCGCTCGGTCTCGACAGAGTGACTCATATCCCTCCTCCAGCCAATGCGGCTGTTTTCGAGACATGATAGTCGCAGCCGATGACATGAAAATTTTTACGCATCGATGGGTTTCACCCCTGTTTTTTTCTGCATAATTAAACAATCAGTCTAAATTTAAGCACACATGCCTGTTGATCCCTGCTCCAATGCCAGCAAACGGCGCGGTCGCCCGCCTAGGGACAACACTCGACCCTACGCCGATACCCGCCAGTTGCTGGTGCAGGCGGGCCTGGTCATGCTGACGCAGCGTGGCTATTCCAGTGTCGGCATCGAAGAAGTGCTGCGTCAGGTGGGCGTGCCCAAAGGCTCCTTCTATCACTACTTCGGCAGCAAGGAAGCCTTCGGCCAGGTGCTGATTGCCGCCTACCACGAGTACTTTTGCCGCAAGCTCGAACGCTGCCTCCTGCACCCGGCGCACTCGCCGCTGCAACGGGTACAGGACTTCGTGGACGATGCCAAGAACGGCATGGCGAAATATGGCTTCCAGCGCGGTTGTCTGGTGGGCAATCTGGGGCAGGAGATGAATGCCCTGCCCGAATCGTTTCGCCAGCAACTGATCGACGTTTTCAGCGAGTGGCAACAGCGCATGGCCCAGTGTCTGCGAGAGGCACAGGCCCAGCAGCAAATCCCGGCTTCGCGCGACTGCGAGTGGTTCGCCAGCTATTTCTGGATCGGCTGGGAAGGTGCGGTACTGCGCGCCAAGCTGGAGCAGTCTGCCGTGCCACTGGATATTTTTGCCAGAGGCTTCATGCACCTGGTCCAGTCCCCCCACCAGCCGACCTGATTTTCACCACCACACTACAGGAGACACCGTTTATGTTTCGCGGGATCGTGATCGACAAGGAAGACCAGAACCAGACCGTGCATCTGCGCGACGATCTGGAAGATGCCAGCCTGCCGGAAGGCAATGTCACGGTGCGGGTGGCCTATTCCACGCTGAACTACAAGGACGCGCTGGCCATCACCGGTACTTCGCCCATCGTGCGACGCTATCCGCTGGTGCCCGGCATCGATTTTGCCGGGGTCGTGGAGGCATCGGATGATCCGCAGTACCGCGTGGGCGACAAAGTCGTCCTCAACGGCTGGGGCGTGGGAGAAAAGCACTGGGGCGGACTGGCCGAGCGCGCACGCGTGCCGGGCGAATGGTTGATTCCATTGCAGGAACCCTTCACGCTGCGCCAGGCAATGGGGCTGGGCACGGCAGGTTATACCGCCATGTTGTGCGTTCTGGCTTTGGAAAAACAAGGTGTTACGCCAGATCAAGGCCCGGTGCTGGTCACGGGGGCCGCCGGTGGCGTAGGCAGTGTCGCCATTGCCGTGCTCGCCAAGCTGGGTTATGCCGTCACGGCCATGACCGGACGCAGTGAAGAAGCCGACTTCCTCACCTCGCTGGGTGCACAGGCCATCATCGACCGCGCCAGCTACAGCCAGCCCGGCAAACCGCTGGCCAAGGAACGTTGGGCCGGTGCGGTGGACGTGGCCGGTGGCCATGTGCTGGCCAATGTCTGCGCCGAAATCCAGTACGGTGGCGCAGTGGCGGCCTGTGGACTGGCGGCAGGCATGGCCTTCCCGGCCACCGTCGCCCCATTCATTCTGCGCGGCGTGACGCTGGCAGGTGTGGACAGCGTGATGGCCCCCAAGGCCGCACGCTTGCAGGCCTGGCAGCGACTGGCCGCTGATCTGGACATCGGCAAACTGGAACACCTCATCACCGAGGTGCCGCTGGAAGATGCCATCCCCACCGCCAGCCGCCTGCTGGCCGGGCAGGTGCGCGGGCGGGTGGTCGTGCCCCTCAACCCCACGCTGTAAAGACAGAGCCATTCACCAGTCAGAAGCTGGACGGAGACATTTCCCCAAAAAAACGAATCCATCAGTCAGAGTCATCGCCCGAACCACTGGATCCCAAGGAGACACAACCATCACAATGGCCGCCAACCAGGCGGCAGGTGGCCAGGGCAGGCAGGCCCTGCGGCTATTGGCCGCAGCAGCCTGTACCTATTCCCAGAACCTGTTCATCATCTCTGAACAGGTTCTCAACGGCTGACGCTGGCAACCCCCTGGTTGGCCAATGCGTCAGCCTTTTCATTTCCGGGGTTGCCCGCATGACCCTTGACCCATTGCCAGTGAATCCGGTGGCCGTGGTTCTGCACCAGATCGTCCAGCTTCTGCCACAGATCGACATTCTTCACGGGCTGCCTGCCTGCCGTCTGCCAGCCCTTGGCCTTCCACCCCTCGATCCACTCGGTGATGCCCTTGCGCACATACTGGCTGTCAAGGTACAGCGTGATGTCGCAGGGGCGTTTCAGAATCGCCAGTGCCTCGATGACCGCCTGCAACTCCATGCGATTGTTCGTGGTGTTGCGTGCGCCACCAAACAACTCCTTCTCGGCCGTGCCCGCGCGCAGCACGGCCCCCCAGCCCCCCACGCCAGGATTGCCCTTGCAGGCACCATCGGTGTAAATAATCACGCTTGTGCGTTTTTCCGGTGTCAAAAGAGGCTTCCTTTCACAATGGCCAGCTTCAGAAATCATGGCAGGAATACCCGAATGGGCTCCACCGCGCATGCGGCCATGATTGTGCAGCACCGCCCTGCCCCATCCCGGCAAAACCGCGATAATGGCGCATTCGCCTTGCCTGCACTCCATGCCGACCGTGCCAGGCACTTCTGGATTTTTCGTGATTGCCGACTGATTTATGACCTCCTTTCTGCCCGCCTCTTTCTTCGAACAACTTCGCACCCTCGTGGGCCACGACCACGTTCACACCGAAGGCGATCTGAGCCTCTGGGAACAGGACTGGCGCGGCCTGGCGCAAGGCAAGGCCCTGGCGGTGGTCAGCCCCGCCAGCACCTCGGAAGTGGCCGCTGTGGTGAAGCTCTGTGCCGAAGCCAAGGCACAGGGAGCTGCCATTTCCATCGTGCCGCAAGGGGGCAATACCGGGCTGGTGCTGGGCAGCATTCCCGATGGCAGCGGCACGCAGGTGGTGCTGAGCCTGCGCCGCATGCAGACCATCCGTGGCATCGACCCCCACAACCTCAGCATGACGGTGGATGCCGGCTGCATCCTGCAAAACCTGCAAGAAGCCGCCAAGTCCGCCGGGCTGCTGTTTCCCCTCAGCCTGGCTGCCCAGGGCAGTTGCGTGATCGGCGGCAACCTCGCCACCAACGCTGGCGGCACGCAAGTGGTACGCTACGGCAATGCGCGCGAACTCTGCATCGGGCTGGAAGTGGTGCTGGCCGATGGCCGCATCTGGAATGGCCTGTCCGGGCTGCGCAAGGACAACACCGGCTACGATCTGCGCAACCTCATCATTGGCAGTGAAGGCACGCTGGGCATCATCACCGGCGCGACCCTGAAGCTCTACCCCCAGCCTGCCGCCCGCGCCTGTGCCTGGCTGGCCACCCCCTCGCTGCACCATGCCGTGGAACTGCTGGCCCTGAGCCAGAAGCACCTGGCCTCCGGCCTGACCGGCTTCGAGGCCATGGAACAGGCCGCGCTGCAACTGGTGGAAAAACACATGCCGCAACTGCGCATGCCCATAGCCCCGACCACGGCAGAGGTGTTCGTGCTGCTGGAATACTCCGACGACGAAAGCGAAACCCGCGCCCAGAGCCGCCTGGAAAGCCTGCTCGAAGCCGCCTTTGAAGCGGGCGTGCTCACCGATGGTGCCGTCGCCCAGAGCCTGGATCAAAGCCAGCGCATGTGGGACATCCGCGAACACATTCCGCTGGCACAGGCACAGGAAGGCGTACATCTGAAGCACGATATTTCCGTCACCTCCTCCAGCATCCCCGCCTTCGTGGAGCGCGCCAAGGCACAACTGCAAGAGAGCCACCCGGATGCACGCGTCATCAACTTCGGCCACCTCGGCGATGGCAACCTGCACTTCAACGTGCAGGCTCCGCTGGGGGCAGACCCCAAGGCATTTGTCAAGGAACTGGCACAGCCCATTCAGGCCATCATCTACGACACCGTGGCCTTCTTCGGCGGCTCCTTCTCCGCCGAACACGGCGTGGGAACCCTCAAGCCCGCCGAACTGCTGCACTACAAAGACCCGGTGGCCCTGTCGCTGATGCGCTCCATCAAGCAGGCACTCGATCCGCACAGCCTCCTCAACCCCAACGCCGTGCTGCCACCTGCCGCCGATGCCCAAGCCGGGGAAGCGGCATGACGGTCATCGTCCCGCCCCAGCCAGTTCGCTCCCAGTACGAAGACTTGCTGCGCCACGTCTTCGAGCACGGAACCCGCAAGGCCGACCGCACCGGCACAGGCACGCGCAGCGTGTTCGGCCACCAGATGCGCTTCGACCTGTCCGAAGGCTTTCCACTCGTCACCACCAAGAAAGTCCACCTCAAGTCCATCATCTACGAATTGCTGTGGTTCCTGCGCGGCGACAGCAATGTGCGCTGGTTGCAACAGCATGGCGTGAGCATCTGGGACGAATGGGCGCGTGAGGACGGCGACCTTGGCCCCGTGTACGGCGTGCAATGGCGCAGCTGGCCCACCCCCGATGGTCAGCACATCGACCAGATCGCCCAGGTCATCGATACCCTGAAGACCAACCCAGAGTCGCGCCGCATCCTCGTCAGTGCCTGGAACGTGGGCGAACTCGATCGCATGGCCCTGATGCCCTGCCACGCCCTGTTCCAGTTCTACGTGGCCGATGGCAAGCTCAGTTGCCAGCTCTACCAGCGCAGTGCCGACCTGTTCCTGGGTGTGCCCTTCAATATCGCCAGCTATGCCCTGCTCACGCACATGGTGGCGCAGCAAACCGGTTTGCAGGCAGGCGACTTCATCTGGACAGGCGGCGACTGCCACATCTACGACAACCACACCGAACAGGTACAAACCCAGTTGGGCCGCAGCCCATTCGCCTACCCGCAACTGCGCATCCAACGCCAGCCCGCCAGCGTCTTCGACTACGCGTTCGACGACTTTGAAATCGTCGGCTACCAGCACCATCCCGCCATCAAAGCCCCGGTGGCCGTATAAGCCTGATTCAGAACACAGCCATGTGACACAGGTATTACATGGCATCAACCTTCCCACAGCGAAGGCTGATAGAATCGCCCGTTCATCCCAGAATATGTCGCATGGCCCCCATGCGACCCCTGGTTGGTCTCAACCCCCTATCCTGCAAGAGGTTGCTGAATCGCCATGGTTTTTGCCTTGAATCACCATTACCGCTGGGAGCGTCTGGATACGCTGTCCCACCACGTCCGACGCGACTACCGCGCCCTGCGCGACCAGATCGTCTGGTAATCCAGTCGCTGTCACTGCGCACCTTCCACGCTGACCCGCCCTGGCCAGGGCAATACCGGCTCACGCGCCGACACGCCAGCCGTGGAATTCTCTCCCCATAGTCCAAACCCGCCCGCACCTCTGCGGGCACAGTGGCAACACCCCACCGTCGTCCGGCACAGCCCCAGGCTGTGTCGCCCTTTTCCATTGCCTTGAAAGAAACCTGATTGAACCACTCCGCGCCCATTCCCCTGCAAACCCCCTACTACCTGCTGGACGAACAGAAGCTGCTGGCCAATATGCAGCGCATCGCACGCCTGCGCGAGCTGTCGGGAGCCAAGGCACTGCTGGCACTCAAGTGCTTCGCCACCTGGTCGGTGTTTCCGCTGATGCGCGAATACATGGATGGCACCACGTCCTCGTCCCTGCACGAGGTCAAGCTGGGGCACCAGAAGTTCGGTGGTGAAACCCATGCCTACAGCGTCGCCTACGCCGACCACGAAATCGACGAGGTGCTCGCCCACAGCGACAAGATCATCTTCAATTCACTCAATCAGTTGCAGCGTTTCGCGGCCAAGGCACAAGGGGTGGGCAAGCCCATCGGCCTGCGTGTCAATCCCGGCACCAGCAACTCGCCTTACCTGCTGGCCGATCCGGCACGCCCCCACAGCCGCCTGGGCGAGGCCGATCCAGAAAAAATCGCCACGGTCATCAGCCAGCTCTCCGGCCTAATGTTCCACAACAATTGCGAAAACCGCAGCTTCACCAGCTTCGATGCCATGCTCGGCCACATCGAACAGCGTTTTGGTCACCTGATTGCCCAGGTGCAATGGGTCAGCCTGGGCGGCGGCATTCACTTCAGCGACCCCGACTATCCGCTGGAGGCACTGGCGCAACGGCTCAAGGCATTTGCCGAAAAATTCGGCGTACAGGTTTATCTGGAACCGGGCGAGGCCGCCATTGCCAACACCGCCACGCTGGAAGTCAGCGTGCTGGATACCAGCTTCAACGGCAAGCCCATTGCCGTGGTGGACAGCTCCATCGAAGCGCACATGCTGGACCTGCTGATCTACAACCTCACCGCCCGCATCGAACCCCATAGCGGCGAACACGCCACCCTCGTCTGCGGCAAGTCCTGCCTGGCGGGCGATATTTTTGGTGAATTCCGCTTCGAGCGGCCTTTGCAGGTGGGCGATCGCCTCTCCATCCAGGATGCCGCAGGCTACACGATGGTGAAGAAAAACTGGTTCAACGGCCTGGCCATGCCATCCATCGTCGTGCGTCGGCTGGACGGACGCGAGGAACTGGTGCAACAGTCCGGATTCGACGATTACGTCAGCAGCCTTTCGTGAGACCGGCACGGTCTGGCGAAAGATACCTTGCCGCAATATCGCGGTATCCAACCATAGGGGGCTTTGTGCAAAATGAAGAAGAATGTTTTGATTATTGGTGCAGGTGGAGTGGGGCAGGTAGCAGCGCATAAATGCGCACAGCACAACCGGCAACTGGGCGACATCCATATCGCCTCGCGCAACATCCGCAAATGCCTGGCCATCATCGACAGCATCCATGAAAAAGGGGCACTGCAAGACCCCAAGGGCGTGCTCAGGGCGCACGCACTCGATGCCATGGACACTGCTGCCACACGCCGCCTGATCGAGAAAACAGGCGCGCAGATCGTCATCAACCTGGGACATGCCTTCGTGAACATGTCCGTGCTGGAAGCCTGCATCCAGAGCGGTGCCGCCTACATCGACACTGCCATTCACGAAGACCCGACCAGAATCTGTGAGGCCCCTCCCTGGTACGCCAACCACGAGTGGAAGCGCAAACCTGCCTGTGCCGAAAAAGGCATCACCGCCATCCTGGGCTGCGGCTTCGACCCCGGTGTGGTCAATGCCTACGCCGCGCTGGCCGTGCAGGAATACTTCGACCACGTCGATTCCATCGACATCATCGACATCAATGCCGGCAGCCACGGCCGCTACTTCGCCACCAACTTCAACCCGGAAATCAACTTCCGCGAATTCACCGGCAAAGTCTGGAGCTGGCAAAACAGCGCGTGGACGCAGAACAGAATGTTCGAGGTCAAGCGCACCGACACCCTGCCCATCGTCGGCCAGCAAACCTCCTACCTCACCGGCCACGACGAGCTGCACTCGCTCTCGCAGCACCTGAATGTGCCCAACATCCGCTTCTGGATGGGTTTTGGTGAGCACTACATCAACGTCTTCACCGTGCTGCGCAACCTCGGCCTGCTGTCCGAAAAACCCGTGAAACTCGACGATGGCCGCGAAGTCGTGCCGCTGCAACTGGTCAAGGCCGTGCTGCCCGACCCGGCA
Organism: Lampropedia hyalina DSM 16112; assembly: GCF_900129055.1. Taxonomy (GTDB): domain Bacteria; phylum Pseudomonadota; class Gammaproteobacteria; order Burkholderiales; family Burkholderiaceae_C; genus Lampropedia; species Lampropedia hyalina. Next base: position 27,991 of record NZ_FQUZ01000017.1, read on the forward strand.
TCCCTGGCTCCCGGCTATGTGGGCAAGACCTGCATCGGCAACCTCGTCAAAGGCCAGAAAGACGGCCAGGAACGCGAGATTTTCATCTACAACGTGGCCGATCACGTCGAAGCCTTCGCCGAAGTCGGCAGCCAGGGCATTTCCTACACCGCTGGAGTGCCCGCCGTCGCTGCTGCCGTGCTGATTGCCCAAGGCACCTGGGACGTGCAGAAAATGGTCAATGTGGAAGAACTGCCCTGCAAGCCCTTCATCAACCTGATGAACGCCATCGGCCTGCCCACCCATATCCGCATCGGCAACAACCAAGAGGATATGCTACTCTCCTTTGAACTGGATGAGCAGGCACAGGAAGCCTAAGAACCTGTTCACGATGCCCATGAAAAAACGGTTGCTTTTCAGGCAACCGTTTTTTTTGACATCCTCCCCTGCCTAAAGGCAGGGGATTCCTACGGTGCTCAAACCAGCACTTGGCTGGGTTGAGTCACTTCGGCGGGTTCCTGCTTCACCGAGGCTGCGCGCCTTGCCTTTGCAGGCTTGGCGTGACTTGCGTCCTCTCCACAGGCTTTACATCCGGCATGCCCTGCCGTAGCCCTTGCGGGACATTCACATGACCGTCATTGAGAAGCCGACAACGTTCCCTGGTAGCCACCATGTCACTTTAACACAGGAACCCTGCGGGTTCCGCTCTTTCCTTCCCCGCCCCCGTATCCAGTACGGGGCAGGCTCTGAAGGACGGGGTTTGACGCGCTTTTCGATCATTTGGCCGCATTGGCCAGGCCATCGGTGATTTCCTGGTGAGCGGCTTCAATGCCTTCCCAGCCCAGCACCTTGACCCACTTGCCCTTTTCTAGGTCCTTGTAGTGCTCGAAGAAATGCACGATCGCATTCAGGGTGGCCTCGTTCACGTCGTCCAGCGTTTTCAGGTGGGCGTAGGCGGGCAGAATCTTCGCCGTCGGCACAGCCAGCACCTTGCCGTCCACGCCCGACTCGTCTTCCATCTTCAGAATGCCCAATGCGCGCGAAGGCACCACCACGCCCGGCAGCAGCGGATAGGGAGTCAGCACCAGCACATCCACCGGATCGCCATCGCCAGCCAGTGTCTGCGGCACATAGCCGTAGTTGGCGGGATAGAACATGGCCGTGCCAATGAAGCGATCCACAAACACTGCACCGCTATCCTTGTCCACCTCGTACTTGATCGGATCGGAGTTCTGCGGAATCTCGATCACTACATTGAAGTTTTCAGGCAGGTTTTTTCCGGGAGACACTTTTTCGAGGGACATGGGGTTCACACCTTGCTGTTGAAAGAAAATGAAGGACACAAAAATTCAGACAGGCCGTGGAACCTGCCTGAAGCACCATAAACGTGCATTTTATGCGCAGAAGAATCAGCAATCTGCACTTTTCATGACAAGAAAAAACCCATGCCCTTTCACAGAAAACGCATGGGTCAGGGTTTTCACCAGGTGAATTTCACCATCAGGCCACCTGTTTTTCCTCGTTGGCCTTGTTCAGCACCTTCACGGCCTTGAGCACTTCGTCCACATGGCCGGGCACCTTGAGGCCACGCCACTCCTGAAGCAGAACCCCAGTAGGGCCAATCAGGAACGTGCTGCGTTCAATGCCCTTGACCTTCTTGCCGTACATGATCTTGTTCTTGACCACACCGAACATGTGGCACATTTTTTCTTCCGTGTCGGCAATCAGCTCGAAAGGCAGCTCCAGCTTTTCCTTGAAGCCTTCATGGGACTTCATGTTGTCGCGTGAGACACCAAAGATCACCGCATCCAACTCGCTGAATTCATCATATTTATCGCGGAACTGCGTCGCTTCGGTGGTACAGCCGGGCGTATTGTCCTTGGGATAGAAGTACAGCACCACGGTTTTGCCAGTATGCGACGCATTGCTGACCGTCACGCCACCAGTAGCCTGGGCTTCAAATTCGGGAAGAAGTTTATTGACAACGATCGCCATGTTAATGCACTCTCTCAATCAAATGTGTCGTTGGAAAAATGTCGAACCCATGCAATTTTTCTTGACAGACCACCGACATCCCATAAAGATATGCCCTGCATTCATAATTCCTATTAGTCCGTCCTGAAAAATTATGGAGATCGGGAAACATTCCGATTATACCTGATAAGCATTATTTTGTATCCAAAAGTCTTTCAGGTAGCAGGACAATCACCCTGCTGGAAACTCAATCCAGCACCCGGCTGATGGCTCGCCAGACCAGATTCACACCGGCAGACCACAACTCATCTCCCACGGCCCCATCGCGCCATGATTCCTGGCGACGCTGACGGCGTTCGCGTTCATGCTCCATGCGGATGCGTTCAGTGGCCAGCAACACTTCTGCGGATGTCAGGCTGGCCTGCGTTGTCCGGGGTGTAGTTTCAGCAGCCATGGCTGTGTTGCGTTCTGTACCGCTGTAGCGCGCCAGAGCCTTTTCCACTGCCTGCGGATCCAGCAGTGAAAAAGCCGAACGGCAATAAGGACAGGCATGATCCTGGCGCAAATCCACTGCCGCGCCGCAACTGCTGCAATGAATCACCCGCAATGACTCGGCAATTGCCTGGATTTCCGGCTTGGTGAGGTGGCGCACAAAGCCTTTTTCCACCATGAACGAGGAAAACGTGCCGAAGCGGCCATGCTGCACACAACGGTACACCACATAGGGGCCGCTTTTGGTGCGGTCGGCCCCCCGCTCCAGTCGGGTGCTGCAACGCGGACAGTTCATGCGTTCCTTCAGCGGCGTGTGCGGCTCGTCGCGGTGCGCGTACAGGGTCTTGAACAGGCTCAACACCGAGTCGTGCGACAGTTGCAGGCTCTCGCGGGTATCGAACCAGATGCCGTGGCAGGCAAAGCACAAATCCAGCTCCAGCGGTCGCCCCAGCGAGGATTGAACCTGCAAGACCTCCATCGGGGACTTGCAGGAAGGGCAGGATGCAGACGGGGCAGTGGTTGGCGGTGGCGGGTACATGTGTCAGTCGCTCCGGGGCGTGTCAGCTACGGCCAGTTCAGGGAATAGTACATCGGTATAGCCCCATTCGCGCAGGTCGTCCATGCGCATGGGGTAGAGAATGCCGTGCAGGTGGTCGTATTCGTGCTGCACCACCCGGGCATGAAAACCTTCGGCCACCCGCTCGATCGGCATGCCGTGTGCATCCAGTCCCCGGTAGCGGATGGCCTGGAAGCGCGGCACCCGTCCGCGCAGACCGGGAATGGACAGACAGCCTTCCCAATCGTGCTCCAGCAGATCGGAAAGCGGTTCGATGGTGGGGTTGATGAGCACCGTACGCTCCACCAGAGGCCGTTGCGGATAGCGTGGATTGGCAGCCTCTGCACCGAACACGATCACCTGGAGGTTCACGCCGATCTGCGGCGCAGCCAGCCCGGCCCCCTGCGCATGCCGCATGGTGTCCCACAAGTCCTGCACCAGCGTCTGGATGGCAGGACTGCCCACGTCCCGCACCGGCTGGCTGAGGGCAAGCAGGCGCGGATCGCCCATTTTGAGGATAGTTTGAATCGACATGACACCGATTATCGCCCCATGCCGCATAGGCCGTGCCAGAATGGCAATGGCAGGCTGCAACGAGACCCTGCCAGAGAGCCATCTGCCGACCGACACCTCCGCATGCCCATGCCCCCTTCCCCTCCTTCGCCACAGCCCCTGCGCCCACCCGGCCAGGAGCCGGAGGATACGCCCCCCTCTGCCACAGCATCAGAACCCGCGCCCACCAACCCGCGCGTGCGCCAGCACCGGGGGCTGGCGCGTCTGCTGCTGCTGGTGCTGGCCTGGCTGTCCCTGGGCATGGGAGTGATCGGGATTTTTGTGCCGGGGCTGCCCACCACGGTCTTCGTGCTGATCGCCGCCTGGGCTGCTGCCCGCAGTTCACCCCGATTGCACCAGTGGCTTTACACACACCGGCTGTTTGGCCCAATGTTGCGCAACTGGGAGGCCGGGGGCTTCGTCAGTCGCCCGGCCAAGCGTGCGGCCGCCCTGACCATGCTGGCCTGCGCCGCGCTGATGCTGGTGCTGGACGTGGTCTGGTGGGCCACCGCACTGGCCTGCGGCTGCATGCTGTGCGTGGGCATCTGGCTGTGGTTGCGGCCAGAGCCACCACCCGGCGATTCTCGCTAAAGAACGTCAGGCCGGGGCCGACTCCAGTATCAGCGCGGCCACCACCTTGCGTCCCTCCCCGGCCAGCACGTTGAAGGTGCGGCAGGCGGCAGCGGTGTCCATCGTCTCCAGCCCCAACTGGTACTGGGCGAATGGCCGCAGCCATGCCGGTGGCGGAAAGCGGTTGCGCAGACCACTGCCCAGCAGCACCACCTGCGCCTGCTGGCTGGTGCTGGCCAAATGCAGCAGGTGCTCGGCCGTCAGGTCCTCGAAGCGGGGACAGTCCCACAATTCCTGCCGCCCTTCCGAGCTGAGAATGACGCTCTGCGCCAGCCGCTGCTGTGGCAGTTGCACCCAGTCCGTGCCGTATGCCTTGATGCTGAAATCGTGAAGCGGGTCGGCGTGGAATTTCATGGTGGTATCGTTTCTGTTGCGCAAGGTGGTTCTGTGGTCAAATTATATTTTAACTGTTGTTTAGATACGACGCTGCTTCTGCCGACGGAACAAATCCTGTATGCGCCAATACGGTTGATCTAGCAGCTCAGCAATGTGCACAGGCCGCATACCTTCTGCCCTCAAATCGAGGGCTTTTTGTTGCTGTTCCGGGGTCATCGCGGACGGTCTGCCAAATTTCACGCCTCGCGACATTGCAGCCTCACGGCCAGCCGCGCACCGTTCGCGAATCAAGGAGCGTTCGAGTTCAGCGAATGCACCCAACATCTGAATGGTGAAAACGCCCATGCTGGTGGTGGTGTCGATGGGTTCGGTCAGACTGCGAACCGTCGCACCCATAGCGTCAATGCGTTCTATGACACGCAAAAGGTCATTGAGACTACGGGCTACCCGGTCCAACTTCCAGAAAACCAAGGTATCGTCAGGTTGCAGGCGTTGTATCGCCATATTCAGCATAGGGCGGTCATAGCGTACCCCGCTGGCGTGCTCCTGATACAGGTTCGGCAGTTTGACACCAGCAGCTAACAACGCATCACGCTGCATTGCCGTGTCCTGGTCGTATGTGCTCACGCGAGCGTATCCGATCAGCATGATTTCCTCCGGTTCAGGTTGCAAAAAACCAAACAGCCGCTTATCAGGGGCGGATTGATCGGGGCGGGTCTGGTGGCCACAGCTCCGCCGAACGGTTGCGTGTGCAGTGATGTTGCCGATGCGTTGCGCATGGCGTGGTGCGGCTGTGGGTGTAGTCAGTGTAGTGACGGCCACCATGTGGGGCTGGCCGCCCCCCATACCCCCGGCGGGCAATACGTGACAGCACGCCATAACCTGCCCTAAACTGCCAACCATGAAAATAGTCGCAGCAATTCTTTTATCTGTAGCTCTGACCATAGGGCTGGCTTGGCTGGCTATGGAGGCGTACCAGTACAGGGTGGCCAGGACAATGGAGGCCGTGACAGAAATCACGACGCAGCAGATAAAGACGATTCAGGAGCAACAACCGGTTCATGTGTGGCGCACAGTGCGCGGCAGGTCATCAGATACGTGCCTGGCAGAATCTCATGGCACATTTGACAATGCCTACGTCCGGTGTAGGGAAGGGTGGCAAGAGTATGTACGGGTCTATCAAAATGGGCGCGAACAAGTCATCCGAGAACGCGCCATCGGTTCAAGGTGACGCACGTCCATCAGAGCGTGCGCCGGTCGAGGAGTCAACAACGATAGGGCGGCCCAGTGACCCATCATTGAGGGGAGGAGCATCACAGGTTATGGCCCTGCGATTACTGCCCAGTATGAGCCAGCCAGCACAAGGGCCGAGCCGCTGCCATTCATAGCCAGCGGCTTGCATATCATCGCTGGTTACGTCGTACATTTGACGGTTGCCATCACTGACGACGAACGAGGTCAGAGAACGCCCACCCATCACGATATGCCCAGTCATGTGGATCTGCTGGTGGTCATAAACGCCAGAAGGTTTTGGCGATGGTGGCGGTAACGGTGGCGGCTCTGATACTGGCGGTGGCTGTGGCGGTAGGAGTGGCTCCGGTGAAAGCGAAGGCGGCGGCGGTTCGGTCAAAGCCGAATTTTGAGGGGGTGGATTAACAGGTTTGTGCTGTTGCGGAAACTGATGATCGGGGTTGTTATCTCGATCAGAAAAAAACAGGAAATGAATTGTGTAGGCAATGAATCCGAACATGAAAACATAATACAAACGTCGCCAGCGTTTGAATTTGACCATTAGCGGCGTGACATCCCGAGAATCTTCTTCCGCGACAGCCCTGCCCTGTGTGTGGCTGCTGTACAAATCAAAGTACTGCGGCATATAAGGGCGTTCATCCTGCTGGATTTCTGCGCCACGGTATCCTGCAAAAACACGCCGTATGTAGGCATTTTTCCTACCTAGAATATCGACCTTACGACAGCGTATCAGCGTTGCAATCAATCTGGCTATGGGTTGGTTGATGTCCCGTGTGGATTGTGTGAGCAGCAATACATCGGCGTTGTAATGTCGATGGAGCTTATACCATTCAATGACGGCCTTTGGTGTTCCAATGCGGTCTAGGGCAACGTGGCATTCATCGATGACATACAGCGGCCCTATGCCGTCGTCACGCTTCCAGTCTGTGTAGTAGTCCCAAACACTGCCAAACGTGGATACATCAACGCTCGGGGTTTCAGTGTGGCCGTCCTCAAAAAGCTGAAATGCAGGGGATTTTGCAATATTAGAGGAATCCCATATTCCCAGTATCGGGGCAGGCTGTGTGCGAACATCAATCAGGTCACGGTAGCGCGGGTCAATAGCTGATAGTCGTTCAATATTCAGTGGTAGGTTGGTGATGACTTTTCGGCCTTGTTGGAGACTGGGCAGGATATGGTAAACAACAGCCTCATAACTTTTTCCACTACCCGGAATTCCTTCGATTGCATTAATCATATCAACTACCCAATCTGACAAATGGGATTAGCTGCAATATCAACCTGATTCCAATCGCAGCAATAATCACAACGCAGGCATCACCAATTCCCAAAAGTCCTAGGACGTTGAGCATTTCCGATGGCAAATCTCCCCAGGCACTGGAATATTTTTCCAAATCAGAGAAATCCAATTGATCAATCAATTCAAATATGAGGTCAAGGATTTCTTCAGAAGCCCACGAAAACAAATCCTGCAACATTAACCAAATGGCATCGAGGACATCGACAACAAGATCGAAAAACCATTGCAAAACACTTTCCAGCCATTTCAGAATGCTATTAATCAAATCGGACATAATTCACCCTCCAAATATAAGCTGCCTGGCCAACAATAGAGAATATATCAATATAACGACACGAAGAATGGGCCATATCTCACATGGCGGCTGAACTTTATAAACACCAAGGTTCATCATTCGGGAAAGGTCAAAATCCCAAGAAGGACAGGTGCCACTATTAATATGCGTTGGCATTATCGATTTTGAAAACCTCATGATTGATGTGTTATCAATGCGATTCGTAAAATCAGAGAAAACACCTTTAATTCCGTCAGGGTATCTAGGCTCATAAAGACCGCAATCATCGCCTGTACACGAACCGGGCAAATCGCCAAAATCATAAGAGTCGCCCTCGCCCTCGCCTTCGCCCTCGCCCTCGCCATAGCAGGCTGCAACACCGTTAACGGTGCCCCAGGACTGGCCAGTGGGACATTGTTTGTAGCAGATGGGCTGTCCGTTGATGGTGCCCTGCAAAAACATGCCGGCGGGACAACTTCCGTCACTGTCGCCGTCCTTCTCACCAACTATCGTGACAGCACATGGCGGCAATCCGGGGCCACCGCAAACCGCAGGGGCACCGTCGCCCCCTTTGCCCCCGTCTCCACCTCTGCCGCCCTGGCCTCCCTGACCACCAGTTCCGCCAGTCCCACCCTGTCCGCCGGTGCCACCGGTGCCAGGTTGGCCAGGTGCGCCGGGTGCGCCCGGTTGACCAGGGGCACCAGCAGAGCCGCCAGAACCATCGGAGCCGTCAGAGCCGGAGCCATCACCGCCCCCTGAGCCATTGCCGTCCCCTGAGCCGTTGCCATCCCCTGAGCCGTTGCCGTCCCCTGAGCCGTTGCCATCCCCTGAGCCGTTGCCGTCCCCTGAGCCGTTGCCGTCCCCTGAGCCGTCGCCATCCCCTGAGCCGTCGCCATCCCCTGTGCCGTTGCCATTCCCTGTGCCCGTGCCCGTGCCTGTGCCTGTGCCAGTACCGGTGCCTGAACCTTCACCGGAGCCATCCCCTGAGCCGTTGCCGTCCCCGTCACCATCGCCAGGGGTGCAGACCTGACCTGTGAAAAAAAACCCGCCGGTAGTGCCTGTTGGGGTCACAACGACCTCATATTGAGCGGCACAGCCATCGAGACAACCAGCAGAGGGAGCAGAGCCGGTGCCGCATTTTTTTGTGCGAGTAGAAATCATCGATTGACCGTAAACCGACAATGGGCACGGATTTGATGATGTAGGTGTTCGGGATTTTTGCGTCGAACAAACGTTTAGTTTTCCAGAGGAATAAGAGCCAGAACCGATGCAACCAGCAGGTCGATTCCAAACCGAATGAAAAACTTTTGAAAAACCATTTGAAGCAGCATAACCATCCATCCCAGCGGCAGAACAAGCAGCCTGCCCGGTTGGATACCACTGACCATTGTAATGATATTCAACAGCCTGCGAAAACGCCGGGGCAGCACCCAAAACCACCAGCAGAGCGGCAAATATGCGGATGATTTTTTTGGTCATGTGTGGCGTAAAAAAAGAGCCGCGCCAATCGCCCCGATCAGCACGAAAATGACATGAATCAGGATGATTAGCGCGGACAACAGCATGATGATTACACGCGGCGAACGACGCGCTTGCCGACAGTGGCACCTTGGAGTGCGAATGCAATGCCGACGATGGTAATCGACAGGGCAGTGACGGCGGCTGCAATGCCAGCCAGGTCAACGGATTCGAGAACTTCAATCATAATTCTGACTTTCAAAAAATGGTGCGAAATTACACCGATATGGCCTGTGCCATATCCCTGTAATCTCACAATTGTCGAATGAGTTTTATGGCTACAGATGTGACATATCCCAAAAGGGCCGGTGTCAATACCATGGCGATGCCAAACGAGTAGGCGTACAGCAGAGATTCAGGGGTGAGGCCCAGTGCGGCAAATGTCTCAATGGTGATTTCTGCCGTAGCCACCTGATATTCAGGCGGGCATGGCATGAGATCATGGGCGCACTGGATGAGCATCAATCACCTTCCGAAAAAAAATGTTCGCACACAGGGCAGGTATATGTGCCCACGAGGTCTGGGGCCAAATCATCGTTGTGGCCCTCAAACTCAAAAGGGTCACCGGAATATTCACATTCGGGACAAGTCATAAAAATCCAAACCTTTCTTCAATTGTGAAAATCATAGTCAAAATCGGTACCAATCCGATCGAGATCAATGACCATCGGTAAATCATCGGGGACGGTATAGTCAGCCAGCAGTTGCACGGTGTAATCGTAATCTGGTAAACACCCAATACCAATTTTTGCAAGCGATCGCTCCCAACGTGCCTCTTGATTTTCAAAATCGGGCACGAGGAATAGGCCAGTTCGTTGGGATTGGATTACCAGGCGCATATCAAACAGTCCGTTGTGCAGCAGCGGGAGCAATGCTTTTCAGCTTGAGTTTTGCACCGTCATTTGCTCCTGCGGAGATGATGAATTCAACCTCAACGGGAAGGCCCGCAGCAGGCCATGCCTTATCAAGTTTTTCCCATTTCTCAATTTCATGAGAATCACCAAACTTGAATGGACGGGATACGGTACCGATGGTTTTTCCCCGTGAGCCATCCAAATCAACGTTCAGGTAGAAGGTGGTGCTGTCAAATTCGACACTGGAGCCTGCATCGTTTTTGAACTCGCCTTTGCTGGCTTTGATGCCAGTGCAGATAACAACGGTTTTCATAGTTCCCTTTAATGCCCTTGGTTACAGGTGTTGGTCAGCCCGGGCAAGCTGCACCCGCGAAGTTGCGATAAATCCGGTCGTAGGCGGTCATGAGTTCGGAATCGCTGAATTTGCGCAGCCGCTGGGGCTTGTCTGCGTGTTCGATGAGGTCCCAAAATTTTTCACCGAGACCACGGGCGGCCATGAGGACGTTCGGCCCTGCTGTTTCAGTGACCCATTTCAAGGCCCGCCAACATTCGGCGTTGACGGTTTCGACGGCCAGGCGTTTTTTACATTCGATTTTTTGGGGGAGGACTGGATGCTGTTGTTCCTGTTCCCGGAGGATGTGGGCGTGCCAATCGCTGGCTCCGGCGAAGTAATCGGCAGGACGGGTGAGGATGTCCGAGGGGAGGATGCGCAGCTTGTTGCCGTACCGCAGTTCGATGCGGCACCAGGTGGAGCCGCTGGTTTTGCCAAAGAGTTGATGGCCTTTTTCGTAGATGTTGGTCTGCTTGCCTGCCTCTTTGCTGCCAACGTAGAAACTCCGGCTGTGGGGGTTGATGTTTGACCAGTTCCCAACGTGGTTGCATTCGAGTGTGCGGCCGTGGACATCCATCAGACGGTTGTTGTAGTCTGTTTCGCATCGGTCGATAAAGCCATGTCCTGCATCGAAAATATCCAATGCAAGGTCAACGCGGGTGATGCGGGCCTTGCGGTAGTCCAGCATACGGGCGATTTTTGATTGCCAACCGGAGGCGGCAAAGGTGCAGGCATGGCCGTACAGATTGACGTGGATGGTGCGGGCCTGTTTGCGCTGGTTTTTGTGCTCACTGGAGGCCCCAAAGCCAACCCATCCGCATTCATGGCCATGGCGCATGATGCTGATGCGATGGCGGTAGAAGTCGTGGCCTTTTCTGATGAGGGCATCAATGTAGTAGTCGGGGCCGAGATATTCGGCTACTTCGTCGGCCAGGTCTTTGGCCTGGGCGGCTTGGTGCCATTGAGCTTCCGACAGGTTTTGGTCACCGTCGAGGTTGAGGCCATACCAGTGCCGGATATCGGGCAGGTCTGGAGGGAAGATGGCTGCATGGTTGATTGCGGTATCAACGGTGAAGCGCAACCAGTCAACAGCAATATGGGTTTGTGTGTCCTGTCGATTGGCCAGGAGACGCAACTTGACGGTGTTGCCGTCCAATGCGAGAGGGTTGACGCGGGTCATCGGGGCGTCCTCTCCTGCTCTCCCCGCTGGCTGCTCTGGCAACGGTTATCCCCGTGATTACCATCGGGGAGGCAGACACCGCCACCAGGCCGCGCAGTATCCCCGAGGGGGCCCCTCTGCGCGGCCTGGTGGCCAATCTGCTCCAGCATCATGGACAAGCCAGATTGACCAATCAAACGGGGGCGGCCCGGACCGCGTGGAGGTGGTGCCAGGTCGATGGCTGGGAGGGTGGATTGCAGGCGGTACACGTCCAAGCTGGAATACCGCCGAACTTCGCGCTGCAAAATTTCGTGCACAGTCATGGGCGCATCCCCCAAGCGAGAATGGCCAGGAGAGCCACGGAGCCGACAGCGTTGATGATGAGAATGGGGTGGAGCATGGCGAGACCATCAATCGTAGGTAACGGCCAGGTGGCAGGTAATGCGCGATCAACATCACTCGGTTGCCCTTAGTCCCCCGAGCTGGGGAACGTCCTGTTGGTCCACTGGCTGGCCGGAAAACCACTCAACATGAATGGTGCATGGACGATAAACTGGAAGCACTCATGTTGAGTGCATAACCACTCTACATGAGTGGAATATTGACAAAATGGAGAAAATATGCAGTCAACTATCAACTTGCTAGATAGGGCCGAGCAAGTCAAGCCGCTAGCGGCATGGACAAAAGAAATGAAGCTCTCTGGAAACGTGCTCTATACAGCCCGATTGCGTGGCCGGTTAAGCCCGATACTGGCAGGAGCCATAGCAGAAAAGCTGGGGGAGGATGTGCAGCACTGGATCACGGTTGCCGTGCTGGAGACAGAGAAGGAATCAGGCGCACTGGATCACCTGAAGAAGACAGCCGACCGCTGGCTGAACAAGGTAAACTCATAGGTTTTCTTCCCAACTTCCGAGGCAGCACCATGAAGCCTATCCACAAGTCCGCCAAGCTGGCACACGTTCTCTACGACATTCGCGGGCCGATTGTCGATCAGGCGCGCCGCATGGAGGACGAGGGTCAGAAAATCATCAAACTCAACATCGGCAACCTGGCCGCCTTCGGCTTCGATGCCCCGGAGGAAATCCAGCAGGACATGATCCGCAACCTGCCCACCTCGGCGGGCTATTCGGACAGCAAGGGCGTGTTCGCCGCACGCAAGGCCGTGATGCACGAGACGCAGAAACAGGGCATCGTCGGCGTGACGCTGGACGATATTTACCTGGGCAACGGAGCCAGCGAGCTGATCGCCATGGCCACCAACGCCCTGCTGGACGATGGCGACGAGCTGCTGCTGCCCGCGCCCGACTACCCGCTGTGGACGGCCGTGACCAACCTGTCTGGCGGCACACCCGTGCATTACCTGTGCGATGAGAACAACGGCTGGGCACCCGATCTGGACGACATCCGCCGCAAGATCACACCACGCACCAAAGGCATCGTCGTCATCAACCCCAACAACCCCACGGGCGTGATCTATCCGCTGGAAGTCCTGCTGGAGATTGTCGCCATTGCCCGCGAGCACGGGCTGGTCATCCTCGCCGACGAAGTCTATGACAAGGTGCTGTACGACGGCCACACCCACACCGCACTGGCCAGCCTCTGCACCGATGTGCTGACGCTCACCTTCAATTCGCTGTCCAAAAGCTACCGCTCCTGCGGCTACCGCGCGGGCTGGATGATCGTCTCCGGCGACAAAAGCATGGCACGCGACTACATCGAAGGGCTGGACATGCTGGCGAACATGAAACTGTGCTCCAACGTGCCGGGACAATGGGCCATCCAGACCGCGCTGGGCGGCTACCAGAGCATTCACGAACTCACCGGCACGGGCGGTCGCCTGCGCCGCCAGCGCGACCTGGCCTACGAGATGATTACCGCCATTCCCGGCATCACCTGCGTCAAGCCCCAGGCCACGTTGTACATGTTCCCGCGCCTCGACCCGCAGGTCTATCCCATCCACGACGACCGCGAGTTCTTCCTGGAGCTGCTCAAGGAAACCCGCGTGATGCTGGTGCAGGGCACGGGCTTCAACTGGCCCAGCCCCGACCACTTCCGCATCGTATTCCTGCCGCACGAGCCAGACCTGCGCGAAGCCATCGAGCGCATCGGCCGCTTCCTCGCCAAGGTGCGCAACCGCCATGCGGCGCAGAAGGCCATTGCCACCCCGGTGACTGCCGCCCAGGGCAAGGCCGCCAAAGACAGCACGACGGTAAACAGCACCACTGAGAAAACCACCAGTCCGGCTTCATAATGGCAAACCCTCCTCGCCACGGCGAGGCAAAACCCCACGCGGTGGCACGGCCTGCCGGGACACAGGCCACCGTCCCCTTTCGACTTCTCAACCGATCACTGACAACATGAAAAACATTCGCGTAGGACTTTTGGGCATTGGCACCGTAGGCGGCGGCACATTCGAGGTATTGCGCCGCAACCAGGACGAAATCCGTCGCCGGGCCGGCAGCGGCATCGTCATCACCGCCGTGGCCGACCTGAACGTGGAGCGCGCACGCAGCATCGTCGGCGACGACGTACAAGTGGTGAGCGATGCCCGCCAGATCATTGCCAACCCCGACATCGACGTGGTCATCGAGCTGATCGGCGGCTACGGCATTGCCAGGGAACTGGTGCTGGAAGCCATTGCGGCAGGCAAGCACGTCGTCACCGCCAACAAGGCCCTGCTGGCCGTGCATGGCACCGAAATCTTCCATGCGGCGGCACAAAAAGGCGTGATCGTCGCCTATGAAGCCGCCGTGGCCGGTGGCATCCCCATCATCAAGGCCCTGCGCGAAGGGCTGGCCGCCAACCGCATCGACTGGGTGGCGGGCATCATCAACGGCACGACCAACTTCATCCTCTCGGAAATGCGCGACAAGGGCCTGAGCTTTGCCGAAGTGCTCACAGAGGCGCAACGCCTGGGCTATGCCGAAGCCGACCCCACATTCGACATCGAAGGCGTGGATGCGGCCCACAAGATCACGCTGATGAGCGCGATTGCCTTCGGTATTCCCGTGCAGTTCGACAAAGCCTATGTGGAAGGCATCACGCAACTGCACCGCCCCGACATCCGCTACGCCGAACAACTGGGCTACCGCATCAAGCTGCTGGGCATTGCCAAGCGCACCGCGCAGGGCATCGAACTGCGCGTTCACCCCAGCCTGATTCCCGCCAAACGCCTGATCGCCAGCGTCGAAGGAGCCATGAACGCCGTCGTCGTGCACGGCGATGCCGTGGGCACCACGCTGCACTACGGCAAGGGCGCGGGAGCCGAGCCGACGGCCAGTGCCGTGATTGCCGATCTGGTCGATATCGCCCGCCTGCAAGGGGCAGATGCCGTCCACCAGGTGCCCGCCCTCGCCTTCCAGGCAAGCAGTCTGACCGCCGCCAGCGACAACCTGCCCGTGCTGCCGATGGATGACATCGTCACCGGCTACTACCTGCGCGCCCGCGTCGCCGACGAGGCCGGAGTGCTGGCCACCATCACCCGCATCCTCGCCGATGCCGGCATCAGCGTTGATGCCATGCTGCAACGCGAATCCGACGAAGTGAGCGAATTCAGCGAAAACGCCCCGCACAAAGCCCAGACCGACCTCATCATCCTCACGCACGACACCCGCGAAGGCACGCTGAACCAGGCTCTGACACAAATCCAGCAACTGCCCAGTGTGCTGGCTCCCATCGTGCGCATCCGCAAGGAAGAACTCAACTGACCTCCTCCCCTGCACGGCACGGCGGTCGGGCCTGAGCCGACTGCCTGCCCTGCACACCCGGAACCCGACATGCTGTACCTCTCCACACGCGGCCACCCCGACCGCAAACACTTCTGCGACATCCTGCTCGAAGGGCTGGCTCCCGACGGCGGCCTGTACCTGCCGGAACACTACCCACAGGTGGGCGACCAACTCGCACGCCTGCGCCAGGTCTGGAACACCCAGGGCTATGCCGCGCTGGCACATGAAATCCTCTCGCTCTACATCGACGACATTCCCGCCGACGACCTGCGCCGCATTGCCGAGAAAACCTACACCGCCGAAGTGTTCGGCACCGAAGCCATCACCCCGGTGCGCCCGCTGGAAGCCGGGCTGTGGGTCGAAGGCCTGTCCAATGGCCCGACACTTGCCTTCAAGGACATGGCCATGCAGTTGCTGGGCAACCTGTTCGAGTACGAACTGGGCCGCCGGGGCGCGGAACTGAACATTCTGGGCGCGACCTCCGGGGACACCGGCAGTGCCGCCGAGTACGCCATGCGTGGCAAGCGCGGCGTGCGCGTGTTCATGCTCAGCCCGCACGGGCGCATGAGTACCTTCCAGCAGGCGCAGATGTTCAGCCTGCTCGATGCCAACATCCACAACATCGCCATCGAAGGCGTGTTCGACGACTGCCAGGACATCGTCAAGGCCGTCAGCAACGACCTCGCCTTCAAACAGCAATACCGCATCGGCACCGTCAATTCCATCAACTGGGCACGGCTGCTGGCACAGGTGATCTATTACTTTGCCGGCTACTTTCAGGTGACACAGCAGGACAGCGAGAGTGTCTCGTTCACCGTGCCCAGCGGCAACTTCGGCAACATCTGCGCAGGCCATGTGGCGCGACAAATGGGCCTGCCAATTGCGCAACTGGTGGTTGCCACCAACGAAAACGACGTACTCGACGAATTCTTCAAGACCGGCATCTACCGCCCCCGCAGCAGCGCGGACACGCTGGAAACCTCCAGCCCTTCGATGGACATCTCCAAGGCCAGCAACTTCGAGCGGTTCGTGTTCGACCTGCTGGGCCGCGATGCCGCCGCACTCAAGACCCTGTTCGCCGACACCCTGCCACGCCAGGGCTTCTTCGACCTGAGCGCAGATGCCCGCTTCCAGCAGGCACGCCAGCAGTTCGGCTTCGTCAGCGGCAAAAGCACCCATGCCGACCGCCTCGCCACCATCCGCAGCGTCTGGCAGCAATTCCAGCAGGAAATCGACACCCACACCGCCGATGGCGTGAAAGTGGCGCGCGAACACCACGATGCCGCCAGCCCCGTGCCGATGATCGTGCTGGAAACCGCGCTGGCCGTGAAATTCAGTGCCACCATCGTGCAAGCCCTGGGCCACGAACCCTCGCGCCCCGCGCAATTCAACGGCATCGAGCAACTGCCACGCCGCGTGCAAGTATTGCCCGCCAGCGTCCAGCAGGTGCAGCAACTGATCGTGCAGACCGTGGCCACACCGGCAGCCGCTTCCTGAAGCTCGCTACCTAGCCCGCACACGGGGTTCATCCCCTCCCACCCAGCCCTGCATTGCGGCACAATGCAGGGCTTTGTTTTTGCAGAATTTTTCGGGAAGTCAGCACACCATGTTTTCAGTCATTGGCGGTCTGGCGGGCGGCATCGGGCTGTTCCTGCTGGGCATGATCCTGCTGTCCGACAGCTTCAAGGCGATGGCGGGTGAATCGCTGCGCGGCTGGATGGCGCAGTTCACCGGCACCCCGCTGACCGCCATGCTCACCGGCATGGGCGTGACCGCGATGGTGCAGTCGTCCACTGCCACCACCATGGCCACCATCGGCTTCGTCAGTGCCGGGCTGCTGGGGTTTCACAACGCCATCGGGGTCATCATCGGCGCGAACATCGGCACCACCAGCACCGGCTGGATCGTCGCCCTGCTGGGCATGAAGTTCTCTGTCTCCAGCCTCGCCCTGCCCTTCATTGCGCTGGGCGCGCTGATGAAACTGCTGGGCAAGGACAAACTCGCGCTGGCCGGGCTGGCACTGGCAGGCTTCGGGCTGATCTTCGTCGGCATCGAATACCTGCAAGTGGCGATGGCCGGGCTGGCAGAACAGGTCGATCTGTCGCGTTTTGCAGGCGATGGCTGGGGCACGCGGCTGGTGCTGGTGCTCATCGGCATCGTCATGACCGTGCTGCTGCAAGCCTCCAGTGCCGCCGTGGCCGCCACGCTGGCAGCCCTTTCCAGCGGCACAATCGACTTCTCGCAAGCCGCCGCACTGGTCATCGGCCAGAACATCGGCACCACCGCCACCGCTCTGCTGGCCGCCGTGGGTGGCTCGGCCAGTGCCAAGCGCACCGCCTTGGTGCATGTGCTGTTCAACCTGGGATCGGCGGTGCTGGCATTCTTCGCCCTGCTGCCGCTGTCGGTACACCTGCTGCGCCTCTACCAGCAGCACTGGGGCGCACCCGATCTGGCTCTGGCCCTCGCGGCGTTCCACTCCGCCTTCAGCATCCTGGGCGCACTGGTGTTCATGCCCCACACCGTCTGGCTGGCAAGGTTGGCCACCCGGCTGATTCCCGAATCCGCACCACCCGGCCTGCGCCACCTCGATGCCTCGCTGCTGAGCGTGCCCGCGCTGGCCATTGCCGCTGCCGAAGACACCGTGCGCATGGGCATTGCCGACACCTGCCACCTGCTGGCGCGGCGCATTCAGGGTGAGCCGGTGGCCAGCAACATCAGTGGCATGGGGCTGGAGAAGCTGCTGATGGCCGTGGACGACTATCTGGCCCGACTGCCAGTGCCCCAGTCCGCCAGCGACCAGCAGCGGCTGGTCTATCTGCTGCAACTGCTGGATCACACCCGCGTGCTGCGCGACGACCTGCAAACCATCGGCCATGTGCAAGCCCTGCGCCAGCAGCCCGCCCTGCTCCACCTGGGCTTGAAACTCGCGCCGGTACTGGAGCGCAGTGCCCAATGGCTGGCCGATGGCCTGCCCCTGCGTGAAGACGTGGCCGAAGAACTGCGCCAGATGAGCGAATGGGTACACGAACAGCAACCCACCGCCCGCCGCGAAGTGGTGGAACAGGCCGCCAGCTACACGATCTCCGCCGCCATGGCACTGGAGCAACTGGCCGCACAACGCTGGCTGGAGCGTCTGGCCAAGCACGTGACCCGCGTGGCCGAAGCCCTGGGCAATGCAAGGGCCGCACACGGAGATGCGGCATAAACCGCTCTCAAGAAGAATAAATTTATTGTTTTACTTTAATTTTTCAATACAATACAGCCATTAATTCATCAAGGAGTTTGTATTGTCTTCCGATCGCCTTCCCATCCTGAGCCAAGGTCTGGCCACCCTCACGCTGTGGCTGATGATCGCCATGCTGTGCCTCAATGCAGCGGTATGGCTGGTGCCAGCCTGGGGCACGCTGCCTGGGCAGCATGGCTTTGACTTCTCCCTGTCCGACCGCTTGATGGCCATGCTGGCACTCGATCCTGCCGCCCTGCCCCCGTGGCAACGCCTGGGTGCGTTGCTGCTGTCCAGCATCCCGCTGCTGGTCATTTCGCGTGGCTTGCTGCATCTGCGCGCCCTGTTCCAAGGCTACGCCAGCGGCCTTTATTTCTCGCCACAATCCGCAACGCACATGGGTGGGCTGGGCCACTGCGTCGCCTTGTGGGTGCTCTGTGACTTTCTGTGCGAACCGCTGCTGACCGTCTGGCTGACATTCACCCAGCCGCCGGGAGAACGCCTGCTTTCCGTCAGTCTGGAACCCAGTGCCGTCGTGGCCTTGTTTCTGGCGGCCTGCGTCGTCGTGATTGCGCGGATTCTGCGCCGCGCCAGCGACCTGCACGCCGAAAACCAGCAATTCATCTGAAGCCCCCAATGCCGATTGAAATCACCCTCGACATCATGCTGGCCAAACGCAAGGTCAAATCCAGAGACCTGGCCGCCGCCATCGGCATCACCGAGCAGAATTTGTCACTGCTCAAGCAAGGCAAAGTCAAAGGCGTGCGACTGGGCACGCTCGAAGCCATCTGCGAATATCTGGATTGCCAGCCCGCAGACTTGCTGCGCTACTGCCCAGCTCCAGAGAGCCGGGCAAAGTCTGAACCATAGCCGCACCCCGCAATGGCTTTGCCCACCTCACCCAGGCGCAGTATGGCAATTGCTGCCCTGGCGGTCACTGCATTGCATGGCCTGCTGCTCTATGCCATGTTCAGCCACTGGCCCCACACTCCGATGGCCAACACCATTCCAGAAGCCATCGCCCCACCGGTCATGCAACTGGCGTTGCTGCCACCACCTGCACAGGCCCGGCCAATCTCCAGCCCCATGCCGGATGCCAGACCCGCACCGCTGCCCACGCGCCCCACCGAAGCCCCACGGCGAAAACCAGCACCGCGCACTTCGGCCACACCTTCCGCCAGTCCGAAACACGCGGCATCTCCCACAACGCCCCTTTCGGCACCACTTCCACCAAAGACAACACCAACTGCGGCCTCTGCGCAGGTTCCACCCCGTTCAGCAAGCCAGGCCAAGCCCCGCTTCGACCTGAACCACCCCTCCACCCAGCAGTCCCTGCAAGCCATAGGCCAACGTTCGCCCTCCCTGGCCGAACAGGCCAACACCCAGCTGCATGGCCAGCACCACGCCACGAACCGCCGCGACCAAGAACTGAGCCAGAAGCTTGCACAGGCCGCCAAAGGCGATTGTGCCAAGGGCGAATTCACAGGCGGCAACATGGGCCTGCTGAGCGCGCCCTTCCTCGCCGCAGCCATGCTCAATGGAGACTGCGCGCGGTAAGCAGCCTCTGCCCAAAATTGAGGGAATCAGGTAAAGCGAAGCAATACTACGAACACTGGAATGACAAAACCAATTTGGGCTGTTCACGCTGTATGAGCCAGATGAAGGATTCCAGAAATCACAAAACAGTTGGCAGATTTTTGAACATGATGCAATACAGGCAAAAAACACGATGATTTTTGGCCGATAGCCATACGGTAACGCCCCTGTGCTCAATTGCAAAAAAGGCCCCAAACGTAGAAAAGCCCCAAGAGCATTTTTGGATGCTGCTGGGGCTTTTCGTACTGCTTTGACAAGCAATTTTGGCGGAGAGGGCGGGATTCGAACCCGCGGTAGGCTATTAACCTACACACGCTTTCCAGGCGTGCGACTTAAACCGCTCATCCACCTCTCCAAAATCTTTACTTTGGAGGCGCGGCCCGGAGTCGAACCGGGCTAACCGGATTTGCAATCCGGGGCATAACCGCTTTGCTACCGCGCCTTGGGGTTTCTGCAATTTGCAAAGATGCGCATTATAGCCTGATTTTTCTCCTTGGAAAGGCAATGCGTTTTCAACCACGCACTTCCGGGTGAATGGTCGTGCGGGTGCGGTGTTTGTGCCATGAGGTCAGGCACAGGGTCAGGATGAAAATCAGGCTCAGCAACACGACAATGGTGGGGGCCGGCGCGCTGTTCAGATAGAAACTGAGGAACACGCCTGCCACCGCCGCCAGCAAGGCAACGCCGCTGGCCACCAGCAGCATCTGGCCAAAGGTGCGCACGATCAGAAAGGCAATGGCTCCAGGCGCAATCAGCAATGCGATGGAAAGCACAATGCCCACCGCCTGCAATGCCCCCACCACGGCCAGCGAAACCGCCGCCAGCAGGCCGTAGTGCAACCAACCAGTGGCCAGCCCGGCAGTGCGGGCCTGCACGGGGTCGAAGGCGTGCAGCAGCAGGTCTTTCCATTGGAAGGCGATCCAGAGGCTGATGACCAAGGCAATGCCGCCACTCTCGAGCAGGTTGCGCCAACCGCTGCCCAGAATGTCTCCAAAGAGGATATGGTCCAGATGCACGTCACTCTCTATCCACACATACAGTAACAACCCCAGCGCGAACATGCCGGAGAACACCACGCCCATGACGGTGTCCTGCTTGATGCGGCTGTTCTCGTGCAGATAGCCGGTGGCCAGGGCACAAACCATGCCCGCTGCAAAAGCCCCCACCGCCAAGGGCAGGCTGAACACATAGGCAAGGACCACGCCGGGAAAGACGGCATGGGAGATGGCATCGCCCAGCAGTGCCCAGCCCTTGAGTACCAAAAAGCACGAAAGCAGTGCCGTGGGAATGGCAACGATGGCGGCAATCGCCAGGGCAAAGCGCATGAAATCGAACTGGAGCGGCAACCAGAGCCATTCAGGATTCATGTCTGGCTCCCGTTCCAACAGGTGCAACGGATGCAACAGGCCGTATGCCCACTCTGGCACGCCGCCGTGCCGCCAGCAGCCCATGCTTGGGAGCGAGGATAAAGGCGGTCAGAAAAATCAGGGTTTGCAAGAGGACGATGATGGCCCCGGTCGCACCATCCAGAAAGAAGCTGGCATACGCGCCCAGCAGGCTGCTGATCGTGCCGATGCCGACGGCAATCGCAATGACATGGCCAAAACGGTCGCTGAGCAGGTAGGCTGTGGCTCCGGGTGTGACGATGAGTGCGATGACGAGAAACGCCCCCACGGTCTGCATGGCTGCGACGGTGCAGGCAGAGAGCAGCGCGAAGAACAGGATTTTCAGAACCGTGGGATTCAGCCCTACGCTGCGCGCCTGGGTTTCGTCAAAAAAAACCAGCATGAGGTCTTTCCATTTGACCAGCAATACCAGCAGGCTGCCCAGACCGATGATGAGCATTTGCCGGGTGTCGCCCGGTGTGATGGCCAGGATATTGCCCAGAATGATGGTCTGGATGTTCACACTGGTGGGCGAGAGCGAGACCATGAACAGCCCCAGCCCGAAGAAGGCACTGAAGATCAGCCCGATGATGGTGTCTTCCTTCAGCCGGGTGTGCTGGTTGAGGAACACCATCGCACTGGCCGCCAGTGCTCCGGCAAAGAAGGCTCCAGCCGAGAAAGACAGACCCAGCATGTAAGCCCCTGCCACTCCGGGAACGATGGCATGGGAAAGCGCGTCACCGATCAGCGACCAGCCCTTGAGCATCAGAAAGCACGACAGGAAGGCGCAAACCCCGCCAATGAGGGCCGAAACCCACATGGCGTTGAGCATGTAGCCGTAGCTGAACGGCAGCAGCAAAGTATCGATCATCATGGCGCATCCGAATGGGAAGCTGCGCCCTGCCCTGCCGCCAGCCCCCGCACGGAGGAGCGACCATCGAGCAGCACCAGCGGGCGTTCATCATCGGTCATGATGCCCACGACCGTGCCCTCGGGATGGTGCTGTTGCTGGGGCAGGTCGAAGTGGCGCAGTACGCCACCAAAGGCTTGTTCCAGGTTGTCGCGGGTAAAGATTTCGGCGGTCAGGCCGTGGGCCAGCACCGTGCGTTTGACCAGCACGGTGCGATCACAGAATTCCGGCACACTGCCCAGATTGTGGGTCGATACCAGCATGACGCGACCTTCCGCACGCAATGCCTTGAGCAGTTCGATGATGGCTTCTTCGGTTTTGACATCCACGCCTGTGAATGGCTCATCGAGCAGAATCACCTGCGCCTCCTGGGCCAATGCGCGCGCCAGAAAAACGCGCTTTTTCTGGCCCCCGGAGAGTTCACCAATCTGGCGTTTCTCGTAGCCTTGCATGTTCACGCGCTGAAGTGCCTGGCGTACCACATCATGGTCATGCGGACGCGGACGGCGCAGAAAACCCATGTGCCCATACCGCCCCATCATGACCACATCCTTCACCAGTACCGGAAAGTTCCAGTCCACTTCCTCGCTTTGCGGCACATAGGCGATCAGGTTGCGGCGCATGGCCTGGCGGGCGGGCTGCTCCAGTATGGTGATGCTGCCCTGCGACAGGCGCACCAGCCCCATGATGGCCTTGAACAACGTGGACTTGCCACTGCCATTGACCCCCACCAGCGCGGTGATGGTGCCAGTGGGAATCGCAAAGCTGGCATCGGCCAGGGCCGTGAGGCCATTGCGATAGGTGACGCTGACATGCTGCACGCACAGCCCGGCCCCACCCCCTTCGGGCACAGTCCCGAAGGCAGGCACTCCGGTGGCAGATGAAGGGCTGGCATCCGTCACTTCGACAACCCCTTGGCAATGGTTTCCGAGGTCACGGTGAGCAGGTCCAGATAGGTGGGCACCGGGCCTGAAGGTTCGCTGAGCGAATCGACGAACAGCACACCGCCATAGTGGATGCCGGTCTCGCGGGCCACTTGCTGCGCAGCGGCAGGCGAGATGGTGCTTTCACTGAAAATCGCCGGGATGTTCTGGGCACGCACCGTGTCGATCACCTTGCGCACCTGCTGCGGTGTGCCCTGCTGGTCGGAATTGATCGGCCAGAGGTACAACTCCTTCAGGTCGAAGTCTCGTGCGAGATAGCTGAATGCCCCTTCGCTGGTGACCAGCCAGCGTTTTTCCGGCGGCAATTGCGCGAGGGAACCCTGAATGGGCTGAATGCGAGCGCGGATTTTCTCTTTGTAGGCTTCTGCATTGGCCTGATACGTTGGGGCATGGGCAGGATCGTGCTGGACCAGTGCATCACGGATATTGTCCACATAGATCAATGCCGAAGTCGGCGACATCCAGGCATGGGGGTTGGGTTTACCGTTGTAGGGGCCTTCGGCAATGCTGATGGGCTCGATGCCCTTCGTCACCACCACGCCGGGAACGTTCTTCAAACGCTGAAAGAACTTCTCGAACCACAGCTCCAGCCCCATGCCATTCCACAGAATCAACTGGGCGTTCTGGCCCTTGACCAGATCGCCAGGGGTGGGCTGGTACTCGTGAATCTCGGCACCAGGCTTGGTGATGGATTCCACGATGGCGGCATCGCCTGCCACGTTCTGCGCAATATCGGCAATCACAGTGAACGTGGTCACAACCTTGAACTTCGGCGCAGACTGCGCGGTGGAACGCCCCTGGGCTGCGGCATCGGTCACAAGCCCTCCCAAGGACAAAGCCGCCACGGCAGCCCATGTCCAATGCAGCAAACTGCGCCGCTGCGTCTGGGATACCGACATGCTGGCGACCACTGTACCGACCTGCGTACCACTGCGATCAGTCTGAGGGTTGCGGGAAATGCGAGGGATGGAAAACGCCATTGAATGCCTCCGTACAAGCCAAGAAAACACCGACCCCGTGAAATATATAGCCAGTGCTAAGAAAAAACAAGTATAGCATCAGCTAATTTTCTGCTGCTATAACCCGCCCATCGGTGCTGTTACTATTGCACCTGCGCAGGCTTGCCTCACACTGTGGCCATCTCGCGCCAGCCATGCCGTGTGGCACTGCCAGCAGCCATTTCCGCAGACCCACACCCCATGAACATGAATACAAAACCAGAACATACGCCCCCTTCTTCCCACCTCGCCGTACAGATGCAGCAGGCCGCCCTGCGGGCAGAAGGCTTCCAACAAGTACGCGAAGCCCATAAACAGGAACTGGTGGAAGACTACGTAGAGCTGATTTCAGACCTGCTGCTGGAAATTGGCGAAGCCCGGCAAGTCCAGATTGCCGAACGACTGGGCGTGGCACAACCCACGGTGGCCAAGATGCTCAAGCGACTGGAGGGCATGGGCTATGTGGTGCTGCGCCCCTACCAAGGAGTGCTCCTGAGCGCGGAAGGCGAAACCCTCGCACAAACCAGTCGCGAACGGCATCAATTGGTCGAATCATTCCTGCTTGCGCTGGGCGTCGATGAAGACAGTGCGCGCCGCGATGCCGAAGGACTGGAGCACCACGTCAGCAAGGCCACACTGGCGGCCTTCCAGCGTTTTCTGGACAGCCATTCGCTGCCCGAAAACCAGTCAGGCCATTCCACGTAACCCAGACACGGCAACTGCCACACGCCCGCCCCGTGAATTCCAGCACTTCACACTACAGTGCAAGACGGCATAATGTCTGTGAGCCGGGCAGACCATCCTTAACCCTGCCCCTTCCTGGTTACCTCAATTCTCAAAGGAGCACACGATGAGCGATGCCGTACCACGAATGACCAACCTGTTTCTGCAACTGGGACTGGATGCCAGCGAATCTGCAATTGCCAGTTTCATCAAGGCCCACCAGTTGCCTGCCGATGTCTCCCTTTTGGAAGCCCCCTACTGGAGCGAGGCCCAGCGTCAGTTTCTGGCCGAGCAGATCAAGGCCGATGCCTCCTGGACCATCGTGGTCGATCAACTCAACGAGTCCCTGCACGAGGATGCCGTGAGGGCACAAACCGGCATTTGAGATGCCTGTTCCCAGCCTGCGCTGCCGCACCGTGTGTCGCGTGCAAGCAGGCTGGCAACCCAGCGGAGCAACCTATGCTGCACTACATCGACAGCCCGCTGAGCGCGGCAGAAGTGTCCCGGATGCCCGGTCTGCTTGCTCTGGAGTTCGGCAACGGCTGGTGTGGATTCTGTCAGACCAGCGCCCCTGCGATTGCCGCTGCCTTGCAACACCGACCCGACATCCGGCACATCCAGATTGCCGATGGCAAAGGCAAACGCCTGGGAAGGCATTTTGGCGTGAAGCTCTGGCCCACGCTGATATTCTTGGACGATGGCCTTGAAGTGGCGCGTGTCGTCCGCCCCGATCAGAGCGAAACCGTCAGCCAGGCCATTTCCCGGCTGCGCACAGCCGACTGAAACGGATTTTTCCACTCATTCACCACGATACTGCAAGGAGTCTTGGCATGCCGATCTACCACATTGAAATGATGGAAGGCCGAACCCCCGAACAGAAGCGCAAACTGGTGGAGGCCGTCACCCGCGTGAGTGTGGACATTCTGGGCGGCTCCCCCGAAGCCGTGCATGTGCTGATCCACGAAATCCCCCGTGACAACTGGGCGACCGGCGGCCAGTTGTGGTCGGAACGCAAGCCGTCATCATCCCCGCGCTGAGCACGCGCTCCACCAGCCGCCTCACCACCACGCCTTCACCCATTCGGTGAGACTGTAGATGGTCAAACCGACCAGACCACCCACGAGCGTGCCGTTGATGCGGATGTATTGCAGATCACGCCCCAGGTGTTCTTCTACCTCACGCACCAGTTCGCGTGTATCCCAGGCACTCACTCGCTCGGTCACATACTTGCGAATGGCGGGGCGGTAGTGATCCAGCACCTGCGGTACAAGCTGCTGAATCTGGGCATTGAGCCAGTGTTGCAAGGCTGGATTGTCCTGAAGCTGTTGCCCCCACTGCGAGCACAGGCGTTCCAGCCCTTGGCGCACGGTGGAATCAGGCCGGTTCAGGTCATGGTCCAGCCACTGGCGCAGGTCATCCCAGATTTTCAGCAAATATTCCTGCAAGGTCGGGTGATTGATGATCTGCTCGCCCATTTGCGTCACCTGGGCACGCAACACCGGATCGTGTTCCAGTCGCTGCACCCACTCGTGCACCGCCTGATCAAAACGCTGGCGCAGCGGGTGCGCCGGGTCTTCTCCCATCTCCGCCACATTGCGTGCCACCGCCGCCACGATCTTGCGGGTGGTCAGGCGAGCGGCAGCCTTGTCCAGAGCCAGATAGCGCAAGGCTCGCAACTCCTTGGCAATCGCTTCGCTGATATGCTGCTGGGTCGCTTCACTGTCCAGCAACCTGGCCAACGCCACCAGCACCTCATCGAGCAACTCCTGATGGCGATTATTGGTGGTCAGGCTGTTGAGCACGACCCGGGCACTGCCGGAAAAATCCAGTTGCTGGAGTGCCGCCTTGGCATTGCGGGCAATGAAAGTCTGCACACTCGCCTCATCCAGGGCGTTCAAACCAAAGCGCGTCGCCGCTATCAGGGGCTGTGTCCAGGCCTGCACCTGGGCAGGCTGTTGCAACCAGTGTGCCAGCCACGCGGCACCATCCCAGTCGCGCAAACGGGCGCGTACCGGCTCCGTCGCCAGAAAATTCTGATCCAGGAAATCGGCAAGCCCCTGACCGATGCGATGCTGGTTGTTGGCAATCACCGCCGTATGGGGAATCGGCAAGCCCATCGGATGGCGAAACAATGCCGTGACCGCAAACCAGTCCGCCAAGGCCCCCACCATTGCCGCCTCAGCACACGCCGCCACATATCCCCAGGCACTGTGCTGCCCCTCCAGCACAGTGGCGAGGATGTACACCAGCGCAGCAGCAAACAGCAGAACGAGAGCAATATTTTTCATGGTGGCATTTTCGTTCTGAAAGCGCGTGCACGATCCGGCCATCGCCGCAGGGCGATCACGCCAAGGCTGCATACTGCATCAATAATCGATTGCGCCTGAAAAATCGGAAATTCTTGCAGCTGCGTACCCAGACGATGAAAGCGTTTCAGAGTGAAGCTTTATGTGAATGCTCCAGCATAGCAGCAGGGATTTCAGTTTGCCATCATGCTGAACCAATGTCGCATTTTCCCGGACACCTCAATAGTGCCAAGTGACCGTTGCGCGCACCATCCGTCCCGGCGCGGGCAGTGGCCAAGATGCGCTGGAGCCGGCTTCAAAGTAGTAGCGGTCAGCAACATTGCGGGCACTCAGGCCGAAGTCGAAATCCTTCCACTGATAGTTGGCAAACAGATCATAGACCTCGTAGCCACGCAAACCATCGTAATCCCAGTTGGTGCCGCGCACCACAGTCGCATTGGTGCCGATCGTCAATTTGCGGTCCAGCAGACGCACGCCCAGGGTCAGGTTGTGTTGGTGTTTGGCAGGCGAAAACTGAGAATACAAATCGCCCCAGCCACTATTTTCTTTTTCGCAGAATGGTTTGCCGCGAACTCCACAGTAAGTCGTTTCCAGGTGCCGTGCATAGGCATAGGTGGCAAACACCACTCCGGTGTCGTAATCCATCGATGCCTCGTAACCACGCATCTTTGCATTGCCAATGTTATGCAGGGGGGGCAATTCCGCCGAATCCGGTCAGAGTGGTCGCTGGAATGCCGTGGATATAGTCACCGATGTCATTATCAAAGTAGACCAGCTTCATACCGAATCGGTCTTCGGCACGCAACAGGCTCCGATGCAGCACATTGACACCCAGTTCCGTGTTCCTGGACAACTCCGGGCGCAACACCCCGGGGCCTGCGCAGTACCATTGCGTGTCGCCGAATATGCCTTGCCGTGTCAGCCACTGCCCGCAACTTCCAGAGCTGTTCTCACGCGCACTGGGAGCACGCCAGCCCTTGGAGCGGCGCATGAACACCTGCAACCATTCGGCAGGCGACATGGTAATGCCTGTCTGCCAAGACAGGTCGGAGGCACCTTTTTCAAAATCACTGTTCCCGTCCAGGCTGGCTTTGTAGTCGTTGTGGCGCAGACCACCATCCAGCATCAGCCAGTCCGTGGCCTCGATCTCTGCATGTCCAAACATGCCCCATTCTGTGGTGCGCATACCGTTTACCGAGGTATTGCTTTCAATCTCTTCGCGCTTGTAGTTGCCGCCGACTTTCAACGTCAAATCCATATCACCCAGCAAAAACATACTGGCATTGGAAATGCCTGCGCCGATGGCATCGGTCTTGATATGGGCTGCCGCATCGGTTGGCATGGCACTGCTGCCTGAACCATTGGTCCAGTTGTTCTCCACCGTATCAACAGCCCAGACTTCAGTTTTCAGATCAAACAGCGGATTGGCAGGCTTCCATGTGTATTCCAGCCCGTAACGGTCTTGCTTGCTATGGCTGGCAGGCTGGTAGATCGACTGATAGTTGTACTTGACATCGGGTATCTGTGAACTGGGATTGCGATGCTG
Source organism: Lampropedia hyalina DSM 16112 (assembly GCF_900129055.1). Taxonomy (GTDB): domain Bacteria; phylum Pseudomonadota; class Gammaproteobacteria; order Burkholderiales; family Burkholderiaceae_C; genus Lampropedia; species Lampropedia hyalina. The sequence continues at coordinate 56,556 of NZ_FQUZ01000017.1, forward strand.
CACATAGGCACTCTCGGTTCGGTTGTAGCGTGCCTCGACGCGCTGCTCACCGAAATGAAAACCCGCCTTGGCCAGCCAGCTTTCGGTGTCGTTGTAGGTTCCGTACACTTCCTGGCCAGGTTGGAAGTAGGAAAATCTGGCGGGCGTGCCATCCCAGTAATAGCCACCATTGGTTTCGTAGTCTTCGCCGAGTTCGTAGCCACTGGAGCCGGCAGCGTAGTTGCCACTTTGCCGCTTCGAATAGCCTGCCATCAGGTCGATGAACTCAACCGGTTTCCACGCACCGATCACACTGCCGGATCGGTTACTTCCAGGAACGTCGGTGCCTTCTGGCACAGGCTGGAAGGACTGCATGCCATAGGTATAGTTGCGGACAGTCAGGTTATCCAAACAACTCTGGGTGAATTGCCATGACGTGGTTACACCCGTACGATTATTCGTCCGGTGGCATTGTTGGGAGCTGTTTACATTTCCACTGTTGTTGCCCAACATGCCACGCATGCGAATGCCCCAGTTCCGGTCAGGATCGGTAATCAAGTCATCGGCACTGAACGTCCGCAAGCCAACGGTGCCGCCAAAACCGCCACTTTCCAGGCCTGGCCCCTTCTCCACCGCGATGCCAGCAACGAAGTCTGGATCAATGTAGTTGTGACTGCGTGCAGCGGTATAGCTCATCTGGCTGCTAGTGGCGGAGTCGGAACCATCCACCAGCACCTTGACCCGCCCCTGCCCTTGCAGGCCACGGATATTGAGGTCGAAACTCACGCCAGAATAGGCATTGGCCATCTGCACGCCGGAAATGGCGCGAAACAACTCGGAAGGCGTGGCCTGCGGAACCCGATCCAACGTCTCACGGCCCACATAGGTCACAGAACGCGCCTCGGAATAGCCCGCCCACGAACCCGAGTCCGGGACGCTGCTGCTTACCACCACTTCATCAAGTACCTGGTTTGCCGCCTTGGCTGCTGGCAACTCACGGCGAATCACCACTTCCGCACCGTTGATCGCCCCAGCCAACCCTGTGCCTGCCAGCAAACGATTCAGGGCTTGTTGCGCTCCCAGGCTGGCATTGATGGCAGTCGAGGTTTTGCCTGCGACCAGGGACTGCTCCACGGCAATCTGCACACCCGTTTGCCGTGCCCAGGCATTCAGCGCATCACCCAACGGCTGGGCTGCAATTTTGATGTTTTGCACCTTGTCACCACCGGCCATTGCGGCAGATGCAACCGCTGTGGCTTGCGCCCAGATGACAGGTGAACCCAGCATAAGTGAAACAGCCAATGCCAGTCTTGCTGGCCTGAATACCAAGTGAGTCATCTCACCTCCTAAAAATTAACAGGTTCAAGAATTGTTCCTGTTAATGAAGACGGATGAGAGAACGCTATGCCGGGTATGTTCAGGTCATTTATTTGTATTTAGTTGAAATTTTTGGACATGTGGCTCATCGTAGATGGTGTGAAGACCTCCCCTAACGAAGCGCAAGGTGGTATTGCCCGGCTCCTTGTGAGTGCAAGCGCACAGGCAATGCACCCGTCAGTAGTCTGCGTACTGCTTCCGGCTCATGCGGATTGAAAGTTCCGCTCAAACGCAATTGTGCGGCTCCTGGATCCATGCTGATGATGCCGGTATCGGCATAACGCCCCAGCTCCAAGAGTGCCTGCTGCAATGGTGCATTGCGGAAACTGATGCGTTGCTGCCGCCAGTCCGAAAACTCTCCCACAGCAACAGTCGCCACTTCAGGGGCCACCATACCCGGCCCTATGGCAATCTTCTCTCCTGCCTGGAGCTGGTAGGTGGCACCATCCATCTGCTCCATCCATTCACCTTGGGCATTGCGCACGCCTTTGTGTACACGTACAGAACCCTCTTCCACAGCAACGGTAACCGCCTCCAAGCCTTGCAGGCCCGGTGTATAGCGCACCGTAAAGCGAGTGCCTGTAACCGTAATCCGTACATCATCGGCCGTTATCAGAAAGGGCCGTTTCACATCTTTGCCGACAGCAAAAAATACCTGGCCTTTGTGGAGCAAGATTTCACGTCGATCCCGGTAAAAAGTGGCCTGCAATTTGGTATGCGTATCCAGTTCCAGAATCGAGCCATCGGGCAGTTCTGTAGTCTGTGATTGGCCTCTCTGCGTCTGAAAATGTTGTTCATACAGTGGCTGCACCTGCCAGACACTCCAGCCCAACCACCCCACTGAAGCCAATACGCTGCCAGCGACCATCGTATGCAGTGTGCGGCGAAAAAAATTTCGCCTGGCCGTCAATCCGAGCATGGCAGGTGCTGTTGGCGTTTCAGACTCCAACAAGGCAGCTGTTTCACCCACAGCCGCATTCGCAATGGCCCTATCGGATGCAACCTGGGCACGCAAGCGAGCCATGGCATCCGTGGGCATTTGATCCATCAATTGCCAGTCCAGCTCCCATTGAATGTAGGCATCGCGGTTGGCTGGGTTGGCTGTCAGCCATTGCTGAAAGGCGTGCTCATCCTGCGGTGACCATTGCAACAGATTCTGTCTGCGTAAAAACCAGTATGCCAGCTCCTGATAGCTGGTATCGGCATCCTCCGGGCTTGGTCTGGTGGGCATGGGATAATATTTTTTTGATCGTGGTCACGGGTATGAAGCCCAACAGCTTCAATCTTCATTCTGCATGCGAAGGCCATCGAGCTGCTGAAGTGCTTTCATGCACGCACGCATCGCCACCTCAAGATAACCTTCCACGGTACGCACACTGATATTCATTTGCTCCGCCACTTCGGCACGGCTCAAACCTTCCAGCTTATAGAGAACAAAAGCCTCGCGCACCCTCGGCGGCAATCGGGCCACAGTAGTCTCTATGACCGCAAGGCGTTGCTTTGCATCCAGAATAACCTCTGGCTGACATGCAGAGGGAGCCGGATATTGGTTTGCCCCATCTTCCATATCGTCGTCATAAACTTCATGCACCTGGCTGCGCGTATGCTCTCGACGATAATGGTCAATCAGAAGATTCTGAGCCACTTTATAAAGCAGCTTGCGTGGTTCCTGCACATCCTGTATCGCACCAGAATAAACGCGGGCATAAGTTTCCTGTGCAAGATCTGCCGCAATGGTTCGATCCGAAACCCTGCGACTGAAAAAATTCAGCAGTTCCTTGTAGTAGTGCTCAAACACAGAATTTTCACAATCGGGCATCATGCAGACGAATAGCCCAGACAGACTGGGGACACAAAAAATCTATAAATAAGAATTCTTTACGAATTGATGATTATATAAACAAGTATCACGGCATACCATCAATCGGATTCGCTCTGGTCCCACGTCCTGCATCGAATGTGGCTGGCGATGCACCTCCACCAGAGCCAGTACGAAGCTGCATCGGATCCCGGTCGCGATACGAGGATTCAAAAACGCCTGTGCTGAACAAAAAAAGCCCTGCAAGGCAGGGCTTTTTCGGTTATCAGGCAATCCAACTCAGAAAAAACTCTGAGTCAAATCGCCAAAACCATCCATTACAGCAGACCGGCTTTCTGAACCAGACGGGTCGCAACCCAGTTCTTGGTTTTGGAAAGCGGACGGCTCTCGGTGATTTCGATGGTATCACCCAGCTTGTACTCGCCTGCCTCATCGTGGGCGTGGTACTTGCTGGAACGAACCACGATCTTGCCGTAGATCGGGTGCTTCACGCGGCGTTCGACCAGTACGGTGACGGTCTTGGCACGCTTGTCACTGACCACCTTGCCAACCAAGGTGCGCTTGAGGGATTTTTTCTCTTCCGTCATGTTTGCTCCTTACTTGGCGGCTGCCTGCTTTTCAGCAAGAATGGTCTTCGCACGGGCGATGTCACGACGGGTCGTGCGCAGGGTCGAAGTGTTGTTGAGCTGTTGGGTCGCCACTTGCATGCGCAGTCCGAAGTGTGCCTTTTGCAGGGATTTGACTTCCTCTTGCAGGGCGGCAACGTCTTTCTCACGCAAAGCCTGGGCTTTGGTTTGCTTGTCAGCGGTTTGTTTGGCCATCTTGATTCTCCCGATTAAGCACCCAACTGGCGAGCGACGAATGTCGTGCGCAAAGGCAGCTTGGCAGCAGCCAGGCGGAACGCCTCGCGTGCCAGCTCTTCAGGCACGCCGGTGATTTCGTAAATCACCTTGCCAGGCTGGATTTCAGCAACGTAGTAATCGGGGTTACCCTTACCATTACCCATACGCACTTCAGCAGGCTTGGTGGAAATGGGCTTGTCGGGGAACACACGAATCCAGATACGTCCACCACGCTTGACGTGACGGGTGATCGCACGGCGGGCAGATTCGATCTGACGGGCTGTCAGACGACCGCGATCCGTCGATTTCAGGCCGAACTCACCAAACGCAACCGTGTTGCCACGGGTTGCGATACCGGTGTTGCGACCCTTTTGCTCTTTGCGGAATTTGCGGCGAGCAGGTTGCAGCATGGTTATTCTCCTTGTCCGTCCGCAGCTGTAGCGGGCGCGCTGGTTCTAGGAGCACGCTTAACGGCGGTAGATGCATCGGCGCGAGCCTCTGCGGGTTTATCACTGCCATCCACCGGAGCGGCATTGCCACCACGGCGAGGCGCACCACGACCGGCACCAGGACGGCGACCACGCGGACGACGTTCATCGTCGGCACGCGGAGCTTCCACCACGGCGGGCAGATCGGTACGTCCCAGGGTATCGCCCTTGTAGACCCACACCTTGACACCAATGATGCCGTAGGTGGTGGAGGCTTCGGAAGTGGCGTAATCGATGTCGGCACGCAGGGTGTGCAGAGGCACGCGGCCTTCGCGATACCACTCGGTACGCGCAATTTCAATGCCGTTCAGACGACCGGCAGACATGATCTTGATGCCCTGTGCACCCAGACGCATGGCGTTCTGCATGGCACGTTTCATGGCACGGCGGAACATGATGCGCTTTTCAAGCTGCTGGGTGATGCTGTCAGCAATCAGCTGGGCATTCACTTCGGGCTTGCGCACTTCCTCGATGTTCACGGCAACCGGCACGCCCAGCAGGCTGGCCAGTTCCTTCTTCAGGTTCTCGATGTCTTCGCCCTTCTTGCCGATGACCACACCCGGACGAGCCGAGTAAATGGTGATGCGGGCATTCTTGGCAGGACGCTCGATCAGCACACGGGCTACCTGTGCATTCTTGAGCTTCTTCTTCAGGAAGTCACGAACCTTGATGTCTTCAGCCAGCTTGCCTGCAAAATCATTGTTGCTGGCATACCAGCGGCTGGACCAGTCACGGCTAACCGCCAGGCGGAAACCGGTAGGGTTGATTTTCTGTCCCATAGTATTCCTCTGGTTGATTAGTAACCCACAGTCACATAAATGTGGCTGGTAGGCTTGCTGATGCGGTTGCCACGACCCTTGGCGCGAGCGGTGAAACGCTTGAGCGTCGTACCTTGCTCGACATAAATGGTCTTGACGCGCAGTTCGTCAATATCGGCACCATCGTTGTGCTCGGCGTTGGCAATCGCCGACTCCAGCACTTTCTTGATGATGACAGCCGCTTTTTTCTGCGTGAATTGGAGGGTATTCAGAGCCTGATCGACTTTTTTGCCACGGATCAGATCCGCCACCAGGCGGCCCTTGTCCACAGACAGGCGAACACCACGAAGAACAGCACGTGTTTCAGACATGGTTACTCCTTACTTCTTGGCTTTTTTGTCACCAGGGTGGCCCTTGAAGCTGCGTGTGAGTGCAAACTCACCGAGCTTATGGCCAACCATCTGGTCAGTCACATACACAGGCACATGCTGCTTGCCGTTGTGCACCGCGATCGTCAGACCGATGAACTCAGGCAGCACCATGGAACGGCGCGACCAGGTCTTGACCGGCCGCTTATCCTTGGTGGCCAGGGCTTTCTCGACCTTGGCAACCAGGTGATGGTCAACAAACGGACCCTTTTTCAAGGAACGAGTCATTTGCTACCCCTTACTTCTTGCGACGCGACACAATGAACGTTTGTGTACGCTTGTTGTTACGGGTTCTGTAGCCCTTGGTCAGATTACCCCAAGGATCCACAGGATGACGGCCTTCTCCGGTTTTGCCTTCACCACCACCATGCGGGTGATCGACCGGGTTCATTACCACACCGCGCACGGTGGGGCGAATGCCCAGCCAACGTTTGGCACCGGCCTTGCCGTAGCGGCGCAGGCTGTGCTCTTCGTTGGCCACTTCACCGATGGTGGCGCGGCATTCAATGTGAATCCGGCGCACTTCACCCGAGCGCAGGCGAACCTGGGCGTAAACGCCTTCGCGGGCCAGCAGGGTTGCGGAAGCACCAGCGGAACGCGCAATCTGCGCACCGGCACCGGGTTGCAGCTCAATCGCGTGGATGGTGGAACCCACTGGGATGTTGCGGATCGGCAGTGTGTTGCCCGCCTTGATCGGAGCCTCGGAACCGGACAGCAGGGTTGCGCCCACTTCCACGTTGCGAGGAGCCAGGATGTAGCGACGTTCGCCATCGGCATACACCACCAGGGCAATGTGTGCGGAACGGTTCGGGTCGTACTCGATGCGTTCGACCTTGGCCGGGATGCCATCCTTGTCATTGCGACGGAAGTCCACCACGCGATAGTGGTGCTTGTGACCACCACCCTTGTGGCGTGTCGTGATGTGGCCGTTGTTGTTGCGACCCGACTTCTGGAATTGCGGCTCCAGCAAAGGGGCATGGGCAGCACCCTTGTGCAGGTGATCGCGGGAAATCTTCACCGCGCCACGCTGACCTGGAGTTTGGGGTTTGAGTTTGATAACAGCCATGATTAAGCAGCCTCTCCTGACAGGTTCAGTTCCTGACCTTCCTTCAGGCGGACATAGGCCTTGCGAACATGGTCACGGCGACCGATGGTCTTGCCGAAACGCTTGCTCTTGCCCTTGATGTTCACCACCGAAACGCCTTCGACTTCCACCTTGAACAGCAACTCGACCGCCGCCTTGATTTCAGGCTTGGTCGCATCGCGCAATACCTTGAATGTCACGGCATTGGACTGTTCGGCAACGAATGTGGCTTTTTCGGAAACGATGGGAGCGACCAGCACCTGGTACAGGCGGCCTTCGGCAAACTGACGCTCTTTGGGGGTTGGATTGACGCGACTCATGCGAACATCTCCTTGAGCTGATCGATGGCACCCTTGGTCACCAGCACTTTCTTGAAGTACACGAGTGCATAGGGACTGACTTCACGCGGCTCGATCACATACACATTGGGCAGGTTGCGGGAAGCCAGCTCCAGGTTCTCATCGAGGTTGTCGGTGATGACCAGAACAGAGTCCACGCTCCAGGATTTGAGCTTGGAAGCAAAACCCTTGGTCTTGGGCGAATCCAGCTTGATCTCTTCCACAGCCACCAGACGGCCATCGGCCACCAGCTTGGAGAAAATCGAAGCCATACCCACGCGGTATTGCTTTTTATTGACCTTGTGCGAGAAGTTTTCGTCGGGCATGTTAGGGAACACACGACCGCCCCCACGCCACAGTGGCGAGGAAGTCATACCGGCACGTGCATTGCCAGTGCCTTTTTGACGGAAAGGCTTCTTGGTGGAGTGACGAACCTGCTCACGATCCTTCTGGGCACGGGTACCCTGACGGGCATTGGCCTGGTAGGCCACCACGAGCTGGTGGATCAACGATTCATTGTAGTCACGACCAAACAGGGCTTCAGGCGCATCCAGCTGGGATGCCTGGCCTTGGTCATTCAGAAGTTCGATCTGCATCAGTTCGCTCCTTCTGCCTTGGTTGCTTTCACGGCAGGACGCACAGTCACAAAACCACCCTTGGAGCCAGGAACGGCACCCTTGATCAACAGGAGCTGGCGAGCCTCATCCACACGGATGATGTCCAGATTCTGCGTGGTGACGGTTTCGTCGCCCAGATGGCCGGTCATGCGCTTGCCGGGGAAAATACGACCGGGATCCTGCGCCATACCGATGGAGCCAGGAACGCGGTGCGAACGGCTGTTACCGTGGGATGCGCGCTGGGAACCGAAGTTGTGACGCTTGATCGTACCGGCAAAACCCTTACCGATGGAAGTGCCCTGCACATCCACCTTCTGGCCTACGCTGAATACGGCAGTCACAGGAACGGCAGCACCAGCGGCATACTGACCAGCGGTTTCTGCGGTGACACGGAATTCACGGATGATTTCGCCTGCTTCGACACCAGCTTTGGCCAGATGACCGGCTTGGGGCTTGGTGACACGAGAGGCCTTGCGCGCGCCAAAAGTGACTTGCAGCGCAGAATAACCATCGTTTTCTTGGGTTTTGACCTGGGTCACACGGTTGTTCGACACATCCACCACAGTGACGGGAATGGATTCCCCGTCATCGGTAAAGATGCGTGTCATGCCAACCTTGCGCCCCAGCAACCCCAGGGAGTTACTCAGACTCATGTTATTGCTCCAAAACTCCCACCACAGCCACTGCAATTGGCGGCTTGCGTTGCAGACCCTGCGATTTGCAGACGATCTGCATGGGAGAAGGTTAAAGAAAACTCCGCTGGTTTTTCAATTTACCCCGAATGAACAAGGCAGTTTTCATAAAAACCATGCGAAGCCGCTGATTATATGCTTGTTTGACCACAGCATGCAAGCCCCATGAAAGGCAAAAATGCCGATGCGGTTTTCACCACATCGGCATCGCACAGATCAGAAAAACCGGCTTATTGCAGCTTGATTTCCACGTCCACGCCGGCTGGCAAATCCAGCTTCATCAGGGCATCGACGGTCTTGTCGGTCGGATCGACGATGTCCATCAGTCGCTGGTGGGTGCGGATTTCCAACTGGTCGCGGCTGGCCTTATTGACGTGCGGCGAACGCAGAATGTCGAAACGCTTGAGGCGGGTTGGCAGCGGCACGGGGCCTTTGACAATCGCGCCGGTGCGCTTGGCGGTATCCACGATTTCAGCAGCCGATTGGTCGATCAGCTTGTAGTCGAATGCCTTGAGGCGAATACGAATTTTTTGCTTGCTCACTTGCTTGTGTCCTTTCGTATTCCAACTCAGGCGATGATGGTGGCGACGACGCCGGCACCGACGGTACGGCCACCTTCACGGATGGCGAAACGCAGACCTTCTTCCATGGCGATGGGAGCGATCAGCTTGACGGTGATGGAGACGTTGTCGCCAGGCATGACCATTTCCTTGCCTTCGGGCAGGGAGATGGAGCCGGTCACGTCGGTGGTGCGGAAGTAGAACTGCGGGCGGTAGTTGGCGAAGAATGGGGTGTGACGACCGCCTTCATCCTTGGACAGCACATACACTTCGGCGGTGAATTCGGTGTGGGGCTTGATGGTGCCGGGCTTGGCCAGAACCTGGCCACGCTCCACGTCTTCACGCTTGGTGCCGCGCAGCAGCAGACCAACGTTGTCGCCAGCCTGACCCTGGTCCAGCAGCTTGCGGAACATTTCCACGCCGGTGACGGTGGTCTTTTGCAGATCACGGATACCGACGATTTCGATTTCTTCGCCGACCTTGATGATGCCGCGCTCGATACGGCCAGTCACCACAGTACCACGACCGGAGATGGAGAACACGTCTTCCACGGGCATCAGGAATGCGCCGTCCACAGCACGCTCGGGCGTGGGGATGTAGGTGTCCAGGGCTTCGGCCAGCTTCAGGATGGCGGCTTCGCCGATTTCGCTCTGGTCGCCTTCGAGGGCCAGACGGGCGGAACCACGGATGATGGGGGTGTCGTCGCCGGGGAACTCGTACTTGTCGAGCAGCTCACGCACTTCCATTTCGACCAGTTCCAGCAGTTCTTCGTCGTCCACCAGGTCGGCCTTGTTCAGGAACACGATGATGTAGGGAACGCCGACCTGACGGGACAGCAGGATGTGCTCACGGGTTTGGGGCATGGGGCCGTCGGCAGCGGAACAGACCAGGATCGCGCCGTCCATCTGGGCGGCACCGGTGATCATGTTCTTGACGTAGTCGGCGTGACCGGGGCAGTCCACGTGGGCGTAATGGCGGTTTTCCGTTTCGTACTCGACGTGCGAGGTGTTGATGGTGATGCCACGGGCCTTTTCTTCAGGCGCGTTGTCGATCTGGTCGTAGCCTTTGGCTTCGCCGCCGAACTTCTTGGACAGCACGGTGGCGATCGCTGCGGTCAGCGTGGTCTTGCCGTGATCGACGTGACCAATCGTTCCCACGTTCACGTGCGGCTTCGTGCGCTCAAACTTTTCTTTTGCCATTTCTATACTCCGAAAGAA
>NZ_FQUZ01000044.1:0-1025 GCF_900129055.1 Lampropedia hyalina DSM 16112
GCATCCGAGTCGGCGTCAGCGTCAGCGTCAGCATCGGCATCTGCATCTGCATCCGAGTCAGCATCACCGTCCCCATCATCGGGTGTAGGCAACGTACCTTCTACAGGGATGGACGTAATGGGTGATCCGTTGCGATCAACGGTTTCTGCCACGATGGTTACAGATCCATTGACCGATGTATCTTCAGGAATCTTGACGTGGAAATTACCGCTGGGATCGACGATGGCTATCAATTCGATTTGATCGCCGTCTGCATCTTTTACGGTGACAGTGACTTCGGAGCCAGGGGCTACGTCAGTGGTGGAGCCTGCGATGGCGGTATTTGAATCGACCAGTTCAGCGGTGATGTTGCTGTCAATGAGGTCAAGTTCGCCCGCTACAGGATCGGAGCTGATCGGAGAGCCATTTCGATCGATGGTTTTTGCCTCGACAGTGACGGGACCATCTACGAGTGCGGTGCCTTCCGGGATTGTGACCTGGAAATCGCCATTCGCATCGGTTTCAGCAATCAGTTCAATTTCGTTGCCTTCGGAGTCGCGAATGGTTACGGTGACTTTTGATTCTTGGGCGACGTTGGTGCTGGAGCCTGAGATGGTTCCATCTTTGTCAATTTTGACAGTCAGAGACGATGGCTCTGAAGGCTCAGTGGGCGTGGTGGGTACAGTGGGTTCCGTGCTACCAGTGGGCTCGGTTGGCGTAGTGGGAAGAGTGGGTTCCGTGCTGCCAGTAGGCTCAGTTGGTGTGGTCGGAACAGTGGGCTCTGTGCTGCCGGTGGGCTCGGTTGGCGTGGTTGGAACAGTGGGTTCTGTGCTGCCGGTAGGTTCAGTTGGCGTGGTTGGAACAGTGGGTTCCGTGCTGCCGGTGGGTTCAGTGGGTGTTGTCGGAACAGTGGGTTCCGTGCTGCCAGTAGGCTCGGTTGGCGTGGTCGGCACAGTGGGTTCCGTGCTGCTGGTGGGCTCGGTGGGCGTGGTCGGCACAGTGGGCTCTGTGCTGCCAGTAGGCTCAGTTGGCGTAGTGGGCACAGT
>NZ_FQUZ01000044.1:1110-22270 GCF_900129055.1 Lampropedia hyalina DSM 16112
GTGGGCACAGTGGGTTCTGTGCTGCCGGTGGGCTCGGTGGGCATGGTTGGAACAGTGGGTTCCGTGCTGCCAGTAGGCTCAGTTGGTGTGGTAGGTGTAGTTGGTTGTACCGAGGGCGTGTCGTCATCGTCATCGTCGAAGGCGGATGCGATGGCCGCAGCCGCGCCTATCCCAATCAGTCCTGCCAGTACATAGTCTCCCACGGAGGAGGCGTCGGCAGCACCGGCTGTGTTGCTGACGATGCCTGCTGCTTCGTCATCGTCGTTGAGTGGGGTGATTTCCACATCGCCTACTTCCACATCAATGGCGATGGTGTCGGTGCCGGAGCCATTGTCCCGATAGCCAAAGGTTGCGGCGGTTCCAGGAGCAAATGTGCCAACGAATGCGGTATCGCCGTTGCCTTGCAACAGTACTTGGGCACTGCCGTTTTCAGGGACGACGATCTGGTCACCCGTGAAGACTTGACTGTTGGGCTGGGCCGCAATGCTGGTGCCATTGCGGATGATCTGTACACCTGCGCTGACCTGTGTGAGGACTGCACTGTGAGCGGCTACCAAGTGTTCCGTGGCTGCGCTGCCGGAAGGGGATGCAAGGTCATTTTTATCTGCATCCAACTGCGCAACAGTCTCTCCTTGCGATGTTTCAAGAGATGTAAAAACGTTTTCTTGTGGGGTGGGAACATTCGCTGTGGTTGTTTCGGTGGTCATTTGTTCTGCTCCAGGAAGGACAAAAATTGGGCTTTACCTCGGAGTATAGCCCTGCACCATGTTGATCGCAGGGGAACTTTCGATCAATCACGGAGATTTAATAAGTGTTTTGGCTTGCAAAAGTCTATTTGTATTTATATGAAACATATATTCTTATTTGTCTCATTTATGTTTTTATATGTTTCTGTTTGTGAGGCAGTCATGATGATGCAAACGCACGGTCAAGACACGAATAAATACGATTTGCGTCAAGTCCGGTGATTGGTGGTGGGCCCATCCCCACTGGTGGGATGCGGGCGGCACAACGGGTTTTGCAGAGCGTCTCTGGAACTTGTCTCGGTGCAGGGTCAGTCCAGCGGGTCTGCTGGGCTGGCTGGACTGGTCAGCACCATGGTGGCAGGCGATGATGTGGCAACGCCGGCCTGATTGAGGCGTTGCAGGATGTCGAACAGCAGGGCACTGCGGGTGCGGTAGGCCAGGCGCGGGCTGGCCACGAAACCGGTGGCGTTGAACAGCAGGCCAGAGCTGGTGATGTCGTCCAGATAGACGTTCGGGGCAGGGTTGTCGAGGATGGCTTCTTGTTCGCTGAAGGCTGCCAGGATGATGTTGCGCACGGTTTCGGCAGGGGTGTCCAGTGGCATGGCGAGCTTGATCTGCACGCGCCCCATGGAGTCGGCATAGGTGATGTTGCGCACCATCTTGGTAATGAGTTCCGAGTTGGGCACGATGATGGTGGAGCGGTCGCTCATCTGGATTTCGGTGGCGCGGACGTTGATGCGGCGGATGTCGCCTTCGACACCGCTGAGGGATACCCAGTCGCCCACCTTGACTGGGCGTTCGGCCAGCAGGATGAGACCGGAGACGAAGTTCTGCACGATGGCTTGCAGGCCAAAGCCGATGCCCACCGACAGGGCACTGGCAATCCAGGTGACTTTTTCGAAGCCCACGCCCAGAACCGAGAGCGTGGTGGCAAAGACGGCCACATAGCCAACGTAGCCCGCCACGGTGCTCAGCGATGTTTGTACGCCGCTGTCCAGCCCGGTGGCGGGAAGAAAGCGTTCGGTCAGCCAGCGTCGCACAACCTGAATGAGTGCCGCACCGATCAGGAAAAATGCCAGTGCCTGCACGATGGCAACGGGCCTTATCGATACCTCGCCCCATTGCAGATGGCCTTGCAGGTACTGCATGTGCCCGATGAAGCCCAGGGATTCGCGCCCGAAGGATGCCAGCAGCAGCGTAATGGCCAGCAGGGCGATGCTGGCCTGCGCCAGCCCGGCTCCCAGCACGATCCATTTCTTGAACGGCGATTGGGCGACCAGGGGTGATGCCGCTGCGCCGCCTGGGGATTCAGGCAGGCTGGCGGGCTGTGGAGCCTGTGCCGTGCTGCGGATGAGCAGGGCTGCAATGTCACTGACGGTGGCGGCAAGCAGGTAGGCGGTGCCGATGACGGTGAAAAACCAGATCAGTTGTTGCAGCAGGAACTTGGCGAAGACCACATAGCCCACCAGCAGGGTGCCGAGTGCAAAGGCAAGGCTGCCCCAGAGCAGGGTCTGAATCAGCGTGCGGTTCTGGCGCAACAGGGTGGCCACCCATGTGCCGGTTCCTGCCGGAAGGTTGCCGGGGTTTTTCTCGGTGTCGTGGCCATGCCGGGGTCTGGTATGCCGCAGGGCGAGTGCCAGCACGGCAATCGTGGCCAGGGCATAGAGGCTGTCGGCGAGGATGCTTAGCCCGATGCGGGTGTTGAGCAGTTGGTTGAACTGTTCGGTAAGCCAGTTCAACGCCAGCAACAAGGCAAGCCACAGGGGAATGTGGCGCAGGGCATTGGCCGTGGCACCGGGAATGGGCGCGAGCCGCCAGGACGGGGTGTTGGGGGCCAGCAGGGCACGCCCCAGACCGGTGGTATAGCCACAGTATGCCGCCACGCCCACCAGACCGAGCAGGATGCTGCGCACACTGTCGGGCAACGGAGCCGACCAGCTCAACAGGGTGTAGATGCCGCCGACGATGGCAAAGGGGGTGAGGCTGGCCAGCAGGATTTGTGACCAGGCGTACAGGCAACGCCGCAATCGGCCTGCCGGTACCTTGGCACTGGCCAGCCGCCGCAGGCGGTGGCGCAAGCGGCGATGCAGCACGATGAGGGCCACGGGCCATGCCAGCAGCAGTATCCAGAGAATGAATGGAATGCTGCCCATGCGTGTGCGCAGGTCGCTCCAGAGGGCTTCGCCACGCTGGGTGTCCAGATTGCTGTTTTGCGTGAAGGAGAGCCAGAAACGGCCGGTGAGCAGCGAGGGGCTGCGTTGCCACAGGTGGCTCTGGAACAGTTGGCGGCGTTCGGTGGCGATGGTTTCAAGGGTTTGTTCGGCATCCAGCATGAGCAGGCTGGCGAGGCGATTCTGGGTTTCCATCTGGGCGATGGCCTGGGTGATCTGCTCGCGCTGCTGGGCGACTTCGGTGTTTTCGGGAGAGTCGGAGGGCGTGTCGCCTAGTTCCAGCAGACGGCTTTGCAGGTCGGAGAGGCGGGGGGACAGGCTTTGCGCATAGTCGCGGGCTTGCGCGTGGCTTTGCATGGTCTGCTGACGCAGGCTGTTGAGGCTGTCGTCGCTGAGGGCATCTTCTGCATGGCTGGTGCGGGCGGTCTCCAGCCGTTGTTGCACGGCTTGCAGTGCCTGGCGAGGCTCATGCAATGGGGATTCGTTCGCAGATGCCGCAGTGGTATGGTCGGCAGGGCCAGCAGGGCGATTCTGTGCGTGGGCAGAGGGCCACCAGATGACCGCTGCCAGCAGTATCAGCAAAGTCCATGCGAAGCGCAGTGTCTGGTTGCTGAAGGAGAACTGCTGGGCAAACGGTATCGGGGATGGGGTGGGAACTGCGGGGAGTGTCTGCATCGGATGGCTCAGGAGTGAGGCTCCAGCATAACAGTGCGGGCCTTCGCGTGTGAAGCGAAATCACAGAGGCTTGTGGTTCATGGAGCGGCCGAAGGCTGGAGTTCGTCGTTCTGGAGCAGATGCAGCAGGCGGCGGCGGGTCATGGTCTGGCTGCGTCCGTCTGCCGATGTGAACAAAAAGACGCTTCGGTCATGGCTGTTCCACGACAGGCGCGAAAGCACGGCCCGGCTTCCTGTGCCGATGCGAAACCAGGCTCCCATGCGCAGGGTGTCGGGCAGTTCCGCAGAGGGTGGTGTGCCATGCACCTGTGCCGGGGCATTGAGGGAATATCTGGGGTACGGCAGGGATGGTGGCGAAGCAGGGTTGGGAATGACCGGGGCTGCTCCAGGTACAACAACTGGGGGCAGGGCGGCATGGGTGGTGGGCTGCGGTGGGGAGTTCAGGTACTCGGCCAGCAGGGCCTTGGACCATGGCCAGGTGGGAGGACTTGAACGTGTGTGGGTGCGTGCAGAAGTGGCTGCGGCCAGGGCCGCATCGCATGCCCCGGATTCGGACAGCCGGGTAATGGCACTGCGATAGGTGTGTTCCAGCAGTGGAGTGAGGTCGGCATACATCTGCCGCAACAGCCATTGGCAGACAGCCATGTGTGCCTGGGACTGGCAGACCATTTTCTCCATGGCCAGCAGGTAATGGGAAGGATGCAGGGGATTGTGAATGGAGTGCCAGGGCGACAGACCGTGGGCGGCAGCAATGATGTGTTGCAGATCGCGCAGTGGCAGGTGCAGATGGGTTTCGATCCTTTTGCGCCACTGGGCAAACTCGGCCTGTGCCTGTATGTGCAGGCCATCTCCCCAGTCCAGTGCATCCAGGTCGCTGGCCAATGAATGGTGTGGAGTGGGTGGGGGCAGTGCTGTGGCAGATTGCGAGCATTCTTCCAGCAGGTAGTGGCAGAAGGATTGCTCCCATTCGCTCTGGTGCTGCTCCAGCAACTGCTGGGCTTGCCACCACAGCGTGGGGGCAGCAGTGCCCTGCTGGATCGGGTGAGCAGCACGCTGCTGCGCCAGCCGCTGGTGGGTCTGTTGCAGCAGACGCTGGAGCAGCCGGTTGCTGTCCAGCATGGCGGTGGCTACCGTGCGGGTGATTTCAGTCCAGCAAGCCTCCGAAGCAGTGGTCATAAGCGCGTGTTGAAGGTCTCGGTGCGTGAAGATGGCCGACACAACTGCGACTGCCACACGAAAACCGCAGCACCGATCTGTCTGCGTTCATCAGGGATACCGACTGCTTGCAGGTGCTGGACATGGGCAGCCGGCAGAGAAGGGGCAGACCGATCGGTTACTTCAGGGCCTTGAAGCGCATGCGCTGCGGACGGGCAGCTTCTTCGCCCAGGCGTTTGCGTTTGTCGGCTTCATATTCCTGGTAGTTGCCATCGAAGAACACCCACTGGCTGTCGCCTTCGGCGGCCAGGATGTGGGTGGCAATGCGGTCGAGGAACCAGCGGTCGTGGCTGATGACCAGCACGGTTCCGGCGTATTCCAGCAGGGCATCTTCCAGGGCGCGCAGGGTTTCCACATCCAGGTCGTTGGAGGGTTCGTCCAGCAGCAGCACGTTGCCACCGGCAATCAGGGTCTTGGCCAGGTGCAGGCGACCGCGTTCACCACCGGAGAGGTGACCGACTTTCTTTTGCTGGTCGCCGCCGTTGAAGTTGAAGCGTCCGGCGTAGGCACGGCTGGCCATCTGGAATTTGCCGACGTTGATGATGTCCAGGCCACCGGAGATGTCTTCCCAGACGGTCTTGTCGTCGCTGAGGGCATCGCGGCTCTGATCGACGTAGGCCATCTGCACGGTCGAGCCAATGTCCACTTCGCCGCTGTCGGGCTGTTCGCGCCCGGCAATCAGCTTGAACAGCGTGGATTTACCGGCCCCGTTGGGGCCGATGATGCCGACGATGGCACCGGCCGGGATGTTCATGTTCAGGTTGTCGATGAGCAGGCGGTCGCCGAAGGATTTGCTGACGTTCCTGAATTCGATCACCTTGGTGCCCAGCCGCTCGGCCACTGGGATGAAGATTTCCTGGGTTTCGTTGCGTTTCTGGTATTCGTAGTCGCTCAGCTCCTCGAAGCGGGCAATGCGGGCCTTGCTCTTGGCCTGACGGCCCTTGGCGTTCTGACGCACCCATTCCAGTTCTTTTTTCAGGGCCTTGGCGCGGGCTTCCTCGCCTTTTTGCTCGGCTTCCAGACGGGTTTGCTTCTGGCTCAGCCAGTCGCTGTAGTTGCCCTTGTAGGGGATGCCGTGGCCCCGGTCGAGTTCCAGAATCCACTCGGCGGCATTGTCCAGGAAGTAGCGGTCGTGGGTGATGGCCACCACGGTGCCGGGGTAGCGGTGCAGGAACTGCTCCAGCCAATCGACGCTTTCTGCATCCAGGTGGTTGGTGGGTTCGTCGAGCAGCAGCATGTCGGGCTTGGACAGCAGCAGCTTGCACAGGGCCACGCGGCGTTTTTCACCGCCCGAGAGCTTGCCGATGATGGCTTCCCAGGGCGGCAGGCGCAGGGCATCGGCGGCGATTTCCAGCTGGTGTTCGGAATCGGTGCCCGCCGTGGCAATGATGGCTTCGAGCCTTGCCTGTTCGGCAGCCAGTGCATCGAAATCGGCATCCGGTTCGGCATAGGCGGCATAGACCTTGTCGAGTGCGTCGCGGGCTGCAAAGACTTCGCCCATTGCTTCTTCGACGCTTTCGCGCACGGTCTGGTCAGGGTTGAGTTGCGGCTCCTGTGGCAGATAACCGATTTTCAGGCCCGGCATGGGGATGGCTTCGCCCTCGATTTCCTTGTCCACGCCCGCCATGATCTTCAGCAGGCTGGATTTGCCCGAGCCGTTCAGACCCAGCACGCCGATCTTGGCACCGGGGAAGAAGCTCAGGGAAATGTCTTTCAGAATCTGCCGCTTGGGCGGCACGGTCTTGCTGACACGGTTCATGGAGTAAACGTATTGCGCCATGGTCTCGGTGTTTCTTTCTCAAAAAGGGGAATCGAAGCGGACGGATGCGGCTGCATCCCGGACACGGGGATTATCCGTGCAAACACAGCCGATTGGGCTGTCAGGGGGATGTGATGGGCGTTTCAGTGCGCCACGCTTTGGGCGTTCTGGAGTCGCTGGAATTTCTGCCAGAGGGTTTCGCGGCTTTCCACATGCTCCGGGTGAGTGGGGATGCAGGCCACGGGGCAGATTTCCACGCACTGCGGGGTGTCGAAATGCCCTACGCATTCGGTGCAGCGGTCGGGTTCGATCTGGTAGTACAGCTCCCCCATGGAAATGGCATCGTTGGGGCACTCTGGCTCGCAGACGTCGCAGTTGATACATTCGTCGGTAATCATCAGGGCCATGGCAGTCTCCGCAGCAGGTTTCTCCCTGCATTATGCGCAATTGCAGCACGGGCTTCGTTTGCCTTGCCTAAAGTCCATGCGTGCGGGGCAGGGTTCAGTGGTGGCGCAAATCACCTGCCTCGATCAGCAGCACCTGGCTGTCGCCTGCCGAGGTGTCCAGCCAGGTAACGGGCAGGGTGGGGAAGGCGGCCTCGAAAAAGGCGCGTTCGTGGCCAATTTCCAGTACGACGATGGCCTGCTCGTTCAGGTGCTCGGGCAGGTGCTGGAACAGTTGCCGGATGAAGTCCATGCCGTCGCTGCCGCCCGCCAGTGCCAGGCTGGGTTCGGCGCGGTATTCGGCGGGCAGGCTGGCCATGCTCTGTGCGTTCACATAGGGTGGGTTGCACAGCACCAGGTCGTAGCGTTGCCCCTGAAGCTGGTTCAGGCCGTCGGATTCGATCAGCCGGACGCGCTGCTGCAAGCCGTGGCGTTCGCGGTTGATGGTGGCCACGGCCAGTGCGTCGGGGCTGATGTCGGCGGCATCCACCTGCACGTCTGGCCAGGCCAGTGCCGCCAGAATCGCCAGACTGCCGTTGCCGGTACACAGGTCCAGTACCCGCTGGGTGTGCGTGCCCAGCCAGACATCGAGGGTGGCATCGGCGATCAGCTCGGCAATCAGGCTGCGTGGCACGATGCTGCGCTCGTCCACATAAAAGGGCACGCCCTGCAACCAGGCTTCCTGCGTGAGGTAGGCGGCGGGCTTGCGCGTGGTGATGCGCTGTGCGATCAATTCCTGCACGGCCTGCACTTGGGCGGGGGAGGGTGGTGTGTGGCTGGCGGTGTCGTCCAGATCGGTATCCAGCGGCAGGCCCAGTTGCCACAGCACCAGCCAGGCGGCTTCGTCGAAGGCGTTGCTGGTGCCGTGGCCGAAGTGCAGCCCGGCGGCATCGAGTTGCCGGGCACTGGCTTGCACCAGTTCCAGCAGGGGGGATGGGGTGGAAGTCATGGCTTCTTGGCAGGGCGTTGCCAGTGGGCCACCGAGATGGCCTTGGCGCGGGTGACGGTGAGGGACTGGGGGGCCGTGTCCCTGGAGACGGTGGAGCCAGCCCCCACGGTGCCGCCTGCGCCGATGGTGACGGGGGCGACCAGCACGCAGTTGCTGCCAATGTGTGCATCGGCTTCGATGACGGTGCGGTGCTTGTTCGCGCCGTCGTAGTTGGCGGTGATGCTGCCCGCGCCGTAATTGACGCGCTCGCCCACGCTGGCATCGCCCAGATAGGCGAGGTGGTTGGCCTTGGAGCCATCGGCCATCTGCGAATTCTTCACTTCCACGAAGTTGCCAATGTGGACGGCATTGCCCAGTTGCGCGCCGGGGCGCAGCCGCGCGAACGGGCCGATCAGCGCGTCTTCGCCTACTGTGACACCGGCTTTTTCGCCGTCGATGTGCGAATAGGGGTGGATTACGCTGTCTGCGCCGATGCGGGCATTGCTGATGTGGCAGTACGCGCCGATGCGCACGCCATCGGCCAGTTCCACGGTGCCGCTGAAGATGCAGCCCACGTCGATTTCCACGTCCTTGCCACACTGCAACTGCCCGGCCTGGGCTGCTTGCGGGGCAGAGCGCAGGTCGAAGCGTGCCGGGTCGGCCAGCCGCACACCGGCCTGCATCAGCCGCTGGGCCTGCAAGTGCTGGTACTGGCGTTCCAGCGCGGCCAGTTGCGTGGGGGTGTTGATGCCGGCCACCTGCCATTCCTCGCTGGCATTCAGGCAGTGCGCCTGCACGGCCACGCCATCTGCACGCGCCAGTGCGATCAGGTCGGTCAGGTACAACTCGCCCTGGGCGTTGTGGTTGTCCAGGCGTTGCAGCCAGGGCTTGAGAAGCCGCGCGGGCATGGCCATGATGCCGCTGTTGATTTCGCGGATCTGCCGTTGCGCTTCGCTGGCATCTTTCTGCTCGACGATGGCCTCTACCTGCCCCTGGCCATCGCGCACGATGCGGCCATAGCCGAAGGGGTCGTCCAGGTGGATGGTCAGCAGACTCAGGCACTGGTTGTGGCAGGCGTGCAGCACTTGCCGCAGGGTGTCGGCCTGCACCAGTGGCACGTCTCCGAACAGCACCAGCACGGTGTGTTCATCGGGCAGCAGCGGCACGGCCTGCTGCACGGCATGGCCGGTGCCGTTCTGCGGCTCCTGCAAGGCGAAATGCACCGGCATGGCGGGCAGCAGCGTGGGTGCGGCTTCCTGTACCCGGCCTTGCACCTGTGCGGCTTCGTGGCCGGTGATGGCGATCACCTGCTCGGGGTGCAGCGCGGCTGCGGTTTCCAGCACATGAAACAGCAGCGGGCGACCGGCCAGCTTTTGCAGCACCTTGGAATGGCGGCTGTGCATGCGCGTGCCCTTGCCCGCTGCCAACACGACGACGGACAGCGGGGAGGAAAAATCGGAGGACGGGGCAGTGGCCATGGGGAAAGAAAAGATCGTGAGAGATAGAAAAACCCTGCGATTATGAACTGGATTGGCTGGAGTGCCGTGGATGGGCTGAAGGGGGCGGTCAGGGCATGCAAGGGAAAACCCTTGGTAAACAATTGGCATTTGCGTTTCAGAATGCTGCGCCATTGGGTTATGGCGTGAACGGATTTTTCTCTTATGGGCACACAGGCCGACGAGCAGTTTGACTACATCATCATTGGCGCGGGCACGGCGGGGGCCTTGCTGGCCAACCGGCTCAGTGCCCCGCCAGATTGCCGCGTGCTGCTGATCGAGGCGGGCGGGCGCGACAACTACCACTGGATTCACATTCCGGTGGGCTATCTGCACTGCATTGGCAATCCGCGCACCGACTGGCTCTACCAGACCGAGCCGGATGCGGGCTTGAATGGCCGTCGCCTGCGTTACCCGCGTGGCAAGACCCTGGGGGGATGCAGCAGCATCAACGGCATGATCTATATGCGCGGGCAGTCGCGCGACTACGATGGCTGGGCGCAGTTGCTGGGCGACGACCGCTGGCGGTGGGAGCAGGTGCTGCCATATTTTCGTCGCCATGAAAATCACTGGCGGCTCGATGCCATGCACCAGGCACAGGCCCCGGCGGATTTTGCCCTCTGGCACGGGCATCCGCGCCTGGGCAGCAGCGGCGAGTGGCGCGTGGAGCAGCAGCGTCTGCGCTGGGACATTCTGGAGGCTTTCGCCCTGGCGGCACAGCAGGCGGGCATTCCGTCCAGTGACGATTTCAACACCGGCAACAACGAAGGCGTGGGCTTTTTTGAAGTGAACCAGCGCGGCGGCTGGCGGTGGAATACCAGCAAGGCGTTTCTGCGCCCGGTGCGGCAGCGTCCGAACCTGACGGTGTGGACACAGGCGCAGGCACGCAGGCTGCTGTTCGAGGCATCTCCCGCGCAGGTGTCCCGCTGCGTGGGCGTGCAGGTGCGCCGACGGGTGCGTGGCTGGTGGGGCGGTGCCATGTCCGTCGAAGACGTGCAGGTGCGTGCCCGGCGGGAGGTGATCTGCGCCGCCGGAGCCATCAATACGCCCGTGCTGCTGCACAGTTCCGGCATCGGTGCGGGCGATTACTTGCAGCAACTGCACATTCCGGTACTGCACCATCTGCCGGGGGTAGGGCAGAACCTGCAAGACCATTTGCAGATTCGCGCGGTCTATCGGGTGCAGAACGTGCCCACGCTCAATGGTCTGGTGCAAAGCCGCTGGGGGCGGGGGCGCATCGGGCTGGAATACCTGCTGCACCGACGCGGGCCGATGAGCATGGCTCCCTCACAGTTGGGGGCGTTCACGCGCAGTTCGCCAGCCTACGACTGGCCGAATGTGCAATACCACGTCCAGCCTTTGTCGCTGGATGCCTTTGGCGAGCCGCTGCATGCCTTCGATGCCTTCACCGCCAGCGTCTGCAACCTCAACCCCGGCAGCCGGGGCACGGTCACGCTGAAGCAACCGCCCACCGACAGCCAGGATGCGATGGTCGCCATCTCGCCCAACTACCTCAGCACCGAGGAAGACCGCCAGGTGGCCGCCGATTCGCTGCGTCTGACGCGGCGCATTGTCGCGCAACCGGCCTTGCAGGCGTATCGGCCCGAGGAGTTTCGGCCCGGCGTGCAACACCAGAGCGATGCCGAACTGGCACGGCTGGCGGGCGATATTGCCACCACCATCTTCCACCCGGTGGGCACCGCCAGGATGGGACACGACCACGACCCGATGGCGGTGCTCGATGCCCAGATGCGTGTGCGTGGCCTGCACGGCCTGCGTGTGGTCGATGCCAGTGCCATGCCCACCATCACCAGCGGCAACACCAATTCACCGACCTTGATGATGGCGGAAAAAGCCGCCGAGTGGATACTGCGCGGCGGCTGAAAAACGGGGGACGGTGATTGAACTGCATGCGGCGGGCTGTGTCATTCATGCCCGCCGCATACTTGATGAGCCAGCAGCAGTCAGGGCTTGACGGCAATCGCGCCGATTTCCACCGATACGTCACGCGGCAGGCGGGCTACCTGCACGGTGGCACGGGCGGGCGGATTGGCCGGAAAGAAGCCCGCATAGACATCATTCATCTTGCCGAACTCGTTGAGGTCCTTCATGTACACGGTGGTGGAGACGATGTGCCCCATCGTCATGCCATTGGCGGCCAGCACGGCTTGCAGGTTCTCCAGCACCAGCTTGGTTTGTGCTTCCACTGGGGCATCCTTTTTCAGTTCGCCGCTCTTGGGGTCGATGGGAATCTGTCCGGAAAGGTACAGCACATTGCCTGCGCGAATGGCCTGGGAGTAAGGGCCGATGGCCTTGGGCGCATCGTCAGAGGCGACGACCTCGATGCCTGTCACCTGGGCCTGGGCTGCGGCCATGCAGCAGACGCTCAATGCCACTGCGCCGAAAAGGGAGGAGATGTTCATGATGGTTCCTTTGAAGTGCAATCGTCAGAAAAAGACAGGGGGAATCAGGCCATGCGACCGGACAGGCTCCACATGGCTTCCACCAGGCGGTCGATGTCCTCTGCGTCGTGCCACAGGTGGGTGGAGATGCGCACCCCGTAGTGGTTGGAGGCACTGCCTGGCACGGCAAAGCCGACGTTGCGGATCACGAAGCCCGCCTCGTTCTGCATATTGCTCACGAACTGGGTCGATTTCTCGTTGCTCGTGATGTCCGCTTTGTTGCGGAACGGATTGAAGCTGGTCAGCGCGGACAGCAGCTTGGGGTCGTCCTTGGGGGCGTACAGCGAGTCCACGCCCCAGCGTTCGACGATGCGCTCCTTCAGGTACGAGGCCAGCGTCAGGTCGTAGGTCTCGATTTTCTTGCGGCCAATGGAATCCCACAGTTCACAGGCTTTTGCCAGCGACTTGAACATGGGCGTGTGGACACTGCCGCAGGCGGTGACGCTGGCGGCCACGTCGTAGGCGGCAGTGCTGCTGCTGGTGCGCTCCAGCGTCGAATACGAGCTGGTGTGAATCGGAAACCACTTGGGCAGCGGCAGTGGGTTGGATGAGCGAATCTTGTTGCGGATGATGAGGATGCCGGTGGAGCCGGGGCCGCATTGCCACTTGTGGCCTGCGCCGGACATGAAGTCCATGCCCAGTGCGCCGTAGTCGTAGGCCATCATGCCGGGCAGGTGCGCACCGTCCACGATGCTGATGAGGCCATGCGTCTTCACCACTTCCATCAGTTCGGCAATCGGCAGCATCGTGCCGGTGGTGTAGGTGGGGGCCGACCACATCATGGCACGCACGTTCTTGCCCTGTGCCTTGAGGGTGCGCACGCGGTCGTCGAACAGGTTCTGGTAGGTGGCCACGCTCTGGTTGTTGCCCACTGGCATTTCCACGCGGGCAATTTCGATGCCGTAGCGGTCGCGGGCAATGTTCAGTGGGGTGTTGCCACCGCCGTGTTCGTGGTTGGTGGTCACGATCACGTCGCCGGGCTTCCAGTCGATGCCCAGAATGGCATGGCACATGCCCGACGAGGTGTTGGCAGAGAAAGCCAGTTCGTCGCTGTCCACACCAAAGCCAGCGGCCACCTGGGTGCGCAGGTCGGCCAGGTTGCTGTAGCCACTGCCTGAGTCCTGCGCCTTGAGCAGGTTTTCCTCGGCGAACATATCAAGCACAGCCTGCGGCATGGAGCCTGCCGTGCCGATGTTCATATAGGTCTTGTCGGAGCGCAGTACGAACATTTTTTCGACGTTCGTCCAGAAAGCCTCGTCCTGCACCAGTTGCGCCCGCAATTGTTCGGCGGTGGTCTGGCCGGATGCGTCGCCACAGGCGGTCAGTACCGGAGCCAGTGCCACCGCGCCTGCGCCATAGCCCAGCATGCGCAGAAAGTCGCGGCGTTTGCTGCTCCATTTTTCCATGTGCAGCGATTCCACGCCCTGCATGGAATCATTTTTCATACCTGTTTCACCAATGGTTTTCATATAAGCCTCGCCAAAAAAGAGGAATCAATCGGAAATCGGCTGTTGAAACAATTTTTCTTGCCGTGGCCTGATTATAGGAGTGTGAATATTCAGGGTGAAAAACTCTTTTCCCCTAGGTATGGCTACGCAGAAAATACCGATATTCTGAATAATGCACAGAAATAATACGAAAGCGCACCATTTGCGGGATGGATGCACCAAAAGCATGCAGGGTGCTTGTGGGTGTGCCATCGAATTCTGTGTCAAATGCAATTGATTTTCATGAATAAATTGGTTTTTCTGAATGTGGCAAGGTGCATCGTCAGACGAAGCAAATGAACCCGGATAGATGTGGCATGGCATTTGCTTATAAATATCTATTTATATTGAAAATAGTGAAGCACATATTATTTTCTGAAATCGAGGTGCCACGATGAAAATCAAACTGGGTTTGCTGTCCGGCATATTGATGCTGGCTGCATTGGTGCTGGTATTGTGGACGGTGCAATACCAGACGCTGAAATACTCCTCGGAAGAACGCGCTTTGATTCAAAGCCTCTATGCCAAAAGCAAAGAGGAAGAATTGCGCCAATATGTGCAGATCGCCAAAGCCACCGTGGTGCGGCTGGCGGTGACACCAGGCGATCCCCAGTCATTGCAGCGGCAGGCGCTGGCCTTGCTGTCGCAAATGAACTTTGGCAACGATGGCTACTTTTTTGTCTATGACGGCAGCGGTCGCATCCTGCTCGATCCGGGGCAGATGCAGATGCCGGGCGTGGACTTCTGCGAGCCTGACCAACCCAATGGGGCCTTGCAGGCTGGCATGCTGCTGACCACCGCCCGCAGCGGTGGCGGCTTTGTGCGCTACGACTGGCAGAAACCCTCATCCAAGGTCAATGCCCCCAAGCTGTCGTATGTAACCCAGGTGGGTCAGTGGGGCTGGATTCTCGGGGCAGGCATTTACCTGGACGATGTGAATGCCACGATGGCGCAGATCGACCAGCTTGCACGCCAGAACATTGCCGAAACCCAGCGCGGTATTTCCTGGATTGCCGCCGCCGCCATCCTGCTGATTGGCATGGGCGGCATGGCCATGTACCTGTGGCAGGAGCGCAGCAGCAACCGCCGGTTGCGCCAGTTGGGGTCCCGGCTGGTATCGTCCCAGGACGATGAGCGGGCGCGGGTCGCGCAGGAACTGCACGATGGTGTCATGCAGGTGATGGTGTCGTCCAAGTTCCTGCTGGAAGCAGCACAGTCACAGCTTCCTCCGGCCACTGGCGACATGCAGGCTGCTGCATGGGGTACTGCGGCCGCCACGCCACAGAACCTGCTCGACCAGGGGCTGAAGCGGCTGGCCGAAGCCATGAGCGAAATGCGCCGCGTGGCACATGGCATGCGCCCGGCCGTGCTCGATGGGCTGAGCCTGCCTGCCGCACTGGGGGTATTGATCGAGCAGTTGCAGCACGAATGCCCGTTCGCGCTGGAGCTGGCGCAGTCGGGCCGCCCGGTGGAGTTGCCTGCCGAATATGGCATCACGCTGTTTCGCATCACCCAGGAAGCGGTGGGCAATGCCCGCAAACATGCTGCGCCGTCACGGGTGCGCGTCTCGCTGCATTTCGATGCCACGCTGGTGCGCCTGAGAGTGCTGGACAATGGCCGGGGCTTTGACGCACAGCAAACATCGCAGGGGCTGGGCCTGAGAAGCATGTGCGAGCGTGTGAACCACATTGGTGGCCGCTTCACGCTCCATTCGGGCGGCTATGGAACCCAGATCGAGGTGGAACTGCCTTACCCGTATGAGCTGCACCGACACGATTCCCAACGCACCCACACAAACACGCCATGAACCCCTCTGATGTCCCCTCTGACAACCCGCCCGGCAACACCCCGATGCGCATCATGCTGGTGGACGACCATCCATTGGTGCGTGATGGCATCCGCCTGCGTTTGCAGGCCATGCCGCATCTGCATCTGGACGTGGTGGCAGAGGCTGCCAGTGCCGAGGATGCGCTGGAGCAATTGCGGCAACCCGGCGCAACCATACCGGATGTGGTGATTTCCGATGTGCGCATGAGCGGCAGCAGCGGGCTGGAACTGGCAGCCACGCTGGCGCGCCTCCACTCTGGTGTGCGGGTGTTGATTCTGTCGATGGTGCACGATACCGAATTCGTCAGCCGGGCCTTCGCGCTGGGCGTGGCCGCGTATGTCGGCAAGGATGCTCCGGCAGGCGATTTGCTCCACGCTCTCACGGCCCTGCGCGAAGGCCGTCGCTATACCAGCACCAGCCTCGATGCGCGTTTGCACCAGCACCAGCTCAGCACCCGGATTCCGTCGGCATTGACCAGCCGGGAGGCCGATGTACTGCGCCTGGTCGCACAGGGCAAGACCAGCAAAGCGATTGCCGAGGCCCTGCACATGTCGGTGCGCACCGTGGAGACGCACCGCCTGAGCCTGAGGCGCAAGCTGCGGCTGGACAACTCCGCCACACTGGCACAATACGCCACCGAACTGACGGAACTCGCCCTGCTGGCACGGCATTGACCCCCGCTGCCCACTCGCGTTGCAGGCATGGGACAATCCGGCCCATTGCCGTTTTCCGATGGATGTATGCCCCAGCCTCCCCAGTCCGTATTTTCCAGCCCCGCATGGCCTGTCGGCTCCGCGCCTGCCGAGCCGCTGGCGGCCATACACCGTGAATGGATCGATCACTTCATCGACAGCCTCTGGCTGCAAGACGGACTCTCGCAGAACACCCTGCAAGCCTACCGCAAGGACCTGGAGATGCTGGCGCGCTGGCTGCAAGCCGACCCGGCCCTGCCGGAAACCCTGCTGGGCGTACAGCCCGAGCATTTGCAGGATTACTTCCAGCACCGCCACAGCAGCACCAAGGCGACCACGGCCAACCGCCGTTTGACGGTGTTCAGGCGATTCTTTCGCTGGGCGCACCGTGAAGGGCACATGGCCCACGACCCCACGGCACGCTTCTTCCCCGCCCGCCAGCCGCCACGCGCCATCCGCACCCTCAGCGAAGCCCAGGTGGAAGCCTTGCTGTGCGCCCCCGACGATGCCACGCCGCTGGGGCTGCGCGACCGCGCCATGCTGGAGCTGATCTACGCCAGCGGCCTGCGCGTGAGCGAACTGGTGGGCCTCAAGACCTACCATATCCGTATGGCCGAAGGCGTGCTGCAAGTCACCGGCAAGGGCGGCAAGGAACGGCTGGTCCCTTTCGGCGAGGTGGCGCGCGACTGGCTGCGCCGTTACGCGCAGGAAGCCCGTGCGGGCATTCTGGACGGGCAGGTGAGCGATGACTTTTTCGTCACTGCACGCGGGCATGGCATGGGGCGCATCATGTTCTGGATACTGGTGAAAAAATACGCCTTGCAGGCCGGTATCGACCAGCCGCTGTCTCCGCACACTCTGCGCCACGCCTTCGCGACCCATCTGCTCAACCACGGCGCGGACTTGCGGGCCGTGCAGATGCTGCTGGGGCACAGCGACATCTCCACCACCACCATCTACACGCATGTGGCCCGCGAGCGGCTCAAGGCCCTCCATGCCCAGCACCATCCGCGTGGATAATCCGCGCTACCTTCTGAATTTTGCAACCGACACACCACCATGCACATTCGTTTCACCAAAATGCAGGGCGCAGGCAATGACTTTGTCGTGCTGGACGAAACCGGCTCCGAACTGGGGCTGCAAGCCGCCCACTACCGCTATCTGGCCGACCGCCATTTCGGCGTGGGAGCCGACCAGATACTCACGGTGCGCAAGCCCCCGGCCGCGCACGCGGGTGAGGTCGATTTTGAATACATCATCCACAACGCCGATGGCTCCGAAGTGGAGCAGTGCGGCAATGGCGCGCGCTGCTTTGCCCGCTATGTGTACGACAAGGGCCTGACCGACCAGACCACCATCCGCGTGCTCACCCGCGCAGGCATCATCACCCCCCGGCTCACCCCGGATGGGCGCGTGACCGTGAACATGGGCAAGCCGCGCTGGCAGCCTGCGGACATTCCGTTCGACCCTGC
This sequence comes from Lampropedia hyalina DSM 16112, assembly GCF_900129055.1. Lineage (GTDB taxonomy): Bacteria > Pseudomonadota > Gammaproteobacteria > Burkholderiales > Burkholderiaceae_C > Lampropedia > Lampropedia hyalina. Next base: position 18,484 of record NZ_FQUZ01000044.1, read on the forward strand.
CGGGCTGGAATCGGAATCCAGCGGCCAGACACACCGCTGGAGCCTGCCCTTGCCCGCCACGGCAAGCACACCGGCGCACAGCGTGTGGATCGTCGCCGTTTCGATGGGCAACCCCCATGCCGTACAGCAGGTGGCATCGGTGGAACACGCACCAGTGGCGCAGACCGGCGCACTCATCGAGCACAGCCCGCATTTTCCGCAGCGCGTCAATGCCGGGTATATGGAAATCGTCGCACGCGACCAGATTCGGCTGCGTGTGTACGAGCGTGGCGCGGGCGAGACACTGGCCTGCGGCACGGGAGCGTGTGCGGCCGTGGTCAGTGGCATTGCCCAGGGATTGTTGGATTCACGCGTCAATGTCGCTACGCGCGGCGGCAGGCTCACCATAGAATGGGCTGGCGGTGCGCAGCACGATGTTTTCATGACAGGGCCTGCCGACACCGTTTTTGAAGGACATCTGGAACTGCCCGACGAACCATGACAACAACAAACACACTCCAACAAGCGGGATTCACCACCGAGGAAGACATTGCCAGCTACCTGATCAGCACCCCGGAATTCTTCGAGCGTTTCGCCGAAGTGCTGGCCTCCGTACAGCTCATCAACCCACAGGCCAGCACCGCCGTGAGCTTGCAGGAGCGTCAGGTCGGCATCCTGCGCGAAAAGGTCAAGAAGCTCGAAGCCGCCATCGTCGAGATGATGGGCTATGGCAGCGAGAACGCGCAGATCATCAAGAAAGTGTATGGCTGGACGTGCGCACTGATCCAGATTCGCCATGCTGCCGATCTGCCATCGGCCATCGTCAGCGGCCTGCAACAGCAATTCGACGTGCCCCAGGTGTTTCTGCACCTGTGGGATGTCGATGCCCTCTATGCCGACCTGCCCGAAGCCCAGAACGTGCCGCTGGCTGCCCAGCAGTACGCCCAGACTCTGGAGCAGCCCTATTGCGGCCTGCGCGGCGGCATCGAAGGTTTGCAGGGGCTGGCAGGCGAGGGCGCGGACATTGCCGGGGTGCAATCGCTGGCCGTTCTGCCGCTGCGCTACGGCTCGCTGGAGGACTTGGGCCGCACCTTTGGCTATGTGGTGCTGGCCTCGCCCGACGCACACCGCTACACCCCGGACATGCGCACCGAGCTGCTGGTGCGGCTGGCCGAACTCTCCAGCGCGGCCTTGCAGCGACTGCTGCCCCCGCAATGGCTGGAAGAAGCCGAGCGGCAACGCCAGCAATCGCTGTTGGCACAAGGCCTGGAAGCCGAAGCCGCCGAAGCCGTGGGAGATGCCGTGGCCCACGCCGCCCATGAGGAGGCCACCCAGCCTGCCAGCCCTGCGGCCACCGATACCGCTCCCGCAGAGCCGCAACCCGATCCTGCACCATGCTCTGACACCCCGACAGAACGCCTGCCAGGCCAGACCGCAGCAGCCATTCCTTCGGCAGGAAGCTGAGCCAACGCCGTGGCCTTGTCGTCCTCTGCCGCCGTACAGGCTTATCTGCGCCATGTGGCGGTGGAGAAACGGCTGGCCGAACGCACACTGGCCCTCTACACCGAAGACTTGCGGAAGTTGCAGCAGTTGGGCCAGGCCGTCGGGCTGGACGTATTGCAGCTCCAGAGCAGCCATATCCGTCGGCAGGTGGCGCAGATGCGCAGCCAGGGGCGCAGTGGCCGGGGCATCGCGCTGATTCTGAGCGGCTGGCGCGGTTTCTACCATTGGGCCGTGCACCAGGGGCTGGTAAAGACCAACCCCGTGGTGGACGTGCGCGCACCCCGCTCACCGCGTCCGCTGCCCAAGGCACTTGCAGCGGATGAGGCCGTGCAACTGGCGGCCTTTCGTGCTCCTGTGGCCACCGAGCCTGCCTCCACGCCCTCCCGCAGTCTGGAGCAGGACTGGCTGGAGCAGCGCGATGCCGCCATGACGGAACTACTCTACAGCAGCGGTCTGCGCGTGGCCGAACTGGTGGGGCTGGACATGCGCTCCAGTGCCGCCGGTGAGCGTGCCGGACGCGGCTGGGTGGACTGGCAGGAGGCCGAAGTACACGTCTGCGGCAAGGGCCAGAAACGCCGCAGTGTGCCGGTGGGTGCACCGGCCATGCAGGCACTGCGCACCTGGATGGAATACCGCCCACAATTGCCGCGCAAGCCAAGTCAGGAACTGTTGCCCGACGATGCCATCGCCCTGTTCGTGGGGCGCGATGGCCAGCGTCTCAGCACCCAGAGTGCCTGGTCGCGCCTGCGCCAGCGCAGCCAGCAGGCCGGGCTGGCCACGCCCGTGCACCCGCACATGCTGCGCCACTCATTCGCCAGCCATCTGCTGCAATCGAGCAGCAACTTGCGTGCCGTGCAGGAGTTGCTGGGGCACACCAGCATCACCACCACACAGGTTTACACCCGGCTGGACTTCCAGCATCTGGCACAGGTCTATGATGCCGCCCATCCGCGTGCCCACCGCCCCGGAGCAGCACCGGCAGCCCGCGCCGGCAACGAGGCAGACCCGTCCGACCCGGAGTGATTCAGGTCAGGTACAGCGACCGCAGTTGCTCGCGCTCGGCATCACCGATGCCCAGGGCATCACGCAGATAGCCGTCCACACTGCCGTAGTGCGCCTGCATGGTCTGGTAGGCGCGGTTCAGAAAATCCGGGTGTACCCGCCACAGCACTTGCAGGGCATCGGGGGGCAGCAGCAGGCGCGACTGGATCGGGTGGCGGTACAGGGCATTGGTCAGCAGATAGTCCTGCATGATGTCCTCGCGCGACACCCCCAGCACTTCCAGCAGCAATGCGGCCGCAAAACCGGTGCGATCCTTGCCCGCTGTGCAGTGGAACACCAGCGGTGCGGGCCGCTCCAGCAGCAGGCGCAGAAAACCGGAGAACTGCGGCTGGTTGTGCAGCACGAACGCGGCATAGGTGTCTTCCATCAGGTGGTGGGTCTGCGCTGCTGTCAGGGTTTCACCCGCATCCAGTAAATCCCTGGCACGCTGCACCACCTGCGGCTCCACCGGCAGGGCAATCTGCTCCAGATCGGGAAGCGAGTAGCCTTGTGCCTGCCGCTCGGCATCGCCCCGGAAATCCACTGCATAGCGGATATGGAGCGCGTGAAAGTCCGCCAGATCACCCGGCTGCAAGGCCGCCAGATGGTCGGAGCGAAACAGGCTGCGCCACTTCACCGTCTGCCCGGCATGCCCGGTGTAGCCACCCAGATCGCGGAAATTGCTGGTCTCGGGCAGGGGCAGGGAGCGGGTGAATGGTGGTTTCATAGGCAGTGACTGCGAGTGGATGATGGAGAGACAGCCCAAAGTTTGACATCCTCCCCTGCCTAAAGGCAGGAGATTCCTCCTGCGAGACGCTCATGTCCGAGCGCGAGAATGTTGCGCGCAGCGTTCACGTCGCGGTCGTGTACCGCCCCACATTCGCTGCACGTCCATTCTCTTATTCCAAGACCTGCGATACCTTTGGGCCTCGACTGTGGCAACGCGCCACAAGCCGAGCAGGTCTGGGTCGAATACGCTTCGTTCACTTCCTCAAAAACCACTCCGGCCTGATGGCACTTGTATTCCAAAGCGGTTTTCAACGATGACCAGCTCGCGTCCAGCGTAGACTTGGCCATCCTGGTTTTGACCAGCTTCACGCTGGCCACGTCGCCCACGAAGATGGCGGCGTTGTTCTTCACAAGGTTCGTTGTGAACTGGTGGATCGCATCTTTTCGGCGGTTGGCTATTTTTGCGTGAATCGCCCTGACGCGCTTTTTCTTGTGCGCCCGTTGCGCCACGGCAAGCTGTGGCTCCAGTTCCCGA
>NZ_FQUZ01000046.1 GCF_900129055.1 Lampropedia hyalina DSM 16112
GTGATAGACCTGCCCACTCTTCCAAGAAGCTGCGCCGGTGTTGATGGGTATCCAGCCCAGGCTGCGTTGGCTGCCGGTGGATTTGCGCCAGTTCAGGCGGGTGCGTTTGAATTGACGACGGCGCGTGACGTACTCCTGTGCCACACATTGCAGCGTGTGGCTGTGCAAGCCCAGTTCTTTGTGCGCGCCGACCGTGTATGGATGAATATCGTAGGCTGACAGCCATTGGCCACGCTCACGAATGGAGCGACCGGAAAGCGCATTGATGAAATTCCAGACGAAATTGACCTGCCGTGCCATCTGCAAAAGCAGTGGTGCGTGCTTGTCTTTCACGCGGAGTTTCAGGGTTTTGACAACGGTCGGCATGGTGCTGACTTTAACAGAGAGGGCATATTTTCAAGGTGCTATACATGAACCAACATGGAGCCCGTTGGGTTCTGCACTATCCTTCCCCCGCCCTCAAGGGCGGCGTTTGCCCGGCAGGCCCATTTTTTCGCGCTGCCGCTGCACCCGGTCGGCCTTGCGCTGGTTCTCGCGTTCGATGGCCTTGCGCCGGGTGTAGCCGGATGCGTCTGCCCAGGTCCACCATGCGGCAGTCAGCGCAAACGGTATCACGATGATCCACCATGACCATTGGGCCACAGGGCCGATTTCAAGGAATTTCAGCAACAGCAGGATGAGGGCAAGGCCAAACAGGTACATGGAGACTCCTTTTGCGGGGCAGGGATGCCTAGGGAAGGTCTGCAAAACCCGTTGCGCCGCCCGCCACTGGGCGCATCGCCGCGTTGGCTTTTGCGGTCAATAGCCCCGCTATTGACCGCAAAAGCCGCCTTACGCTGCATCCCACTGGCGGGCGCGGGCTTACCGCAAGAGTTTTGCAGACCTTCCCTAGAATATATACCTTTGTTGTACCGTGCCTCGCGGGTTTCAGCCGTGCAGCAGCCGCTTCATGCGATCGATGGCTTCTTGCAGGTTCTCCGTCGAGTTGGCAATCGAGAAGCGCAGGTATTGCGATACGTCCTGGCTGCCGAAGTCCTTGCCGGGGGCCACGGCCACGCGGGCGCGTTCCAGCAGCGCAAAGGCGAACTCCCAGCTTCCCGGCACGCCGATGCGCCGGGCGGCTTCGGCACAGTTAGCCCAGACGTAGAACGCGCCGTCCGGCTCCACCGGCACGTCCAGCCCCAGCGCGCGCAGTTGCGGGATGAACAGGTCGCGCCGCGCCCGGAAGGCAGCGCGGCGGCGTTCGTATTCGGCCAGGCTGTCCGGCTCGAAGCAGGCCAGTGCGGCATGTTGCGCCACGGTGCTGGGGCAGATGAACAGGTTTTGCGCCAGTTTCTCGATGGGATTGACCAGCGCGGGCGGTACGACCAGCCAGCCCAGCCGCCAGCCGGTCATGCTGAAGTATTTGCTGAAGCTGTTGATGCTGATGATGTTTTCGTCCAGTGCCAGCGCGGTCTGGCCGTAGGCCGCATCGTAGGAGAGTCCGAGGTAGATTTCATCGACCAGGGTGATGCCGCCGTGCTGCTGCACCACGGCATGGATGTCGGACAGGGTTTGCGCGGCCAGCGACGTGCCGGTGGGGTTGGACGGGCTGGCCAGCAGCACGCCTCTGGTGTGCGCCTGCCAGTGGGCGCGCACCTGCTCGGCGGTGAGCTGGAAACGGCTGGCGGCATCGACGGGGATGCCGGTGGCAATGCCATCGGCGGCCTGCACGAACTGGCGGTTGCACGGGTAGCTGGGGTCGGGCAGCAGGATTTCGTCCCCGGCTTCTATCAGCGCAAGGCAAGCCAGTTGCAGCGCTGCGGACGCGCCTGCGGTGATGATGATGCGCTGCGGAGCGACCGATACGCCGAATCGCTGCGCATACCACTGGCTGATGCGCTCGCGCAGGGCATCCAGCCCGATGGCATGGGTGTACTGGGTGTGCCCGCCGGAGATGGCGCGGATGGCCGCTTCCTGCACCAGCGGCGGCGCGGTGAAGTCCGGCTCGCCGATGTTCAGGTGAATCATGGCCGGATGGTTGCCCTCGCGGGCCACCAGTTCGGCAGCAGCCTTGCCCACTTCCATGACGTAGAAGGGGGCGATCTGCTGGGCACGTTGGGCAATTTTCATGGGGGATGGGGACGCGCGCTGTGGCAGCGCGAATCAGGCAGGTGTCAGCGGGCAGTGCGGTCTGCTTCGATTTCCAGCGTGCGGTATTGCTGTGCCAGGGCGTGCAGCACGGCATTGACGTATTTGTGGCCGTCGGTGCCGCCGAAGGACTTGGCCAGTTCCACATACTCGTTCAATACCACGCGCCAGGGCACGTCGGGGGCGTGCTGGAATTCGTACACGCCCATCCACATGGCGGCGCGTTCGATCGGGGAGATTTCCGGCAGGGGGCGGTCGAGCAGCGGCACGATGGCGGCATCGAGTGCCGCTTCGGCGGCAATGCAGCCGTGCAGCAGGGCATCGTAATGGATGGCATCGGCCTTGTGAAAGCCGGTGAGGTCGCGCGTGAACGCATCGATGGATGTGGCTTCGTTGCGTCCGACGATGTGCTGGTACAGGGCTTGCAGCGCGAATTCGCGCGCACGGCTGCGCGGGTTGCGCTTCTTGCGTGCCGGGTTGCTGCGGGGCTGGCCGAGTGCGTCGGCATCGGCGGCAGCAGGGGTGGGGGTGTGCTCGGAGGTCATGAAAGTTGGGCGATGAGCTGGGCAGTTTCCACGGCGACACGGGCGGCATCCTGGCCTTTTTCGGTCTGGCGGGCAATGGCCTGCTCCAGGTTCTCGGTGGTCAGGATGGCGTTCGCAATCGGGATGTTGTAGTCCAGCGAGACGCGCGATACGCCTGCGCCGGATTCGTTGGCCACCAGCTCGAAGTGGTAGGTTTCGCCCCGGATGATGCAGCCCAGCGCGATCAGGGCATCGAACTCCTCGCGTTCGGCCAGGGTTTGCAGCACCACCGGCACTTCCAGCGCGCCTGCGACGGTGACGTGCAGAACCTGGTCGGCCTGTACACCCAGCGCGGCCAGCTCTTGCAGGCAGGCAGCGGCGAGGCTGTTGGTGATGGATTCGTTGAATCGCGCCTGCACGATGGCGATGCGCAGGTCACTGCCATCGGCGATGGCGGCATGGCCTTTTTCTGCTCCGATCATGGGGTGGCTCCTTGTGGCTGTGTGGGGGCGGGGTGGTGTCAGGATTTGGTGATGTAGCCGGTCACTTCCAACTGGAAGCCGGTCATGCTGGGCAGGCGGCGCGGCTGGCCCAGCAGGCGCATTTTCTGCACACCCAGGCTGCGCAGAATCTGTGCGCCAATGCCGTAGGAGCGCAGGTCCATGCGTCCGCGTGTCGGGGCATGGGCCGAGCGTGCCCGTCCGGCCAGTTGATCCAGCAACTGCTCGCCCGATTCACCGCAGTTGAGCAGCACGGCAATTCCCTGGCCATTCTTGTGCAGGTATTGCAGGCTTTCGTCCAGGCTCCAGGAGTGCATGTCGCGGTTCACTTCCAGCGCGTCCAGCACCGACAGCGGCTCGTGTACGCGCACCGGGATTTCGTCGTTTTCCTCCCAGCTTCCCTTGGTCAGGGCCAGGTGTACCGAGCGGGTGAGCTGGTCGTGATAGGCATGGGCCACGAAGTCGCCCCAGTGCGTTTGCAGGTTGCGCGTGGAAATGCGCTCCACCAGCGACTCGTTGGCATTGCGGTAGGCAATCAGGTCGGCAATCGTGCCGATTTTCAGGCCGTGCTCGGCGGCGAACAATTGCAGATCGGGCAGCCGCGCCATCGTGCCGTCGTCCTTCATGATCTCGCAGATCACGCTGGAGGGGGTCAGCCCTGCCAGCCGGGCGAAGTCACAGCCCGCTTCGGTGTGGCCAGCGCGCATCAGCACACCGCCATCGACGGCCTGCACCGGGAAGATGTGACCGGGCTGCACCAGATCGGTGGGCTTGGCATGGGGTGCCACCGCAGCCGCAATGGTGCGGGCGCGGTCGGCTGCGGAGATGCCGGTGGTCACGCCCTCGGCCGCTTCGATGGAGACGGTGAAGGCGGTGTCGAAGCGCGTGCCGTTGCGCCGTGTCATGGGCGGCAGGTTCAGGCGTTCGCAGTGTTCGCGTGTCAGGGTCAGGCAGACCAGACCGCGTGCGTACTTGGCCATGAAGTTGATGGCTTCGGCAGAGACATGATCGGAGGCCAGAACCAGGTCGCCTTCGTTCTCGCGGTCTTCCTCGTCCACGAGGATGACCATGCGGCCTGCGCGCAGGTCCTGCACGATGTCCTGCACGGAAGAAATGCCAACGGGCTGAATGGGGGTGTTCATGGTGATGTGCTCAGTGGAATGGGGGTGTAGGCCCGACACAGGCAAGCAATGGGGCTGGCTCTGCCACGCAGCCCCAATGGGCTGGCGCAGCAGCGCGTGCGGGCAGTGCGGACGCGAAGTGGCAAAGCTCTGTATTCTAGGCCGAATCGGCATTCCGGCAGGCGAGGCGTGGCATTGTTCATGCCGATGGCCCACATGCCCGCCACAGCCCGGATGCCGTCACACACCCTGTTCAAGAAAGGGGTGAAATTAGCAAATGCTATGTAAATTCAATTATTTGGATGATTTTTTGTGTGCCGCGACGTGCTATGATCCAGTCATTCTCTATGGGGAGTAGCCTGCCTTTGACCGGTGCGAATACGGCAAGGGCGTTCACATCAACAGATTCGGGCATGCCAAAAGTGCCCGTGGTGTGAACGACAGCAGTTTGGCGAGACCATGCAGACAAGAGGCGGGACAGCCAGCCCTCTTGCCTGCCTCGGTTGCGTCTGGCTGCTCTATACCTACACCACCATGTCCCCACTTTCCACCTTCTTCCTGGCATTGGCCATGTCCACCGATGCCTTTGCCGCTGCCGTCGGCAAGGGTGCCAGCATGTCGCGCCACCGCTGGAGCCTGGCCCTCAAGGCTGGGCTGATCTTCGGCTGCATTGAAGCCATGACCCCGCTGCTGGGCTGGTTGCTGGGCAAGGTGGCCGCCCCCTACGTCGATGCCTGGGATCACTGGATCGCCTTCCTGCTGCTGCTGGGGCTGGGCCTGCACATGGTCTGGCGCAGCCTGAAATCGTCAGGGCCGGACGAACCTGCCGAAGGCACCGAAACCGCAGGTCACGGCGCAACAGGCATGCGCACCTACCTGACGCTGGCCCTCACCGGCATGGCCACCAGCATCGACGCACTGGCCGTGGGCGTGGGGCTGGCCTTCATTGATGCAGACATCTTCTCTACCGCTGCTGCCATCGGTCTGGCCACGATGGTGATGGTGACCATTGGCATGATGCTGGGGCGCGTGCTGCGCGGCGTGGTCGGCACCCGCGCCGAACTGCTGGGCGGCGTGGTGCTGATCGTGGTGGGCTTCGGCATTCTGTCCACCCACATGGGATAAGGCAGCCTGGAACCAGTGTGCCGTGCTCTGTAGCCACGCAATGCCGAGCAGGGCGATGAGCTATTTGACATCCTCCCCGGCCTGAAGGCCATAGGTATCTACACATCTTTGGACGACCAGCCAACACCCCGTCATTCCGTGCTCGACCCATGGCTGTCCGGAACGTTTTGAGAGGGCTGCCAATGGTGCCATTGCACCCACCCTCGACACACAAACCTCCGTCATTCCGGCGCAGGCGGGAATCCAGTGACGACGCATCCCGTTGCAACAGCAGTATCTATGGCAACCGTTGCGCCACCTGGATTCCCGCCTGCGCGGGAATGACGGGAATGACCGACTTGTGTAGATACCCATGCCTGAAGACCCAGGCAGCATCACTGGGCCGTGTCCATGCCCAGATAGGGCCGCAGGTAACGCCCGGTGACGCTGGCCGGGTTGGCGGCCACCTGTTCAGGGGTGCCGGTGGCGACGACCTGGCCGCCGCCACTGCCGCCTTCAGGCCCCATGTCGATGACCCAGTCGGCGGTCTTGATGACATCGAGGTTGTGTTCGATGACGACGATGGTGTTGCCTGCGTCACGCAACTGTTGCAGCACTTTCACCAGCAGCGCGATGTCGGCAAAGTGCAGGCCGGTGGTGGGTTCGTCGAGGATGTAGAGGGTGCGGCCAGTGTCGCGCTTGGACAGCTCCAGGGCCAGCTTGACGCGCTGGGCCTCGCCGCCGGAGAGGGTGGTGGCGGGCTGGCCCAGGCGGATGTAGGACAGGCCCACGTCCATCAGGGTTTGCAGCTTGCGGGCGATGCCGGGCACGTCCTGAAAGAAGGCGAGGGCGGTTTCCACCGTCATGTCCAGAATCTGCGCGATGTTGCAGCCTTTCCATTGCACTTCCAGGGTTTCGCGGTTGTAGCGCAGGCCGTGGCAGATGTCGCAGGGCACATAGACATCGGGCAGGAAGTGCATTTCCACCTTGACCATGCCGTCGCCCTGGCAGGCTTCGCAACGGCCGCCGGAGACGTTGAAGGAGAAACGTCCCGGCCCGTAGCCGCGTTCGCGCGCGGTGGCGGTTTCGGCCAGCAGTTCGCGGATGGGGGTGAGCACGCCGGTGTAGGTGGCGGGGTTGCTGCGCGGGGTGCGGCCAATGGGGGCCTGATCGACGTTGATGACCTTGTCGAAGTATTCCATGCCGCTGATGGATTCGCAGGGCGCGGGTTCGGTCTGGGCGCGGTAGAGGCGTTGCGCCACGGCAGCGTAGAGGGTGTCGTTCACCAGCGTGGATTTGCCGGAGCCGGACACGCCGGTGACGCAGCTCAGCAGCCCGACGGGAAAATCCACCGACACTTGGCGCAGGTTGTTGCCGTGCGCCCTGTGCAGGCTCAGTTGCTGCAACAGGGGCGCGGCAGTGCTGGCTCTGGCGGGGGCGTCGGCCTCGGTGCTGGCAAAGACGGGGGCGGGCGGGCGAATGCTGCCGATGACGGCGGGAGCTTGTACCAGCCATGCGGTGCGTTGCGTGGGCACGTCGATGCGCAGGCGTCCACTGAGGTACTGGCCGGTGGGCGAGTGCGGATGCTGGCTGATCTGGGCGAAGTCGCCCTGTGCCACGACCTGTCCGCCATGTACGCCTGCGCCCGGCCCCATGTCGATGATCTGGTCGGCGGCGCGCATCATGTCTTCGTCGTGTTCCACCACGATGACGCTGTTGCCCAGGTCGCGCAGGCGTTGCAGGGTGGTGATGAGGCGGTCGTTGTCGCGCTGGTGCAGGCCGATGCTGGGTTCGTCGAGCACATACATCACGCCCGTCAGGCCGGAGCCGATCTGGCTGGCGAGGCGGATGCGCTGGGCTTCGCCACCGGAGAGGGTGTCGGCACTGCGCTCCAGGCTGAGGTAGTTCAGCCCCACGTCGTTGAGAAAACGCAGGCGGGTGGCAATTTCGCGCACGATCTTGGCGGCGATTTCGGCCTTCGCGCCTTGCAGTTGCAGGGTCTCGAACCAGTGCTGGGCATGGGCGAGGGTATCGCGGCCGATTTCGTGGATGGCGCGGCTTTGCGTGCCCTCACCCAGCCGTACATGCAGGCTTTCGCGGCGCAGGCGCGCGCCGTGGCAGGTGGTGCAGACGAGGGTGCTGCGGTACTTGGCGAGTTCGTCGCGCACCACGGTGGAGTCGGTTTCGCGCCAGCGGCGTTCGATGCTGCGCACGATGCCCTCGAACGGGTGCTTGCGTGTGACGGTCTTGCCTGCATTCGCGCCGCTTTCCACGGTATAGGCAAAGGCGATGGATTCCTCGCCGGAGCCGTACAGCAATATCTGCTGGATGCGGGCGGGCAGGGCGTCATACGCGGTTTCTTCTAGGTCGAAGCCGTAGTGCTGCGCCAGGCTTTGCAGGATGGCGAAGTGGTAGCTGCTGCGCCGGTCCCAGCCCTTGATGGCCCCGGCGGCCAGGCTGGAGCCGGGGAAGGTGACGATGCGTGCGGCATCGAAGATTTCGCGCACGCCCAGTCCGTCGCAGGCGGGGCAGGCTCCCAGTGGGGAGTTGAAGGAGAACAGGCGCGGCTCCAGTTCGGGCAGGCTGTAGTCGCAGTGCGGGCAGGCGAATTTCGCGCTGAAGTTGTGCTCGCGCCCGCCGTCCATTTCCAGTGCGATGATGCGGCCACTGGCGTTCGCGCCGCCAATGGCCAGCGCGGCCTCGAAGCTCTCGGCCAGCCGCTGGCGCATGTCGGCGCGGGTCTTGAGGCGATCGACCACCACATCGATGTCGTGCCGCTCGGTTTTCTTCAGCGCGGGCAGTTCCTCGTCGGTGACGATCTGCCCATTGACACGAAAGCGCACATAGCCGCGCGCCTGCATGGCGGTGAACAGTTCCTGGAATTCCCCTTTCTTGCCGCGAGCCACGGGTGCGAGAATCATCAGCCGCGTGCCTTCGGGCAGGGCCAGCACGCCATCGACCATCTGGCTGACGGTCTGCGCACTCAGCGGCACGCCGTGTTCGGGGCAGTAGGGTGTGCCGGCGCGGGCGTAGAGCAGGCGCAGGTAGTCGCTGATTTCGGTGACTGTGCCGACGGTGGAGCGTGGGTTGTGGCTGGTGGCCTTCTGCTCGATGCTGATGGCCGGGGACAGCCCTTCGATCAGATCGACATCGGGCTTGTCCAGCCGCCCCAGAAACTGGCGGGCGTAGGCGGAGATGCTTTCCACATAACGCCGCTGGCCTTCGGCATACAGGGTATCGAAGGCCAGGCTGGATTTGCCGGAGCCGGATACGCCGGTAATCACCACCATCTGGTGGCGCGGAATATCCAGATCGATGTTCTTCAGGTTATGGGTGCGCGCACCGCGTATGCGGATGAAGCCGGGCGAGGGCCGCTCGCCCAGGTAGGCCCCGTGGCTGGCCGCAGGTGCAACGGGGACAGGAGGGGAGGGCATCGTGGGAGGGGTGGGTGTTTCTGGGTGGGACACGGGTCAGCCTGCAAAAACCGCGATAATGTCGCGCGTTCGGAAAATCCGGGAAACCTGCCATCATAGCCCTGGATGCGGTTGGACACGGCATAGACCGTGCCTGCCGTCCGGCCAGACCGAATCCCCCCTTTCTTGTTCCTGCCCTCTGAACTTTCCGGTGTGACACAGACGACCATCCCCACCCCCGCGTACCGCATGACGAGTCAGGAGCGGCGCAGCAGTTTTTCGCTGGCATTCATTTTTGCCCTGCGCATGCTGGGGCTGTTTCTGGTGCTGCCGGTGTTCTCGCTGGCCGCTTCTGATTACGAAGGTGGCGACAATGCCGCGCTGGTGGGGCTGGCCCTGGGCGCGTATGGCCTGACCCAGGCGGTGCTGCAACTGCCGCTGGGGCTGGCATCCGACCGCTTCGGGCGCAAGCGTGTGATTGTGCTGGGGCTGCTGGTGTTCGCACTGGGCAGTGGCATGGCCGCGCTGGCCGATTCCGTCTGGATGCTGGTGCTGGGGCGGGCCGTGCAGGGGGCGGGGGCGGTGTCGGCGGCCGTGACGGCATTGCTGTCCGACCAGACCCGCGATGTGGTGCGCACCAAGGCCATGGCCCTGGTGGGCATCAGCATCGGGCTGGTGTTCGCGTTGGCCCTGGTGCTGGGGCCGCTGCTGGCGGGCTATGTGGGCTTGTCTGGACTGTTCTGGCTGACGGCCCTGCTGGCCTTGCTGGGTGTGGCGGTGGTGCTGTGGTGGGTTCCGGCCGAGCCAGTGCGCAGTCGCCAGGCCGTGCCGCGCGGCAGGCTGGTGGATGTATTGCGCACCCCCGATCTGCTGCGCCTGAACGTCGGGGTATTTTTGCTGCATACCGTGCAGATGGCCATGTGGAGTGCCGTGCCCGGCATGTTGCTGCTGGCCGGGCTGGCGCAGGATGCCCATTGGCAGGTGTACCTGCCTGCCGTGCTGCTGTCGGTGCTGTTCCTGGGGCCGCTGATGGCGATGGAACGCCGGGGACGTTTGCGGCTGGCCATGCTGCTGGGCATCGGCCTGATTCTGGTCGCGCAACTGGCCCTGGCCACCACTGCGGGGCTGACCGTGGCCGACGGCTGGAGCGCGCCCGTCTGGCTGCTGGGGCTGTGGCTGGTGGTGTTTTTCTGTGGCTTCAACGCGCTGGAAGCCCTGCAACCCAGTCAGGTCTCGCGCATGGCCACACAGGCAGTGCGCGGTGCGGCACTGGGGGCCTACAGCACCCTGCAATCGCTGGGGCTGTTTGCGGGCGGCCTGCTCGGTGGCCTGTTGATGCGCCATGCCGGGGCCGTGCAACTGTTTGCCGCCACCGCGCTGCTGGCCGCGCTGTGGCTGGCATTGAGCTGGCGGATGCAGCCGCGTTTGCGCGATGCCGCGTGAGGCGGTGTGCCGCGCCGCCCATGCTCTGCCGCCTGCCCGGAAAAGTTGCGGCACAATGCGGGCTGGCCCTGCATCCAGACACGTTCGACACGTTCTGATCACGGCTGCTGCAAGGCAGGCCAAGGGCACTCCATCTCTCCAATCCATCGAGGAACGCAACAGCTATGGCAGCATCCGTCAATAAAGTCATTCTCATCGGCAACCTGGGGCAAGACCCTGAAGTGCGCAGCTTCGCCAATGGCGGCCAGATTGCCAACCTGCGCATTGCCACCACCGAGCAGTGGAAAGACCGCCAGACCGGTGAGCGCAAGGAACACACCGAATGGCACAGCGTGGTACTGAATGACCGGCTGGCCGAGGTAGCGGGTCAGTATTTGCGCAAAGGCTCTGCCGTGTACATCGAAGGCAGCCTGCGCACCCGCAAGTGGCAGGATCAGAATGGCAATGATCGCTACTCCACCGAAATTCGTGGCCTGGGCCTGCAAATGCTGGGTGGCCGCCCCAGCGGCTCATCCGATGGCTATGGCGGTGCGCAGCAAGGGGGCGGCAACCCCTACGGCGACAGTGCCCCCGCGCCCCGCAATGCCGCGCCTGCGGCCCCTGCATACGGCAACAACGCACCGCCAGCCGCCAGCCGCCAGCCGCAGAACCCCGCCCCGCAGCAGTCCGCTCCAGCCGCATTCGACAGCTTTGAGGACGACGACATTCCGTTCTGATGGCCCGGCAGTTGTGCATCTGAACTGAAATGCCCCGCTGTCAGCATCTGTGGTGCTGGCAGCGGGGCATTTCCATTGGGGCAGGTATACACGGATTTCAATCGCCACCGCAGAGTTGATGGTATTTTTAAATCAATTGAGTTGTATTCTTATTTGTATTTTTGAAGGAGTAGAATGTTGCTGATTGTTTGAATGAGATTCAGACAATCCGTGAAAACCCCTGCCAGTGGCCATCGGGTTTTCGATTTCATGGTTTGAACAGAGGCTGAAGTTCATCATGGCAGCAACAATCGTGCGTTCGGGTGTGTGTTCCTCCATTCTTCCGCTGGTTGCCAGCGTGGCAGTGCTGGCGGCCTGGGTGCCATCGGCGCAGGCACAGGGTTTCGTGACCCTGTATGGTCGCGTGAATACCACCGTGGAGCACGGCAAGCTCAGTGGCGAATCGACCACCACGCAGATGCGCAACAATGGTTCGAACCTGGGCTTCATGGGGCAGGAAGACTTGGGCAATGGCCTGAAAGCCGGTTTCCTCTACGAAATGGACATCGACAGCACCACCGGCGCAGCCGATGATGGCTATGCCAGCCAGTCGGAACTGTGGCTGGGTGGCAACTGGGGCCGGGTGCGGTTGGGCAACTACGGTGGCCAGTCGTTCAAGACCATTGTGGAGGAGGTGAGCCTGCACAACGACAACGTAGGTTCATCGGCCGACTTCCTGTTTGCCGATGTGATGCCTGCCGACCACCACGTTTCCTACGTCACGCCGGAACTGGGCGGGCTGGTGCTGGAGCTGGGCTTCAGCAGCGAGGATGACCGTCTGCGCCAGGATGGCGTGAAGAAGAATGCCTACGAACTGGTGGCCAACTACGACATCGGCGACTGGTCGCTGGCCGGTTCCTACAGCGAATTCGGTCGGGCTGAGCAGTTCGCCGTGCGTGCCCTCTATACCCTGGGCGACTTCCAGTTGGGCGGCTACTATCAGCAGGACAAGAACGGCTGGCTGGACGATGCAGGCAAGCGCGACAGCTACCGGCTGGTGGGCATTTACACGCTGGGACATTCCGAATTTCACGTCAATGCCGGGTATGCCGATGAATACCGTAATCTGGCCGACAGCGATGCCATGCAATGGACGCTGGCCTGGAATTACCACCTGAGCAAGCGCACCAAGCTGTACGCGCTCTACACTGAACTGGACAACAGCCGCAATGCCACTTACGGCGCGGACGTGGGCGTGAGCCAGGGCGGGCAGGACTTCAAGGTGTTTGCCGTGGGCCTGCGCCATTACTTCTGACCCTTCACATGAGTGGCGGGCGGCAGCGGACCATGACCCACTGCCGTGCCCCATTGGCCAAGGAACCGTACTGTGCTGGCACCATTTCTCATCATGTTGCGCGAAGGGCTGGAAGCCGCGCTGATCGTGGGCATCATTGCCAGCTATCTGCGCCAGACCGGCCGCTCGGCATTTCTGCCAGCCGTCTGGGTGGGTGTGTTGCTGGCGGTGGCCCTGTCACTGTTTGCGGGCTCGGCGGTATTGCTGCTCGGGCAGGAGTTTCCGCAGAAAACCCAGGAGCTGTTCGAGGCCATCGTCGGGCTGGTGGCCGTGGCCGTGCTGTCGTGGATGGTGTTCTGGATGCGCGGTGCTGCGCGTTCCATGCGTGCGCAACTGCATGAATCGGTCGATGCCGCCTTTGCCGGTACCGGGCAGGGCGCGGCCTGGGCCTTGGTGGGCATGGCATTCTTTGCCGTGGCACGCGAGGGGCTGGAGTCGGTGTTCTTTCTGCTGGCCATCTTCCAGCAAAGCACCGGCATGGCCGTGCCACTGGGCGCGCTGGCGGGGCTGGGCGTGGCGGTGCTGCTGGGGCTGGGCATCTACTGGGGTGGGCTGCGTCTGAACCTGCAAAAGTTTTTCCGCTGGACGGGTCTGCTGATTCTGCTGGTGGCCGCCGGGCTGCTCTCGGGCGTGGTGCGCAATCTGCACGAGGCCGGGCTGTGGAACCTGTGGCAGGAGCGCGTCTATGACTGGAGCGGCATTCTGCCCAACGCCAGCGTGGCGGGCACGGTGCTCTCCGGGTTGCTGGGCTACCACGAATCGCCCACCTGGGGCGAACTGGCCGTCTGGCTGCTGTATCTGTTGCCCGCACTGGGGCTGTTTTTCTGGCCTGAAGCGTCGCGCCGCGCGCCTGCCGCACAGGAACATTCATGAGCCATTCGCCTGAATCCCGTACCCCTGCATCCGCACCTTTCCGGCGGTTGATCTATGCGGCCCTGGCCGTTGCCGCATTGCTGGTGCTGGCGGCTTTGCTGCTGTTTGCCTATGCCAGCCGCACCGCCACCGGGCCGCAGCGTGGCAACACGCACAAGGTGGTGGTGAACGACAGCCACTGTGAACCAGCGGACTTTCGCCTGCCCGCAGGGCTGACCACGTTTGAAATCCACAACGCCTCGCGCCGTCCGCTGGAATGGGAAATCCTGGATGGCGTGATGGTGGTGGCCGAGCGCGAGAACATTGCACCGGGTTTCCATTCGCTGCTGACCGTGAAGCTGCGCCCCGGCCAGTTCGCCATTACCTGCGGGCTGCTTTCCAATCCGCGCGGTTCGCTGGAAGTCGTGCCCACCGCCGATTCCGAAGCCGAGCGGCTGCGCCCGCCGCTGCAAGCCTTCATCGGCCCGCTGTCGGAAAACCGCGTCTTCCTCATCATGCAGGCCAACGCGCTGGTGCGTGAAGCCCAGGCCCTGGCCGATGCCGTCGCCGCCGGTGATCTGGCCACTGCCCGCACCCAGTGGCTGGCGGCACGGCTGCATTACAAGCGCGTCGAAGCCGTGGCCGGACGCTGGAGCGATTTGGAAAACCGCATCGACCCCCAGGCCGACTACCTGGCTGGGCGCGAGGATGATCCGGCTTTCACCGGTTTCCACCGGCTGGAGAAAGCCCTGTTCGGCAACGCTGACCTGAATGGCCTGCTGCCGCTGGCACAGCAACTGACGCAGGATGCCGAGCAACTCAAGGCACGGGTGCGCGAGAGCCAGCAGGCCCCGCACGATCTGGCCGACAGTGCCCTGTGGCAGGCCCAGCGGCTGCTGGAGTCGGCCATCGTGCAGGGCGAAAACCCCTACGCCCAAAGCGATCTGTACGATCTGCAAGCCAATCTGCACGGCATGGCGAAAAGCGTGCAGGTGCTCGATGCGCTGCTGCAAGGCGCGAACGCACCGCTGGCTGCCCAACTGCGCCAGCAACAGGCCGACTTGCAGGCCGCCGTGCTGGCCTTGCGCACCGGTGAAGATTTTCTGCCTTACCGCGACGTGAGTACCGCACAACGCGCCCAATTGCAGCGGCTGCTGGAAGCCTGGGCGGCATCGCTGGCGCAGGTCAATGCCGCGCTGGGGCTGGAGTGATGCAGTTGCCCCTTTTTGTTTTGAACCATTCGATATGACATTTCCCACCTTTGCCCCTGTGTTGCCCCCGGATTCGCCTGCCGATGCCGCGCCTGCCAGCCGCCGTCAGGTATTGCGGACACTGGGCTGGAGCGTGGCCGCGCTGGGCGCACCCTGGGGACTGACCGCCTGCACCACTGCGCCTGCATCCCATGCCGTGCAGGGTGGCAAGGCACGCGGCACCAACGTCACGAATGCGCCAGTGGCCAACACTGCCAGCATGCAGGACCGCGTGGCATTCTTTGGCCCGCACCAGGCGGGTGTGACCACACCGCGCCCAGCCCACGGCATGATTGCCAGCTTCGCGGTGCTGGCCGAAACCCCCGACGAACTCGAACGCCTGCTGCGTCGCCTTACGGAACGCTGCCAGTTCCTCACCCAGGGTGGCACACCACCCGAACTGCATCCGCAACTGCCGCCCGCTGGTTCTGGCATTCTCGGCCCCGTCATCCAGCCCGATGCCCTCACCATCACCGTTTCGCTGGGCAGTTCCCTGTTCGACGACCGCCCGTGGCTGGCTCCGCTCAAACCCCGGCGGCTCTCGCGCATGACGCGCTTTCCCAACGATGCCCTCGATGCCGCACTGTGCCACGGCGACCTGAGTCTGCAAATCTGCGCCAACACCCAGGACACCACCCTCCACGCCCTGCGCGACATCATCAAAAACCTCTCCGGCCAGCTCGTGCCGCGCTGGAAGCAGCAGGGCAATGTGCCCGTCATCCAGCCCCTGCCCGATGGCCGTGTGGAAAATGCCCGCAATTTTCTGGGCTTCCGCGATGGCTCCGCCAACCCCGATGCCAACGACGACGCACTGATGAACCGCGTCGTCTGGGTAGGGGCAGGGCGCGGCGAGCCGGACTGGGCACACGGCGGAAGCTATCAGGCCGTGCGCATCATCCGCAACTTCGTCGAACGCTGGGACCGCACCCCCTTGCGAGAACAGGAGCAGGTCTTTGGCCGCACCAAGATGAGCGGCGCGCCACTCGATCAGATTCATGCCAGCGAATTTGAAGTGCCCGACTACACCCGCGACCCCGATGGCGAGGCCACCCCGCACGATGCGCACATTCGGCTGGCAAACCCACGCACCCCCGAATCCGATGCCAATCTGATGCTGCGCCGCCCCTTCAACTACTCCAACGGCATTGTGAAAAACGGCCAGCTCGATCAGGGGCTGCTGTTCATCTGCTACCAGGCCGATCTGGAGCAGGGCTTCATTGCCGTGCAACGCCGCCTCGATGGCGAGCCGCTGGAGGAATACATCAAACCCATCGGCGGCGGCTACTTCTACACCCTGCCAGGCGTGCGCGATGCCAGCGATTACCTCGGCAGCAGCCTCGTGGCTGCGGCGCGCACCATTTTTTCATCCACCCCCAAAGGCTGAACAGCCAGGAGTTTTTCTACATGACATTCAAACGCCTTCTCACCGTGGCTGCGCTGATGGCCGGCACTGCCACCACCGCCCTGGCACAACAGGCCCAGGCCCTCGATCTGGTCGCCCCGATTGCCGAATACAAGATTTACGTCAGCGAAAACGTCGATCAACTCGTCAAGGACACCACCGCCTTCGTGCAGGCCGTCAAGGCTGGCGAAGTGGACAAGGCCAAGGCCCTGTACGCCCCCACCCGCGTCAGCTACGAACGCGTGGAGCCGATTGCCGAACTGTTCAGCGATCTGGATGTCTCCATCGACTCCCGCGCCGATGACTACGAAGGCGCAGAAAAAGACCCTGCTTTCCCCGGATTCCACCGCATCGAATACAGCCTCTGGGTCAAGAACAGTGCCGATGATGTCAAGCCCGTCGCCGACAAGCTGCTGGCCGACGTGAAGGAGCTGCAATCGCGCATCGACCAGCTCACTTTCCCGCCCGAAGTGGTGGTGGGTGGTGCCGCCGTGCTGATGGAAGAAGTGGCCGCAACGAAAATCTCCGGCGAGGAAAACCGCTACAGCAAGGTTGATCTGTGGGACTTCAAGGCCAACACCGATGGCTCCTACAAGATCGTCGAACTGGTGCGCCCGCTGATCGCGAAAAAGGAAGCCACATTCCTGGCCGAAGTGGACAAGAACTTCAAGACCGTCTATGACATCCTGAAAACCTACGAAGCGCAGGACGGCAAGGGCTACGTCTCCTACGAAAAACTCACCGACAAAGACCGCACCGTAATGGCCGCCGCCATCAACCAACTGGCCGAAGACCTCTCCACCCTGCGCGGCAAGCTGGGTCTGGATTGAGAATTTCCACTTGCCCCGTTTGCGTGATGGTGAGACTCACACACAGCGTCATGCCGGGCTTGACCCGGCATCCAGAAGTATTGCGCAACCTAATCCAGCAGGGGGTTGGAATACAAACGTTGCCACTGGATGCTGGGTCAAGCCCAGCATGACGGGGTAGTGTTTGTGCTTGGCAAAAACAGGTGTGTATCGGATGCTTTTGACATGGCACGATCACCCTGGCATCCAGAAGCGGGGGCATTCAGGGTTCAGTCAGACCGTGGCATGCCCCCTGGATTGCGGCTTTTGCCGCAATCACCCGCCGTCAGGCCGAGGTGGTCAGCTTGATGCCGATGATGCCCGCCACAATCAGCGCCACGCTGATGAGCCGGGCGGCATTCATCGGCTCCCCGAACAGCACAACGCTCAGTGCCACGGTGCCCACCACTCCCGCACCCACCCAGATGGCATAGGCCGAGCCAACCGGCAGCGACTTCATGGCCACACCCAGCAGCCCCAGGCTGATGACCATCGACAGCACCGTGCCCACGGTCGGCCAGAGCCGGGTGAACCCTTCGGTGTATTTCAGGCCAATCGCCCAGCCCACTTCAAACAGCCCCGCAATGGCAAGAATGATCCAAGCCATGAGTGTTCCTTCCAATCAAGGTCGAGGCCGTCCCCGCAAAGAGCTGGAGCGGTGGGGTCGTCCCCACTTCCTGTGAACTGGCGATTGTATCCAACCCTTTGATTGCTTGCCAGCAAGGCCGTGGGAACGTTCCATCAGGAATCAATGCGCTTTCGCCCAATCACGCCCAAATGCGTGAACCTGAAACCGGTTGAATATTTGAGGCCATAGCCCAGTGTGCGATCAAAACCAATATGTGCCAACCAGATAATGCCCGCTGTGATGGCCAGGGGAACTGATAGAAGAACGCCCGCTGTCAATATGACAAATGCCCCGATAAGGGAGTGCGCTATGTTGTACGAGATTGCACCTACCCTTGTGCCTGCAAGGTAACCGGCGAAGGACAAGTCCGGTACAAAAAAGAGCAAGGCAAAAGTACCCCAGCCGCTGCCAAATTTTGCATAAGCCAGCAGACTGACCGCGAGAATACACAGTCCTTCCAATTGAAGGAGGGTGCGAACACCACCTGAGACTGAATTGGTCATGAAGTTGATCCTTGGACTTTGGTCATTCCCGTGCAGGAACAGAACAGCTGATGGGGTACAGCCGGAGCGGCATTCTGACACGGGACAAGCCATGCCCTCCGGCTGGTGCAGTGGCCGAAAACCGCCGCGATGGTGCGACAGCATCAGGACTTTTGCCCGGAAATCATGGTTGCCGGGCAGATGCAGTTGACATCCTCCCCTGCCTTTAGGCAGGGGATTCCTCCAGCGAGACGGCAATGTCCTGCCGCGAGAATGTTGCGTGCTGCGTTCACGTCGCGCTCGTGTGCCGCCCCGCAGTCGCTGCACGTCCATTCCCTTATTCCAAGACCTGCGATACCTTTGGGCCTCTGCGGCGGCAGACTGCCGCACGCAGAACAGGTCTGGGTTGAATACGCTTCGTTCACTTCCTCAAAAACCACTCCGGCCTGATGGCACTTGTATTCCAAAGCGGTTTTCAACGACGACCAGCCCGCGTCCAACGTGGACTTGGCCATCCCGGTTTTGACCAGCTTCGCGCTGGCCACGTCGCCCACGAAGATGGCGGCGTTGTTCTTTACAAGCTCGGTCGTGAATTGGTGGATTTCGTCTTTTCGGCGGTTCGCAATCTTGGCGTGAATCGCCTTGACGCGCTGCTTTTTACGTGCCCGCTGCGCAATGGCAAGCTGCGGCTCCAGTTCCCGATACCAGCGGCCATGCAGCTTCTGGCCCGTGCTGGTGGTGGCGCAGTCTTTCAGCCCAAGGTCGATTCCTACGGATGCCGTGGCTTCTGTGGGTTTGGTTTCAATCTCCACGGCCACGTTGAAATACCAGCGACCGCGTGCATCCTCGTTGAA